>JAEZJJ010000093.1 GCA_023436395.1 Bacillota bacterium | reverse complement strand
TCCATTAAGTAACACTTCTGTAATTATACCTACTTGACTTATATTTGTCAATGACTTATTTTGCAACTAATGTTACAGTGTCTCTAGCAATCATAAGTTCTTCATTTGTAGGAATTAAAAGCATTTTAACCTTTGATGTTTCTTTTGTTAAATCTCTTTGAACCCCACGGCATTTATTTTTATCAACATCGATCTCTACGCCTAACCATGTAAGCATATTTGCAATCTCTTCACGCATAATTGCATTATTTTCTCCAAGACCACCTGCGAAACAAATTGCATCACAGCCATTCATAATTGCTGCATAAGCACCAATATAAGATACTACTCTGTGTTGATATGCATCCATTGTAAATCTACAAGCTGGATCACCTGCAACAACACCATCTTCAATTTCACGGAAGTCACTTGATAATCCTGATAATGCATCTACACCAGATTTTTTATTTAAAATACTGTCCATTTCTTCTGCTGATAAACCTTCATTTTTCATTAGGAAAGTAACAATTGCTGGGTCGATATCTCCTGAACGTGTTCCCATGATAAGACCTGCAAGTGGTGTGAATCCCATAGATGTTTCTACTGATTTTCCACCATCAACAGCACATACACTTGCCCCGTTTCCTAAGTGACAAACAATAATTTTTGTTTCTTCAAGTGGCTTTCCAAGCATTTCAGCTGCTTTTTGAGATACATATTTATGAGATGTACCATGGAAACCATATTTACGAATACCATATTTGTTGTAGTATTCTTGTGGAATAGCATACATGTAAGTATGTTTTGGCATTGTTTGGTGGAAAGCTGTATCAAATACTGCTACCATAGGTACATTTGGCATAAGTTCACGACAAGCATCAATTCCTAATAAGTTAGCTGGATTATGAAGTGGTGCAAGTGCACTACATTCTTCAATTGCTTTTTCTACTTCATCTGTAATAATCACAGATTGATTGAATTTTTCTCCACCATGTACAACACGGTGACCTACTGCATTGATTTCTTCTGGTTTAACACAAGCTGTTTCACCTTCTGTAAGCATAGAAAGCATTTTAGCTAAAGCTACTTTATGGTTTGGAAAATCCACCATAACTTTTACTGAATCTTGTCCTTCAGTTGTATGCTTAATAAAAGAACCATCAATACCAATTCTTTCACAAATACCTTTTGCGATAATAGATTCATTCTCCATGTTTAATAATTGATATTTTAATGAAGAACTACCACAGTTTACTACTAATACGTTCATTTTTTACACTCCTTAAGATTATATAATTGTCTTTTAATTATTTTGGGCTTGTACAGCTGTAATAGCTACCACACCTACGATATCTTCTGCACTACAACCTCTTGATAAGTCATTAACTGGTTTAGCAATACCTTGCGTAATTGGACCATAAGCCTCTGCTTTTGCAAGTCTTTGTACAAGTTTGTAACCAATATTCCCTGCATCTAAGTCTGGGAAAACAAGAACATTTGCTTTTCCTGCTACATCACTATTTGGCGCTTTTGCACTACCTACAGATGGTACGATTGCCGCATCTAATTGTAATTCACCATCTATCTTAAGCTCAGGTGATTCTTCTTTTGCAATACGAGTTGCTTCAACTACTTTATCTACATCAGCGTGTTTTGCACTGCCATATGTTGAATGAGAAAGCATCCCTACTACAGGTTCTTCGCCTACTAATTGCGCAAAACTTTTAGCTGAACTTTGTGCAATAGCTGCAAGTTCTTCTGAACTTGGATTTTGATTAAGTCCCGCATCAGAGAAAATAAATGTACCATTTGCACCATATTCACAGTTTGGCACTACCATTACAAAGAAAGCTGAAACAAGTTTTGTATTTGGCGCGGTTTTTAAAATTTGAAGTGAAGGCCTAAGTACATCTGCTGTTGCATTAATAGCACCTGCCACCATACCATCTGCCATCCCTTGTTTTACCATCATCACCCCTAAGAATAGCGGGTCTCTATGAAGTAATTGACTTGCTTTTTCAGCAGTCATTCCTTTTTTCTCACGTAGTTTTACAAGTTCTGCAACATAAGTATCCATTTGCTCAAATGTTTCTGGATTAACGATTGTTGCACCCTCTAAATTAAGTCCTTCTGCCTTAACACTAATTTCTGCTTCATTACCAATTAGAATAACATCAGCAATTTCTTCAGCCAAAACTTGGTGAGCAGCTTTTAATGTTCTTATGTCAGATGTCTCTGGGAGAACAATTGTTTTTTTATTGCTTTTTGCTCTTGCTTTAATATTTTCAATAAAAGACATTTAAATAACCCCTTTCAGTTTTTACTTCAATTACCCTCGACTTCTATTATATGCAATGTATCTTGTGTATACAAGAGAGAAATAAAATTTTATTTGTTTTTTCGCCTTTATCTATTATGATTTTTAGTATAAAATCAGTAATTGATAAATTTCTTTTTTAGGAGGCTTCCATGCATATTGTTGGTATTATTGCAGAATACAATCCTTTTCATAATGGTCATCTCCATCAGATTGTCACAACAAAAAAACAGACACAATGTGATTATATTGTTGTAGTTATGAGTGGTCATTTTACACAACGAGGAGAAGCTGCTATTGTAGATAAATTTACACGTACACAAATGGCATTAAAAGCTGGTGTAGATCTTGTTTTGGAACTTCCCATTCCCTATGCTACAGCTAGTGCTGAACGCTTTGCACAAGGTGCAATCTCACTATTTCAGCAAACAGGTTTTATCCATACCCTTTCTTTTGGGAGCGAATGTGGTGATGTGACCTTACTGGAGCTTATTGCTCAACGCCTTGAGACACCTTCCTTAATTTATAATACGACGTTACGCTATTATTTAAAAAAAGGCTATAGCTTCCCAAGATCACGTGAACAAGCTTTATTAGAAGACTTAAAAACTCTCAAACTAGATTCTAAAATCTATGATACCCTATTAGATCTTATCAGAAGCCCTAATAATATATTGGGTATTGAATACATTAAAGCTATTCAACGTTTTGATGCCTCTATAACACCCTTTACCATTAAACGCTTAACAGCAGGATATCATGATCAAACACTCTATACTGACATTGCCTCTGCAACTGCTATACGTACGCATTTGGTACAGGGTTATAGTTCTGACCTTAGTAGGTGCATGCCTCATAGTACTTATGACTTACTGTCTGCTGGTCTCACACAAATACCTGATATGAATTTACTTATCCCTTTTTTACACTACAAGTTTATGTTCTCCAAGAGAGAAGATTTATATTCTTTATGGGATATTCCTAGTGACCTTATCAATACTTTCTTAAAAAACTTTTCTGGCACTCAAAGTTTTTCACATTTAGTTGCTCATTGTACTTCAAAAACGTATACATCAGCTACTGTAAGACGTGCACTTCTAAGAATACTCATAAATATTGAGGCATCTATACTTCAAGAATTGGAGGCTATTTCTTGGATACCCTATATCCGTGTGCTAGGCTGCAAAAAAGATTCTCAAGTACTCCTAAAACAGCTCCATCATAATGCTCAGTGTCCTATTATCACAAATTTCAATAAGTCCTACAATAACCTTGATGCCTTGAGTCAAAAACTTATGGATTATGAAATAAATGCCACTAAACTCTACCACTATTTAACTAAACAACCTAGCCACTATACCCAAGACTTTACCCAAGGCTTTATAATGCTTTAAATAGGTGTTACTAGAATGGTAACACCTATTTAATTGTTATTTTTTGTCCAAGCCTAGCATATACTCTACCTATAATCATTTAGTTGGAGGTACAATCATGACAAAGAAACACTTAGAGCTTTTAATTCTATTTATTTTTATGGGTATTCTTCTTGCTTTTCCAAGCTTATGTATCAGTGCTGCACAAGAAGGCCTCTTACTTTGGTTTAATAAAGTACTCCCTTCCTTACTTCCTTTTATGATTTTTATTAACATCCTCGCCCAACTAGATAGTATTAAAATAATAGGCCAGCAAGTTACTTCTATTACATACAAACTTTGGCATCTCCCAGGTAGTGTCTTATTTGCTTTTATGATGGGCCTATTAGCAGGTTATCCCATGGGAGCACGGGTTATCAAAGAACTTGTATATGCTAAGGATTTAACACCTGAGCAAGGAAAACAAGCACTTTGTTTTTGTAATAATTGTGGTCCTTTATTTATCGTAGGCACTGTAGGAACAGTTCTACTAAATAACACTAAATTAGGTTATTTCTTATTACTGATTCATATTTTATCTGCTCTTATTACAAGCTTTTTACTAAGACCTTTTTTCTCATTATCCCCTACTCGATTTCTTACTCATCCAAAAACTATGCCTTCAACTAAAACTTTACCTACTTTATTTAATGAAGCTGTAGCACAGTCTATGGATACTATGACTTGTATCGGTGGCTATATTATCTTTTTCTCTGTTTTAGCTCACCTACTTACAGATACCAAACTCTTACAATGGTTCTTCCACCTACCTCTCCTTAACCAAACTTCTCCCGAACTCTCACAGGCAACTTTAACTAGTTTTTTAGAACTCTCAAATGGAGTAAATGCCTTAAGTCACACTTCTTCACTTTATACCCTTCCACTCTTTGCAGCAGCCCTTGGTTTTGGTGGTCTATGTGTTTACTTTCAAACACTCTATATATTAGGAGATATTTCTTTCTCTACAAAACCTTATTTTTTAAGTAAGTGTTTACAAGCTATTATTAGTTTTTTGCTAACTTGTAATCTCTATCCTTTTTTCTCTGTGTATACACAAGGAACAAAAGTAGCACTTAACCCTATATGGTGTCTTATTTTCCTCTTATTTATAAGCACCATTTTTATATTAACATACCTCAATAAATCTATTCATCGTCAATCAATCACTCTTAAAGAAAATAAAGAATTCTAATACTACTCTTAAAACAGCAAAAGGGACTATATAGTCCCTTTTGTTATTTACGTAATTTATTAAGTTCATCTAATAATGCACTATTGAGAACTTTAATGTATGTTCCTTTCATACCTAAAGATCTAGACTCAATAACACCTGCACTTTCAAATTTACGAAGTGCGTTAACAATTACTGAACGAGTAATACCTACTTTATCAGCAATTTTACTTGCAATAAGAAGTCCTTCGCTACCATCTAACTTTTCGAAGATATGGAAAATTGCTTCAAGTTCTGAGTATGATAATGTTGCAATAGCTGATTTAACAACTGCAACTCTACGTTCTTCAGCATCATTTTCATCTTTTAATGAAGTTAACATTTCTACAGCAACAATAGTTGCACCATATTCTGCTAAGATAAAATCTTCTGTATTAAATGTAGATTCACCTTTTTCTTTATAAAGTACAAATGTACCAAGTCTTTGTCCCGCCGCAATAATAGGAACGATACAAGCAGTATAATTTGCACTATTTGCAGCAGCTGGGAACAATGAGTCTAATGCAACATTCTCTTTAATATCCATAATAGTTAAAAATTCATCATTTACTGAATAATCAATGTAATTTTCTTCATTTGCAAAGTTATGAGGAATGCCACTATTCACACCTAATACTTTGCTCTTTGTGCTAACTACCATTGCATTCGCTCTAACTACATCACTAATTACTTCACAAATTTCAGAAAAAATAACACGGTCTGATCCAAATCTTTGTAAAAGTCTATTTACTTTTCGCATTTTTTGTAATAATTCTTGAGACATATCATGTCCTCCTTAGTTCTATTTGTACTTTTTATACTCTAAAGGTTTTATATACTTTAGTATGTTCTAAAAATTTTTAAATATACACTTTATCATTTAAAAAGACAAAGTTGTATTGCAACTTTGTCTTGTACAAACAAATCTTAACATGATTTGACAAAAAACTCAATATACAATTGTAAACATTAATACTAAAAATATTTAACAAATTGTAAACTAATGTTTATTTTGCTTACCGTAATTACATTTTGAATTGCGACACACTATCTTTTTACTCTTACTATTGCCTTTTTCTATCAAGGCTTCATTACAAATAGGACATTTATCTCCTGTTGGTTTATCCCATGACATAAACTCACAAGTTTCTCCATTATGTTCACAACCATAATAACTACGACCTTTTTTGCTTTTTTTCATTAAGATCTTACCACCACACTCTGGACAAGTAATACCTGTCTCTTCATACCATGGCTTAGTACCATTACACTCTGGAAAATTTGGACAACCTAAAAACTTTCCATATTTTCCATATCGCACAACCATATGAGTGCCACACTTTTCACAAGGGATATCTGTATGTTCTGTTAAGTCAATATTCTCTATTTGTGATTCAGCATATTCTACAGTCTGATGAAAATGAGGATAGAATGACTTAATAATTTCCTTCCACTCTACATTTCCAGATGCTATTTCATCTAGAATCCTTTCCATATTAGCAGTAAAGTCAACATCTACAATTTCATCAAAATATTCTTTCATAATTTGATTAACAACTTCACCTAGTTCTGTTACATAAAGTACCTTATTTTCTTTTACAATATAACCACGTGCTAAAAGAGTCGTTATAGTAGGCGCATAGGTACTTGGTCTTCCTACACCATTTTCCTCTAGTGTCTTGACTAAAGTTGCTTCAGAAAAATGTGCTGGTGCCTGTGTAAAATGTTGATTAGGAATGATACTCCCACAAGTCAGTTCTTGCCCTTCATCCACTTGAAATTTTGCTTCTTTCTTGGTTTTTTCTTCACCTAAATTATATACTTTTATAAAACCATCAAATAATTGTATTGAATAAGAAGCCTTAAATTCATAGTCTCCATTTTGAATTTTAATAGAATAAGTCTCATACTGAGCTGCAGCCATTTGACTTGCTACAAAACGATTCCAAATCATCTGATACAATCTAAATTGATCTCTTGATAAATATTCCTTAATTTCATTTGGTTCGTATTCCATATAAGTAGGTCGAATAGCCTCATGGGCGTCTTGGACATGCCCCTTTTTAGCTTTTTCTCCTTGCTTTTGAGTTCCTAGATATTGTTCTCCAAACTTTTGAGTAATATACTCAGTCGCTTCCTCTTTTGCTTTATCTGATATTCTTACTGAGTCAGTACGAATATAAGTAACAACCCCTACTTCTTTTTTGCCTACTTTTATTCCTTCATAAAGTTGCTGGGCAATATTCATTGTTTTTTGAGTAGAAAAACCAAGATGTTTAGCTGCCTCTTGTTGCAGCGTACTTGTCGTAAAAGGTAATACTGAATTTTTTACCCTTGTACCCTTTTTAGTATTAGTAACTTTAAAACTCCCTTTTTCACATGCAGCTACTATTTTCTTTGCTTCTTCTTGGTTATTAATATCACACTTTTCATTTTTATAAGTATCTAATTTAGCTTCAAATGCTTTTCCCTTACCATGTTGCAAATTGGCTGTAATACTCCAATATTCCTCTTCAACAAATTCCCTAATCTGTTTATCACGATCACAAATAAGTCTAAGTGTTACTGATTGTACACGCCCTGCGCTTAACCCTTTACGAATTTTTTTCCATAAAATCGGACTAATACTATATCCTACTATACGGTCTAGAACACGTCTAGCTTGTTGCGCATCTACTAGGTCTGTATTAATTGAACGTGGGTGTTTGATAGCTTCTTTCACTGCCTGTTCTGTAATTTCATTAAATGTGATACGGCATACTTTCTTATCATGCAATTTTAACGCATGGTAGAGATGCCATGAAATAGCTTCTCCTTCTCGGTCAGGGTCAGTTGCTAAATAAATGCAATCTGCCTTCTTCGCATCCTTGCGTAATCTCTGCAATAATTCACCTTTCCCCCTAATGGTAATATATTTAGGTTCATAATCATTTTCTGGACTAACAGCCATCTGACTTTTTGGTAAATCCCTTACATGTCCAATAGATGCTTCTACTTTATAATTTTTCCCTAAAAAACGGCTAATTGTATTTACCTTAGCTGCTGATTCCACAATCACTAAATTATCAGCCATATCTGCCTCCTCATTAAACACGTACATATCTTTCCCCTGGTAATCTTTTTATAAACCCTTTTATTTCTAATTGTAATAAATTTTTATAAATATCATTATAGGAAAGTTGTGTGCTATTTATTAATTCATTCAAAAAAATTGGTTCCTGACTTACATAAGCATATACTATACTTTCTTCTTGTGCAAGTTCATAATGCTTTTTAGTATTAATTTTATTTATCCTTTCGTATTTTATTCTTACTTCTAAGGGAAGTTCTTCTATAATATCTTGTGCACTGGTAATGCATTTAGCACCTTTTTTTATGAGTTCATTAGTTCCTAAACTCAATTTCCTAGTAACATTTCCTGGTAAAGCACATACATCTCTTCCATATTCTAATGCTAGGCCTGCTGTAATTAAAGATCCACTCCTTATATTAGCTTCTGTAACGACTACACAAATAGACATTCCACTAATAATACGATTTCTTCTTGGAAATTGATAAGGCCTAGGCTCAACATCTATATCATATTCCGAAATAACACAACCTTTTTCTATAATCTTTTCATATATTCTCTCATTACATACCGGATAACACTTATTTACGCCATTTCCTAATACAGCAATTGTATATCCAGACTTTAGAGCACCATAGTGTGCTGCAGCATCAATTCCCATAGCCATACCACTTATAATAGTTAGTCCTCCTGCTGCAAGGGTTTCACCTAACTGGGTAGTAACACTATAGCCATATTCAGAGCAATTACGAGAACCAACTATTGCGATAGCTGGTGTGTTAAGTAATGATACTTCTCCTTTTACATAGAGTAACATCGGTGGATCTGGAATTTCTCTTAAATAGGCTGGGTATGCCTCATCTAAATAATCCACTAATTCTACCTGATTGACTTCATAGTTCTTTAATCTTCTTTCCAGTACATCCTCTTGTAGGTCTTTCTGTTTAATACACTTAATAACCTGTTTCTGCCATCCTCTGCACATCAATTCTTCTTCTGTTGCTCTATAAATAGCTTCAAAGGATTTGAAGGAGAGTAGGAGTTCCTTCTTAATTACTTCAGCCAGTGATACTTCATGAAACCATATACTATATATTTTACTCATATTTTCACCACTTTGTCTATTATTAAATTTTCTAACAATTAAGTTTATATCTTTCGTTTTTTGTCTACACTTATATAAAATCTATTTTTATGAAAGGATACCCCAATGTTCTGTAAATTAAACAGTTATTCACTAAATGGTATAGAAGCCTTACCTATTGAGGTAGAAATAGATTTACATGATGGTCTTCCTGGTTTTGATATTGTAGGCCTCCCTGACTGCGCCGTAAGAGAAGCTAAGGAACGTGTAAAAAGTGCTATTAAAAACAGTGGCTATAAGTTTCCTATTTGCCGAATCACTGTAAATTTAGCTCCTGCAGATATAAAGAAAGAAGGAAGTCTCTATGATTTACCTATTGCCTTAGGCCTATTATGTTGCTTAGGAGAATTTCCATCCTTTGCCTTAGAAAATAGATATTTTATAGGTGAATTAGCCCTAGATGGTACCCTACGTGGTGTAAGAGGATTACTTCCATTATTATGTGAAATGCCCCCTGACTGTGAATGCATTATTCCTACCACCAATCAAACAGAAGGCCATCTAGTTCCTATGCTTCCTATTCAATTAGCTAGTCATTTAAAAGAGGTAATCACTTATCTCCAAGGAACGCATACACTTCCATGTTGTGATAAATATTCCCCATCTACGTCCTCCCCCTTTCATGCCCTAGATTTTATTGATGTTAAAGGGCAAGATACAGCTAAACGTGGTCTTATGCTTTCTGCTGCCGGTTATCATAATGCTATTTTAATTGGTGCACCTGGTTCTGGTAAAACGATGTTATCTAAACGACTCCCTAGTATTTTACCTTCCCTCTCTGAGAAAGAATGTATTGAAGTTACTAAAATCTACAGTGTTGCACACTTACTCACAGAAGGTGAAATTATTAAAGAGAGACCTTTTCGTGCCCCTCACCATTCTATTTCTCCCTTAGGATTAACAGGAGGAGGTGCTCATCCTAAACCTGGCGAAATGAGTCTTGCACATTTAGGGGTACTTTTTTTGGATGAATTATTAGAATTTAATCGACACACCTTGGATTTATTACGACAGCCACTTGAAGAACAACGTATTGTCCTCTCCCGTGCTCAACATACACTTACTTACCCTGCCCACTTTCTTTTTATAGCTTCTACTAACCCCTGTCCTTGTGGCTATTATCCTGATACAAGAAAATGTAGCTGTAGCTTATCAAGTATTAAGAAATACTTATCTAAACTCTCAGGTCCCCTCATTGACCGCATTGATATTCACCTTGAAACCCATGTTCCTTGTATGAATGAGGTTAGTACCTTTTCTCATTCTTCCTCAGAAATGCGAGATAAAATTGCTGTAGCTCATGAAATTCAAAATAATCGATATAAATCCTATCCCTTTCAATATAATAGTGAGATTCCTCCTGTTCTTATTAAAGACTTTTGTCCTATGACTTCAGAAGCAGAAATTTTGCTTAATGAATGGTTTACACAAGCGACTGCTAGCATGCGCGCTTATGATAAAATTATAAGACTTTCACGTACGATTGCAGATTTAGAGTCTGCTTCAAAAATTACTGTCTCTCATATTTCAGAAGCCATCCAATATCGTTTGCTAGATCGACATTTTTGGTCATAAAAAGGTAAAGAGCTATTACATGATGTAATAACTCTTTACTTTTTTAATTGTTTTATATTTTCTAACTCTGTAATAAATTCATCAATACATACAAATTGCTTATAAACTGATGCAAAACGAATATAGGAAACTTCATCCAAATTTTTTAAAGCTTGCATCGTTATTTCACCTATTTCTACAGATGATATTTCTTTCGTTTCACCATTGTAAATTTGATTTTCAATCGTATCTACTAACTGTTCAATTTGTTCAATGGAAATATTTCTTTTATTACAAGAACGCAAAATACCCTTAAATAACTTATCTCGTTCAAATACTTCTCTACTTTTATCACGTTTAATAACAACCAGTGGAATGGATTCTATCTTTTCATATGTAGTAAAACGCCTATTACAACTTTCACATTGTCGTCTTCTCCTAATGGAATCATTCTCACTCACAGGTCTAGAGTTTAACACCTTAGAGGTATTGTACCCACAATATGGACATTTCATGATGTTATCTCTCCTCTTTTATGTATATGACATAGAGTATCACACCCTTAAATTAAAAGTCAATACTCCTGTCTGATAAATACCCTTACTGTATTGATTCATTCTAGCTTCATATTTTCATTTACTATAGTCCTAAAACTAATAATAGGTTCTATTTGTATCTATATATGAGGTATACATCGCTTTCTCCCCTTATTGCTAAATGTACTTCTTCATATGTTTAAGGGCAGTTTTTTCTAGTCTAGAGACTTGTGCTTGTGAAATGCCTATTTCATTTGCTACTTCCATTTGTGTCTTCCCTGCAAAAAATCTCAACATCAGAATTTGTTTTTCTCGATCATTAATACGTTTCATTGCTTCTTTTAGAGCTATATTTTCTAACCAAATATCATCTTGACTCTTATCATCACTTACCTGATCCATAATATATAGAGTATCACTTTCATCATGATAAACAGGCTCAAAAAGAGAAATAGGATCTTGAATGGCATCTAGGGCAAAGACAATATCTTCTTTTTTAATTCCTAATTCATTTGCAATTTCTTGAATGGTAGGTTCTTTTGCATTTTTTCTAGTGAGTTGCTCCTTCATTTGAAGCGCTTTATACGCTGTATCTCTCAAAGAGCGACTTACTCTAATAGCATTATTATCTCTTAAATAGCGCCTAATTTCTCCTATAATCATAGGAACTGCATAGGTAGAAAATCTTACATTTTGTGTCACATCAAAATTATCAATAGCTTTAATGAGTCCTATACAACCTACTTGAAATAAATCATCTACATGTTCTCCACGGTTATTAAAACGTTGAATGACACTAAGTACTAGCCTTAAGTTACCTCTAATATATTCTTCCCTAGCCTTATTATCGCCTGCTTCGATTAACTTAAAAAGCCTTTCTTTTTGTTCATTTGTAAGAATGGGTAATTTAGCTGTATTAACCCCACATATTTCTACTTTGTTTATAGCCATATCTACTGCCTCCTAGGAATACTATTTAAGCATAGGTAAAGTCAATAAATATGTTCTCCATTAATCATAGAAATATACCTTATTTTAACTCATTCTATTAATTTCCTTTTTCAATCTTAATATAATTTTCTTTTCTAGTCTTGAAATATAAGATTGAGAAATACCTAGTAAATCGGCTACTTCTTTCTGTGTTTTTTCTTTTCCCTGAGGAGTAAACCCAAATCTTAATTCAACAATTTCTCTTTCTCTATCTGTTAATTTTAAAAGGGCTTGCTTCAATAATTTCTTATCTACTTCTTCTTCTATATTACGATAAATAATATCTGGTTCTGTGCCTAAAATATCCGAAAGCAATAGTTCATTACCATCCCAATCCACATTTAATGGTTCATCAATAGACACCTCAGTTTTTAGTTTATTCGTTCGCCTTAAAAACATTAATATCTCATTCTCAATGCATCTAGAAGCATAAGTTGCCAACTTAATTTTTTTACATGGTTTAAAGGTATTAATAGATTTAATCAATCCAATAGTGCCTATAGAGATGAGATCTTCCATATAAATCCCTGTATTTTCAAACTTCCTAGCAATATAGACAACCAATCTTAAATTGCGTTCAATAAGAATCGTTTTAATCGCTTTAATTTCCTCTTCTTGTTCTGCAAATTCTATTAATTTTTGAATTAAAATCTCCTCTTCATCTCTAGATAAAGGGGGTGGTAAAACCTCACTCCCTCCTATATAATGAATAGGTTCTTTTCTTCTTAAAATGAAATAATACCATAACCTATGACATTTCTTTTTTACCTTCTTTAACAGGTCAATAATATACCTTGTCATTATCCAACCTCCCTTAAAATATATTCTGGATGTAGTAGTGCATTATAACTGTGGTCATTAAATAGGGGCATTTGTGCAATACCAATAATACACTTATTAAAGTGCCTTGTTAAAGACATTTTTTTAATAATCAGTTCATCAACTTCAATCCCCAAAATCATTCCTGTTTCACACCCTATACTATTAAACGGAATAAGGTATTTCATCTTGTGATTTTTTTGCTCTACTAAGGTGATTAAATCATTTTTGAATTGTTCATATATTTTTTGTTCTTCCTCTGTCAATAGTTCTTTCACCCAATTATACTCCACTACAATCACAGGCTTGTGCGTGATGGGTGTATATAAACAATTTCCAGTATCAAGTAATGCTCTTAGTCGAACACGCTTCTCTCCCTGTACAAATTCTAATTGATATTCAAAACTAGGCAATATCAATCGTTTCCTAATATAATAAAAAGAACAATAAAAGATCAAGCCCACTACTATACCAATTCCTACTAATGTTAGTGCATGAAGCTGTCTAATGCTATTTGTACTCTTTCCCATAAAGTACCATAAACTAAATGTAATTCCTCCTAATAAGGCTGCTACTAACATGGCTATTCCATAATACTTAAGTAACTGCTTAAAATGAATAGGTTTAAAAATATAGAGAATAGGCATAATTGGAATCATAAGGGAATATAAGGGATAAGGTACATACTGCAAAAAAGGAACAATTACCAATATACAATATAGGCTAGCCGCTAATAGTCCGCCTCCTATTAATCGCCATACCTTAATAGATTGGTTTACCAGCATCCCTACAATCCAAAATATAATGGTATCCATCACAAAATTAATCATGAATAATACATCCATGTAAATGACATACATATGTACACCTCATCCTTTGTTTTCCATTGACATTCTTATTTTAAAGGATAAGTCTTACAAATTTTGTAAAAATACTAGAGGAACATAAAAAAAAGATACGACATTATCGTATCTTTTTTGAAGGTTTTTATCGATTTCTTCTTAAGAATTGAGGAATTTCCACCTGAACATCTTTAATAGGTGCAAATTTAGCTTCTTCTACTTGTGAATTAGCTTGTTGTTTCTGTATCATGGATTCTTCTTTTACTGCCTGTACAGGTTTAAAAGTATTAAGTGTTACATCATGATTTTGAAAATCTGTTGCAATAACTGTAATAATGATTTCTTCTCCAAGATTTTCATTAATAGATGTACCAAAGATAATTTCTGCATCTGGATCAACTGCTTCTCTAATAAGTCCCATACCTACATTAGCTTCCATGAGCCCCAAAGATTCGCCACCACACATATTAACAAGCACACATCGTGCACCATCAATACTAGTATCAAGTAATGGACTACTAATTGCATATTTAACAGCTTCCTCAGCACGGTTTTCTCCTGTTGCACGACCAATACCCATATGAGCAACACCTTTATTATTCATAATAGTACGTACATCTGCAAAGTCAAGATTAATAATACCTGGATTAGAGATTAAATCTGTAATCCCTTGCACACCTTGCTGTAATACATCATCCGCTTTACTAAATGCATCCACCATTGTTGTTTTTTTATCAATCACTTGTAAAATCTTATCATTTGGAATCACAACTAAAGTGTCTACATTTTGCTTAAGCTCAGCAATACCTTTTTCAGCATTAATCATTCTCTTGCGACCTTCAAAGCTGAATGGCTTAGTGACTACACCTACTGTTAAAATACCTTCTTCCTTTGCAATGCTTGCAATAACAGGGGCAGCACCAGTACCTGTTCCACCACCCATTCCAGCTGTAATAAACAACATATCTGCACCTTTAATAGCAGATAATATTTCTTCACGGCTTTCTTCAGCTGACTTTGTACCAATCTCGGGATTAGCACCAGCACCAAGCCCACGTGTCATTTTTTCACCAATTTGAATCTTTGTTGGTGCTCCAGATCTTGCTAAGGCTTGATGATCTGTATTCACAGTAATGAATTCTACACCTTCAAGTCCTTTTTCAATCATTCTATCTACAGCGTTATTACCGCCTCCACCTACACCTATAACCTTAATTTGAGCACCTTGTAGTTCATTTTCCCATATTTCGAGCAAAGTAGTCTCCCCCTTCATCTGAAGTATATTTATTTATTTTTTAGCCTTATCTTTTCCTATGTAATGGGTTTTAGTAACACTTCACCTCGTTTAGCATAAGACCTAAAATCCAAAACACCCATATTATACTCTTCATGAATTTTGATAAGTACCTCGATTTTTTTGTCAAAATCACCTATATCACCCATTATAACATCTAACTTATCAACATACAAGTGAATTTCTTCCAGGTTATAGACATCAATTTTACTCACTTTATCAATAAACTTATGCTTTTCTAAATAGCGAAGAACATCGGTAGCACACAACCATTGTTCTTCATTTTGAATAGGAAGTACTTCTCCAATTTTAAAGCTTTCGAATTTTAATCCACTAATAACTGGAAGCTCATGGTACTTCTTGGCACTTTGTTCTATCACCTGTGCATTTTTATTTAAGCAAATATAATTTCCTGAAAAATTAACATATGCATATGGTGACTTTTCCACAATATTAATTTCTAACTTTCCAGGAAAGCGATAACTTATTTTGACATCTTGTATGTATGGAAGCTCCAGTAATTTTGATTTTGCTTTTTTAAAAGATAGATCAAAGAAATGATTATTTTGAATCCCTATCGTTTCTATAATATCCTCTTGTGTATAATAATGATTATTCTTTATCTCAATTTTATTAACATAAAAAACAGGCATCATAAATAAAAGGAGTAATACAATCCCTACTATGATGCCTATATACAGTTTTGTTTTTTTCTTTTGTTGTTTTCTTTTCAACTGTAACTACTCCTTCTCTTGTATCTGTGCCCCTAATCTACTTAAGTCCATTACCATATCTCGGTATCCTCTTTTAATATACTGCGTATGCATCACAGTGGTATAGCCTTGAGCCGCTAAGCCCGCCAAAACAAGGGCTGCACCTCCTCGTAAATCTGTTGCATATACGCTCGCCCCTCTTAAAGGTGCACTTGGGGTAATATAAGCTTCATTATCAACGACTCGAATGTCAGCCCCCATCTTCATCAGTTCATAGGCTGGCTTAAAACGTGCTTCAAATAAATTTTCTTTAATCCGACTGGATGAATCACATGTACATAAAAGCGCCATCATTTGTGATTGCATATCTGTTGGATAGCCTGGATAAGGCTCCGTTACTATTTCTATCCCATTTAAATGGGTAGGTGCCGTTAAAGTTACTTCATGATGATGGGTTTGAATTTGGCAACCTGTTTCTTCTAGCTTTTCAATAATAGGTTTTAACTGTTCTACACGTACATCTTTTAAAGTGACCCTTCCTCTTGTAATTGCTGCAGCTACTAAATACGTACCTGCTATAATACGATCTGGAATAACCCTATAACGAATGCCTTTTAATTGGGTCACTCCTTTAATTATAATTACGTCTGTACCTGCTCCGGTAATATTGGCTCCACAAGCCACCAGAAAATCTTGTAAATCAACAATTTCTGGTTCTCGAGCAGCATTATATATTGTTGTATTACCTTGTGCAAGTACTGCTGCTAACATAATATTTTCTGTTGCACCTACACTTGGTAAAGCAAGATAAATTTCAGCGCCATGAAGGTTTGAACTTTTACAAATAATCGTATCCTGCTGTTCTTGAATATGAACTCCCATTTGCTTTAATGCACTAAGATGCAAATCAATAGGTCTAGCGCCTAATTGACAACCACCTGGTTGACTGATATGAGCATTCCCACATCTTCCTATTAAGGCGCCTAGCAAAATAATAGAGGAACGCATTTTTTTTACAAGTTCCTCGCTGATTTCACAATTTTGCAAAGTGACTGTGTTAATCATTAAGGTATCTTGTTCCCATTCTATTTTACAACCTAATTGTTTTAATATTTCTATCATTATTTCAACATCTAATATTCTAGGACAATGTTGAAGATAAGTTATATTCCCACTTAGTAAAGTTGCTGCAATAATAGGAAGAACTGCATTTTTGCTTCCATCTATATACAGTTCACCTTCTAGACGCTTACCTCCATGAATAACATACTTACTCATTAAGAGCACCTCCTGAAATAGGTAAGCTTCTATAAAACCATATTATTCCAGCTGTTAGAAATATGTGACTTATTACTTTTGTAGCTTTTGAATATCTGCACTTTTTGAAATATTTATAAGTAGCCCCAGCGTTCCTAAAAGTACAACTAAAGCTGTTCCTCCATAACTTACAAGTGGCAGTTGCATCCCAGTAGTTGGTAAAGTATTGGTATTAACTGCCACATTAATGATAGCTTGAATACCTATCATACTTGTAATACCTATAGCCATAATTGATCCTGAAAAATCAGGTGCTCTTAATGCAATGGTCATTCCTCTTATGACAATAATGGCATACCCCATCATGAGTAATAAAGCACCAATAAGCCCTAATTCCTCACAAATTACAGCAAAAATGATATCATTATAAGGTTCAGGTAGAAAACCTAATTTTTGCACTCCAGAACCCAGTCCTACACCAAACAATCCTCCCGAACCTACTGCTAGCAATGCTTGTATAGGCTGATAACCATCTGCAGTAGGATCGGTCCAAGGATCTTCCCATACTCTAATCCTATCCAGACGATAGCCAGATAAAATCTTATTAATAACAGGAATATTAGGATCTTCTCCTTTAGGTGTTACAGCTGCTAAATATCTTACACCAAAGATTAATCCTATACCAATCGCCACTAGTATAACATAATACTTTATTTTTCCTGTACATGAAAACATAATTACTGCACCTATACCAGCAATAACAAGCCCAGAACTGAGATTTGTACCTAATACAACAACAATACCTGCAGGAATAAGTACAATAAGCCACCCTTTAATAATATTAATTGGTTTATTAATCTCTTTTCTGTTTCGTAATATAAATGAAGTAAGCATGAGAACAACTGCTAACTTCACAAGCTCTGAAGGCTGAAATTGTGTTCCCCCTATTTGAATCCAACGTTTTGCTCCATTTGCCTCAGAACCTATAAATTTAACACTGGCAGCTAAGAGTGTACTTCCCCAGTAAAAAACGCTAACCAAATTACGATTGGTACAAATATGATAATCAAATTTAAAACCAATCCATAACATGGCTACTACACCTATAATCCCGGCTCCCAACTGCTTGACTGCCAATTTAGTAGGTGCCCATCCCTTACCTGTACAGAAGTTAAAGCTCGCACTATAAACCATAACAATCCCAAAGGCAACAATTATTAAAATAATGGCTATTAATATAAAATCAGGTGTACTTTGTGCTTGTCTTTTTTTTCTTTGAGTAAGATTAGTTGACCTCATTACTTCCATTGATCTCACCCTTCCAAATGCATTACAGTTTCTTTAAAGAGCTCTCCTCTTTTTTCGTAGCTTTCAAACATATCCCAACTTGCACAAGCTGGAGATAAAAAGATACATTCATTCGGTTTACTTTCGGCATAAGCTTCCTTGATCGCCTCTTCTAATGTTTCAAAAGTCGCTACCTGAGTATATCCTTCTTCTTGACATTCTCTAACGATTTGATTTTTAGTTTCTCCTATAATATATACCTTCTCTACTAAACCAGGAAAATACTTAATCCAATCTTTAAAACTTGTCTGTTTGTCCATCCCTCCAGCAATTAAACGAATAGGCTTTCCTAAACTACTAAGCCCAACTAAACCTGCAATAGCTGCATCTGTATTTGTTGCCTTTGAGTCATTGAAGAAGTCTACCCCTCTTTTGGTTACCACATATTCTGTACGATGTTCTACCCCCTTAAATGAGGTGAGTACTTCTTTAATCATTTCCCTTGGTACCCCAAAGGCTACTGCCATAGCAAGAGCTGCTAATGCATTTTCAACATTATGTGTTCCTTTAATGTGCAGTTCTTCAACCTTACAAATCGCATGAGCTGGTCCATGTATATTTTCATATAGAACACCAGCTTGTACATAGGCACCGCAATCAGGTATTTGTTCTACTGAAAAGCTCATACATTTCGCTTTAACTTGTGCCTTTGCTTCATTATAATAGTGATCTTTCATGTTGAGTAAACTATAGCCCTCACTTGGTTGATTCTTAAAAATATTATATTTGCAAGCACAGTAATTTTCCATTGTATGATGTCTGTTTAAATGGTCTGGTGTAATATTCAGTAAGGCACTAATAAATGGATGGAAAGTATCTGCCGTTTCTAACTGAAAACTACTTACTTCTGCCACCACTATACCCTTTTCTGGTATATTTAATACTTCTTCACTAAAGGCTCTTCCTATGTTCCCTACAACATAAGTAGCTGGATTATAACGTTTCATAATTTCTCCTACTAAAGTTGTTGTAGTCGTTTTACCATTTGTTCCTGTAATAGCAATAATTGGTGCTTTACAATACCAAGAAGCGAACTCAAATTCACCTGTAATAGGAATGCCTAATGACCTAGCAACTCTTGCTACTTCAATCTCTGGTGAAATCCCTGGACTCATAATTACGAGGTGAAATGCCTTCACATCTGGCATTTCACCTAATGCATAGTTAATTCCCTGTGATTTAAGCTCATTAATGGTCTGTTTCGCCTCTTCTGGCCATGCCTCATATGGTTTACCATCATAAATGCATACCTGTGCTCCTAATTGATGCGCTAACTTAGCAGCACCAATACCACTTCTGGCATTACCTACTACTAAAATACTTTTACCCATAATCTCCACGTTACGTTCCTCCCTACAAGGCAATTAGCCCTATTAAACACATAATTGCTGTAATAACAGAAAAGACTGTTACAACTTTTGTCTCTGGCCATCCACCTAATTCAAAGTGATGATGAATAGGTGCCATTCTAAATAAACGTTTTTTAGTCTTCTTAAAATAAGCCACTTGTAAGATAACTGAAATATTTTCAACGACATAAATAAGTCCTACAATTAAGATAAAGAGTGGCATCTTCATTACAAAGGCAGTTGCTACTACAAAGCCCCCTAAAGCTAAAGAACCTGTATCTCCCATAAATACTTTAGCTGGATAACTATTAAAGAGTAAAAAGCCTAATAAACTTCCCACTGCTGCTGCCGCAATAGGTACCACATTACTTTGAACTCCCCATGCGATTGCCGCAAAATAAGTGGCTACTAGAACAGTTACACCAGATGCTAAACCATCTAGGCCATCTGTTAAATTGACAGCATTTACAAGTCCTAATACCCCTATTACTAAAAATGGCCAGTAAAAAATCCCCATTTCCCATTCCTTACCACCCGTAAAAGGAATAATAATGCTTGTTCCTACACCTATATAACGTGCTAACATCCATGCAAAAATACAAGTTACAATCAGTTGCCCAATAATCTTCTGCAAAGCTGTTAAGCCTAATGAACGCTTTTTTACAACCTTAATATAGTCATCTATAAAGCCAATAATGCCAAAACCTAAGGTCACAAATAAAATCGTTTGTACTTCTTTATTATTAACGATAAATAATAAACTTGTTACGACAATACTTGCTAATATAATAATACCGCCCATTGTAGGAGTACCTGATTTTTTAAGGTGAGAATTAGGTCCATCCGTTCTTACGTTTTGCCCAAATTTTAATCTTTGTAATAAAGGGATAACAAATGGGCTCATCACAATATTTAAAAAGAATGCAATTAAAACTGCATACAATGCTTCATTTTTCATCTTACTTCACCTTTCTCACTGCATCTAACATTTCTTCAAAATGCATCCCTCTCGATGCTTTAAATAAAACTGTATCTCCTGCTTTAAGCTCCTCTTGCATTGCCATAACAAATGCTTCTTTAGTAGGATAATAAGCGACAGATGCCATGCCTTGTTCACTGGCTCCTGCAAAAATATGCTGTGCCAAAGTGCCTACTGCATAGATTCTATCAATACCTATCTCAGCCGCAAACTGTCCGACACCTCTATGAAGTTCAGGAGCAAATTCTCCCATTTCAAACATATCACCTAATACGGCTATCTTCCTACCTTTGGTCTGATAATTCTTAAGCACCTTAAGTGCTGCTTCCATAGAATCTGGACTTGCGTTATACGTATCATCAATAACTGTTATATGATTCTCATATGTTTCAATATGCATGCGCATTTTAGCAGGTGTATAACTCCCAAGTCCCTTATGAATCTCTTCCTCACTAAGTCCTAAGTGCTGAGCCACTGCAATTGCAGCAAGGGTATTGTAAATCATATGTTCTCCAAGTGCCTTAATACATATACGACATTGATATTGAGGAGTTGTTACTAATGCTCTTGTATATTCCCCTTCACTTTCAATCTCCTCTGCATAATAATCATTGTTAGGATTTAAACCATAGGTTACTTTTTTAAAAGGTAATTCTCCTACTTGACTCAAGAGATCATTATCTCCATTCAGGACAACGACTCCCTCTGGCGATAATCCATCCAGTATTTCAAGCTTTGCCTTTAAAATACCCTCTCTGCTTCCTAGATTCTCAATATGAGAAGTCCCTACATTCGTAATCACTGCAACTTGTGGTAGTGCAGATAAGCTCAATCTATGAATCTCTTCAAAGTGATTCATCCCCATCTCAATAACAGCTACTTCATGGGTCCGTTCCAGTTTAAATAAAGTGAGGGGTAAACCTATTTCATTATTAAAATTTCCTTCTGTCTTGTGCACGTGCCATTTACCACTTAGAGCTGCTGCAATCATTTCCTTAGTACTGGTCTTACCTACACTCCCAGTAATGCCTACTACTGGCAAATGAAAGCGTTTTCTATAATAACATCCTAGGTCCAATAAGGCTTGTTTTGTATCTGCTACTCTAATAGTCCACAGTCTTTGATCCCTAACTTGTTCTTCCATTGTAAGGGTTGCAATAGCACCTTTATCATAAACCCCCTCAATAAACCCATGACCATCAAAGCGCTCGCCTTTTAAAGGAATAAACAATCCTTGCCTAACTTCACTTCTCGAATCTGTTGTAATGGCCTCTATAGGTGCTTTGATAGCACCTTCATGGATGCATTCTCCGCCTACTGCACTAATGATTTCTCCTATATTTAGTTTCATTCTGTTTCCCCCTGCAAGAAAGCATTTACAATCTCACTATCATCAAAATGAATAATTCTATCTTTTAATATTTGATAGTTTTCATGACCTTTCCCTGCAATGAGTACAACATCCGTATTTTTTGCTTCTCTAAGTGCCATTTCAATAGCTAATTTTCTATCTTCTATCTTCACATAGTGAGATGTAATGTCCTTAACACCTACCTCTATCTCATCTAATATACTGATTGGATCTTCTGTTCTTGGGTTATCAGAAGTAATAAAAATATGGTTGGAATAAGTTGCTGCAATTTTCCCCATAATAGGTCTCTTTGTACGGTCTCTATCTCCGCCACAACCAAATACAGTAATAATATTGCCCTTAGCAAATTCTTTAATTGTAGAGAGTACATTCTCTAGACCATCTGGTGTATGGGCATAGTCCACTAATACACTATAACCCTTAACAGATTTAAAAGCTTGCACCCTACCAGGAACTCCTTTGGCAACTTTTAAAGTTTCTAATAGAGATGACATAGGTACCTTCAGTAGGCGTGCAGCTGCAATGACTGCAAGTGTATTATAGACTGTAAACTTCCCTGGAATAGGTACATTAACTGTAAATTCCCCTTCTGGACATAGTAAAGTATATTCTACTCCTGCTGCAGTTATTATTACATTTGTAGCTTTATAATCTGCTTCACTCTCGATGCCATAAGTCACAAGCTTGCAGGTGGCATCTTTCATCATTACCTCAGCATAATTACTATCCTTATTGACAATACCTGTTTCACATAGGGTGAATAGCTTCGCCTTGGCAGCTCCATAATTTTCCATGGTTCCATGAAAATCTAGATGGTCTTGTGTTAAATTTGTGAAAATCCCCACCTTAAAACAAGAGCCTGTCACACGACTTAATGCTAATGCATGAGAAGATACTTCCATTAAAGCTACATCCACTTTACTCTCTACCATCTTATTAAATAGTGCTTGTAAATCTAAAGACTCAGGTGTTGTACGCTCAGCCTTTAAAATCTGATTCCCAATGCGATTTTCAATAGTTCCAATAATACCTATCTTCTTTTGATAAGCTTCTAAAATTTGACCTAGTAAGAAAGTTATACTTGTTTTACCATTTGTGCCAGTAACTCCTACTAATTCGAAAGCTCTAGAAGGATGATCATAGGCATTATTTGCTACTAGCGCCATGGCCAATCTTGTGTCAGTTACTTTTACTACGGTGATGTCTTCATTTACCTCTACATCTTTCTGCACTAAAATAGCTTTTGCCCCATTAGCAATTGCCGCTTCGATAAATTGATGCCCATCTGTTGTATATCCTTCTATAGCAATAAATAATCCCGCATTTGTTTTAATACGTGAATCATAAATAATATGGTCAACTTCTTGATGTTCGTTACCTTTTATACATACATAATTTAGTCCCGTTAATAGTTCACTTAGTTTCATGGTAACCCTCCTTATTCATTTCCTAGTTATTATAGCACGAGTCATTCAGATAAAAAAGTCATCTAATCGGTATAAAGAATAATTTTAGTCGTTTTATTAATCACTTCTCCTTCTAAAGGGAACTGATTGGTTATTAAACTACCTTCACCTTCAACATGCACAGTAACTCCTTGTTTCTCAGCAAGACTCTTCGCTTCTTTTACCTTCATCCCTATGAAAGTAGGTACTGTTACCTTCTGAACTTCTTCTAACTTTTGTTCAGTCTCTGAATAATTAGGTACAACGCCTAAGTAAGGAAGGGCATTGGATAGGATTTCTTTCATAACTGGCCCTGCTATTGTTCCTCCATAATAAGTCCCCTGTGGTTCATCGATAATTACAAGTGCCATAAGAACTGGGTTATCAGCAGGTGCAAAGGCCAAAAAGGAAGCTGTATACTTTCCTGAACCACGAGGCAATTTTTGTGAGGTTGCTGTCTTGCCTCCTATACGATATCCAGGAATATAAGCTTTCTTACCTCCCCCCTCAGAAACAACACTCTCTAAAATCTTCTTTAACCTTTCACTGGTTTCAGTAGATATAATTTGTTCACCTTTTGCATATTCGAAAGTGGTTAATACTTCTCCTGCATCATTAATAATCTCTTTTCCAAAATGAGGAGTTACCTTATATCCCCCATTTACCGCTGCTGCGCCTGCAGATAAAAGCTGCATAGGTGTGATTTGAAAAGATTGTCCGAAAGACATTGTAGCTAGTTCTACTGGACCAATATTACTCTTATTATGTAAGATTCCTACCGCTTCTCCAGGCAAATCAATATTTGTCTTAGATTTGAAGCCAAATTTTATCATATAGTCATAAAACTTACTGGCACCCACACGCTCTGCAACCTCCATGAAAACAGGATTACATGAGTTCTGCACCCCTTGTACAAAAGTTTCTGCCCCATGGGAACGCGGACTACGCCAACACTTAATCGTTCGCCCTGCTACTACTCTACTACCAGAACAATTAAATTGGCTCTTTTCATTCACTACATTTTCTTCAAGCCCCATAGCTGATGTAAAAATTTTAAATGTAGAACCCGGTTCATAGGTATCATTAATAGTGAAATTTCGCCACATTTGATTTAGATACTCTTGTTGCTCTTTTGTAGAATACATCTCCCAACTATTACTGAGACTTTCATTATTAATCGTGAAAGGTGTATTCAAATCAAAATCTGGTTTAATGGCTAATGCATAGAGTTCACCATTTTGAGGATTCATCATAATGATGGATCCTCTTTTAGCCCCTTTCATTTGTACCACCTTTTCAATAGCTTGTTCGGCATACTCTTGCAAAGTTAAATCTATTGAGGTTACTAGATGATTACCATTTTGTGGATCTACTCTTACTTCAGCTTCTTCTTCTCTTCTTTCCCCTCTACCATTAGTTTCCATTAATATTTTACCTGGAATTCCTTTTAAATAGCTGTCATATTTTACCTCTAGTCCAATAATTCCTTGATTGTCTTTTCCTACAAAGCCTAAAGTTTGAGAAGCCAGTGAATGGTAAGGGTAATAGCGTTTTGAATCCTCATCAACCTTGACTCCCGATAAGTTAAGAGCTCTAATTTCATCTGCTACTTCTTTTTCTACCTTTGTTGCAATACGCATAAATGCTACCCGTTTAGTTACTTTTTTATAAATTTCTTCATAGTTCATATTAAGGTGCTCCGATAGTACTTTTGCTACCCGTTCAGGTTCAGTTATTTGTGCATAGACAACCCCTATGGTTGCCACAGAGGCACTCTTTGCAAGGACATTTAAATTGCGATCAAAAATATTCCCTCTTGTAGGGGTAATGGCTCTATTTCTCGTTTGCTGTTCATCTGCTAATTCTTGAAGTCTTTTTCCTTCCACAACTTGTACATAACCAAGCCGTACACCCATTCCCAATAGTCCTAATACGAAGCAAAGCATTATAATTAGCATCCTTCTCTTTAAAGCAAGAGAAACGTCATTTTCCATATAAAAACTCCTCCTTTAAAAGTTGTCTTACCTAAATTGTATTTTAGAGGAGGAGTCATTATGCTATTATTCAGTTGTTTTTACAATAATCTTATTATTTTTTTCTATCTTAGTTCCTGCAGGTGGCATCTGACTTGTGATTGTTCCTGTAATCATTCCTTCTAATACAAACTTATCTTCTACCAACCCTTGTGCTTCTTCTAAAGTCTTCCCTAATAAGTCAGGTACTTCTTCTATTTGATCTAACTGGTTACTGGTCAAATAAAGCTTAACACTTCCACCTTTGCTCCACATAGCTGACGCCTTTGGAGCTTGATCACTTATTTGAGTTCCCATGCCTACAAATTCATAATTTAGATTTTTATCTTCTAAAAGTTTTACAGCTTCATACAGATTTTTATTGGTTACCTCTGGCACTTCAGTTACTGTATCTTCTTTTCCTTCAGCCGTAACATTGAGTTCAATATCTAAATAAGGTAAAATATTTTCCATCATTTCCTTAAAAGCAGCAGATGAAGCACCTGTTTTATCAGGTAACCCATCAAATACAACTAACCCCACTACTTGCGGATTACTAATGGGTGCTGCTCCTATAAAAGATACCACATAATCATCCTTTGGGCGTTCTAACTTTCCGTTTACCTTAACCCATTTTTCACCTGTACCCGTTTTTCCTCCTATGTCATATCCCGCAATGGCTGCTGCTGTTCCTGTACCATCATCTACTACTTTTCTAAGATAAGTTGTTACTTGACGAGCAACTTCCGAAGAAACAACTTGACGACGGACTACCTTCTTATGACTTAATATTACTTCTCCCTCTTCATTGGTGATATGAGAAACAACATAAGGTTCCATTAGATATCCACCATTAATAACAGATGAGAATGCCGTTATGAGTTGAAGGGGTGTTACTGTTAGATTTTGCCCCATTGAATAAGTCGCTTTATCCACACTGCCTAATGTACTATGTAATAGTCCTACTTCTTCTCCTGCAAGCTCAATGCCTGTCATTTCTCCAAATCCAAAGCGTTTGATATACTCTAAAAAGATGCTATTATCCATAGTACTACTTAATTCAATCATCCCTACATTACATGAGTGCGCTAATACCTCTTCTAGCGTTTGCACTCCATGTCCACCTGCCTTCCAACAGTCAATTCTTCTATCTCCTACTACCTTATATCCTGGACAATTATAAGTTTCATTACCAGAGATAATTCCTTCTTCTAATGCCATAGCCATAATAATAGGTTTCATAGTAGAACCTGGCTCGTACATATACTGCATGGTATGATTTTTCCATGCCTCTAAAAGCTTTTCACTTTGCTGAGCATCAGTTAAACTTTCCCATGTACTTGCACCTATCTGCTCACTTAAGTTGTTATAGCTATTAGGATTAAAACTCGGATAAGAATACATGCCATAAACCTCTCCAGTATTGGGATTCATAATAATGGCAGATGCATTAAGTGGATTATAATCCTTAATATATTTTTCCATGGTTGTTGTGACATATTGCTGAACGACTTCATCTAATGTCAAAGTAATGGTTCCTCCAGCTTGTGCATCTTGAAGCTGTCTTGTAATAATTTGAGAACCTTCCATTTGTGAAAATTCTCTTCCTGGCTTTCCAGCTAAATAAGATTCGTACTGCTGTTCAATACCATATTGACCCTCTTCATTTTTATTAAAGAAACCAAGTACTTGAGCAGCTATTTCTCCTGATGGGTATTTTCTAGTGTACGTTCGTTCTAAGGCCACACCACCTAACCCTTTAAGCGTTTCTGCTTTTTCAGTAGACAACTTCTTAGCTAGAACATAATACTGTGATTGAGGTCTTTCATTCACAATGGTTTTAATCTGCTCTGCTGTCTTATCCACTTGTTTAGCCAATGTCTCATATATCTTATTTCGTTGCTCTTCTTTAAGAGTTAAAAGATCTTTTGGGCTTAAAATAACATCATATGCCAAAACACTCGTTGCTAAGGTCTTATGATTTCGGTCTAAAATGGCCCCACGTTGTGCTGCAATAACAGACTCACTCTTTATCATGTTACTTAATGCACCTTTTGTGTACTCTTCTCCCTTAATTATTTTAATACTGGCTACTTCCCAACCCAAATATAAAAAAACACCAAGAAAGCATATGTTTAAAATAACAATACGCCTATTGATGTGTTTTTTAGTAATGGTATATTTGCTTTTTCTTTGTTTTGTCTTTTTCATTTTCTTACCCACTTTTTTACTTATCATATGAGGTATAACTTACATCTGGTAGTTCAAAATAAACGATCTGATGTGGCAAAGGCTCTCTCATCCCCAATTCATTGGCTGCCCTTTCACGTATATAATCTAAATTCAGGTTTTCTGATATTTTCGCCTCTGTTTCACTAATCGCACTTTTTACTGCAATCATATTATTTTTTAATGCAATCAGTTCATCTTGTTTTCCTCTAAGTGAAGCATAGCTATTAATATAAAGAAAGGCACTAGTAAATAGAATTATCCCCCATAAAGAGAGTTGCATACCAAAAGCTACATCTAACTTTCTCTTTGTCTGTGGTCTAACACGTTTTACCGGTTCAGTACTTGGAAGCGGTCTAACAGCCGGCTCTTCATACGCTCTCGCTGTACTATCATACTGATAATTATATCCTCTTTTTAACTCATTTGCCATCCTTCACCCCTCCAATTATAACTTCTCAATAATTCTTAATTTAGCACTTCGCGAACGTGGATTAGCCTCAATCTCTTCTTCTGATGGTAAAATTGGTTTCCTTGTTATCACTTTTACAAGTGGTTTCTTTCCACATACACACATTGGAACATGTGGTGCACAAACACATGGATTTTCTAAGTTTCTAAATGCATGCTTTACTATTCTATCTTCTAAGGAGTGAAAAGTAATAATACAAAGTCTTCCCCCACTATTAAGTTTTCTGACTATAGATTGGATAGTGGGTTCTATAATTTCAAGTTCTCTATTTACAGCAATTCTAATCGCTTGAAAAGTACGTTTAGCAGGATGCGGCCCATCTTTCCTAGCACCTTGTGGTATAGCCTTCTTAATAATATCTACTAACTCATAAGTTGTCTCAATTGGCTTTTCCTTCCTTGCTTCCACAACAAACTGTGCTACACGCTTAGCCCATCTTTCCTCACCATAATCTTTAATAATTCTGAAAAGCTCTTGTTCACTCATATCATTTACCACTTCATAAGCTGTATAAGTTCCATCTTGGTCCATTCTCATATCTAGTGGAGCATCATGCATATAAGAAAATCCTCTAGAAGGTTCATCTAATTGATGAGAAGAAACACCTAAATCGATAAGCATCCCATCTACTCCTTCAATCTCTAGATCATCCAGTACCTTTTCTACTTTCTCAAAATTACTATTAACAATAGACACCTTAGGCTTTACACCTTTCAATCTTTCTGTCGAAACTGTTAAAGCATTTTTATCTTGATCAATTCCTATAAAATATCCATTCTCTGTGAGATGACTACATACAACGCTAGCATGTCCTGCTCCACCTAATGTGCCATCTACATAGATGCCTTCTGGTTTAATGGCTAAACCTTCAATACATTCATTTAATAATACTGATACATGTTCAAATTTCATTTCATCACCTTTATATTCCTAACTCTTCCATTTGTTCGGCTAGTAATTCCACATCCAAACTTTCATCATTATAAGCTTCCCATTTCGTGCTACTCCATACCTCAATACGATTACTCATACCAATAAATACTATGTCTTTTTCTATCTCAGAATATACTCTTAGATGAGTAGGGATTAAAATTCTGCCTTGCTTATCTGTCACACACTCTACTGCTCCTGATAAAAAGAAACGAACAAACTTTCTTGCATTGGTATTTGTAAGTGGTAACCCTTTTAGTTTTTGCTCAAACAGGGTCCATTCAGGAAGGGTATATATAAATAGACACCCATCAAGTCCTTTAGTTAGGATAAAACATTCACCTAACTTGTCCCTATATTTTGAAGGAACGATGACGCGGCCTTTTTCATCAAGACTATGCTTATATTCACCTATAAACATTCACCACTTCCCCCCACTTCTCACCACTTACACCCATTTTCTTATATTTTATCTTCTTTCTATT
Source organism: Bacillota bacterium (assembly GCA_023436395.1). Lineage (GTDB taxonomy): Bacteria > Bacillota > Clostridia > Lachnospirales > Cellulosilyticaceae > Cellulosilyticum. The sequence goes on along the minus strand of JAEZJJ010000093.1, from coordinate 10,428 downwards.
GTAATATCAAGCTAAATCTTAATATTTAGTTAAGTTTTTGTTAATTTAAAATTAGTTTTTAATTTCAACCATACAAAAAAGGCTAATTCCTTAGAATTAACCTTTCAACAATACAGAATATTAATGATTTTTGATATTTTTAATGATTTGTAAGTAATTTATAATATTTCACAATTTCTTTATCTAACTCAGCACTTAGCAAGTAAATACTAGATGTCTTACATCCACTTACTCCAGTGGTATATAAGCGCTTGTTCAAATTGTATTGCATGCATGTAATACTCTTTTTTACATCATTCATATTAATCCCCCTTAAACAAGAAAACAAAAATAAACATTAACTTTTTTATCTATATAAGGTATTATACTATTAATTTTGGAATAAAACAACAATTATTCTCATTATTTGGATATTTATTTGTATTTTGTAAATTATTATATCGGTTTTCGACACACTTTTATTCCAATTATTCCCAGAATAAGTGAGCTTATGGCAATGACTTGTGAAATTGGGAACTCTATAACAGGTAATAAGAGCTGATCTGTGCGCAAACCCTCTATCCAAAACCGCCCTATGCCGTAAACAATCAGATATAAGAAAAAAATTTCCCCATTAAACTTCCTATACTTTCTATAAAATAATAGTATTAAAAGCAATAGGATATTCCATGTAGATTCATAAAAGAAGGTAGGATGTACTTGAATATATTCTTCCCCACCAAAAGCTTCAAATTGCACTATATGACTTAATACTTCTTGAGCAAGGGGTGGCTTTGCTTCCGTTTTTAAAATTGCCATTGCTAAAAGATTATCCGAATAACTACCAAAAGCTTCTTTATTAAAAAAATTCCCATATCTTCCAATAGCTTGGCCTAAAACCAAACCATAGGTCGCTATATCTGCAAACTTAAAAAAAGAAATGCCTTTATATCTCGTATAAATGATTGCAAATATCACAGAAGCAACGATTGCTCCATAGATGGCTATACCTCCCTGTCTTATGTTAATAATTTCACTTACATGTTCTCTATAGTAGTCCCATTTAAAAACTACAAAATAAAGTCTTGCGCCTAGAAGAGCAAAAGGTAAATCATAAAGTACAAAATCTATAATAATTTCTGATCTTACCTCTTCCTTTTTAGCAATATAAAGGGCCAATAATGTGCCTAAAGCAATACCTAAAGTCAAAATAATGCCATACCAATATACAGTAATACCAAAAATACTAAATGCTTCTGAAGGTATTCGAAAGGCTAAATTTAAATTAGGGAAATAGATATTAGGATTTTCCATATTCCGCCTCCTTTGAAGCTATTATAGGCGATTACTTCATTCCTGTAAACGTGGTATATTTCCATCTATTTTAATTCATACTATGATTAAACAAACGAAAGGAATATTTAATGATGATACCACAATTTCCACATTATCGTGTTGCACGTAGACAACAAGCAAAGACTGAAACATGCACATGGCTTTCACTACTCACTATGCCTTCTATTACTTTTTGTATAGGACTTATCCTAGGACTTGTGATAGGTAAATGTCGAACACACCATAAATAAAACTGCATTTTATTGCAGTTTTATTTATTATGCGCTAAACTATACATGATAAAACATATCACTCTATCCTTTTTAAGGATGCCTCTTCATTAAAAAGGTGAGGATAATTGAGTTTGAGGAAGGATGAAACATATGAAACTTGGAATAGTTGGACTTCCTAACGTAGGAAAAAGTACACTATTTAATGCACTAACTAAAGCTGGTGCAGAATCTGCAAACTATCCATTCTGTACAATTGAACCTAACGTAGGGGTGGTCGCTGTACCAGATCAAAGACTTCAAGTCTTAAAAGACATGTATAATTCACAACGTATTTTACCTGCAGCTATTGAATTTGTAGACATTGCTGGTCTCATCAAAGGTGCAAGTAAAGGAGAAGGATTAGGGAATCAATTCCTCTCTCATATTCGTGAAGTTGATGCTATTGTACAAGTTGTTCGTTGCTTTGAAGATGACAATATCGTCCATGTTGATAAAACAGTAAACCCTATTCGAGACATTGAAACAATTAATCTTGAATTGGCTTTTGCAGATATGGAAGTGCTAGAGCGAAGAATTGCTAAGTCTGCTAAGGTCGCTAAAACAGATAAAACAGTAGCTGCTGAAGTAGCTATTTTACAAGAAGTTTATAATACCCTTGAATCAGGAAAGGCAGCACGCACCCTTTTAGGTGAAGATGCCGATAAAGATGCTTTCATTAGTTCATTAGGTCTTATTACTGCTAAGCCAATGCTTTATGCTGCTAATATTTCTGAAGAAGACCTTATTAGTGGTGTTGAAAATGAATACGTACAACGTGTAAGAGAATTTTCTTCTGCTGAAAACTCTGAAACATTTGTTATCTGTGCAAGTATTGAGCAGGAACTTTCTGAATTAGATGAAGAAGAAAAACAAGTTTTCTTAGAAGACTTAGGACTTGACTCTACTGGATTTGATCGTCTTGTAGCAGCTAGCTATAAATTATTAGGGTTAATCAGTTATTTAACAGCCGGTCCTCAAGAAGTACGTGCTTGGACAATCACCGTAGGGACTAAAGCACCTGGTGCTGCTGGTAAAATCCACTCTGACTTTGAACGTGGTTTTATTCGTGCAGAAATCGTTAATTTTGATGACTTAGTAGCATGCGGTTCATATACTGCTGCTAAAGAAAAGGGTCTTGTACGCCTAGAAGGTAAAGAATATGTGGTACAAGATGGAGACATTATTCTCTTTAGATTTAATGTATAATGCCTTATAAAAATAAAGGGACTTACCTTATAGGGTAAGTCCCTTTATTTTTATAAGATTACTTTTTTTCTAAATCATGATACGCATCGCTTGTAGCATCTGCTTCTTTTTTAGGTTCTTCTCCTGTGAATTTTGCCACTAAATCTGGTACTTTCGCAATTAATCCAGGAATCATATCTATCAGCTTTGTAACACTATCTTGATTACGTATATTAATCAGTTGTGTTGTGCCATTTTGAATCACAAGCATAGCACTAGGCGTTACTTTGGCACCTAAACCTCCTGCTCCTGCACCACTTCCACCATCTACTTTTTTTTCTTTTTCCTTATGGCGCTCCACATATTTATTGCTTGACGTAGCACCTGAAGCAGCTGCAAAACTTACATCAATTAATGGTACAAGTATTGTATTATCAATATGAATTGGTTCTCCTACAACAGTTTTAGTTGTGATAAAATTCTCTAATTGTCCCATTAATCCATTTAACTCTTGATTGATTTTACTTTCCATCTTATTCTTCCCTTCCCTTTTGTAATATTCTTTTTAAAGACTTTCTAACAGGTTTATACCATAAAAAAGCAATAATATGCTTCAAAATACCACCTACACAAAACTTTCCTTCTGCTAAAAAGCCCCCACTCATCATAGCCTTTTCATAATTCCCTTTAATAGCACCATGTTTATAATAAAGCGGATATAGCATAATAAGCTTTGCCATTAATTCTCCTGTATCTGCTGGGTCTTCTCTACCCACAATGAATTCAAAAGACCACTCTTTAGGCTTCAAATAAAGCAGAAGTGCCTTAATTAGGCGATACACACCTTTTACTACACCATATAGATCTGAAATAGAAGAAAGGGTATTTCTCCAATCAAAAGTTTTGCGTTTATCTAGTTTTTTCTTATCTATAGGTGATTTATAATCCTTAACTGTTTTCTCTAAAACAATATCTTCTGCTACTCGTGTTGTCTCGGGTATTGAATGCTCACTACAGATTTCATCCCCTTTTGCTTTTTGAGCACAATATGCATCGGATGCTTCCTCCTGAAAAGTTTCACCTTCCTCTACTTGTACTTCATATAAATTCCTCTCTTCAAAATAAAGCCGTTTCCCAAACACCTTTATTTGCTGGTGTTTTATGCCTTCTTGTAAATGAAAGTCTCCCTTTACCACACCTAGGTAACGTACTTTAATTTCATAATTTAATACCTCATACTTTTCAAGATAAACTTCATAACGAATTGGGGCTAGTAATAGTATCACCCCCACGGCTACTAATAAACCAATGCATATAAGGATAGTCCATAAGATTATTTTTATTATTAACCATATTATACCCATTATGCACCTCTTCCTTATGTGGTTAATACCTGGTAGTCCATTATTTGTTTATTATAAATAGCATCTAATAATCCTACAACATATTCAACAGCAGCTATCTTAGTATGTGTTATGCCTAATAAACAACATGTCTCATACCGACTAGTTAAATCTTTTGCTTCAATAATTTCAAATAACCAATGTTTACAAGGTGAACTACATACCAAATAAACACTACCTTTATATTTGTTTTTCTTAATCAGCTGTCTCTTATTAAAGTAGGTCCATTTGACACCTTCTTCAATCCATAATGTTTTTGAAACTCTCATTAGCTACGCCTTTTCCCTTTTATTTACTCTTAATACTATTCACTCAAGCTTGTTATATTATACCATATCTTCTCTATTTTTGACTACATAACCTTTTATTTATTCAAATATCCCTGTATAATAGTACAAAAAGCAAATCATTGATACAGAAAGGTCGAACTATGAATTTATTAGCCACTATTATTAAAGACCCCCTCTATATACGCCTCATTGTAGCTACTCTTATCTTATTCCTATTTATTATAGGTAAACGTGTTTTAAGTAAATTGATGATTAAGTGCCTATCTCGCCTACGTTGCAAGGAAAGAAAGCTAGATACTTCTCTTTTTGATCGCTTGCAAAAGCCTTTTAGCTCTCTTTTTCTCTTTACTGGTTTTTATATAGCACTTGCTATTTCTCCTTTTATTTATTATCAAACACCTCAGGAACAGATTTTTAAACTAGATGAATTTGAGATTCCTATTAGCCTGATTTCCCAAGCTACATTGTCTAAATACTATACGGTTATAATGATAGGTATCATCACTTGGATCATTTATGAACTAGAACACATTTATGAGCAAATGTTCTCCCAATTTAATATGCGTGTTGCTTTAATTGATAACACCTTATTCATTCGCTACATTGCTCGGATTATTCGTTTTATCACTGTAACCATTGGAGTCATTCTTGTTTTACTTATTCTTGTCCCCCATCTTTCAACCATTATTACAGGGGTAGGAATAGGTGGTGCCGCTGTTGCTATCATTTCTAAGGATTCTTTAGCAAATATCTTTTCTGGAATGATTTTGCTTCTAGATAAACCTTTTGTTATTGGAGATTGGGTAGAATTAGCTACTAATGAAGGTATTGTAGAAGATATCAGCTTTCGCAGTACCCGCATTCGTACCTTTACTCAAGGATTAGTCGTTATCCCCAATGCTACTATTGGCAACGCCAATATTATCAACTGGAGCCGTATGAATAAAAGACGTGTTAAATTCACACTAGGTATTGCCTATGATACTTCTCCTGACCAACTAAAAGCCTTTATCACATCTATTAAAGACTATTTAGAGACTCACGCAGATATTGAAGCTAGTTCTTCCCTTGTAACTTTTGAAAGTTTTGGAGACTACGCCCTTAACATTCAAATCATTTACTATGTATTAAAAACAGACTACTCAACTTATCTAGCTGTTAAAGAAACCGTTAACTTAGCATTACTTGACCTTCATGAGCGCCTTGGCATCACTATCGCCTTTCCAACACACACACTTATGCTAGAAAAATCTCCTTTGTATACTGAATAAAATAAGGGTTCCTTAATCTACATATAGGTAAGGAACCCTTGTTTTTATTCAACAAACATATATTCAATGCTATTTTTAGAAAAGGCAATGGCAAATGCAATTTTGTCCCCTTCTTCAATCTGATAAGCTTTTTCAGGCTCAATTTTAGTTCCATTTAAAAATGTCCCATTACTTGACCCCAAATCCTTTAAATAATAAAGTTCATCTTGTCTTTCAATCTGTGCATGTACACGACTAATAGGTGTAATTTCTGCTCCAAATTCATAGTCTGCCCCTGTATCTTCCCCTGTTCTAGTAGCACGCCCGATAATGAACTTATCTCCTTTAAAATCTATTGGAACTACTTTGGGCAAATCATAGCGAGTATGAGTACTAATAGATTTAAGAACAGGTCCTCTTCGACGCTCTCCTGCAGGAGTTGTCGCTTTATTAGATTTTGCTGTTGTACTAAACACATTATCAAATAAATTCTTTGTTTTAGAAGCTGTGTTCACAATCGTACTTTTAGATTTTGAACCATAGAAAGATTCTTCTTTATCTTCTTCTCTCTCTACTTGACTATTTACTTGAGATGTACTTGTATCTTTTGCGCCATAAATAGAAGGTTCTTCTGCAACTTTCTTTTCTGTCGTTTCTACAGGTTTGGAACTATAAATAGATTTCACCATCTCTTCAATTTCTTCTTGAGAGAGCTGTGAGCGATTAGGTTGTGCTGCATAAACAGAACGTGGATTAATCTCGGTTCCCCTAGCCCCCTGTGTTTTAGCACCATATGTAGTGGTCGATTCTTCTTTTTTAACAGGTACTTCCGGAACTGCTTTTTCTACAGCTGGTGTTGATATAACTGGCGTTTCTATAGGTGGTGCTGATACAACTGGTTCTGATGTTCTATTCACTTCTACTGGTATGGCAACTTGCTGCTTGTGAGAAATCTCATCCATAAATTTCTCTATCATTTCTTTAAACTCTTCTAATGAAAATTTTGGTTTATAGAAGTATTTATAAAGTTGAAGCTGAATCGTTCCTCCACTCGTTTCTGTACACTTTTCAAGTAAACTTATAAAAATAGATTTTAGCCCGTGGACATCCAAATTTGTTCTCCCATCAGGTATATAGGCAAAAACCAATTGTTCATGGTTTTCACTTATATAAACATGGTTTGTATCAAAACAAAAGCCTTCAGGTACTAAGTACCAATCTTTACATTCTTCTAAACTAGAAAGCACATACTCATACAGCTTTAATACATCTTCAATCACCAAAGTTTTATTAAATACATCTAGAGGTTCACACCCATCAGGAACAGAGTAACGTACTGTAAGCATTCCTGTACCTCTTTCAAATATGACAGGCATAACGAATTCAGGTGTCTCTAATTTTAGGGCGCCACATGCAATCTGATCATACTTCGTCATTGTATCTAAATCAAATGATAAAAATGCCTTACCTTCTATTTTATTCACTCTAAAAAAACCATTATTATCTTTCATTTATGCATCCCTCCCTCTGCTTTAAATACCTACTGTTCACTTAAGCCCTGTAGACTCAAAAAATGATTTTGTGCAATATACTCACATAATCCTAAAGGATTGGTTGCATAAAGCTTATCAATGCGTGCAACAACCTCAATTTCTTGATTAATACTGCACTCCTTACCTTGGTTAATAACAAGTCTCAATTTACTCTTTAGTGGCTCTATCATTTCCATTTGTCTCATAAAGCAATTTGTCTTATAAGTCGCATGGGTATTTTGATTCACAACCATTAACATATAATCAGCTATTTCAAATACTTGTTTATTAAGGAAATTTAATTCTGTACTTAAATCCATAATGACCACATTCGCTATACCACTCTCAATAACTGATTCTACAATATGGGTTATTTCCTCTGCACTAATTGTGTAAGGATCTAGTGTTTGCACTTGTCTCGTAAAGTACATGACACCTGTTCGCTTATCTTGTCCTATTCTTCTAGCTAACATTTGCTCATAAGAATCTTTTGCTAAGCCCAATAAGTCATTCATATGTGGTACTTCTGCTCTTTCAAAAAACATAGGTGTACTATCTAAGTCTTCCAGATTAAAATAGAGTACTTTTTTACCTGCAATAGCATAGGCAATGGCTGCCGAAAGTGCAATCGTTGTTTTTCCTACGCCCCCAGCGGGAGAATATACTGCATAAACTAATGGCTTATTTCTTTCCATTTCTTCATATTCTTCTTGTACATATTTAATTAAAGAAGTAATACGTGTATATTTATTAATTGCCCTTTTAAATTTATCTGGATAAGGTAAAGCCGTCTCTTCGTCAACTAAAATAATAGGTAACTCTACATTTTTTATATTCATCTCTGGATCATACAAACTAGGCGTTAACAAGACAACTTGACACTTACCTAACTTTATTCTCTCTTTAAGCCGATATTTATCATTAATAAGTTCAATAGTGTATTGCTCTTGATACTTGTTTACAATATAATCCTTTAATCGTTCCATGTACTCTTGATTTGTATCAGCAATGATTAAGTTCATAGACATTTTACCCTCCACCCCTCATAATCTTTATACTTATTTATAATTTTATGATAATTATCCAAAATAGTCAATTTTATATTTACTTTTTCACAAGGATTATATAATATTCCTTATTTTACACAAAAAATTATACGCTATAAACATGCTTGGAATTAATCGCTTAGGACGACAAGCTGCTTTTTTGTTTTAATACAGTTTAACTAGACATGAATTATTTTTTCTTTACTTCCAGAATTCATTTATCTTATTGGGTAATAATTCAATATCTGTTCCAAATAAAGTAATATCATTTACCTCCATCATCACTGGAACATTAAAATAATTACCATCCTTATCTATTCCATAGAGTTCTCCTGCTCCATTCGAACCAATAATAATACGACCAGGTAAATATTTCTCAGTCTCATTTCCATCGTTTACTTCTTGCAATTCTTCTAATGGATATAGTACAAGCCATGTTTCACCAATATCTCCTTCCCCACCATTATGTTTTTTCATAAATTCTATATATTGTTCTGGTAATACTACTTCGTTAATTTTTAAGATATCAGCATCGTTATATGGCTCATTAAACTCAAACTCTCCCCATTTCTCCATTTTTTATCCTCTCTTTTTGTCCATAAATTCAAATTTATATTTCTCTATAATATCTTTTTATTTACTAAACTACTTATATAGTATACCATTTCAACTTTGTTATATTTTGTGATTTTGTGCAAATTAAAAAATAGGATCAGACATTTGCACCTGATCCTATCTCGAGCTATTCATTTATTTAGGAATATCTAAATCATTTAGAATGAAAACTTATCAAGTATCACTTTCATTAATACAAATCAAACAATAAACTAGAAGAATCATTTCGGCTAAATGTAAAACTTAATCCTAATGAGTTCTCCTTTTACTTAGAAGTTATACTACTGTTACTGTACAAGGAACAAAGGATAATGGCTTACAAAAACTAGGTTCGTCATAAACTAGCCTAAGCCTTGGTTGCATTCCTTCTATTTTATATCTATTTGATGCATAAATAATAAGAGAGGCATTTCTATTTCCACTCAATAATAATCCTTTGTTTTCTGTTTTTCCTTCAATCCACATTTTAACCATTTGGGTAATGTCTATTTCTGTATAACTACAACAGCATTCATCCTTAAAAGTTACTACTTGATTATTATCTATACACACTGGAGAATAGTTACAGGTATAAATACTAAAAAAATCTAATAAGGGACCTACCCTATATCTCATATGTTGTTTTTTCAATTTGGTATTATTTTGATTAGTCTGTAGTAGTTTAAAAAGGATAAGTCGAGCTTCAGTTAAGCTATTACCATAATAGCATGAAGGTATTTCAAAAAACAGATAGACCAAATAGCTCTTGCAGTAATCTTTACCTAGTAATAATCTCTCATTATCTTTGTCGTTATAGTAACACTCTTCAGTTATATAAATTGATTCCTGGCACATCAAGTCCACTAAACTCATCTTATCACTCCCTCTCCTTATATCATATACATGTTTACTACTTCTTGACCTCTTTTTTGATTATTAATCTAAAAATCTCGAACATTCTTTCTGTCACTGAATATATTGTATTAGAAAGCGTCCTAGCTTACACTTTCTAATATAAAAGATATGAAGGGGGTCTTTTTTATGGCAATTAACGTTACCGTCACCACCGCAGAAACACTAGATGCAAATACTCCAGATGCATTCTTTGACATCACTTTTACTAACACCGATGCATTTACCTATGCAGCAAACTCAAGTATCTATTTCTATGCACTTCTTACTGACTCAACATCAGCTACTGAACCTGTTACTTTTACACTCTCCCAGACTACTGCTGGCACCATAGCTGCAAACACTGCAACTACATTTACTTTCGAAAATACTGCAAATTTAGTTCCTACTGTTACAGGTTCTAGCGGAAGAATTTTATATGTGGCACAATAGATAGATTTAATATTTCATTTAGCCTTACTAAGGCTATTGCAATACCCCATTAAAAACCACGATTTCTTGTATCAAACTATTAAAATGATAAAAACTTACTGTCAAAATAAAAAAAGTCAAGAAGATAACTTTTGTTATCTCTTGACTATCATACTCTATCTAGGTTGTTAACCAAGTCTATAAGCCGGGTTCTGTATT
>JAEZJJ010000087.1 GCA_023436395.1 Bacillota bacterium | reverse complement strand
TTGCAGCTGGTATGGTTTGGCTGGTTTGGGGTGCCATTAAGAAAGGATTCTATATACCTGAAATGGCCTCCCAATTCTTTGTAATAGGTCTTCTGGCAGGTATTATTACGCCTATAATACCTGCCAGAAGACCTATTACAAAGAATTGGGAGGCCATTTCAGGTATATAGAATCCTTTCTTAATGGCACCCCAAACCAGCCAAACCATACCAGCTGCAAATACAAGAAGAACAAGTGCATCGCCTATTGAAAATTTCCTGTCTTCATCTGCAATCTCAGATTTTTTTGAACGCCAGTATTCATCAAGTCTATAAGCTGCTGAGGCTGTTGGATTCTTCTTGATTTTTCTTGCGTAAATTGTAATATAAATACAGGTAAGAATTGTAACAATAACCCAAACAGTGATTCTGAATGTTGCCCCTGAAAGAATAGGAAGGCCTGCAATTCCCTGTGCTATAACCACCCCAGAAGGCGTCATCCAGGATGTTGCATTTCCCATTTGACTTGCCACAAAAGTGATAGCAACAGCCACGAATGAATCGTATCCCATGGCTACTATTATGGGGGTAATAACAAGCACAAGCGGAATTACTACCTCCGACATGCCAAAGGTAGCACCTCCTAACGAAAAGAGGATCGTCATAACTGGAATAATAATTATTTCATATCCTTTAACTACACGTAACATAGCATAAATACCATTATCGATGGCACCGGTTCTTGTAATTATACCGAAGGCACCACCTATTACAAGAATAAACGCTACGATTCCAACTGCTGAAGAACCTCTATCTCCTGTTACCAGTCCCTCAAAAAGATAGTTCAGTACTCCAAAACCATAAAAATCTTTAGTACCCCAAATTCCAGCATGGCCTTTAAGTTTTTTACTGGTATCATAGATTGACTGGTCATATAAAGAATATAAAACCGGCTCCGTAAGACCAATTTTGTCAAGCTCTGCCTGAGAAATTGTATCTTGGTTTTTATCAAGCATCTCTTGAAGAGCTTGTTTCTTCACATTGATTTTTGCCAAAGTATCATCTTGGTTTACAAGTGTTTTCAAGCTTTCCTTAAGCTTGTCCTGATCGAAGGCGTATTGATACCTGAAGGTTTCCGGCACAACTACCGATCTTGATTTTGTTTCACCAGTAGCAGTCTTATAAGTGATAACCTTATTATCAAATTTACTTTGTGGTAATATGAATGTAAGCAGCCATGCAACTAAAACTACACCGAAAATAATAATATATGTATGAGGCATTCTAATTTCTTTCGTAATCTTTTTCATAAAAACACTCCTTAATTACTTAGATTTAGTTTTATCCCTCTATCAAGATTTATTATTTATTCAAACATACCTTTTACTATAGGAATACCTTTTTCAACCATACACTTCCCTTTGGCAAAAACGTATTCTATATTCAAATCATTGTCCAAAACCACTATGTCAGCATCACTGCCAATGCCTAACGAACCCTTAGCAGGCCAGAGTTTTAAAGATTTTGCAGGATTTGTGGTAATAACCTTCAATGCATCTTGTATACTCAATCCTTCTTTGAGCAAATCCCTGAACTCCTTATACAGCGAATCAGGTCCTGCCACAGCCAACCCTCGAATTTGTCCCTTTTCATCAAAGGAAGGCATACTTCCATTTCCATCAGAGCTCATTGTAATATTATCTATACTTACTCCTTTATCAAGACAATACCTTATAGCTTGTGAAGCTTTTACGTTGCTAATACTTGAGGTCATGTCAATCATGCCTCCCATTTTTGCAAACTTTATTCCATCTTCAAGAAGAGAAGGATTCCTGTTAATGTGAGTTGGCGTAAATTGTGTTATTGGAATTTCAGTCTCTTCCAATATGTCAAATAACATTTTTAATTTTCGTTTACCATCACCTATGTGAAGATGAAGCACGCCTGCTTTCCCGCTTAATATTCCTCCCACTCTTACCTCTGCCGCCAGCTTCGATATATCCTCTTTGCTAGGCTGAGCAGAGCGATGGTCTGACATAGCGATTTCACCACAGCCAACAACCTTATCTATTAGTATCATATCTTTTCTTACTCCACCGGTTATTGTTCTTGTGGGAACTTCATAGGATCCAGTATAAATATAAGTTGATATACCTTCGTTTTCCAAACCTCTTGCTTTTGCAAGAAGCGCTTCCATATGACGGGTTGTGCCATCCGTCCCAAGGCATCCTACAACAGTAGTAATCCCTGACATTATAATATGGCTTAGTCCAGCCTCTGGAGTCCTTGAAGCGTAGCCTGCTTCTCCACCACCGCCAATTATGTGTTCATGCTGGTCAACAAATCCAGGCACCACATATTTACCCTGGACGTCAATTACCTCTATGTCCCCATATTCAGGTGAAGGATTGATGCCATCGGTAATATTTGCTACTACATTTCCGGCAATTAAAAGATCTTTCCTCCCCAAATCTTCAGGAGATAAAACTGTACCCCCTTTTAAGATTTTAAACATTATACCACCCCCAATGAATTTTATATGAAAAATATTTCATATAATTGATGATAGATAAAACATATATTTCATCACTGTTTTATAGATAAGCAAATATAATGCCAAAATAGATCGCCTGGTATAGTCCCGTGTAAATAAAAGTGAATTAAACCTCTTACATGCCTTTAATATCAAGAACTGCCATTGTTCCTAACCTCTTCATGATAACCCTTAAAGAAGGAGTTTTTTCTACTGAAGCTGTTTACATTTGAAAACACAATATATGAATATAGAAACTAAGAGGCTTCCACTTCTCTACGTTATTTAATGGGTGGGAGAAATCCCTTTATTATTATCCCATTATCCCACCAATTCACTATACATAATCCACTATTCAAAAAAAGAACAGAAAAAGCCGGCTACAGTAGCACTGTGCCGACCTTATATCAAATGCTCTTATCTAAAGCAATGCTTTACCTTTTGTTGTAATAGATGTTCCTGCTGCCCCTTTGCCAATTTGGATAAGCTTATTAGTTTGCATTTCCTCCAGCAGCTTTCTTATTCTTGCCTCTTTCAATTGTCTGCCTTCTTTTATAGCCATCAGGGCAAGGGCTCTCCTGCCTATGTGGCCATTCTCCGCTACTTTCCTTAATATCCAAGTGATTTCATCTGAATCTCCCGCCAATACTGCTTCATTCTTATTTCTCATTTCCTTGGTAACATATGCTGGCAGGTCTTCCATCTGAATCAGATGATCCTTCTCTTTCACATTCACAAGGTACTCCACTATATTTACCAGTTCCCTTATATTTCCGCTCCATTCGTATTCCAATAAGAAGGAGAGAGTGTCCCCTGAAAAAAAGGAATTAATATCTGTATAAGCATTATTACTTAGCCTTCTTAAATACACCATAAGTAGTAATAGGATATCCCCTTTTCTCTCTCTTAAAGGCGGAAGGTAAAGAGTTAATACATTAATTCGAAAAAACAAATCCTGCCGAAACCTGCCCTCATCTACCAGCTGCTTTAGGTCCAGATTTGTTGCTGCTATGACTCTAACATCTATTGGTATGCGCTTTGTTCCCCCTACTCTTCTTACTTCTCTTTCCTGTAATACTCTGAGCAACCTCGCTTGCAATTCTAATGGTGAATCACCAATTTCATCAAGAAAGATTGTCCCACCGTGTGCTTCTTCAAAAAGCCCCTGCTTTCCTCCTTTTTTTGCGCCAGTGAAGGCACCTTCCTCGTAGCCGAAAAGCTCACTCTCCAGAAGGTTCATTGGTAGGGCTGCAAAATTCACAGGTACAAAAGGTCCATCCTTCCATTTTGAGTAATTATGAATAGCCTGCGCAAAAAATTCTTTTCCCGTACCACTTTCCCCTTGAATTAATATAGTAGAGCTGCTTGTAGCCAGCTTTTTAGCCAATTCAATTGTTTTTGCTATTTCCCTGCTATTACCCAAAATATCCTTAAACTTATAACTGGACTTATGCTCTTGTTTTCGCAGCTTACGTCTTAATTCGTGTTCGATTTCCAGAATTTCAGTTACATCCTGTATGGATAACATATAGCCTACAATACTGTTATCCCTTTTAATTGGTATATTAGCAACAACATGGTTTTTCCCATGTATTTTATAAATATCCTTCGTAATATCTTCGTCTTTCCAAGCCTTGAACTCAGGTAATATGTTAAAAACATTTTTCCCTTTAATATACTCCTTATCAAAACCCAGCTGTGCTGCAAACACCTCGTTAACTATAGAGATCTCTCCATTTATATCATAATATATTATTCCATCGCTGACATTCTCCACTATAGCTTCAAACATGCTTTTCATATGGTTCGCCTGCTTTGCAGCTTCATTATATCGTTTAGAAAGATCAACAATATTTTTTACATATTGAGAAGCTATATGAACTCCCTTTTCGTCTAAGTACCCTATAGTAATTAGAATCTCGACTAAGGTGGTAATATCAAGCATTCTTGTACCAATATCAATAATCTGTTTAACACAATCAGGGGCTAAATGTGATTCACCAGGTGTAACTGCAACTTCTAAACACTTATGATTTTCAATACCCAGATAATACGGATAATACTTTATGTGATCAATGCCCAGATCATTCAACTGATTAATCGTATCCGTACAGGTTTTTTCTACATCATTAACAAGAAGCACATCCGTCCCTGCTGGTATTGCCAGGAGCTTATACAGCTTATGATAATTTATAGATCTTCTGGCTATTATATACTTTACTTCCGGATGCAGTTTTCCCAGAATAAAGTCCTTAATAGAGGGACTGGTAATCAGTACCAGCTTGTCTTTCATATCATCTTGGAATCCAACGTCAATACAATAAGCGTCTACCGGGTATTCTTCACCTAGAAGCTGTTTTAGTTGTTTCTGTGTATTTCGGCTAGTTTCTATACCTTTACTAATAACTGCAATCCCTATCATAGTTTAGTTCCTCCATTTTAGGTTTATATAATGGAATTATATCACACTTCAACCTAATAAGTGGAAAACGCTCCTCACATATGCTTAAGCTAAAAAAATTTTATTAAAAAGCTCGTCATTTTCGAACTGTTTTTTACTTATAGTATGGCTCACCTTTTATTATCCCGTGCTCCTGATCTAGGAGTATCGTCTTCATAAGCTGATAGATATTAACACTAAAAACCCTATCCTCTAATGCTACTTTACCGTTTTGTACTATTCTCATTAGTTTCATCTCCTATTATCATTTGAATTAAATATTTCATAAATTTCTCTGCTGGCGGGTTTTTTAAATACAGATTTATATTTTCCCTTGCAGTATTTTCATGTCCCCTGGCGGATGCCATATACCCGGCCACCAGGAACATCATGGATGGCAATCCTACGCTACCTTACTTCCTATTAAACATAGAACTCCTTCAAGTCATCAAGCCTTATGCATGCAAGCCTGCCCCCCCCTGAAACACGCTCCACAATCTATACCTATTTTATCTTTCCATATAGGATCATGCCAAATACGGGCATCCCTCTCCTTATATCTGTCAATATATTGAACAGGTGTGTGTCCGAATATGCTTATGTATCCATGAAACCCTTTTCAAGTGTAAAATTCTTCTCTTAACCAAACCAGCTCTTCCAGATTCGCCGTTTCATCAATCATCTGCTTTGGGATGTCAAACCCATCCACCATTATGTACCCTGCATGTGACAGGATGAACCTGCTGCTGTTTATCTGCATTATAAAATATGATGGCAGTACCTATTAGAAGGACCATAGCTTTGAAGGCCTCCATGCACAGCTTATTTTATACCTGTCTAACAGATACTTGTAATCCAAATATTTATGAGCATAAAAGAGAAAACTCCACAAGCTAATAAATAGCTTTGGAGCTTTCTCTGAATTGATTTTTACTTATTGTTATTTTTATTAGATGTATAACCTACTTGGGTACATTTCAAGATAAAGGATTTCTGTGATATTTTAAATCTAATCACTAAGCCTCATGGTATCTTGTGTAAACATATCTGATTAAACTTCATGATTCATCTTAGATAATATCTAATCTTAACCGTAATTTGATTTCTCTGTATTTATTTATGATTGTATGTAACATGGCAAAGATGCGGGCTGAATCCCATCAACTCTTCTTTTTTACAGTTTTTCTTTAAATACGATAAATAATGGATATACGACTTCTCATTAAGCTGATTATATCATCTCTAATAAATGAAGCTATTCCATCCATAGAAAACAGACATTCTAGCTTCAAATTACGTTCGTCATTAATACTTTAAATTTTTTATTGGAAAATAATAGAACGCTTCATCAACATTACTAATAAACTCGTATTCTTCCGCAAGGTATCTCGTGGGATTGCTAAATATCTTTTTTACCTTACGCATCATAATATAGTCCTGTGAAAGAAACACAAAGAAAAAGCTTTCATTTATCCATACTATTTCATTGCTCCTGGTAACACTATGCTTTGATTAGGTTCGGAAATTTTAGAAATGGCCCTGTCCTTGATTAAATATCCTTCACCGTACAGAGTTTCCTTTCCATTTTCTATATGAATAAAGCTTCCATCTACCAAAGCGTAAAACTCCCGTCCCACACTATCTGGATAAGCTATATCCTCCATAACACGCTTACCGTCTAAAACAT
>JAEZJJ010000078.1 GCA_023436395.1 Bacillota bacterium | reverse complement strand
TATACCCGTGCTCTGTAGTGTATTACTATTCCACGCAAATAATACTACCAAAGTAAGAAGAATGCAACTTTTTCATGTAACTGTTTGTGTCGCAAGCGTAGCGTAGCGATATGGAAACATATATGATTGGCCTACAAAAAATCTAGTTTTTAATACTACATATAAATATGATATACTTAAAGAAAATATGATATACTTAAAGAAAAATTTTAAAGGGGAACACCTATGTTTCGTAAGAATAATACTCAGCAAATTATACTGGAAGATCCAGCACTCACACTTCCTAAATATCTTCGTCAAAATCTAGAAAAAAAGCTGGGCATCCCCTTTTAATAAGTATGTTTTTTCAATAATAAATGAAGAACCTCTTCAGGTTTTATACAGCAATGATGGTAAAATGCTTCGCATGGATTCTATGATGATTAGTTCTTCATGCAAAAAATTATCAAGGATTGAACTTGTTTATACAGTTAATTTAAATCTTATCAAAAAGCTTAACAAAACTATATCTACCTCTGTGTCTCAAGAATTACAGTGCTATTTAAAGGAGGTCATAAAAACGAAACCATCTACAAAACCAGAGATAAAGATGCAGCAACCAAGCTTGAATGACTATTATCACATTCGTCACTATTAGAGCAAACATGTTTAAGCCTAAATAATGAAATTTTGCATACTGAAGCTTACCAACTTTTATCACGTCTACTAAGGGAACAAACAGAAAAAAGTGTAGAGGATGTTGTTATTGCCAAGCAAGGAAAAGAACTTAATTCTGAAATTCTTCAAAATCCAAGTGTTCCAGATGCAACATATCGTGAGAAGTATACGGGTAACATAGGATATGTTGCAAAACTTGTAGATAGTTTCAATGATGAGGCTGGAGTTATAAAACATTATGATCCTAAGCCTAGTACATATTCAGATATAAAATTTAGAGAAAATCTTATTGATACACTTGATAACTGCGAAGGTACAAATATTCTAGATAATCGTGCCTATTATTCTCATAAAATGAATGAAAAAGTTAAAGAGAAAGGCGTTGAATTAAAACCAAGTCAGCTTGATGAAAAAGCTCAAATATCAGATAAAGTAGCTTATTCAGAATTTGAAGTAGATGAAGAAAGTAAGAAAGTTACCTTATGTGCTTATAAAGAAAAACATCAAATGAGCTACTTTAGTAAAATTAGTCATACTGCCAAATTTAAAAATGAACAATGTGAAAACAGTCCTCTTCGTAACAAATGCTCTGCCAAGAAAGAAAAAAGGGTTATAGTGTTAAGTTTTCTAACGAAGCTTATAGCAATAACAAACTACGAAAAGAAATGCAGACAAAAGAGTATATACAGCTGACTAATAAGAGAGCTGGTGTAGAAGGAATACCTTCGGTAATTAGAAGAAAATACCAAGTGGATTCTATACCAGTTCGAGGCCTTTTGCGCTCAAAATTCTGGTTTAGCTTCAAGATTGGAGCATATAACTTCAATAAATCTTCAAAAACACCTGTTTTTGGGTTCTAATCATATATATTATAATCCAAAAAAATGTTACAATAATTATAATTATTTAAAATATTTAAAAATAAGAATGGAGGAGTGGAATGGTTGGAATAAAAGAAATAGCCAAACAAGCAGGGGTTTCACTTTCTACAGTTTCTAATGTACTCAATGGCAAAAAAAATGTAGGGGAAGAAACAAAACAAAAAATATTACAATTATGTAAAGAAATGGATTATCAACCTAATTTTATAGGAAAATCATTAAAGACAGGTAAAAGTCATATTATTATGTTTAACTTTTCTGACTTTGACCGGCAATTTTATTTAAAAATTATTCAAGGAATAAGTGATTATGCTTATTCAAATAATTATGATTTAATTATCTGTACGAATAAAAGTTGTGAAAAATTCATGAGTAAAAGTTTTACTAGTGGTTGTATTATGTTGGACGGTCGATGTGAAGATCGGCTATTGATTAAAAAGGCATCTGAGCATTATCCTATTGTTGTATTAGACCGGATATTGGATGTTCCTCATATTAAGAGTATTGTAGTTGATAATTATACCGCAGAACGAAAGCTTATGGAAGGATTAATCAAAAGAGGGTATAAGAGATTTGCTTTTTTAAATGGATTAAAGGGCGAGGATAGTATAGAACGTTTTAAAGCCTTTAAAGATGTAATTGAAGCTTATAGGTTAATGTTTAAAAGAGAAAATTATTATGTGGGAGACTATAGAGAAAAGAGTGGTTATCAAGCTGCTAAATTACTAATGCTAACAGATGATTTACCTGATGTTTTAGTATGTGCCAATGATAATATGGCGATTGGAGCCATGAAAGCATTTAGAGAAGGAGGTGTTCGTGTACCAGAAGATATTGGTGTATGTGGATTTGATGATACTGAAATGGCAAAGCTAATGGGATTGACTACAGTTGCTATACCCAATTATGAGAGAGGCTATTTAGCAGCTCAGTATCTCATTGAAAGTATTGAAGGTCGAAATGATTACGATAGCTTTAAAATTACGGCAAAGGTAAAGTGGCGGACATCAACACTGGATTTATAACATATATAAAAAGTAAAGTAAAAGAGGTAAAACCAGAGTTTTTACCTCTTTTTACTTTATAAAATTAAACACATATTTTAATAAAAAAATAGTATTTTACTTAAGTTTCTCTAAATTTTGAGCAATAATGACAAAATATAATGTATATATTTATACAAAATATAAAATATAATAAAAACAATTGACAAAATTCGCAAATAAACCTAATATATAAGTGTAACGTTTTACTAATATATTTTTGAAAGGGGAAGAATAAATGAAAAGTATAAAAAAATTAGCAACATTATCATTATCTGCAGTAGTAACAACAGGAGTATTATTCACGGGTTGTAGTTCTAAGACACCGGTGCCAGAAGCAAGTACACCCACAGAGACTGTAAGTAATGAAAAGGAGCAGGTTGAAGGAACTACAACTGAGGAAACTACACCTGGAAAACTTATTATTTTTCAATCTAAAGCAGAAATTATGAATCAGCTTAATGAATGTGCAGAAGCTTTTTCTGAAGAAACAGGTATTGAGGTAGAAGTATGGGAAACATCAGGAGATAGCTATTTTACAGATTTAAAAACCGATATTTCAACTGGTGCTGGACCAACATTATTCTCTTTAGCTCCAGGTTCTGAAACGGTGGAGATGTCAGATTATCTTGATGATCTTGGTGATTTATCTTTTATAAATGATATTAGTAAAGGAATGGCAGATAAGGTTTCTGATAAGATAGTAGGCATTCCATATACATTAGAAGGTTTTGGTTTAGTATACGATTCTAATCTTGTAGATATTAATACACTGACAAGTACAGATGCACTTGTTTCTTATTTAGAACAATCAAAAGCAAAAGGCATTAACGGTCTTGGTTTATCACAAGAAGACTACTTCTTAATTGTTCATATTTTGAATACACCATTTGCTGTACAAAGTGATCCAAACGCATATTTAGAGCAGGTTCTAAAAGGTGAAGTGAAAATGTATGATTCTGATGCCTTTAAAGAATTTGCATCTATTATGGAAGCCATTCGTACAAATTGTACAAACCCTGTAGATATTACATATGATAATAACTGTGGAGATTTTGCAACAGGTAAAACAGGAATGATTCATCAAGGAAACTGGTGTTACTCAATGTTCGCAGATTATGATATCAACTTTGATTTAGGATTGGCAGCATTGCCTATTGTTAATAATAACAAGATAGCAGTAAGTGTACCTGCTGCATGGTATGTTAATACAGATGCACCTGCTGAAGATAAAGCGGCTGCTAAACAATTCTTAGAGTGGTTATATACTAGTGAAACCGGTGCATCTTATTTAATGGATCAATTTGGTTTTATTCCAGTTGTTACAGGAATGACTTCTAATACTCTTGATCCTATTTCTCAATCTGTTGCAGAGGCTGCAGCTCAAGGTAATACTATTCCTTGGTCAATGAGTAAATGGCCTGCAGGTATTGCTTCTACTTTAGCACCTATTACACAAGAATTCTTTACTTCTGATATGACTGGTGAAGAATTTGTTAATTTATTAAATGACGCTTTTGTAGCTGCAGCAAAATAGTAATTAATTTGATAAAGAGACTATTGAAAATCCAATGGTCTCTCTTTTCTTAAAGAAGAGAGGGGAAGAATATGAAAATAAAACAAGGGTGGTATATACTTTTTACACTCCCTTTAATGTCTATTTTTACAGTTGTTGTTATCATTCCTTTTTTAATTGGTATTGGTTACTCCTTTGTAGAATGGGATGGCTTTTCAAAACATGCAGCAACCTTTGTAGGTTTTCAAAATTATATTGATGTATTTAAAGATCAACGTTTTTTTAATTCCATCTTAAGAACAACCCTATTTACTACAATTTCTGTATTGAGTGTAAATTTATTCGGCTTAACATTTGCGCTACTTGTAACCACAAAACTTAAGGTAAGAAATGTAGCAAGAACAATGATTTTTGTACCTTATCTTATCGGAGGATTGATTTTAGGTTATATTTGGAAAAGTCTTTTTTCTGAATTTTTCTTATCCATAGGTTTAGGAAATTGGTTGACAGATGCCACAAAGTCAATAATTGCAATGGTTGTAGTTACAACTTGGCAATTAGCTGGCTATGTAATGATTGTTTATATTACAGGGATAATGTCTATTCCTGATGATGCGCTTGAATCTGCACAAGTAGATGGGGCAACTTACTTTCAAACATTGCTATATATTAAATTTCCTCTCTTAATGCCTTCATTTACAATTTGTCTATTTTTAGCATTATCTAATTGCTTTAAGATATATGATGTTAACATTGCTTTAACAGGAGCAGGTCCTAGTTATCAATCAGAAATGATTTCACTTAATATTTATAATGAAATATTTGAGCAAAGTAACTATGGATATGGTCAAGCAAAAGCGATAATATTCTTCTTACTCATTACTGTCGTTACGATGATTCAAGTAAGAATTACAAAGAAAAGAGAGGTGGCAATGTAATGAAACAACAAAATAACGGACGCACTTTATTTATAAATATAGTTGTTGTCATACTTTGCTGTTTATATTTATTTCCTATTTACTTAATCTTTACTAACTCATTTAAAAGCAGAGCTGAGATGTATGAAAATATGATAGGATTACCAAAGTCTTTTTCTTTTCAATATTATCTTAGTGCACTAGATAAAATTAATTTTACTATTTCTTTACGAAATTCAATTATATTAACAATTGTATCCATTGGGATTATTGTTATCCTTTCATCTATGACAGCGTGGATGTTTGTACGTAGTAAAAATAGAATAAGTGATGTATTATTTGCTATTTTGGTAGCAACTATGCTTATTCCATTTCAAACAATCATGATGCCATTGATGCAGGAAATGAATTGGATCGGTAATCACTTAGGACTAAAAATGACAGATAGTATTCCGGGATTAATCTTTATGTATATAGGATTTGGTGCTGGGATGGGGGTTTTTCTTTATCATGGGTTTGTTGCTTCCGTGCCTGTTTCGTTGGAAGAAGCAGCTATAATTGATGGATGTAATACATGGAGAAGATATTGGAAAATAGTTTTTCCAATATTAAAACCAACAACAATGACGGTAATCATATTAGATGTTATTTGGATTTGGAATGATTATTTGCTGCCATCATTAACTTTGAAATCCAAAATTAATCGTACAATTCCAATTTCAACAGCTAAATTCTTTGGTCAGTATACGATTAGTTGGAATGAAGCAATGGCTGCCTTAGTTATTACTATTATCCCAGTAGCAATCTTTTATCTAGTATGTCAGAAATATATTGTAGCTGGTGTTGCAGCTGGGGCTGTAAAAGGTTAATAGAAAAAAGGATGATTAAATGAATGAATTGAGAATGAGTAAAATAATAACAAAGGAAATCACGCAGCACTATGAAGAACAGAATGGTGTTAATGAGACCTTATTTCATAATGCCAATGGGTATCTTGGTGTACGTGGCTGTTTAGAAGAAGGAGTACCTGATGGTTGGGATACCATGAGAGGAACATATATTAACGGGTTTTATGATATTATCCCAATGAAACAAGCTGAAAGCTTATGTAACTTTGTGGAAGAAAAAGAGACAATGCTCAATGTGGCAGATATTCAGACTATTTATTTATCCATAGAGGGTGAGACTTTTCAATTAATGGCTGGAACAGTAATAAGTCACACAAGAACACTTAATATGGAAGAGGGATATACATTACGAAAAGTAGTTTGGAGATCTCCTTCCAATAAAGAAGTGGAGATATGCATTAAAAGAATGGCCTCTTTTAAACAATTAAATCTTTTTACAATAACCTATCAAGTAAAGGCTTTAAATTTTAACGGAAAAGTAAAGATAGAATCTTGGCATATTGCGGATGTTATGAATTATTGTAATCCCAAAGATCCAAGATTAGCTGCTGAAAGTACTCAGAACTTATTTGTTCAAGAGATGGAAATTAAAAATAGACTATCAACAGCAGTAAGTATAACAAAGCAAAGCCAATTAATGATGTGTTCGGCGGTAGGTCACAAGGTGAATACAACCCATACTTTTTCTCATATAAAAGTTAACGAAACGCGTACAGTTTATAGTGTAGAAGTGGATTTAAAACAAGAAGAGGTAATTGTTTTAGAAAAATATTGTGTGCTAACGGATTCTATTCGTTATTCAGAAGTAAAAAAAGAAGCAGTAACGGTGCTACAAGATGCATTAAATAGGGGAATAAGCTATTTTGAAAGGGAACAAAAGGAGTATTTGAAGCATTTTTGGGAACAATCAGAAATGGAGATTGATGGGGATACAGCCATGAATCAAGCTATTAGTTTTAATATGTATCAGCTCCTACAATCTGTAGCAAAAGATGGCTATTGTAATATTGCAGCTAAGGGAATGAGTGGGGAAGGATATGAAGGACATTATTTTTGGGATACAGAGATGTTTATTCTACCTTTCTTCATTATGACCCACTCAGACTTAGCAAAAATGTTATTGACTTATCGCTATAACACATTAGAAAAAGCTAAAAATAATGCTAGATTATTAGGACACAAAAAGGGCGCTTTATTCCCTTGGCGCACCATTACTGGTGTAGAATGTTCAGGTTATTATCCCTCTGGTACAGCACAATATCATATAAATGGTGATATTGCCTATGCTGTGATTAATTATTACTTAACTACAGGAGATTTTGATTTTATCAAAGAAAAAGGTGCTGAAATAGTCATTGAAACAGCTAGATTATGGATGGATCTAGGAAATTATGTAGAGGGACGATTTGTCTTAAATTGTATAACAGGTCCCGATGAGTATACCTGTATGGTAAATAATAATTATTTTACAAACTGTAGTGCTAAATACAATTTGCTTTGGGCAGTTAAACTTTGTCATCTCATAAAAAAACACCATGAAGTGGATGCTTTTTATAAAAAGCTTCAACTTACGGATGAAGAACTTACAAAGATGGAACAAGCATCTCAAGCAATGTATTTACCTTATGATCAAAAATTGGGTATAAATCCACAAGATGATTCATTTTTAAATAAGCCTAAATGGCAATTAAAAGAAACACCAAAGGAACAATTTCCACTATTATTGCACTATCATCCATTACATTTATATCGTTATCAAGTATGTAAACAAGCAGATACCATACTTGCTTATTTCCAATTTGAAGAGATGCAGCCCTTAGAAGTTATGAAACGCAGTTATACCTATTATGAAGAGATTACAACACATGATTCATCATTATCTACGTGTATTTTCAGTATTGTAGCTTCTAGGTTAAATATGCAGGAAAAAGCATATGCGTACTTTGGTGATTCTGCTAAGCTTGATTTAGAAAATACCCATCATAATACAAAAGATGGCATTCATACAGCTAACATGGGTGGATGTTATATGGCAATTGTTAATGGATTCGCCGGCCTTAAAATTACAGAAAATGGGCTTTCTATAGCACCTTTTATACCTCCTAATTGGAATAGTTACCGCTTTAAAATAAAATATCAAGGCAGATTACTTAAAATCGAAGTAAATGAACAGGGTGTACAAGTTATATTAATATCAGGTCAAGAAGTGCCAATAAAAATATATGATAAGAATTATATTGTTTGCGTAGAAAAATCAGTACAATGTAAAAAAACAGAAAGGAATAGCCTATGAGATTAAGTGCAGCAATTTTCGATTTAGATGGTGTTATTGTTTTTACAGATCAATTACATTATCGGGCATGGAAGGAAATGGCAGATTCCTTAAATATTTATTTTGATGAGCAAATCAATGATCGTTTGAGAGGCGTAAGTCGCATGGAAAGTCTAGATATCATTTTAGAAAAATATAATGGCAAACCACTATCGCCAAAAGAAAAAGAAGCATTGGCGGATCATAAAAATAGTATTTATAAGGAACTTCTTAAAACGATGACACCTAAAGATGTCACAGATGAAGTGCGTGAAACACTTAAAGAACTAAAAGCAAGAGGATACAAACTAGCTATTGGTTCTTCTAGTAAAAATGCTCGATTTATTCTTGAACAAGTAGAACTTATTAATGTTTTTGATGAAGTTTCTGATGGTACTCAAATTAAAAAATCAAAACCTGATCCAGAAGTATTTTTAAATGCTTCAACCTTGCTAAATGAAGAACCACATAAATGCTTAGTAATTGAAGATGCAGATGCGGGCATTGTAGCAGGAAAAGCTGCTGGTATGAAAACAGCAGCAATAGGACCTGCAACTGCAAACCAAGTGTCAGATTATAATTTGACAACCTTTAGTGATTTGTTAAATATTTTAAAATAGCACTTTAATAGGGGTTTATCTAAAAATATAAGATAAACGCCTATTATTTAAATTCAAAATGTACTCATATAAAATTAAGTAAATAAAAATTACATATAGTTCATCATGAAAATGTTCAAATTTATATAGATAGAAAATGAGTCACCCAATAGATTTTATTAAGCATACGATGTTACATGATAGAATAGGAGGAAGACTTATGAAATGGGTAAAAAATAGGGAAAAAAATAAAGATAAAAATAGAGAGATAAATAAAGATGAAAATAGAGAGATAAATATAGATAAAAATAGAGAGATAAATAAACATAAAAATAGAGAGATAAATAAACATAAAAATAAAGAGATAACTAAAGATAAAAATAAAGAGATAAATAATAGATTAAATAGTAGCATAAAAAATGGTGTTCGTGCGCAAGAAAAAGGAATGTCTGTTAAATTAAGTTTGGTAATGATTTGTATAATTTTTGCCATTGTACCCTTAGTTAGTGTAAGTGTTGTATCTATGGTTGTATCTAAGAAAGCATTGAGAAATACTACTAGCCAGCTGATGACACAAGTTGTACAGCAGACAGGGGCTAATATTGAATCTTTTATGACTGAAACTGAAAATCAAGTGAATCAGTTTGTTATTAGTAATACAACTGGAGAACAATATTTTTCTAAAGTAAAATTAGATGATGTCCATAAAGCGATTAAAGCCAATAAAGCTATTACTGCACAAATGATAAAAATAATGAATGGTAGCCCTAATATTAAGAGTATGTCACTTGTATATAGTGATGGCAGTATAGTGGGTATTGGTGGAGAACAACATAAAGAAGAATTTAAAAAATTATTAAATTCAGATATAGATAATAAATTAGTTTGGAAGACAGATATAGGCGAAAGTACAGAAGGTGTTTTTCTTACAAGAAAAATTACTTCTAATAAAGTAACTGGACTAATTTGTGTGGAAGTTAATTTGGAATCCATTACTCAAAAATTAGATAAAATGTCATTATTAGACCATGCTAGTATTTGTATTTTGGATGATACCAAAGATATTTTATATGCAAATCAAGAAGGAAAAATTAATGAATTTAATTTGGATGTTCTTACAAATAAAGAAGCTGATGAGTTTGTGTCTCGTATTGAACAAAATAGGTTAATTACATATGTGCAGTTAAATAATGGGTGGACATTTTTTGTGGAAATTCCAGAACGCTCCTTAACCAGTCAGCTTTTCTACTCAACAATGTTAACTTGGCTTCTTATTATCATTGCAGCGATTTTAGCAGTTGTTGTTGGTTTACTTATAGCCAAAAAATTCTCTGATCCTATTTTAAATTTAGTGGGGTTAATGAAACAAGCAGAATCAGGAGATTTAAATGTAGAAATGCCATTAAAAGGACATTATGAAATTATTCAGCTCTGCAATAGTTTTAATCATATGATAGAAAATATTAAAAAACTTGTTAGCCAAACACAAGAAGTTATTGCCAATACGTCTGCAGACAGTGAAATTTTATCCACATCAACAAGGCAATTCTCTGAGATGTTTAATCAACTGGCTGATGTGTTGAATGAAATTTCTATAGGGACAATACAGCAAGCAGAGGATGCTTGTGAAAGTACAACGATGATTGGCGAACTGGCTAACAGCATTCAGGAAGTGACAACAAACTCTTTTGATATCTATCAAAACACACAAGGTGCAAGACAGAAAATGGATGATGCAACTTATACAATTGCTCAACTTAATGAAAGTATGCAAGATTCTTTGAAAATATTTTCAAATGTTGCTACCAGTATTCATGAATTAAGTAATCTGAATAATGATATTAAAAGTATGGTTCAGCTTGTAGAATCAGTAAGTGAACAAACTAATTTGCTTGCTCTTAATGCCAGCATAGAAGCTGCAAGAGCTGGAAAAGCAGGACTAGGGTTTGCGGTAGTGGCCCAAGAAGTAAAGAGACTTGCAGAGCAAACGAAGGTGTTAGCACTTGGCGTAAAGAAAACCCTAGAGAAAATAGGAGATAGAACAAAGGGTGCAACAGAACTCTTAGAACGTTCAAGTAATATTTTTGATCATCAAGATCAAGTTGTTCATAAGGCGTCTACAATTTTTGTAGAGTTAATAAAAAACCTTCAAGCAATGGATTTAGCCTTAGCTGAGATTACTAAAAAGACACAGGGTATGGAAAACTTAAAAGAAACAACAAGCGAAAGAATTGCACATATTGCAATTGTTACTGAGAAATCTGCAGCAGCTACCCAAGAGGTAACAGCGCTTAGTCAGGATCAAAAGAAAGTAATTAATCATTTAAATGTATTGGCATCAGAACTTCGTCATTCAATGGTAACACTAAGCAAAAGTATTAGTACTTTTAAAGTAAAATAACAACTATCCCTATATTATTCTTAGAGTTAAGCACAACAATGAAACCTGTTTTATAGGATTTAAAGTTAATAATTAAATAGCTCAATGATGAATTATATCATTATTTTTTACAATATCATAAATTCCTCTTCCTTTTTTTATCCTTTCTACGCAACCCTCACAGATAATATAAAATTATCTGTGGATGTTGCTTTTTTTTGTGTATTTGTGTTAACATATATTTAGCAGGTTAACATTGGTTATCCTGCTAAATATGTGTTAGTTAACTAATATATTTAAGTTAACTTTTAAGGGTGAATATAATGGCAGATGTAACATTTGGTGTAAAAGTACCAGAAGAGATGAAGAATGAATTAAGTGAGTTAATGAAAGATAGTAGTTTAAGTGGTAAAGAGTTTATGGGCTTATTATTAGCAAGTTATAAATTAGAAAAAGGTAAGAAAGAAAATAATTTATTTGAAAATGACCTTGGAGAACTCCAAACACTATTAAAAAGAGTACAGAGTATTTACATTCATATGATCGAAAAAAGTCAACTCAATCATCAAGAACACATAAAAGATATAAAAGAAGAAATTGAAGCGCATTTAAAAGAGAAGGAGATCCTTATTGAAAATCAAAAAAGAGTAGAGGCAGATTTAGAAGTAAATAACCAAAAGGTAGGTAAGTACATTATTGAAATAGATAACTTAAAAAAAGAATTAGAATCATCAAACCACACTAAAGAACAATTACATCAGCAACTTAGCAATCATTTATTATTGCATACCAAATTTGAAGAAGAAATCTCTATTTTAAAAACACAACTAGAAGATAGCAAGCGTCTAGAAATAGAGATTGAGGAACGTAATGAAGAAAATAATAAACTTAAAAATAGGAGTGATGAACTAGCTTCTGAAATTTGGTTTTTGCAACGAGAGATAGAAAAACTAAAAGAAGAAAAAATACAGCTAGAAAATCAAGCAAAATTTGAAATTACTCAAATCAAAGACAAACATGATCTTCAACTTAAAAATAGCTTACTAGAACAGAAATTAAGTTTTAAAGAGGAGATTGCTTGTCTAAAAGAAGAAATTAGTAAAGCTCATCAAGCATATCAGGAGCTAGAATATCAATATAACAAAAAGCTGCAAACTATGCATGAGCACAAATAGAAATACACATAAAAAGGTAAGAAGCTTATTGAATTTTCAGGGGGATAATGGTATACTCTAATACTGAAAAAGGAGTGTATACAAATGGCAAATTATTTATCACCACAGGAAATCACAAATTACACTAGCGATGGGGGTGTCAACAAGGTTAATCGTAGCGCGATTTTAGTTCTTGCTATGGCAATTATGGCAGGTATCTATATTGCACTAGGCGGTTTTGCTTCATGTGTGGCAGCCCATGATATTACAAACAAAGGTTTAGCTAAACTGATAACAGGTGCAGTATTCCCTATTGGTCTTATGTTCGTTGTTATTAATGGAGCTGATTTATTTACTGGAAATTGTTTAATTATTATTTCGACCTTAGAAAAACGTACAACATGGGCTGGATTTCTTAAAAATCTTGTAGTTGTATTATTAGGAAACTTTATTGGAGCAGTTGCAATTTCATTTTTGGTCGCTAATAGTGGCATTCTTAACATGAGTGATGGTCGTTTTGGAGCATATCTTATTAAAACGGCTGTTTCTAAATCAAGCATGGAGTTTACACAAGCCCTATGCTTAGCAATTTTATGTAATATTTATGTGTGTGCAGGTATCTGGATGATTTATGCAGCTAAAGATATCACTGGTAAGATATTAGCTGGATTCTTTTCTATCTTTGCATTTGCAATTAGTGGAGCTGAACATATCGTTGCAAATATGTTTTATATTCCTACCGCACTTTTTATAAAAAGTAATACAGAATATATGGAACTTGCCCATGCTACAGCAGACCAATTATCATGGGGAAAATTCTTTGTTAATAATGCAATCCCTGTAACTATTGGAAACGTTATTGGTGGTGTTTTTATTGGTAGTATGTATTTTCTTATTTATAAAAAACTCACTAAACCTTCACAACAATAATTTAGTCGTAGCTTTGTTGCTACGACTTTTATTTTCTATAAACATAAAAAGGAGGGATATTAATGATTATTGAAAAAGGTATACAATATTTTATTACTTCCTTAGAAGCTGAACAATTATCTTCTCACACTATTAAGGCTTACTTACAGGACTTAAATCAATTTAAAGACAGCATTTCGAAAACAGAACTTGATGATTTAAACTTTGATGATTTACAAGATTATTTTATGAATATCAATCATTTAAAACCTGCCTCCCTAAAAAGGAAGAGAGTCGTACTTCATCGTTTCTTAAAATTCTGCTATCGCAAAAAATTATGTACACAAAAACACTTTGAATATGTCGATCCTATTCGCTCAAAAAAAAATAATGCCCCTAAAGATGTTTTAAGTAGAGATGAAATTACACAAATC
This sequence comes from Bacillota bacterium, assembly GCA_023436395.1. Classification (GTDB taxonomy): domain Bacteria; phylum Bacillota; class Clostridia; order Lachnospirales; family Cellulosilyticaceae; genus Cellulosilyticum. The sequence continues at coordinate 32,863 of JAEZJJ010000078.1, read as the reverse complement.
TTTTCGTTTTTAAAGCAAGAAGAGTTATACTATAGGGGGAAAAAAAATAGTGCATATTATGAATACATTTATTACTGTTCCCTACGTAATCAATTGATCATTAGTATTTTACTTTATACAGGTTGTCGAGCTAATGAGGTTGTCACCTTAAAAAAGCAAGATGTTAACTTTCTTCAAAATACATTAACCTTATATACAAAAGGAAGTAAATATAATCAGGTACCTATACATCAAGAATTAAAGTTGGCATTTGAGTATTATGAAAAAGCTATCTCTTGTTTAACTCCAAACATTCAAAGCACTTTAAAAAACAGTATCTTTCTTTTCCCGAGTAAGACAGATTCCCAGAGTCATATGCCAACACGTACATTACATGATTTGATGAAAAAATTATCCATTCATATAGGACGTCATATACATGCACACCTTTTTAGGCATACATTTGCTTCTTACTGTATTGCTGCTAACATGGATATCTCTACAATTTCATCTTTAATTTCTCATAGTAACCCATCCATCACCTTATCTATTTATACTCATGAAATAGATGCACATAATAAACAAGAGCAAATTAAAAAATTAACTTTTCACTAGCTTTGTATGAAAATCTTAAAATAACTCATACTAAGAATGATAATATGAAAGGAGTGTATAAGTGTGAGTGATTTAGACGAACTTAAGCAAAAGTATAATGAAGGATATCGTTGTATCTATACTGAAAAGAATAATAATGAGGGAATGACCATGCATTTAAAAAATTTTCGCGAAGAAAAGATTCATACAATGAGTATAAAAGATACTATGGAAATTGGTGAGATAGAGAGTTTTTTAGATGTGCTTAATCAAATCAAGAAAAAGAAAGGTCATGACTGTCATGACTTATAAAACAAATCAGAGTAGTTTCTAAGGAGAAGCTACTCTGATTTGTTTTATTTAACGAATAAATTTCTTAATCCACTTAAATTTGAGTAAATAGCGGTATAAGGTGTATATTCTGCTTTACGTGTAAAAAAAATGAACCAAACCCTGCATACATTGAAAAAATAAGACCTTTGTACATTTCTTAAAATAATTTATTTTTAATATTGGTATAATTTTCATTATGAAATACTTTGCAGATTTACAAATGTTTATCTAACATATGGTTTTCTTATAAGGGGATAATAATAGTATAAATAAATGATATAGGGGGTATAAAATGAAGAAAAAAAGATATATTCAAGCGATGTGCCTTTTAGGGATAATTTATTGTATACTATCCACAACCCTTTATGCAAAAACAAGATCCACTAAAGATAAACCGGGAGCTGCCATTTTTGTAATGGCTACAAAAGATTCTCTATTAACATGTACCAAGTCGTATAAATATAATAGTGAAGTTATTTCTTTAGATATGAAAGTGCCACAAATTTCAGGCCTAAAAAATCATCATTTCCAAAAGCAACTTAACCATAAACTTCTAACAGAAGCAAAAGCGAGAAAAAAAATAGCTATATCTGAGGCTGAACAATATAACAAAGAAATGATTAAAGATAGGCTTCCACCTCTTAAATTTGAATATATGGAAAGTTTTGCAGTTATACCTTCTCCTCCTCGTTATTTTACCTTGGAACTTTTTAAGTACCAGTATAGTGGAGGTGCCCATGGAATTAGTCAATTGAATTACATTACTGTAGATTTAGAAAACAATAAAATCATTCAATTAAAAGACTTATTTAAACCAAACGTTAACTATACTTCAATAATTAATAAAGCTATTAATGCTCAACTCATAAAACGTCAGGCAGAAGGAGAAGTTTTCTTTATAGGGCCAGGAGGATTTAATGGTATAAAAGAAGATCAAAACTTTTATATCGATTCAAATGGTAATATTATTATTGTCTTTAATGTGTATGAAATTGCACCTTATGCAGCAGGAGTTGTAGAAGTTCCACTTTCTAAAACAGATTTATCTCCTTACATGAAATAGAATTGTCATTAGGTTTATTTTAGTGTAAAATATAAAGAAAAACTTAGGGGGAATCATGTATCGACCAAAATATACACTTCATAAGAAAAGAAGATTTCGTTATAAAAATATCTTCATATGTTTATTTTTTATTAGTATCCTAGTGGTGAGCTTTCTGAGCTTAAATTTCTTTAAGCAAAAAGAAACTATTACCTTAGTTCATACTTGGCAGTCAGATGAAACTGGACAAATATTAACTTTTACCAAAGATGGTAATGTCACTTTTAAAAATAATTTACCTTCAGGTACTTATCGTATTATTTCACCAAACACACTAGAATATACAATCAACGGAATGAGCTTTGAGATGATTTATACGATAGAAGAGAATAAACTTAATTGGGGAATAGACGAGGCTCATTTAGAAACTTTTTCAGCTAAATAGTCTATCTCTTTTTTTAAAACATGTTGAGTTAATCCTTTATATAGAGAGTTAGGGTGAAATAATGAACCATATAGAATTACAATATGCATATGAACAAGCTTATAAAAGTGGTAAACAAGCATGGAATCAGAAGCTGCTAAAAGGTGAATCAGGCTATTTGCGAGATTTAGATAGTATGATTCAACCTGGAGATATTGCGGCAGAATTTCCGCTTGGCTTAGTTGAAATCCCAATGAATAAAATTGTAGGAACTTATACTCATACTAGAAGTATTTCTTTTGCAGATAATTATATGCCTATTATGCCTATTAAATCTGAATTTGCTTCTAAATGGATGTATCTTTATGATTATCATATTGAAAAAGGGATTGCTGATCCCATTAAAGTATATGAGTATTTTAATCGCTTTTTTGTAATTGAAGGGAATAAAAGAGTAAGTGTATTAAAATTTGTTAACGGAACTACAATTAATGGACAGGTTATTCGCCTTATCCCAAAACGTGATCCTAACAATAAGCTAAATACTATCTACTACGAATTTATGAATTTCTATAAAGAAACATACATTAATACAATTTGGTTTTCAGAAATAGGACGTTTCACAGAATTACTAGATTACGTAAAGCAATACCGTACCTTAGTTAATGATGAAAGTGCGGATAAAATATTTTTAGCAAATTGCTATAGGCCTTTTAGGCAGCTCTACTTAGAACAAGGAGGCGATCAACTCGAATTAACGACAGGAGATGCTTTTTTAACATTTTTAAAGATTTATGGATTAGATAAAGAAATTACTCCGGAAGCCTATAAACTTAAAATCAGAAGTCTTATAGATGAATTAAAAGTTATTGATTCAGAAGTCCCTCATGTGCAAACCGAAGGTATTCAAATGTCTAAGAAAAAGAGTATGTTTACCTCTTTATCAGATTTAGTAACTACTAAGAAAGTATTAAAAATAGCTTTTGTTTATGCCAAAACAGTTTCTTCTTCAGGTTGGGCATACGCTCATGAATTAGGTCGATTACATATTGATAATATATTTAAAGATCAAATTACTACAGTAAAAATTGAGGGTATTCCTGAAAATGATAAAGCATTTGAAACCTTTAAAGCCCTTGCTGAAGAGCATTTTGATATTGTATTTACCACAAGTCCAACTTATCTTGCACCTGCCTTAAAAGCTGCTATGGAATTTCCACAAATTAAATTTTTTAACTGTGCTGCTACTCACTCTTATAAATCCCTTACATTATACTATGGACGTATTCATGAACCACGTTATTTATTAGGAATGATTGCTGGTGCTATGACTGAATCAAATATTATAGGGTATGTAGCCCCATATCCTATATCAGAAGTAGTAAGCAGTATTAACGCTTTTACCTTAGGAGCTCAAGCTGTGAATCCTAGAGTTAAGATTAAAGCCCTTTGGACCAATAGATGGGATAATCCTGAAAGTGGCAAAGCTATTGCAGAGACCTTATTTAATGCAGGCGCAGATATTATTTCAAATGAAGATTTACCTATTCCAGGAGATATTTCTAAAGCATATGGAGTCTATAATATTGAGCATGATACCCATCAAAAGACACATTATGCTATGGCAATTTGGAATTGGGGAATATTTTATGAACAGGTCATTCAAAATATTTTAAATGGTACATGGAAAAGCATTCAGGATGATAATCGTTCAGACACGCCTGTTAACTTTTGGCAGGGTATGAATAATGGAGTAGTAGATTTATTGTATTCTAATCGTAATATATCTGCACCAATGAAACATTTAATAGAAAATGTTAAACTTGCTATTATACGCAATGAATTTGATGTTTTTAAAGGTCCTATTTATGACCAAAATCATGTATTAAGAGCCAAATTAGGTGAATGTTTAGATTATGAGGATATTGTTCATATGGATTGGTTAATAGAAGGTGTTGAGGGAGAGATTCCTGATATTAAGACTTTAACACCATCAGATCCATTTTCATATATGCAAGGTATTACAGGTAAATAAAAGAGAGAGTAGCCTACTCTCTCTTTTATACTTCTAAAATATAATAATTATAACCATTAATAATTTGAATATTTTCATATGTAATGGAGCGCTGTGCATTAGAAGAGTATGTAAAATGATTATGACCATATAGATGATAATGAGGTTTAAGGTGCTCATAAACCGTATAAAAGCACTTAAAGCCTATATGACATTGGCTATTGGGATTATCCCCTAAATTAAAAGTAGGAGAATGAGTTACCAAAATATCTATTGGCTTTTTACATGTTTTAATAAGCTTTTTTACACGTTTTTGCATCTTTTCTTCTGGAAATTGAAAAGGTCCTCCCTTGTATTCTATGGAACCACCTAACCCAGCGATACGCAATCCATTAAATGTAACAACTTGATCTTCAATACAATCACATCCTTCAGGTGGTTGTTTGAGATAACCTTTATCATGGTTGCCGTGTACATAAAAAACAGGTACAGCCAACATAGTCACTAAAAAAGATAAATAAGAAGCTTTTAAATCACCACAGGATATTACACAATCTATATTTTTAAAATTAGATTTATCAAAGAAGTCCCAGATATAATTGCTTTCTACATCAGAAACAACTAAAATTTTCATATCATAACCATCCTTTAATTTCTGTATGTTATTTATTATACTATAATGTCAAAAAAATTAATACCAAAAAATAATTGTTTTATATATAAAAAATATTGACATATCATGTAGTATTTGATATCATGTACAAGTGTCAAGAAGAAACAGAACATGGAGGGATTCCCGAGCGGCCAAAGGGGGCAGACTGTAAATCTGTTGCGATAGCTTCGAAGGTTCGAATCCTTCTCCCTCCATATGCCCAGATAGCTCAGTCGGTAGAGCAGAGGACTGAAAATCCTCGTGTCGCTGGTTCGATTCCGGCTCTGGGCATTTCCTTATAAAGAGCAGGTTAATCAACATAGGTCAAAAAATCCACCTAGTTCGATTCCGGCTCTGGGCATTTTTTATATTTTATAATACAAAGTATATCCTTCATCAAGGGATATACTTTTTTTATTTTTATTAAAAGTTATCATGTTTGTCCCTTTTGTATCATATGCTATGATGTAGACAAGTTGGAGGGATGTATTATGGATTTATATCGTAAAAAACTCACTATTTTATCATTAATAGTAGTAATGATACTCCTATTATTATGGTTTATAAAAGGTTTTAACTTATCTTGGGTAGAAAGCAATGAGGACTATGCTGAAATTACAATTAATTTCTTAATTCCTATGGAACAATCTAATTTCGAAAAACATGTTAAATGGCAAGGAGAAGTACATTATCAAAATGAAATCAATTATTCAATTACTTGGATTAGACCAGAAGTTGTTTCTATCAAAGCTAAAGAAGTCAGTTTAATTAAGGGCCAAAAAGTAGACTTGCATATTGATAATGCTCCTACAAAATGGTATGGTATTTGCAAATCTGAAAAAGTACATATTTCTTTTAAATCTCCTATTCATATACTAAGGCCTCAAAATAACCATCTCATCTCAAGTACTAACTCTTTTGAAGTCCAGTTTAACACTCCTATGAATTATTCTCAAATCAATAAGTTCTTACAATGCGATGCTACATTTTATATAAAACCTTATGTAAAAAAAAGTACCAATGGTAGAAGTTATACAGATTTAACACGTTTTAACTTTACACCTAAAATACCTTTAAAAAATGGAAAACGTTATGTTCTTTCTTTTAAAGCAGGATTGCCTTCATATACTGGAGAACTACTAGATAAAGATCAAGTATTCACCATACAAGTTGATCAAAAACCATCTATTATTAAAACCTATCCAACTAAGGATGATAAATGGATTGGACTTTATCCACGCCTAACTTTAGAAAGCAAAGACCCTATAGTAAAAGCTACTCTTCTAATTGACAATGATAAATTAGAAGGCACACTTATAGATGACTATCATGTTTATTTTATTTTAAATAATCGTCTTAGAGCAGACACAACTTATCAGGCCGTTTTTCAAACACAAGCTGCAAGCGGAGAATTAAGTATTGCTCAAGTGATATCCTTTACAACTACATCTATTAACAATAATCGTCTCTGGGCTGAAGTTATATGTGGTTCTGAAACTTATGTCAATTGCTATCAAGGTGAGAAGAAAATAAAAACAATGGTCTGCTCTTTAGGTATAGGTGATTATGCACCATTACTTGGAACTTATTATCTTCAAGGTAAATCAGATGTCTATGAAGACCCTATCCATAAAGAAGGAGCCAATTTTTGGATAAAAATCACTGATAGTTGGGGTTTTCAAGGGTATATAAGAGATGCTTACTGGAATATACATCCTAATGCAATACAGGCTTTAGGTGCAAGAATCAAACGTAAGAACATCATTTTAAGTGATATGGATGCCAAATGGCTTTTTGAGAATTTGCCTGATAACGCAATGGTTATAATCAGAAAATAGAAAATAAATATTGTAAAATATTTAAGAAAAATGATTTTTTGTATTGAAAAAATTTCTTAATGTGTTAAAATATTTTTAGCGGAATTAAGTACCGCAGAAGTAAATTTTTAGGAGGCGTATCTATGAGTTTTCGCACTGAGTATATGCAGGATCTAATGAATAGAGTAGAGAAAAATCATCCTGCTCAACCAGAATTTCACCAAGCAGTAAAAGAAGTGCTATTATGTATGGAGCCAGTGGCTGAACGTAATCCACAATATGTAAAAGCTGGCATTTTTGAACGTATTGTAGAGCCTGAACGTGCTATTATGTTTCGTGTATCTTGGGTAGATGATAATGGCAATGTCCAAGTTAATCGCGGTTACCGTGTACAATTCAACAGTGCTATCGGTCCATATAAAGGTGGTCTTCGTTTTCATCCATCTGTAAACTTAGGTATTATTAAGTTCTTAGGTTTTGAGCAGATCTTTAAAAACTCATTAACTGGCTTGCCAATGGGCGGTGGTAAAGGTGGTAGTGATTTCGATCCAAAGGGTAAATCTGATGGAGAAATTATGAGATTTTGCCAAAGTTTTATGACAGAACTTAGTAAACATATTGGGGCAGATACAGACGTTCCAGCAGGAGATATTGGCGTAGGAGCACGTGAAATTGGCTTTATGTATGGCCAATATAAACGCTTACGTAATGAATTTACGGGTGTACTTACTGGAAAGGGTCTTAACTATGGTGGTTCTCTTGTAAGAACACAAGCTACAGGATATGGTTGTTGCTATTTTACGCAAGAAATGCTAGCTACAAGAGGTGACAGTTTTGAAGGTAAAACTGTAGTTGTATCAGGTTCTGGTAATGTAGCTATCTATGCTGCAGAAAAAGCTATGCAACTTGGTGCAAAAGTTGTTGCTCTTAGTGATTCAAATGGTTATATCTATGATCCAAATGGTATTAATTTAGACGCTGTTAAACAGCTCAAAGAAATAGAACGAAAGAGAATTAAGGAATACGTTAATATATATAAAGATGCTACATATACAGAAGGATTCCGCGGTATTTGGACAATTAAATGTGACATAGCTCTTCCATGTGCAACACAAAATGAATTAGATGAAGAAGCAGCTAGAATACTAGTTGCAAATGGTGTCCTTGCTGTTGCTGAAGGTGCAAATATGCCATCTACTCCAGAAGCAGTAGAGGTATTCCAAGCTGCTAATGTACTTTTTGCTCCTGGAAAAGCTGCTAATGCTGGTGGTGTAGCAACTTCTGGCCTTGAAATGTCACAAAATAGCATGAGATATAGTTGGACCTTTGAAGAAGTAGATGAAAAATTAAAGGACATTATGAAACATATTCATTCTGTTTCTCGTGAAGCAGCAACACTTTATGGTGAACCTGATAATTATGTACTTGGTGCCAATATTGGTGGTTTCTTAAAAGTTGCAGATGCCATGTATATGCAAGGGATTGCTTACTAAAAATACTCAGTAAAAATTAGAACTCTCTTATTAATTTATAAGAGAGTTCTAATTTTTTAATTGTATAATAACGAATATTAGTATAAAATTTAACTATATGCTATTAATAAATAATCAGAATGAGTCGTGGGGGAAAAGTGATGCCAAAATTAACAATTTCGTTAGATCAGTGTATGCCTGGCATGCGTGTTGCTGAAGCAGTTAGAAATTTAGATACTGGTCTTATTTATTTAGGAGAAAATCAAGAACTTACAGTAGAAACAATTGAAACTCTTAAAAACCTTCATTTTGTTGAAGTAACTATTTTGGTAAATACATGGGATGATGTATGGAAAATCACTAAAGAGACAAGAGAAAATTACAAAAAATGTACAGATACTGTTCAAGCATTATTTAATCAAATTACAAATGATAATATCATCGATTATGAAGGTTTTAAAAATGTAAAATCACAAATGAAAGAAGCCTTTAAAGACAATTATAAAATTATTGGTTGCATTAATCTATTTAAATATGCAGATAGTTATACCTATACGCATAGCATTAATGTAGCCTTACTCAGCATGCTTATTGGTAAATGGATGAAATATGGTGATCAGATGGTAGAGTCTTTACTTATTGCAGGCTTATTACATGATATTGGAAAGATGAAAATAGATCCCACTATTTTAAATAAACCTGACAAACTTACAGAAAGTGAATTTGAAGAAGTCAAGCAACACTCTCGTTATTCCTATGAACTGATTCAAAATAATAAAAGTATTAGTCTTGATATAAAAATAGGTATTTTAATGCATCATGAAAAGATGGATGGTTCAGGATATCCTTATGGTGTTTATAGTGAGAATATTAATGATATTGCTAAAGTGTTAGCTGTAGCAGATGTTTATGATGCTATGCTTTCTGAAAGACCTTATCAAAAGAAGCATTCCCCATTTGATGTCATGCAACTGATGCAAGAAGGTGTATTTGGAAAGCTAGATACTAAAATCCTTTTAACCTTCTTAACGAACATTGCTTCTTACTACATAGGCACTTATGTGTCACTTAGTGATGGTCAAATCGGCGAAGTTGTAGCTATTAATCCCGCTTGCGTACATAGGCCAATTATAAAAGTACAAGATAAATATATTAATCTTTATAGCGATCGCTCTATTAATATCATAGAAATCACCTAATTAGAACTACTTATGTATAAAATTACAATTAGTGCTTATACTAACTTCGTAGAATATTTCATTTCATGAAAAGGAGTATAGCATTCATATGAAAAAATTATTATTTTTATCAACACTTGTAGTGATGAGCTTTGCTTTTGTAGGCTGTACAACAAATAACGATAATGCTACAGCAACTAATCCACCTGTTGAAAGTATGGTACCTACTACAACACCTACTACAACACCTACAAATAATACAACTAATGGGACAACCAATGGGACAACCAATGGGACAACTAATGGGACAACTAATGGGACAACTAATGGGACAACTGGTATGATGAATGGCGGAACTGCCACTAACGCACCAATGAAGTAGTACATTCTTATAAAAGCAAAGGTCTAATTCCTTTGCTTTTATTTTATATTAGGATAAGCTCATGAATTATGCTATAATGGGACAAGTAACGTTTTAAAGAAAGGACTGTTTATTTGAAAGTAGTATTATTAGCACTCAATGCAAAATATATTCATACCTCACTAGCTTTACGCTATATAAAAAGTTATTGTAAGGATTACGAGTCTCATATAACCATTTTAGAAACAACAATTAATAATAATGAAAATGAAATTATTAAAACCATTTATAATGAGCAACCAGATATCTTGGGGATTTCTTGTTATATTTGGAATATGTCTTTTGTCAAAACGCTTATTCCTACCTTAAGAAAGATTCTTCCTCATACTACACTTATTCTAGGTGGTCCTGAAGTTTCATATGAAGGTGAACAAATTCTAGCTTCCTTAGATATAGATATCATTATGGAAGGCGAGGGCGAGGAAACTTGGAAAGAATATCTAGACTATCGTATTCAAGACAAGGGCTATTTAAGTGAAATTAATGGTATTATTTATAAAGAAGCAACTCATATTATTAAAAATCCACCTCGTCAACCACTGGACTTAAATTACTTACCCTTTGTATATGATTCCTTAGATGGTCTTGAACATAAGATTATTTACTACGAGGCTTCTAGAGGTTGCCCATTTAATTGTCAATATTGTTTGTCCTCAACTAATAAGGGGGTACGTTTTGTTCCGTTAGAAAGAGTTAAAGAGCATTTAGGTTATTTTTTAGAAAAACGTGTAAAACAAGTAAAATTTGTAGATCGTACTTTTAATACTAAAAAATCTTATGCATTAGCTATATGGAAATATCTTATCACTCATGATAATGGCTATACGAATTTTCACTTTGAAATTGCAGCAGAACTTATTGATGATGAAATGCTGGGGTTATTAAAAGATGCTAGGAAAGGGTTAATTCAATTTGAAATAGGTGTGCAATCTACAAATCCTAAGGTATTAAAAGCCATTTCACGTCAAATGCCTTATGAAGAAATAAAAAAGGTGACTCAAAAAATTAGCGCTTTAGGAAATATTCATCAACATTTAGATCTTATAGCTGGTCTTCCTCACGAAGATTATTCTTCTTTTAGAAATTCTTTTAATGAGGTTATTGCTCTTCGTCCAGAGCAATTTCAATTAGGCTTCTTGAAACTTTTAAGAGGGTCAGGATTAAGAGATGCTGCAAAAACTTATGGTTTAGTATATAAAGAGGAACCTCCATATGAAATTTTGTATACCAAAGAAATAAGCTTTTCTGAAATGCTGAAACTTCATAATATCGAGGAACTTCTAGAAAAATACTATAATAGTGGACGATTTATAAATACCTTAGAATACTTATTTACATGTTTTGATTCACCCTTTGACTTTTTTGAAACCCTAATGATGTATTGGGAAGAACAAGGTTACGATATGATACAGCATAATAAACTAGCCTATTATTTGCATTTGATTAATTTTGCACAAACACAAGAAACAATTAATGTCTCTCTTTTAAAAGAGTATATCCGATTAGATTATATTCTTCATGAACCAGTGAAAGAGATGCCAGAAGCATTTGAAACACTAAGTAGGGCAGAATATAAAGCTTATTATAATGAGCTGCTTAAAGATGATACATTTATTACAGCGTATTTACCTAACCTTATTCCATTACCCCCTAGGCAACGCTATAAGGAAACTCACTTAGATTATTTTAGTTATAATGTATGGGAAAATCATTTAAATCATACTTACGATTCAAATACTCTCCTAAAAAAACCTCTTGGTATTTTATTTGATTATTCAGTAACACCTATCAAAGGAATTCTCATAGAAAAGGAGTGATTCAAATGAAGCAGAAACAACATATTACTTGTTTGCTAGAAACATTAGATGCAAATTATCCTAAAGAAGTAATTTGTTACCTTAATCATCGTACGCCTTTTGAACTATTAATTGCAACTATTCTAAGTGCACAATGTACAGATGATCGTGTGAATCAAGTTACTCCAAATCTTTTTGAACAATTTCCAGACGTTTATGCCTTTGCTTCTGCGAATCTTAAGGAGTTAGAAGAGACCATTAAAAGCACTGGTTTTTATAAAAATAAAGCGAAAAATATTATATCCTGTTCTAAACGACTAGTAGAAGTGTTTAACGGTGAGGTTCCTTCAGATATCGAGTCTCTAATAACATTAGCAGGCGTTGGACGAAAAACAGCCAATGTTATTCGTGGTAATATTTTTCACATTCCTAGCATTGTAGTAGATACCCACGTCAAACGTATTAGTATTAGATGGGGAATTACCCCCTATGAAGATCCTGTTCAGATTGAAAAGGATTTGATGACTAAATTACCTGAATCTCATTGGATTCGCTATAATACACAAGTAATTGCTCATGGAAGAAGCATTTGTACAGCACGAAGCCCTAAATGTTCAGAGTGTATGTTTCTTTCCTATTGTCCTTATGGTTTACACATATCACTTAATCGCTTGCCTAAGGATGCCCAAAATGCTTTAGAACAAGGACATATGTATTAAAAAATTCCTAGTATACTTTATACTAGGAATTTTCTATATTACTTTTTTCTACATCTAAACATTCATTTACCTGGTTTGCATTCTCATCATAAGATGATAGTTTCTTTTTAGAAAGGAATTTTTTAAAACGAGAACGTGCTTTTTTATGAGGGTGCATCTCATAAAACTGTTCTAATATTTCTAAATAGAAAGTTTCTGCATTTAATCCAAAAGTATCAGCTGAGAGTGGTTGAACAGAGTAGAGAGCATTACTAGCTAATGTCTTTTTATAAGATTCATTAGATAAAACCTTTACAAGAGCTTCTACAAGTTCTTCTTGGTTATGAAAGAGAAGGCCGTTATAATCATTTCTAATAAGTCCCGCTATACTTTCATCTTCCTGCGCAATAACAGGAAGTTGAGCAGCCATAGCTTCTGCAAAAGTTAACCCTTGTGTCTCAGTAACAGAAGCACTTACAAACACATCCCCTAATTGATACATTCTACCTATAGAACTCCAAGGTTGCATACCTGTAAAAATAACTGATTCACGTACGTTAAGTTTTACAGCAAGTTCCTCTAATTCTAGACGGCAGGGTCCATCTCCTACAATCACTAATTTAGCCTGAGGTATTTTTTTTACAACTTCAGGCATGGCTTTTATGATTACATCTATACTTTTCTCCTTGGCAACACGTCCCACAAATAAGATGATTGGATCTGTTTTAGGAATTTTAAAAGCTGCTTTTAAACTAAGAACCTCTTCTTCAGAATATCTTTCAGGTTTAAAAGGAGAAAAATCTATTCCCGTAGGAATAATACGGATTGGTTTTTTTACACCATAACTTCTTAGGAGTTTCTCTGTTTTTTTAGTAGGTGCTACAACACCATTTACACCATTACAAAATGATTTACTATACTTACGAGCAATTTTAGGTGAAAGTTCAATCCCTTTAGATACATAGTGCATATAGTCTTCATATACTGTGTGATATGTATGCACAATAGGAATATCTAATTTCTTAGAAACTAATTTAGCAAATATACCCATAGAAAATTCTGTTTGAGAAAGAATAATATCTAATTTTAAACGCTTGATTTTATGAACTGCTTTATTTGAATAAACTATTCCTACTCTGTGATCTTTTAGAAAAATAAAAGGCAAACTTGCAATACGATGTATATAAGGGGAATGATCATTAGCTTGTGGATGACTAATTGTAAAAATATACACATTATGTCCTTGTTCTCTTAATTTTTTTTCCAAAGTTAAAATAGAACTTACGACACCATTGACTTGGGGAGAATAAGTATCTGAAAAAATACCAATATTCATTTTATCATCTCGCTTTCATTTAGTGTTATCTTAAGATAACTGGCTAAGAACTTTTTCTAAGAGTGGAGAATTCTCCATATTTTTTATAGCAGTATCTCTAAGTTGTTTTAGGGCCTGAGCCTCATTATTCAATCTATAAATTTGGCCAAGCAGTAAAAAGCATTTAGATGATGCACATCCATATACCATACTTAATTCTAAAACTTTTTTAGCTTCAGCAATGAAACCTTGATCATATAATATATTACCATATTGATAAGATATGTCCATAAAGTTAAAATAATTTCTTTCATAATCTATTAGCATTTCTAATCCTTTAGCTCCAAATTGTTCCTTAATCTCTATGTTTGATTTCTTACCTAAATAAACAATAGGGAGTTTAGCATAGGCTAAAAATTTTAAATAAACTTCTTGACATTTTGAGTCACTTACTACCGGATAATCTTTAAAGTCAATTTTTAAAAATAATTCTTCTGGAAGGGTTTTGGTACGAATAAATTGTAGTTCATGTTCTCTTTCTAAATTCTTTTTCCAGTCTAATTGCGATGTATTTTTTGTTTTTTCCACACTATGTTTAAAAGTTAATCCTAGTATAAGGACCCCCATTACAAAAAATGCAATTGACGGTAACCAACTTAAATCCATTAATTTACCCCTTTCATAAAAGTAATATGTTTATTATAATATAATTTGTCTATAATTAAAAGGGATGATTACTGGTCCTAGATTTGGACTAGATAGAAGGAAGTGCTATATATGAATTTAAATGAGAGCCAACAAAAAGCTGTGACCTGTTTACTAAAACCCACTTTGGTTATTGCTGGCCCGGGCTCAGGAAAAACACATGTCATTATTAACCGTGTTAATTATATGATTAATAAGTTGGGGTGTGCACCTCATCATATTTTAGTGGTAACCTTTAGTAAGTTAGCAGCTGAAGAAATGAAACAACGTTATGAAAATAACTATGGAGCAACTGGTGTGACATTTGGTACATTACATAGTGTATTTTATCGTATTTTAAGACGTTCCAATCCAAAACGTTATGCTATTGAAAGTTTGCTCTTAGAAGATAAAAAGAAGAGTATTTTACAAAACCTAGCAAAAGAACTTGAGCTTACCGAAGAAGAGGATTTTATAGATCAATTTATCAAGCATCTATCACTGATGCAGAATCAACTTATTGCTGAACAAAATTATTATCCTGAGGGCATTTCTAGAGAGGTTTTCATTAAACTTCTTAAGAAATATAAGGATTTTAAAGAACGTCATCAATTATTTGACTTTGATGATATGCTCATTGATTGTTATTACTTATTAGAAAATGATGCTATCATTGCAAAAGCAGTCCGTCATCAATATCAATATATTCTAATTGATGAATTTCAAGATATTAATGAAGTTCAATTTAGAATCATAAAAAAGATATCTAGTACAAATGGACAAATTTTTGTTGTAGGTGATGACGATCAGAGTATTTATCAATTTAGAGGTGCTAAACCTGAATTTTTACTTGACTTTAAAAAGCATTTTACAGAGTCAGAGGAAATTTATTTAAATATCAATTACCGTTCCTCTCAAAATATCCTTAAATATAGCTTAGCGCTTATTGAACATAATACGACACGTTATCAAAAAATCTTAAGAACACCTAATCCTAAGGGAGATTTACCTATACATGTAAAATGTAAGGATGCTAAAGAAGAAGCATTATTTATTATCAATGAAATTATCAAATATAAAAATAGTGGCGTTCCTTTAAAAGATATGGCCATTATTTATCGCACCAATCTCCAAGCAAGACCTATTGTAGAAGGACTTCTTGCTGCTAGCATTCCTTTTTGTTTAAGGGATGGCATGGTAAGTTTATATGATCAATGGATTACTCAAGACTTTTTAGCCTATTTATATTTGGCAGATAATATTAATCAACCAGATTTAGTTAGACGTATTATTAATAAGCCTAAACGTTATATTAGTCAGGCAACGCTGGAACAGACTAAACAATTAGAAGGTCATTTTTTTATGAACTTATTAAGTGTAGAGAACCTAACTGAATGGCAGAAAAATTATATTCACCAATTACTTTTTGATTTACAAGTATTAAAAGAAAAGGATTTAAAAGCTGCCATTACTTATATTCGTAAGAATATAGGATATGACGGCTATGTCCTAGACTATGCAGCTTTTCGTAATATGCCGACTACCAACTTATTAGAAGTTTTAGATGATATAGAAGACTCTGCGGAGGGTTATTCTTCTTTTAAAGAATGGGAAGTTATGCTTAAAACAATGTCTGAAGAAATAAAAGATCAGAGTAAAAGAAAGACACAAGATGCCATTAATCTAACTACTATGCATGGCTCTAAAGGTCTAGAATTTAATACTGTATTTATTATAGGTGCTGTCGATGGCATTGTTCCTCATAATAAAAGTCAATCTCCTTGTGCAATAGAAGAAGAACGACGCTTACTTTATGTAGCAATGACACGTGCAAAGAAAAATTTATTAATCTATTCACCTGGAACCTATCATGGCAAAAATGTAGAAATTTCACCTTTTTTAGAAGAAATTCAGATAAAATTAGAGCAGCCTAAATTAAAGATAGGACAAATACTCTATCATAAAACCCTTGGAAAGGGTATGATAACGGAATTACTAGAAGGCCCTATTATTCTTGTTCAATTTAATAATGGACAATTGCGAAAAATAGATAGTCATTATACTATAAAAAATGGTATAATCATTTTGGAGGATGAAGTCGATGAAAAAACAACCTAATCTTAAGAAAAACCGTAAAAAACCTAAAAAGTTATCATTTAATATGTATGCTTGGAGTCAAAAGTATAAAAAAACTTTTGCTGGTGCCATATGTATTGTCCTTGCATTGGCTATGCTTATAAGCATCATACAATTTTAAATCATAAACTATTTTAAACATTAAACACTAGGAGGCACCATATGAAATTCAAAAGTTTCTTAAAATGGGGAGCTATTATTGGGTCTGTCATCATTATTGGTGTATCTCTTGGTACTATAGGTTACATATATACGGAGGTAACTAAATTTGATAATATTTTTGCTCAAAACGTATATATTGAAGATTTATCTGTTGGAGGCTTAACAAAAGAAGAAGCTAAACTTAAGCTAAATAACATGAAAGAATCTGAACTTAATGCACAATCTCTTGCCTTATACAGTAAGGATGTAGAAAAACAAATACCTTGTACTGAACTAGGAATAACCTATAATATTGATGAGATACTTAATAAAGCTTTTGAATTAGGTCATCAAGAATCCTTTTTTGAAAAGTACCGTATTTCTAAAGAAGGATTATCAAGTGCTAAAGAATTTAAGCTAACAGAAGAAATTGCAGATGAACCTATTCGAAACTTTATTCAAGAAAATGCAGAACTATTTTATAAAGCACCTATTAATGCAACTATTCAACGTGAAAATAGACAATTTATTATTACCAAAGAAATAGAAGGACAAGCACTGGACGAAGAACTTACTCTTAATAAAGTACTTCAAGCACTAAAAGAATCTGATGAAGAACAAATTAGAGTAGAGGCAGTGATAAAACCAGTAACACCGGAATATACAGAAGCATCTTTTAGCGAGGTGCAAAACCTTGTTTCAAGCTTCTCTACATCATATAATAATGCAGATGCTAATCGTAACGAAAACTTAAAAGTAGCAGCACAAAAAATCAGTTGTATACTTCTCCCTGATGAGGTTTTTAATTTATCTAATCAATTGGAACCTTTTACAGAAGCTGCTGGTTATAAAAATGCAGGTGTTATTATAAATGGAAAAGTAGAAGATGGCTTAGGTGGTGGTGTATGTCAGGTAGCTTCTACACTTTACAATGCAATTCTTTTAACAGACATTGAAATTGTTTCTAGACAAAATCACTCTTTACCAGTTGCCTATGTTCCCTTAGGTCGAGATGCAACTTATGCGACAGGTGTCATTGATTTTAAATTTAAAAACAATACAGGATACCCTTTATTTATTGAAGGCTACTGTGAAAATAACAAAGTTTATGTGAATCTTTATGGTCATAAAGACGTTAAATCAACATATGACATAAAGTTTGAATCAGTTATTACAGAAGTTATTCCAGCGCCTGCAACTAAATATGAAGATGATCCTACCTTAGAAAAGGGAAAAGAAGTAGTAGAGGTAAAAGCTTTAGATGGTAAACGAGTAAAACTCTATAGGCTCTATTACAAAAATGGTGTTTTAGAGAAAAAAGAACTTGTTGATACAAGTTATTATAAACCAAGAGCTGCGACCATTAAACGTGGTATTAAAGAAGTGCCATCTCATAATCAGCAACAGATTACAACTATACCAGAAATACCATTACCACCGCCAACTTCTGAAGAAATTATCCCTAATACTACAGACTCAAACTCTACGGAAATAGAAGATATTCCTCCCTCTGCTAGTCCAGATGACTTAAATAACTTTGAAGTTATTCAACAATAAAAAAGAAGGCTATATATAGCCTTCTTTTTTATTGTTATCCTTGTGGGAAAAAGAATCCATCCTCATCATCAACTCCAGGAGTTGGTGATGGATCTACTATAGGTGGTAAGGTTGGACTTGGTATAACAGGTGTGGGAGATGGGGTTGGTGTAGTTCCATCTCCTTCAAATCCATCTCCTGGAGTATTAGGATATGGGTTAGGGAATGGATCAACTCCTGGGATATCTGTTGGCTCACCTGGCACTGTTTCTGTATTATCTGGTCCATGAATATCACATACTTCATCTTGTACAATCACACCGTCTACTACTTTTCTTACATGAGGTTCTTTTACACGTTTATCTACAGGGCAGTATTCATTAGCTATTTTTTTAGATTCTGTACAGATTTCAACTTCTACATGTAGATCACAATATTCAGTAGGTTTCTGTGCTGCTGTAAATAATTCTCTTTTAACGACATGATTTGGATCAGCTTCACAAAGTGCCGTAGCACGTTTACCTGAAACAGTACAAATTTTAATCTCTGAAACACCACTATTATCAATATCTACTTTAGGGAAAGATTTATATTCTAGATTTTCATGGATTTCACTCATAATTTTCCCCCAAATGACAAGGTGATAACTTCCACCATTATTAATTGGAGCTGGCTGAGAATAACCTGACCATATAGTTGCTACATAGTATGGTGTA
This sequence comes from Bacillota bacterium, assembly GCA_023436395.1. GTDB lineage: Bacteria > Bacillota > Clostridia > Lachnospirales > Cellulosilyticaceae > Cellulosilyticum. The sequence continues at coordinate 13,915 of JAEZJJ010000078.1, read as the reverse complement.
TATCCTGCAAAAACATAATCTTTATCATCGCTTGTAGTACCAGTCTTACCCGCAATAGGCATGTTTTTAAAGTTTGCTCTTACTCTGCCACCTGTATGAGGATTTGGTCCATCTATAACTTCTTGCATCATATTGGTTAACATACGTGCAGTCGATTGCTTAATCACTGTATGAGAGTGAAGGGTAATAGCTTCATTGGTATTATCAATAAGAATATGACCTTCCCTATCTTTAACTTGTGTATAGAAAACCGGCTTAACATAAACACCATCATTGGCAATTGCACCATAAGCAGCATTAAGTTCAAGTGGGGTAACCCCTTGAGTAAGTCCCCCTAGTGGTAATGAAAGTACCCTATCTGTATCCGTTAAAGTTGTAAATCCAAAACTTTTAAGATAATCAAAGGCATTGTCAATACCTACGTAATCAACAGCCGTTTTAACTGCAATAACATTCATTGAATTAGCAATGGCTTGTCGCACTGTATAAGTTCCTTCATAATTGTTATCCCAGTTCTTAGGTGACCATGTTGTTCCATCAGCTAACGGGTAAGATATATGTTCATTCACCATTTCAGAACCTGGTGAAAGTTTACCCATATCAAGAGCAGGGGCATAGGCTGCTAATATTTTAAATGTAGAACCTGGTTGTCTCTTAGCTTGTGTTGCATAGTTAAAACTTAAATTAGACTTCTGTCCACGCCCACCAGATAATGCCTTTACTTGCCCCGTTTTATAATCCATTAAAACAAATGAGGCTTGAGGCTGTGGTTGCTGAATTAAATTTTCTGTATAGGTATCAGCTGAGGTAATACCCCATTCTTCAAGTTGTTTTTGCTTAAAGCTTTCAACTTCCTGCTCATTATTCACAATAATATTGTAGACTTGATGTTCAAACTTTGTACCATCTGCCTTCTTACCTGAAACACTATAATCTAATTGAATCTTGTAAAGATGAGCAGGGTAGAGACTATCATCTCCAATATATTTATCTGCAATATCTTGCATATTCTTATCCATTGTACTAGTGATTTCTAAACCACCACCATAAATCATCTTTTTAGCAGTGGCTTCTGTATACCCTAAATCCTTTAAATCTGAAACAAGTTGATTAAAGAGTGCATCTACAAAATAGCTGTGTGGCGGTCTTCCTAGGTATTCTTCGTGTACTACAGAAATATTTTCATATGGATCTTCTTTTAAAGCAGCTGCATGTTCTTCTGCAGTGATATAACCTTGATCTTCCATCTTTTGAAGGACTACTTTAACCTTTTCCCAGTTATTTTCAGGGTTAGAAATAGGGTTGTAGTAGGTTGGTCTTTGAGTGATAACTGCTATAACAACACACTCTGTTAGCGTTAAATCTTGCACATCCTTGCCAAAATAGCGTTTGGATGCTGCCCTAACTCCTGATACACCTTGTCCTAATCCAATTGTGTTCAGATAATATTCTAAAATGGTATCCTTAGAGTAAAGTTTTTCGAACTCAATTGCTAAGTATTGTTCCTGGATTTTACGAGTTAATGCTTTATCTGAATCTAAAATATTATTTTTTATAAGCTGTTGCGTAATAGTACTTGCTCCTTCACTAAAAGAACCTGTTTTTATGTTCTTTACAAGGGCTCTAAAAATACCTCTAATATCAATACCATTATGTTGGTAAAAACGTTCATCTTCTGTTGCTACAACTGCATGCTGTAAATTAAGTGGAATATCCTTGAGTTCTACATACTCTCTATTTTCTGCTGGCTCAAAGCTATCAATTTGATGACCTTGTGAATCATATACAATTGAAGTATAGTTACCTTGTGGACTAATATCTAATGTAGATGGATCAGGGGTACTTTTAATAATGCCAATAAATATCCCTAGTCCAGCGCCTACTACGGCAAACATCCCAATAATTAGTGAGATGATAATAATACGAAAGACAGTAACTTTACCTTTCTTTTTAATTTGCCTTGTTTTGCTTTTATTCTTTTTCTCTATTTTATCTCGAGAATCTTTTGAGTAATTCATAATTTCCTCCTCCTCATCATGGTATTATATCAAAAATATAAGTTTTAAGCAAAATAAGTATTTAGCATTACTTATTATATAACAGTTTTAGCTTTAAATATATAACAAACTGATTAAGTTTTTATCTAGATAATATTATTCCCATTATTTTAAATATTTATATTCAATCCTACAAAAATAATCCCTTCACTATAAGATAAACTGTTGAAAGGTGCAAAACATATAAATAGAGGTTGTCATTCCTTAAAATACCGTGTTATATTTATGAGTATAAAATTATATAGTAAAGAGGTAGCAATGTGATGAATGATTTAAAGCTTTCTGATTTATTTGGAGTAAATGTTTTTGATGATAATCTAATGCGTGAAAGGTTACCTAAATCGACTTACAAAAAGTTACATAACACTATTGATAAAGGCTTACCACTTGATTCTGCTGTAGCAGATGTAGTTGCTAATGCCATGAAAGATTGGGCAATTGAAAAAGGTGCAACACACTTTACACACTGGTTTCAACCTATGAATGGTAAAACTGCTGAAAAGTATGACTCCTTTTTATCTCCTACTTCAGATGGTCACATGATTATGGAATTCTCAGGAAAAGAATTAATCAAAGGTGAAGCAGATGGTTCCTCTTTTCCTTCTGGTGGTTTAAGACAAACTTTTGAAGCAAGAGGATATACGGTATGGGATTGTACATCCCCAGCTTTTTTAAAGGAAGATGCAAGTGGGGTAGCACTTTGCATTCCAACGGCATTCTATTCACATACGGGAGAAGCCTTAGATAAAAAATCTCCATTATTACATTCTATGGAATGTATTCAAAGTGCAGGTCTTCGTGTCCTCAAAGCTATAGGTGATGAAAATATTACCAAAGTCATTTCTACAGTGGGTGCAGAACAAGAATATTTTTTAGTAGATAAAAGACAATATCAACAACGTAAAGATTTAATTTTTGCAGGTCGTACTCTTTTTGGTGCTATGCCACCTAAAGGACAAGAAATGGAAGACCATTATTATGGAAGTATTAAAGAAAAAATTGCCAAATACATGCGTGATATTGATGTTGAACTTTGGAAACTAGGTGTACCTTCTAAAACAAAACATAATGAAGTTGCACCTGCACAACATGAGTTAGCACCTATTTTTTCCACTGCCAATGTAGCTTGTGACCAAAATCAGCTTATTATGGAAACCCTTCAAAAAGTGGCAAATAGGCATGAATTAGCTTGTTTATTACATGAAAAGCCATTTGCTTATGTGAATGGATCAGGTAAACACGTTAATTGGTCCTTAGTTACTGATACAGGTAGAAACCTTTTCTCACCAGGTAAACATCCACATGAAAATAAAGAATTCTTACTTTTTACCTCAGCAGTTATTAAAGCCGTAGATGTTTATGCAGATTTACTAAGAGTTTGTGCAGCCACAGCCGGAAATGATCATCGTTTAGGTGGAAATGAAGCACCTCCCGCTATTATTTCCATTTTCCTTGGTGACGAAATCACTTACCTATTTGAACAAATTTCACTTGGAGAAGAAGTTGTTGAAAAGGGTAAGCAAATGATGGAAATGGGGGTTGCCACATTACCACAGCTCAAAAAGGAATCTTCAGATCGCAATAGGACTTCACCTTTTGCCTTTACTGGTAATAAATTCGAATTTAGAATGTTCCCATCATCTGAATCTATTGCTGAAGCAAATACTTTCTTAAACGTTATGGTAGCAGATATCCTTAATCAGTTTGCAGAACGCCTAGAAAATACACAAGATGTCGAAAAAGAAATCATCAATCTTGTAAAAGAAACTTATACAAATCATAAACGTATTATTTTTAATGGTAATGGTTATTCAGATGAATGGGTAGAAGAAGCAGCTCGTCGTGGTTTATCTAACTACAAAACAACTGTAGATGTTCTTCCTTGCTTCATCAAAGAAGAGTCTATTAATTTATTTGAAAGAAATCAAATTTTTCATCGTAGTGAGATGTTTGCCCGCTATGAAATACTTCTTGAGGAATATTATAAAACACTTAATATTGAAGCAAGAACAATGCTTGATATGGTTCAAAAACAAATTATGCCTGCCACACTTGAGTATACAACACAAATTGCAGAGCATATTATTGCTTTAAATAAAGTAGGTGTCTTTGAAGTAAGTGCCCAAACCGAACTTTTACAAGACCTTACAAAAGCTATTAATAATCTTAAACAATGTACAGATAAGCTTAAAGATGAGCTTATACAAAGTGCCTCTATTGAAGATGCCTATGAGAAGGCTGTATTCTTTAAGGAACACATTTTATCCTCTATGACAGCCTTACGCCAAGTGGCAGATACTCTAGAACTATTAGTTGATGAAAAAGTATGGCCAATTCCAACTTATGGTGAACTTTTATTTAGAGCTTAAATCACTTCAAAAGTGCTTATAGACTTTTATGTCTGTAAGCACTTTTTTAAATTCGATATGGATAATTTAACAAAAAATATGCTATAACTATATAAGTAGACTTATACAAAGGTTGGTGAAACAAATGATTATCACAATAACCCCCTTCCCATCAATTGAATACATATACGATATTGAAGAACTTCATGCAAACTGTAAGCTTTCTTCAAAAAATGTATCACTCAATATTTTGTCCAAAGGGGTTTATAGCGCACAAATGATGAAAATTCTGCAAGAAGAACCTATACTCATTAGTAGCTTTGGCGGTTTTGCTGGAAAAAGTATCAAACATTATTTAGATAAAGCAAAAGTTAAATCTGATATTGTTTGGACAGATTACGAAACACCCCATCAAGTTAAAATTACCTTATCCACTACATCTGACTATTATACCCTTTGTAGTGAAGAAGCTTTTACTATTGAGAAAGAATTACTTAAATTAAGTTATAAACTTAAAAACCATATTAAAAAGGTATCTACTTTAGTCATCTCAGGTAGATTACCAATAGGTCAAGATTCAAAAATTTTTAATGAGTGGATTCAAGAAGGCAAAATGCATAATGTTAAAACCCTTATTTCAACAGGGCAAAGGGCTGTTTTTGAACATGTTTTAGAAGAAAAACCTTATGCCCTTATGTTTACCCTGAGCCAACTTAACGAATTAGGGTATGATATTACTTCTAAAGAAGTCATTTTAGAGCAATTAGTTCCCCTATTTGATTATGGAATTCACTATATAGGGGTATACTTAAAAGAACAAGGCGCACTCATGCTTTCAAAAAATAAATACTGTAGCATTGAATCACCCTATTTGTCATTTAGCAAAAATAATACAGCTGCTAGTGGCGCTTTTTTAGGAGCTTTTGCCATTGGTATTAACCGTAAGTATGAACTGGAACGTTTTGCTAAGCTTTGCTTATGTGCAGCCTCTGCCGCCCATTGTCACGTTAATGAATCTATCTGTACGAGAAAAGATATAGAAAATCAATTAAAGAAGACTAAAATTAAGCAACTTATGCTTTAAACAAATGAAAGGAATACTATGATCACACAAAAAGAACCTATAGAAAGATTGATTCTTGTAGCCGCACAAAAAAAACAATATGATGAAAATGAAGCATGGGAGAGCCTAGAAGAACTAGAAGAATTGGTTAACACTGCAGGTGGAGAAGTTATTACAAAAATTTTGCAACGTGTTGACCGCATTAATGCAGGCCTCTATATTGGAACTGGTAAAGTAGAAGAAATCAAATCATTAGCTCAGCTTCATGATGCTACAGGCATCGTATTTGATGATGAACTTTCTCCTATGCAAATGAGAAATCTTGCAGAAGCCTTTAACCTTAAGGTTATGGACCGAACAATGGTTATTTTAGATATTTTTGCTTCTAGAGCACTCTCTAAAGAAGGAAAACTACAAGTTGAGATGGCTCAACTTAAATATCAATCTTCTAGGCTAGTAGGATTTGGAGCCATGCTTTCAAGACAAGCAGGTGGGATTGGTAGTCGTGGACCTGGTGAAAAAAAGCTTGAATTAGATAAACGTCATCTTAAAATCCGTATGGAAATTTTACAAGCTGAGTTAGCAGAAGTTGAAAAACATCGTCAACTCATTCGCTCTAGAAGAGATAAAAATAATACCCCTGTAGTTGCTATTGTAGGTTATACCAATGCAGGTAAATCTACACTCCTTAATCAGTTAAGTGGTAGCAATGTTTATGTTCAAAATCAACTTTTTGCAACCCTTGACCCAACTACACGTGGTATTACCTTACCAAGTGGTTCAGAAATTCTTTTAACAGATACTGTCGGCTTTATTCGTAAATTACCTCATCATCTTGTTAAAGCATTTTATTCTACATTAGAAGAAGCTAAATATGCAGATATTATTTTACATGTAATGGATGTTAGTTCACCTAATCTTGAAACCCATCAACAAGTAGTCTATGATACTTTATCTCGATTAGGAGTTTCCGATATTCCCATTATAGCTGTTTATAACAAAATTGATAAAATATCTGATAATTATTTGAAAGATGAACATGCAACATACGATGTGGCTATTTCTGCAAAAGAAGGAATAGGTTGTACACAGCTTCTAGAAACCTTGGAAGAAATACTTTATAGTAATATGCAATTTTTTGAAATCCAAGTACCCTATACCAATCAAGATGTTGTAAGATTTTGTCATGAATATGCAGAGCGTTTAGAAGAAGAATACACAAATGAAGGTGTAAGTGTAAAAGGCTATATGCCTAAGGATAAATTTTATAAAATCGCACCATATATTTTGTCGTAATCTCAATAATTGATGATTTATTTAAGAAGTGAGCAAATAAAATATCGCGGTTTTCGTCACTGTGCTTATATTTGTTCTTAATTTTTTAATTTTACTTTTTATATTTTCCATTTTTTGGGTTTTAACTGTAGAATATAGGATTTTTTCAAAGAATTGCCTCGACATGTTATTGTGTGATTTTTGGTAAAAATAAATTATAATAATCCTTAGAGGAAACTTAAAAATATTTTTACCTGTGGAGGCAGTTTTATGATGATGGAAAAGCAATATATTGGGCAATGTGAAATCTCAAATATGACAATTTGCTATTACGTGATTAAACAAGGTAATTACTACGGTGTTGAACTCCTTGAAACACAAGATGAAAAACTCACATGTACATCAGAACTGATTTCAGAAGTCCAAGAGACTGCATTATCTCTTGCACAAAAACTTCTTAGAAATAATGTAACCTCTACAACATTAATAGATATTATTGATGATCATATCAATTAGTGCATACAAAACTACTAGGCTTTATGCTTGGTAGTTTTTTATTGCTATCAACTTATTTTTTGTGATAGTATTAAATTAATTTTAACAACAAGGTGATGAAACATGAACTCATTTAAAACAATTGCACAAAATGGTGAAACACTTATCATAGAAAAAAAATCAAAATTCATTGCAACTGTTATGCAAGTAAAGACTGTTGAGGAAGCAGATGAACTTATGCAACAGCTTCGCAAAAAATATTATGATGCCACACATAACTGCTTTGCCTATCAAATTGGAGAGCATAATGAATTTCAACGTTCTAGTGATGATGGTGAACCACAAGGTACTGCTGGCAAACCAATATTAGAAGTCTTAAAAGGTGAAGAAATTCGCAATACACTTATTTGTGTTACACGTTATTTTGGAGGGACACTTTTAGGAACAGGTGGACTGGTTAGGGCTTATGGTAGAGCAGCCAAAGAAGGCTTATTAGCTGCCGGTATTGTTGAGAAAAGGCGTATCCGTCTTTTTACTTTAAAGATGGCTTATCCTTTATCAGGGAAAGTTCAATACTTGTTAAATGATCATAGTTATGTTATTCGAGAAAGCATTTATCTTGATGATGTTTCTTTCATTGTAGAAGTTCAAGTTCATGAGGAGGAAACATTTAGCAAATGGTTAGTGGAAAGTACTAATGCTGGTATTAGTATTTTACCTGGTGACTATGATTGGATAGAAGTAAAACTATAAGGGATCATTGCTAAATATCTATTCATTATGGTAAAATAAGCAATATAGTATTAGTTATATAACTCATTAGAGATTGTAATCCAAGGAGGAATAAAGGTTTATGTCTGGACATTCAAAGTTTGCCAACATTAAGCATAAAAAAGCTAAAAATGATGCGCAAAAAGGAAAAATATTCACTAAGATAGGTCGTGAAATTGCTGTAGCAGTTAAAGAAGGGGGAGCTGATCCTAGCCTTAATAGAAGATTAAGTGATGTTATTGCAAAAGCAAAATCTAATAATATGCCAAATGATACCATTCAACGTAGCATCAAAAAAGCTGCTGGCGAAGGCGATAACGTTCACTATGAATATATTACTTATGAAGGTTATGGTCCAAGTGGTGTAGCTGTTATTGTTGAAACACTTACAGATAATAAAAATCGTTCAGCCGCTAATGTTCGTTCATACTTTACAAAAGGAAATGGTAATATGGGAACGACTGGCTGCGTTTCCTTTATGTTTGATAAGAAAGGCCAAATTGTTATTGAAAAAGAAGCAACTGATATGGATGAAGATGAGCTGATGATGCTTGCTATTGAAGCAGGTGCAGATGACTTTGAAGCAGAAGAAGAAGGGTACACTATTACAACTTCTCCAGATGCATTTTCTGAAGTGCATGCGGCTCTAGAAGCAGCTGGTATTGAAATGGCAGAAGCAGAAGTAACAATGATTCCTCAAACATGGACAACACTCACTTCAGAAGCAGATATTAAAGCAATGAATAAAATGCTTGATCTTCTTGAAGAAGATGATGATGTTCAAAATATCTACCATTCATGGGATGAAGAGTAAACCTTTGATAGTCAAGAGATTTATGTAATTTAGTTAGAAAAAAATAGCGCCAGTGATGGCGTACAATAAGCCTCTAATGATGATGTACAGACACCCAAAATATATCATCACTGGAGGTTTTTTTATGCTTTTAGAAAATTTATTGAATGAATATTTATTAGATATACAGTTAAAGAATTATTCAATGAGAACTATTAAATCTGTGAGAAATAATAATCTATTATTCTTTACCTATTTAAAATCTGAATATAGAATTACTACAATTGAAAAAGTATCTCATGTGCATTTAAAAGCTTATATAAAACATAAGCAGAGCTTAGGGCTTAAAGCAACGTATCTTAATTCTATACTTAGAAATATTAGAATGTTTTTTAATTACCTCGAAGTAGAAGGATACATAACTAACAACTGTGTAAAAAAGGTAAAGTGGCAAAAACAAGATCGTGTTATTATTAAATCCTTTAATGACCAAGAAGTATCTAAGATGCTGAAAGTATATAAGTTCGACAGTTATGTTAGTGCTAGAAATGCATGTATTATAGCACTACTTTTCGATACAGGTATCCGAAATAGTGAATTATGCCATATTAAAATGGAAGATATCAAGACAAATGCTATACTTATATTTGGAAAAGGGAAAAAAGAAAGATTTGTGCCAATCACACCTTCATTAGCCAAAATAATGTTTAAGTATGAACAAAAAAGAGTTCTCTTTGTAAAAGAAAGATATGAGCACCAATATTACTTCTTATCACAGAAAGGGAAAATATTAACTCCCGAGGCTATTGAACGAGTAGTAAAGACTTGTGGTAGGGAGGCAAATATCAGAAAAGATATCCGTTGCTCACCTCATACATGTAGACATTACTATGCACAAGCTCAGTTGAGAAATGGATTGGATGTTTATTCTGTGAGTAGATTACTGGGGCATGAGGATATAGGTATCACTAAGAGATATCTTCAATCTTTGCAGGATGAGGATGTATTAAGTAGGGCTATTAAATCCAGCCCATTAATGAATATAAGATAATTAGATTAGTGGCTCAGCCTTATGCTGAGTCTATTTTTTTTTGCCATTTTTCACCTTAATACTTTGTTCATCTTGTTCATAAAAGCCTCATAATTGCCTTAAAATCACCTCACAAAGGCCTCATAAAACCCTTAAAAAGGCCTCATTCCTATTTAAAAATTCACATCTATCATATCTCTTGTAGCGAAAGCACAACAAACAAAATAAAAGGAGATGTAAAAAATGTTATGGAATTTAAAAGCTGAAATGGCAAGACGTTCAGTAAGATGCATTGATTTAGCTAATCTATTAGGAGTAAGACCTGCAACTATATCCTTAAAGATAGGATGTAAAAGTCAGTTTACCTTTGATGAAGCTCAGAGTATTCAAAGAAATTATTTTCCTGATTTAGAGCTTGAATATTTGTTTAAAGAAGGGAGATAAAGGGATGAGTAATAAAGCAAACAACATTGATCAACAAACTATGCTAATAAAATTAGAGATGGATCAACTGGTAGAAAAGATTAAAGAACTCGATATAGCAATAGTTGAATTAAATGAATTATTTAAGATGCGCTCAGAACTTCTAAAAGAACAGTATGAAGAAAAGAAATATGAACTAGATCAGAAAAGATATAAACAACAAAGTTACCTTAGAGAACTTTTTGAGCAAGTACCACAGAATGAAACTAAAACACAACGTAAAGTGAAGTTACTAAGTGGAGATGTAGTGGTTAAAAAAACTAAATTAGATTTTCAAAAAGATAGTGATGAGCTTCTTAAATGGGCCAAAGCAAATAACAGAGAAGATTTGATTAGCAGAAAAGAAACTTTATCTTTTAGATGGGCAGATTTTAAAAAAGACTTATTAACCACACCAAATGGGATTGTGGAGGTCGCAACAGGGGAGCTGTTGGACATTCCAGGCCTTGAGGTGATTCAGACAGAAGAGAAACTAGAAATCAAGTATTAGAGGAGGCGAGCCACATGGGAAAGGCAATTTGTATTATTGGAGAATCAGGTGCAGGTAAAACAACCTCTTTACGCAATTTAAACCCACAAGAGACCTACTTTATTGATGCTGATAAAAAAGGAAGTGCATGGAGAGGTTTTAGGCAGCAGTATAATGCTGAGAATAAAAATTATATAGCTACAGATGATCCAAATAAGATATTAACCCTTATGAAGGGTATTAGTGAAAAGACTCATCTTAAATATTTAGTGATAGACACTTTAAACGGTGTGATGGTAGGAGAAGAAATAAGACGTTCAAAAGAAAAAGGCTTTGATAAATGGGCAGATTTAGTGGTTTATATTTATAGCATCTTAGATATTGTAAGTGAACTACGAGATGATTTAACCATTATTTATATAGCTCATAGTGAAACAGAAAGAACAGAAGATGGCTATATGTGGACTAGGATGAAAACGTCTGGTAAAAGGTTAAATAAATTGGTGCCTGAGTCTAAGTTTAATGTAGTACTACTGGCTAAATGTAAAGAAGGTAGATATATCTTTGAAACGCATAGCAGAAATTCAACAGCTAAGACACCCTTAGATGCCTTTGAAGAGGATGAGATTGAAAATGATATTGTACCAGTATTAAAGGTATTAGAGGAATATTAAAGTGTTTAAGTATACGGAAACAGAAATTAAAAACATTTTAAAAGAGGCCATTGTAGTGATTGATACAAGAGAGCAAAAGTGTAGCCATATTACGGAGTACTTTGATAAGCATAAAATTAATTATTGCTATGAGAAACTTGATTTTGGTGATTACACCATGAAAGTAAAGTTGCCCAATATGGATAGATATTTCTATTTACAAAATAAATGTGCCATTGAAAGAAAAGCTAATTTAAATGAACTAAGTGGCAATTTTACACAAGCTAGGGAACGTATAGAAAAGGAATTTTTAAGAAGCAAAGGTGCTATGTATTTACTCATTGAAGAAGCAGTGTATGAAGATATCCTTATGCATAATTATGATACGAGATATAACCCAAAAGCATTTATAGCATCCCTTAAAGCCTTTGAAAGTAGATATGATTTGCACATTCATTATCAAAAGAATATTAATTTCAGTGGGGATTATATTTATAAAACATTAATTTACAACTTAAGAGAATTACTAGTTAAAGGAGAAATATAAAATGAGAAAATGGAATGGTTATGAAACAACAGAAGTTATGGGGACAAAGAGAAAATTACCTGCAGGTGGTTATGTATGTAAGATTATAGAGGTAGAGGAAAAGGAATATGGATGGGGCTCAGTTTTAAATATCCTATTTGATATAGCAGAAGGTGAATATAAAAATTTCTATAGAGAGCAATATGAGAAGCAAGCTAAGGATAAAAAGTGGAAAGGGGTATATCGTTTAAATCTACCTAAAGATGATGGTAGTGAAAAGGATGAGAGATTGAAGAAAGCCTTTAAAACATTTATCTATCATATTGAAAGTAGCAATGAAGGTTATAAATGGGATTGGAATGAAGCAACACTTAAAGGTAAGTTATTTGGTGGTGTATTTGGTGAGAAAGAATATGAGGTAGATGGTAATACAGGTTTTTATACAACTATTAGATACACAAGTCAGGTAAAAGGGATAGAGAGTGTATCAGTACCAAAGCAACAGCTATTAAATAGGTCAGGTCAAAGTAGTTTTACTGCATCTACAGAATGGGGAGAGGATGATTCACTTCCATTTTAATGAGGAGGCACAGATGAACTACAACAATATACCAATAGAACTAAGGGAACTAAACAGGTGGGTACTTTATAGGCTCACCTGGGATAGTAAAAGAGGCAAGTATGATAAAAAGCCATTTAATGCTAGAACAGGAGGCTTTGCACAAAGCAATAATCCTAATACTTGGTGTGATTTTGAAACAGCTTTAGGTGTAGTAGATCTTTATGATGGATTAGGTTTTATGTTAGGGGATGGCATCTTTGGGGTGGATATTGATGGAGTAGAGCTTAATGATTCAGTTGTAAAAGAAGTGTTAACTACACTGAATAGCTATGCAGAAATTTCACCTAGTGGGAAAGGGATTCATGTGATTTGTATAGGAAGTAAGCCACAAGGTGCTTGTAGGAAAGGTAATTTTGAGTGCTATGACAAAGGTAGGTTTTTTACAGTTACAGGAAAGATAATCGAGCCTTATAGAACTCTTAGAGATTGTACTGAGTCTATCAGACCCTTACATCTTAAGTACTTGGCTAGGCAAGAAAAGACCATTTTAACCACACCTACCCATATAGGGGGAGGCGAGTCCTTGAATGATAGGGAAGTCATTGAGAAGGCGAGCAGAGGTAGTAAATTTAGCGACCTCTATTATTTTGGCTCATTTTCAGGGGATGCTTCGAAAGATGACATGAGTTTAATTAATATTTTAATCTTTTGGACAGGAGGCAATGTAGCTCAGATAGATAGGCTATATAGAAGCAGCTCTTTAATGAGGGATAAATGGGATAGAAAACAAAGTGGCACAACTTATGGGCAAATAACCATTAATAAATGTCTTAAGACATATAGAGGTAGTTTTTATAGAGGAGATTACTATAACTAGAAAGGAAAGACACGATGCAACAAATAGATTTTAGCGATGTACAGACTTATGAGTTTTTAAAAATAGATAATGATGAAGAAAGGGCTCGGCTTTATGAGCAGACAAGGCAAGCAGCAATTCGGCAGGAGCAAGAAGAAACTTTTAATAGGATGATAGCCTCTTTTTTAGTCTATGAGTGTAGTAGTAAGGGAAAGCCTTATAAAATATGGGAAAACTTAAATAAACTATATATCAATAAAAATATTATACTCAAGTATAACGAGTTAAAAAGACAAATAGAAAGTAATACTAAATGGTATGTTTATGATGATTTTATCACACAGATTAATAGCATGTGTACGAGGACAGGCTTATATTTAAGCAAAGACCATATATGGGGATTTACAGCTTATATAGCTAATCAAAAGGCTTATAATCCAGTAAAAAAATACCTGAAAAAAGCGTATAAGAAATTTAAGGCTACTAAGGGGGCAGATGAATTAAGAAAATTACTTGATACAATCACCTATGCAG
>JAEZJJ010000081.1 GCA_023436395.1 Bacillota bacterium | reverse complement strand
GAGGGAGCCGTCTAAGGCAAAACCAATAACTGGGGTGAAGTCGTAACAAGGTAGCCGTATCGGAAGGTGCGGCTGGATCACCTCCTTTCTAAGGAAAGAAATCGCTGGTTTGGTAGTTACTATTTTGTTTTGAAAGCTTATGCAGTGAGAGACTAGAGAGATCTAGTCTCTTTTGTTTTTTATTGATAACTGTATAGTGTTATTGTAAAAGTTTAAGATTTATATATTTTATTGGCTTAAAGCTTAAGGGAAAAGTTTAGGTGCATTTTCATATTGAATAAAGGTGAAGCTGCAATAGAAGATATTGAAACTCAATTACAGGGGATTAAAAAGCATAAAGATATATAGGAGTCATTGGCACATATAAGTATAGGTAAATAGGCCCTATGGAAAAAATACTAATATATTAAGTGTTTTTCCATAGGGCTTATTACTATTTTATTAGGAGTAATAAGACTATTTAATATATCTAATGAGTATGCATTGATGTGATAAACTATATAAAATGTTGGAAAAGATTTATTTTAATAGGGGAATATTGCAGATGCTACTTAAGAAATTAGGGATTAAATAAAAAATAAAAAAACTGTAGTAAAACTATAAAGCAAGCGTATTAACTAGTGAAGAATGACTTAGCTAAGAAAATCTGAACAAGTAGGTGGAAAAATGCAAGAGCTACTCATAGGCCAAGAATTACAGAAACAGTTACAACAACAAGCGACTTTAGATTTGACATACATATTTAATACGTATTATAAGCGTGTGTATAATTACAACTATTATCGTACTCATAATCAAGTAGTGGCAGAAGATTTAACGAGTATTACATTTGAAAAAGTATTAAGTCATATACAGACCTATAAGCCTGAGAGGGCTGAATTTGAAGTTTGGCTTTTTACCATTGCACGTAATGTGATCAATGATTATTTTAGAAGGCAAAAAAAGTATCCATGGGATTCGGATGAAATAGTATTTGAGACAATATCTAATGGAGAATCTCTAGACAATCATGTTATTGCTAATGAGGAAAAGAATTATTTGGTGGAAGCTATTAGAACGCTAAAAGATAGAGAAAGAGCATTGATTGCTTATAAGTATGGGGCTGGACTTATGAACAAAGAAATTGCAAAAATAATGGGCATGAAAGAGAAGACAGTTAGTGTTATTTTATATCGTACTTTGCAAAAATTAAAACGAGAGTTAGAGGTGGAAATGTATGATTAATAAAGTAAGAAATTTGAATGAAGATGAGAGAAAACAACAAGTATTAAAAGAGCTTGAAACAGAATTATATAATTTAGATTTTAGTGAAGCCTCTAATAAAAATAGAGTTATGAAAAAAGTATTCAATCAAATTCAAAAAAAAGAGGGTATTAAAATGAATAAAAAGATAAGTATTAAAAAAGTGGTTGCTATTGCAGCAGCAACTTTATCATTGACATTATTTATGCAGACTGCTGTAGCAAAGGAAATGGTAGACAATATTATTAAGGTTATTTCACTTGAACATATTAAGATTACTCAGAAACATGAACAAGAGTTTGTAGATACACCAGTACCAGAAGTATTTGAAGGAAAGTTGTTTACAAAAGAAGGAAAAGAAATTAAGGTATTGACAGGAGATACACCGGAATTTTATACAGCTAAAGGTGAGAAGATAGAAGAGTTTAATGTGGCCACAGGTGAATTAATAACTGAAGAAGAAGCAAATAAAGTAAGAGATGAGTCTATGGCGATTGAAACAGATACAAGTAAAATTAGTGATTATACTTGCTTTACTGTAAAATTACCAAGTTATTTACCAGAAGGATATACTTTTGACCGTACTGAGTATTATAAAGATGAAAATGGCAAAGTGGAAAATAGTAAATACGTGAATTTGTGGTTTGTGAATAAAACAACAGGGAAAGACCTATATATGCAAGAGAGAATTGCAGATGAAGAAACAGCCTATGAGACTGGTACAGATGGAAGTATGGAAGAAATACAGATTAATGGAAATAAAGTACTCTTATTAGATGGTAGAAGTTTACACTGGGAGGCTGAGGGAATATTATTTATTCTTTTAGGAAGAGGAAATATATCAAAAGAAGAACTAATTAAAGTTGCATCATCCATAAAGTAGATAATACAGAGGTGATAAAAATAAGAAATATTTGTATATGAAGATATAAATATAAGGATATATAAATAAATAGAAAGGAGGTACTAGGAAACCACTTCATAATTTCCTAGTACCTCCTTTTATAAGTTACATATTAGAAAATAAGGTTCTCAGCTGTTAAAGGTGTGAGTTCTTTATGAACTTGAACACCACTAATAAGTTTAAGAAGTTCTTTTCTAGTCAAGTCAGTTTGACGATTAAAAAAACGTTGACTGATATAACTAGCCAATATACATAGGCTAGATAATGGTACTAACATTAAGTCCATATATAGAGTTTGAGGCATTAAAAAGGTTAATATAATAGCTGTAATCAGTAGCACAAATCCTATTAGGCATTCAGCACAAAAGGTAGTTAGAGACACAGGGTGAAGTTTTTGTTCAATATGAATAATATGGTCATCTGTAGGATCTTTAGTACCAATAGTTATGGAGCTAAAGTTGATTTTGTGTTTTAAAGTTTTATGAATGATAAAGTAATCTTCTCCTGTAGTACTAACAAAAGGTGAATATCTTTTATCAAATACACTTTTAGTATATTGATTATTCAAAATATCTTTAACTTCATTAAAGGATAAACAAGAATAAATAGTAAAGTTTCTAGATGGAATAAATTTCATAAAGTTCCCTCCTCTAAATAATAAGTTATTATAGTCAGATTATATCAGAAGTTTTAGAAATAAGGTGTTAAGATGTCATAAATCTTATATAGGAGCAAATATATGGACGTGCTTATAAAATATTATGCGAATAAGAGAGAATTGGTGATAAATAATAAGTAGAAAAGGAATTCATAAAGTTTATTTATTTGAGTAAAGGCATATTTAAAATAGATAAAGTATTTAATATAGCCATAGAATACAAGATAATAAAGAAAAAATAAAAAAGGTGTTGACTTAGGTAAATGATTAGTGTAATATTATAGAGGTCGTCAGCAATAAGCGACGGCAAATAAAGATTACTAGTAAGTAATCATTTGTACTTTGAAAAACAAATACTACAACAATTATAGATTTGTAAGTTATAGAAATATAACTTGCGCCTAACGATAAAATGTACTAAAGTGCGTAACGTAAGCACTATAAACAATTTGTCAGGGTGTAAAATCTACAATTAACCGATAATAAATATTCTTTGTATTCAACGAAAGTTGATTAAC
>JAEZJJ010000071.1 GCA_023436395.1 Bacillota bacterium | reverse complement strand
GCACTTGTGTAAGAAGTTCTCTTGATAGGGGTTTGTCACCAAGCTCACTAATGGTCTTTAAAGTAGCTTCACTAAGCTTTGAAGCGATGGATGCCATAGAGGCAAATGCCCAGTGCTCTTTATTAGTCAGATACTTTTCTACCGTACTTCTTGGAAGCTTCATGCCGTTTATATCATTTAAGAGTAAAACTCTGTCTAAGAAAGTAAAGGTGTCTGCTACTTGAAGCGGACTACTTGGGGCAAAGCTGCCATCTGGCATACCTGCCACAAGGCCAAGAGCTGCGGCTTCTTTAATCGCTTCATATGCCCAGTGGTTGGTTGCCACATCGGTGAAAGTGGCATGGGCTATTGGCTTTAAATCTATTAGACTAATGGCTATATGACTCTCAATGCCTAGCTCTTTAAGTAACGCCTTATCACCTAAAATTTCTTTAACCTGCGCATCTGTAAATTGTTTATCTGTTAATCCTTTTAATGCTTGTTCTGCAAAAGAAGGATTCATTGTTGTATAAGGAAGTTCTTCCTTAAAGTAATTTGCTACAGCTTGTTTTTGAGAAGAGGATAAACTTGCAATGCGCTCTTTTGTGGTTTTTTGTGCAGTGCTTGTCGTACTACCTCCTGAGTTCCCTCCTGAGTTCCCTCCACTACTTGTCCCTATATAATTCCATTTTGCTACAAGTGTTACACTTTTTGTAATAAGTGTACTGCTCGTATACTGTACGTTTCCTTCATACCAACCCTCAAAACGATAATTTGCTCTAATGGGTGTTGGCAGAGTAATGGTTTTATTTAAAGGAATATCTGTGATTGAGCTTATTGTATTGCCACCATTACTATTAAAGCTTACCGTATAAGCTATTACCGGCACTGCATCCACTGTAATACTTAGTGCTCTTGTTGCAGCTGGGTCTACGCCGTTACTTGCTTTGATGGTAAATGATGCTTTGCCTGCTGCTGTTGGCGTGCCACTTATTTCTCCAGTGCTACTATTAAGGCTCAAGCCTACTGGCAATGTGCCACTAACAGACCATGTAATGGGTGTATCTCCTGTTGCTGTAAGTGTTTGGCTATAACTTGCCCCTACAGTGCCATTTGGTAAGCTAGTTGTTGTAATAACGGGGGCTTCTGGTATTGTCCATTTTGCCCAGTATACTTTGTTACCTGTATCTTTTGCTCCTATTGCACTTACTGGACCTTGTGTAAAGTCTTTATCTGTATACCATCCCCTAAAGTTATACCCTTCCTTGGTTGGTGTTGGTAATGTTATCTCTTGTCCATAGTTATATCCACTTGGTGCATTTGCTTCTTGTGTTCCTCCATCTAGATAATAAGTTATGCTATATTCATATTCTGTTAGCTTTAATTCTACTGGCTCACTTGCATAGTCTGTTAAACACTCAGACTTGATTTGTTCTGTAAATATCTTCAGATCGTACTTGTTACTATCAAAGTCTGATGGGATTGTTACCTTTGCAGTACCTGATGGAGAACTTGAAGCTGACAAATCTTTGATAACCCCATAATATTTTAGAACACCATTTTTATCTGTAATCATTGCTGAGAGGTATTGATTTGTGCCTGTTGTAGCATCTGAGTAGCTTATCTCGATTTCTGTTTCCTGCCCTTTTATGTAGTTAAACGCTGTCTTACCTATACTTACCCTTTGTCCTGATCGGTCTATGCATGTTAGTTTTTGATTATTTGTAGAAGATGCTACCGATGCTAATTGGCTATTTGCCGTCGTGGACTTCTTCCCACTTCCTTGTGCATCAGATGTAAAGAGCACAGAGGACAGATTTAGTTTTAAAGCGGGACGAACACCTAAGTTGACGTCCACATCCGTGGACCCGTTGATAGGGTTCATAATGTCGCCATTTGCTTCCACAGATATCACAGTGCTCCAGATAACCGGAGACCGGAGCCACCACTTGTTATTGTAGCCCTCCGCATCGTAAGCTTTTCTGCTATCATTATCATTAAATCCATAAGCTCCACCCGTTGTAACTTCATCAAAAGAGGGTAATACAATTTTCTGATCTGGTATAATGGTATAGCTAGATCCTTTAACTTGTTCCCGTACCGTGCTATAAGTTTCAATATACCCTTGTTCTTGTGGGGTAAAGGCTGTCGTTAAAAATCCTGTGTCTGCATAAGTATCTTTACTATTAAGATACTTACAAATATCTGATTCTGACCAGTTTTTATGATCCCAACTCCCATTATACTGTCTATATTCTAGTATTTTATCACTTAATAAGGTTACCTTTTCACCCTCTACTCCCATGACACGCCATAGGATAGGTGCTTCGTTACCATCCTCTTTAGTATGTTTCCCAAAATAAATGGCGGCACCTGTTGTGATTTGACTCGTGCCTCCTAGGGTAACACTTGGTGTGGTTTCTGCTTTCACTTTCACTGACAACTGCATCGGTAGTAAACTCATGATCATCGTTAGTCCCAGTAATAAACTCATTTTCTTTCTCACACTTTTCCTCTCCCTTCAAATATTCCCAGTCTTTCTTAAAGACTGCTTGACTGAGTATCTTTTTTTGCAACGCATAGGTATGGCCATGCCTTACATGACCTAGCCAACTTACTAACCGCTGTCTAATTTGTGTTGGATCCAGTTCACCCTTAGCATATTGTACTTTGTAAGCCTTTAATCTTTTTTTCATAGCCTGCTTACTTTTTTGTCTTACTTTACGAATAACTTTCCCAGTATGTATTTTACTGGTTTTACACCTCCTATTTTTTTAATAAGCTATCCTTTTGAATGCTATTAAGAAATGCCTGCCTAATAGGAATATCTTAACTTTACAGATAGCATGTATTTATCCTAATAAGTATTAGGACAGGAACAAAACTCCTTTGCCTTATGCACAGACAAGTTCTACTTAGAAACTTATTTCAGGCTAGTTATAGTATTTCTATAACCTTTGTTAAGGCAGAGCGGGACGAACACCTAAGCTGTTGTTTACGTTGTTGCCATTGTCGTTAACATTGCCATCTGAGTTCACATATGCCGCATAGTTATCGTTGTTACCCGGAGACCGGAGCCACCAGTTATAGCCTTGTCCCTATATATCAACGGTTTTACCCTGATATACTCTAGTAGTTATATCACCTTCTATCCGATTGAATCCATGCACCTACAAGTTTTCTTACTTCCCATACCAGTGCTGCTAATTGCGCCTGATGCTTAGGCAGTATTGCCTTATGCTCCACACTCATTGTAATTTGTTTTGCAAATAATATTGCTCGGTCTCTGACTTGAATGACTTTTGCTGCGCTAGGGCTTTTATGGACTGGTCTAAATCTGTGAGCAATTTAACGTCTAAAAAACTTCATTAGCATGATTAATAAGTGCTATAATCTCAAGCGAAAGATTTTGCATACGTGAAGTTAATGTAAATCGAAATTTTTTTGGTGCATTGGTTGTAAACAAAAAGACTGCCTTGCTTAATTCTTTGGCTTTAGTGAGAGAGGATAACTCTTTAGTCTCTAGCATAGTCACTACTTTCCTATCATATAATATAGTCTTTTTTTTGTAATAATAATACTTATTATATCATATATCGACAACATTTTTAACTATATTTAAAATATTCTATAATTAAATTTGATAATTATTCCCTAATTTACCCTATAAAGAATGAGCACTTTCGTTTCTATCTAAATCTTATATTATAGTTAAAGAATTTTTAGCTTCCAAAAGTTTCTTACGCTATTTCGTGTCGGATTTACAATGTTGGCTATCCCCTTGTAGTCATGCCTTGTAGCCGTAGCTCTTTGATTTTTTCTCTCTGCTCATCTGACATTTGACTCGTTCCTTTCCTTTAAACTTTTTGGGAAGAAAAAAGTAACCACAATGATTTGTGATTACTAAATGTGTAGCTTTTATTATGCGATTTTTACTCCTCCACTTTTAAATATGCGAAATTCCACATAAAGGGACGCATCGGCCTTAATCATCAAAGGTTGTAGAGATTTCAGTTCCCCTTCCAACTTTTAAATGTAATGTTAATGTAATCGAATGACATGGTTTACAAGACCGAAGTAGTTAACATTACCTTATTGTCAAATAGTTCCCCCTACTCATGAGGGAACATATAAATATGTTTACTCATACACTAAAACGCACTAAAAGGCTTAAAGCATAATGCTCTAAACCTTGGTATTACTAGTGTTTATCTACTTAGCTTCACTACTGCCTCCATGTGCCAATGGACATAGTTAGAAAACTATTTGGCAAAATGATCGTTAAATAGCCTATGTGGGATCGTAAGTAACAATGACTACATATTTTTTGCTTCATCAATCCTATAAATAATAGTAAAATTTTTTACAAATAGTTGTCTATATCCTTGATAAGCATATACACCTGTTTTTCTTTCTGAGCCTCTATACGGAGGTTCTTCCAAGCTAAATATCGCATCTTCTATAGCTTCTATTGTATTTATTGCTGTTTCAGATACCAAAAGAGTACTTGAGATATATTCATAAATTTCATCAAGATCTCTATAGGCTTTAGGCAGTAATTTAATAGTATATCTATCCAAAATACTTTTTCCTTAAACTTTGCATAGCTTCTCGTGCATCGATTAATCCCTTATCTGATTCCACTTCGACCTCAGCTATAGCCATATCAATCTCTTTTGTTTCTAACAATCTCTCATATGTTTCTATGCTCATAACAACTAAGTCACCATACCCATTCTTAGTAATAAATACAGGTTCACTTTTAGCATGACAAAGCTCTGAAATTTCATTGGTATTTCTCAAATCAGTGATAGGTATAATTTGTGGCATATTAGCACCTCCTTTTGTACATAATTAAATCATTACTATGTACATAATGCAATTGATATATACCCATATTAGTCAAATGAATCTTACCAATCCACCACACTACTATCACCTATCTGCAAGTTACACACTCTACAAAGCACAGCCACATTGGTTTCATCCAGCCTTAACTCAGTGATATACATAGTAATTGAGCCGAATTTGCATAATATAATTTTGTAATCATTAATTTTGCAGTCTTTATAAATTGATTTACGCCCAATATACTTTTTATTTACTCCATTTCTACGCCACCTACACTAAATGTACTATTTTTAATATCTATTTAACTTTTTCACATACATACCACCATCAAATTCTCTCACAACAGAATATTCTCCAAAATGAACAAATTCATCACAAATCATAACACACTAAAAGGCTTCTAATAAATTTTTTGTCTAACTTTTGGGAGTAGAACAATGTACCTTGGGACTTTTATGTAGAAACTATTTGGTATTAATCGGAAGATGTACTCCAAGGGCATTGAGATACTCTTTATATATAGAAGCAACTTTGTCAACAAAATGATATTAATATGTTATTATCTCAACTATCATTATTTATACAAGAAATAATGATAGGTCAAACCTTACAAAGAAAGAAGCATTCCAAGTCAAAAAATGTGAATAAGATTGCCTCTCCTATACTCTTCTATTTGCTTGGCAGTCACACATAACTTCCCACTCACCATTGTCATTAATCATTACGTTTTCCCAATGAAAGGAGTTATGTGTGATATCAGAAAATATCCATTTCATCTTATTTCTACTTAATTCTGTAAGTACTATTTTTTCATTCTCTTTTCTAGCTTGAAGTCTTGTATATTCTCCAATACATGTATAATAGATTTCCCAACATTTTTCATCTGGTCGATACATACGAATAGTGGTACCATATTCTGCATTTGGTAAATTAAGGTGTTTTCTTTCTTCTCTTGAAGGGACGATGAATAAATCTTGAATGCCACATCCATTTAATATTCTTTGAAATATCCATTCACCCTTATATACTGTCTCATTTTCCTTTCCATAATTCTCTTTCCATATTATATCCCACTCACCAACTAAACTTCCGAACCAGTCCATGTCTTCTGGTATAATTCCATTTCTAAAATCAGACTGTAATGCTTTGCTAAATTCAGTTTCCATAGCTATTCCCTCTTTTCTAATAGATTTCATAGTGTTATTATATCAATACATAGATAATAATAAAAATTAATAGTTCTTATAATAATAATAATTTCTATTTATAGGGAGGTTTGGTATGGAATTAAAACAACTTCATATATTTCTTGAGCTATCAAAGAATCTAAACTTTACAAAAACTGCTGAAAAGCTTGGTTATACTCAAGCCAATATAACCATCCAGATCAAACAATTAGAGGAGGATTTGCATACTCAGTTATTCAATCGAATGGGTAAGACCATTACTCTAACAGACGCTGGATTGCAACTCATACCACATGCAACCGAGATGTTGCACATAGAAGAAAAAATACTAAGTGTAGATGTTAACATCAAAGATTTTGGTAACATTCGTATAGGTGTTTGCGATTCACTTTGTGTTTATAGACTCCCAAAAATTATCTATGATTTCAAAAAAGTATACCCCAACGTCAATATTACATTAACCATTCTTAAATGCTCAGAATTCTGCGATGCACTTACCCGTAATCAGATTGATATAGCCTTTACTATTGGGTACTTACAAAAAGATAAAAATATTTGTTATACTGCAGAAAAAGATGAGAAAATCTATGTTTTAGCATCAAAAGAGCATCCCCTTACGAAAAAGTCTAACTTATCTCCAGCTGATTTTTCGGGAGTACCACTTATTCTAGCAGAACCTGCCGCTTACTATCGACAAAATTTCTTGCAAGATTTAATTAAAAATAGTATCTCTCCACAGATTATGGTTGAAACAGAAAGTATCCAAGCCATTAAAAAATTAACTGAACAAGGTCTAGGTGTATGTATTATGCCTGAAATTGCCGCTATTGAAGATATAGAATCTGGTATGCTTACACCACTTGATTACCTATGCAATTATGGTATTCATTCTCATATCATATGGCATAAAGATAAATACCTTTCACCTTGTCAGGAACAATTTATCAAGATGGCAAGTAAACACATTCTTAATGTTTAGTTTTTAAATAAAAAAGGTATCCTGCTTTGAGAAAGTTTATAACTTATTCAAAAAGGACTTTCAGGCCTTGAAATTTATAACAAACTTCAAACTGCGCCGAAAGTCCTTCTCACGTACTCTACCCTAATTCCTAATGCGAAGGGGAAAAGCAGGGTCATATATAGAATTTATTTTTATAGCATAAGAGTTTTTATTCGCAATATCTTGATCTGTAACATAATGGATATCTAAAAGTCCATCGGAATGATATCCTGTTTTTAAATAATTCATTCCGGATAAAGCCATACTCCAGCCATCAAGCCAGTTAGAAAGCTTCTCCTTCTGAGCATCGCTGCCATCAAAATGAATGAGCAGATCAATATCACTATTACACCTTGCCGTACAATTATTAGTACTTCCAAAAAGATAGATGCCCTTTACTCCAAGAGCATGCATATCTATCCCTGCGGCTATTTGTTCCGCCATATAATGACGCCATTTCCAGCCATAGTCTTCCTTATTCTCTTCTATACTCTCTTCTCCTATCTGGTCAACACCAGATGTCTCCATAGACTTGGAAGGGGAATCGAGATAAGCAATCGCTTTTTGCAAATCAGCATTCATTAAGACAACCAGTTCTTTATCGAAGCCGACTTTTTCTACCCGAATGACTTTAATCACGTCACTTAAATAGGCGTAGGACGGAACCATCTCTCCTAGGAAATTATTCTTATTTGAAAATATAGATTTATTAAAAATAATGTGATTGTCTTCTGGATAAAGAGGAAGGTACTTGATATTTTCTTCCACCAGGTCTTGGAAAAAATGTGTGCCAAAGGAGAGCTCTGGCTGAAACTTTGACTCCTTTCCTGCAATTTCAATGAGCATGGCTGTATTATTAATGTCCGAATAGGCAACAGGAACACCCAGCTTAATATCACCACGGCTCCCCCATCGTCCTGGCCCCATTAAAATAAAGCTCTTTCGAGGAAGGATACTGTTCAGGTGGCTGATTGCATAGGCTACATTCACTAAATCCTCACGTTTTTCTAGGGCTGCATATAATGCAGGATCCACATATACTATGGTCTTAATTCCAGTAACCTTTCCATTGGAAATATATTTATCTGCTGTAAAAATAGTTTTTGGTAAAGGTATATTAGGAGGAATGGCAACAGGTTTATTATCGTAATTTCTGCTTTGCGGACGGCATTGCAGCAAATAAAGATTATCACCGTCACTGGCAAATTCAATGTCAACGGGATACCCTAACTTCTCTTTGAGCAAGACCATCACAGACTGCATTAGCTTTATCATAGATGTGTTTCTGACCAAATGATCAAAGGTAATGACCACTTCATCTGATTTAAAGTTGGTTGTAAATGCATTTACGCCAACTAGGATGTCCTCCTTCAATACAGAAGCCACATAGTTAATATGAGGGATTTGATTTCCATATTCCTTAATCACCTGAGCAATAGGAAGGGTTAAGAAGCAATTATTTTCAACATCTAACACATCCATCATCTGAGGCGAATACTTTACTAAATCGGCTGCTAACTGATTTACCTGCAGGTTTGGTTGCCCTGGAGAAATCAAGATGGGATAATCATCTCCGATTCGGTCCACTGCCCTCGTTCCTAGCCCCATTACCATTCGCACTAAACCATCCTCCCGCCTAATTCTAGAGGACCACCTAAGTTCATTATTGCTAAAAGCAACTCCGGCATAGAGTGGAAAGAAATAAGGCCCCACTCTGGTTCCTACTACCTCCTGAATCATAATACCCATTTGTTCGGAACAGTCGATTAAATGACGCTCTTTTCGATATTGAATGGAATCTGGGTTAAATAAAGAAGCATAAACCTCTAAAATCCCCTCTATCAATTGCTGTAGTCTCTCTGCCTTGGTCCCTGCATTGACTATAAAAAGACTTTTATATTTTCCAGAGAAGGAGGTATCCATCTGATCTTCCAGTACACTTGAAGATCGGATAATTAAAGGCTTATCTTGGCAGCTCTCCAGTATTTGTCCCAGTTCATTTATAATATAAGAAGAAAACTTGGAATTCTTCATCATATGAATAATTCTAGGATAACTTGTTCGTATATCAATAATATCTCGGTATTTATGCTCATTGAGTTCATCTAGGCCATTTCGCTCAATCAGAGTGGATAATTCATCGGCGGTAATATACCAGGTTCTAGGGGCTTTAATCTTAGAAAACTCTGGATTTTCGTCAATATGAGAGGCTATAATCTGATTGGCAATAAAGAAACCAGTGCCTTTGCCTCCTATTTTACCAATGCTCTTTGGAGAACAGATTACATTATCAAGAAGGCTGCAAAGGGCTTCTATAGAAATATATTTATGAGCATTGGCGACCATGGTTGGTTTATCAGTTAGAAATCTTTGTATTAACTCTACGCTCAGCCACCGCTTTGTAGCCTCACTAACCATTTCATTGCCCCTGACTGCATTCATATATTGTGACAGCGCATGGGTAATATCTTTTAAATCAGCATCTTTCTTATCGATTTTTTTGATAAGTTCATAGGTTGTTCCCTGATAAATCCATAAATTAATATAATTATAAATCGAGGCATCTTCCATGCAGGAGCCCGCATAGGAAAATAGTATCTGACTTAATTTTGTAACGTCAAAAGCCGGTAAAGTTTCTAAGGGGAAATTAATTTCACCTTGGATTCTATATTTTTTCCAGTCCATTTTATCAAAAATATCATCCACTATACTGGGACTTGTTTTGGCAAGATGAGCAAGCATTTTTTCACATACATAAAGCAGCATATTTCGATTTGTATTGTGTAATAAGGTGATAATCGCTTCCCAATCTCCCCGAAATCGATTCTTAGGCTGGAAATTTACTTTAAAAAGCTTTTCTGCAATACGATGGGCAATGCTATCTAATAGCTTCTGTTCTTCAGGAAGAAAAGCGCTATCTGCATCCTTAAAAATATGTTTCGGGTACATTGCTTTAATCAAGCCATGGGATACGCCATTCAGTATAATTTCAGACTGTAATGTATAACCATTTGCTATGATAGGTTTGGTAGCATATGTCTGACCATCTAGTACAATATAAACTGAGCAGTTAATATAATCGTGAAACCCCACTGGTGTTACTTCTGTGACTTTAAACAGACTATCTGAAAGAGAAGGGGCTGCAAGAGCTTCATCCACCAAATAAAAGCATTCCAGTTCCTTAGCTCTTTCTACTAAAACATCCAAGTCCTGATCTTTAAATCGATTCATATCTATTACCCCTTGATTTGAAATTTACCTAATAAATGTATTAAAAAATACAAGATGAATTTGTAGGCAGATTATTCACCTCTCCTATTGCCCTATAAAAAAAGGGCTGTTACAAAAGTAAATATGTGTCTGATATTGTGAGCAATTCCTTGCCACTACAATATCAGACATATTGATTTATTTTATAACATCCCTCGTAAATATTATACCCATCCGCGAAGTTTTACTGCATCTGCAACACGATTAATAGCAATAACATATGCTGCATCTCGCATATATAAGCCTTTTTCTACGGCAAGGTTATGTACTGCATGGTAAGCGCTAGTCATTTTGTAATCTAATTTCTCCATAACTTCTTCTTTTGACCAGAAATAATTCATATTACATTGAATTTGCTCAAAATAACTGCAAGTTACTCCACCTGCATTACATAAGAAATCAGGAATAAGATATATATTTCTTGCTTTAATTAATTCATCTGCATCTGGTGTTGTAGGACCATTTGCTCCTTCACATATGATCTTTACGCGATCACTCATTTTTTCAAAAGTAACTGGTGTAATCTGATTCTCTAATGCACATGGAAGAAGAATATCTACATCCTGAGCAATCCACTCATCACCAGCTAAAACTTCACACCCAAGCTCTTTAGCCTTATCTTTATCAATAGTACCAAAAGAATCCTTGATGTCAACCATTTTTTGAATATCAAGTCCATCAAGTTTACGGAACGTATAAGACTTCTTATCCTTATTGTCCCAACTAGAAACAGCTACAACTTTACCACCTAATTCTGAATAAAGGCGAGCTGCGTATTCTGCAACATTACCAAATCCTTGAACACTGGCTGTACTGGTTGTTATATCAATATTTAGGTTTTTCAACGCTTCTCTTAATGTAAATACTACACCATAACCTGTAGCTTCTGTACGTCCTAGAGAACCGCCCATTCCCACAGGTTTACCAGTAATAGTTCCTGGATAGTGTCCACCAAGAATCGTTTCATATTCATCCATCATCCAAAGCATATGTTGCCCATTAGTCATAACGTCTGGTGCAGGTACGTCAGCTATTGGTCCTATGTTTTTAGCAAGTTGTCTTACATAACCGCGGCATAATCTCTCTTGCTCACTCATAGAAAGTTTATGTGGGTCACAGATAACACCGCCTTTTCCTCCTCCTAGAGGAATATCTACTACTGCACATTTCCATGTCATCCACATGGAAAGCGCCTTTATTGTATCAACGGTTTCTTGAGGATGGAATCGAATTCCTCCCTTTGCTGGCCCTCTGGCATCATTATGTTGAATACGGTAACCATTAAATACCTCTGTTGAGCCATCATCCATCTTTACTGGAATTGTGAAATGAAATTCACGGCTTGGTTGACGAAGTAATTGGCGGGTAGCTTGATCTAAATCAAGTTTATCTGCTACATTGTCAAATTGAAATTGCGCTGTTTCATAAGGATTGTAAGATTTTTTTTCCATGGTATCCCCTCGCTTAAATTATTTTTCGAGAATCAATTGTATAATTCTGTTTTTTCTTAATACAACAATATATTATACCTTAAATATACATATTGTCAACTTTCCAAACATTTAAAGCCGTCGTTTCCTGTCATCATCTCCACTTATGATGTTACCATCATATCACAATTGACTCACTGCTTCATCTCCTCTAATTGGGCTCAAAAAAAAGCCCTTGGATTATTCCTGGGGCTTAAAACAAATCACTATGGAATTTCGTACTTCATGAATTAAGTTCCTCAAACAATGCTTCTACACTTGAAAATCTTTGTGCATTAGGATCGTTGATCAATCTTTCACCTTCCTCAAATGCTTCTAAAGTTACTTGATTAGGCGTATTAATTTTTAGTTGAAATGGGATACCCTGCTCTCTAATAGATTGTCTTAAAAACATATTGATGGCTGTGGTCATATCTAGGCCAAATTGAGCAAATAACTCTTGTGCTTGCTTTTTAATTTCACTATCCATACGAATATTCATACTTGTGGTAGCCATATCACTCACACTCCTTCACACTTTAATTATGCTCATTATAACACAAAATATGCCTAACATAAATATGATGTGCATATTATACTTTTCTTATGAGAGTCTCATTATCAGGTTTATGAGCTATTCTCTTTCTTATTATAAACCGAAGAAAAAAGTAGGCTAACTCAGATACTATTCATTCTAAGTTAACCTACTTTTGATATCACTTATCTCATTACTATAAATCTATTCTTCACTACTACGATAAGCCTTTAAAATACTATCAGACACTGTTAAAGACTGTGCCCCTTTGCCGCCACCTTCTACAACGACTGCAAAGGCAATAGGTGCTTTTTTCCCTTCTGGGTCTTTGGCATATCCCATAAACCAAGAATGATCTGCTTCTGTTTCATTTTGCGCCGTTCCTGTTTTTCCACCTACAATTAGCCCTTTTTCTGGAAGGGAAACTGCTGTTCCATGGTCTACAACCCTCTCCATAAGCTCTTGTAGAAATTTGGCTTGGGCTTCTGTCATTAAGGGCCCCATCTGCTTTGGTTTATTACTCATTTTGATACTTCCATTTTTGTTCATAGAGTATTCAATTAGATAAGGTTTCATTTCCAATCCATCATTTACAATAGCAGCGGCTAACATCGCCATATGGAGAGGCGTCGTTAAAGTTTTCCCTTGTCCAATAGCAGTAGCTGCCTTTTCAAAGTCAGAACTTATAGGTACTGTGTCAGTGTTATCTGCATCAGTTTTATCTGTTCCTTTTTTATCGCCAGTTTGTGTCTCCTTGCTATTATCATATGAACCTTTCTCATTAAGACTAAAACGACTAACGGAATAATCCATATCAAAATCCAAGGAGTGATTATAGCCTACAGATTCAGCAGCTGTCTTTAGTGCTCCTGCTGGGAGGCTCTCTGCTAGGGCAATAAAGTAGGTATTACAAGACTTTGCAAAAGCTTCTTTTAAATCTACGTTTCCATGAGCTGTTTGATTAAAACACTTGATGGTATAATCTTTCCCACTAATACTTCCTGTACAATTATGGGTAAAGTCTAAAGGTTCTCCTTCATGACTTTGCATATAGGCTAAAGTCGTGACAATCTTAAAGATAGAGCCTGGAGGATATAAACCTTTAGTTGCCCTATTGAGGAGTGGTGTATCTTCTGTATCTGTGTTCAGGGCTGACCAGTTTGCCACTATTTTATTAGGATCAAAGTTAGGTGTACTATACATCCCTTTAATCTTTCCTGTCGTTGCTTCCATCACCACTACCCCACCACGTCTTCCTTCCATAGCCTGGGCAATAGCTTCTTGGTAATGATGATCTAAAGTGAGCACCACATCTCGCCCTTCAAACTTTTTATTCATAAAAACGGCTTTAAAGAGAGATACCAAGTCATAGCTTGGATAAAGTAATTGCTGATTTGCTAAGGCTTCTATCCCCATTTTGCCACTTTGAGAGTAACCAATAGGATGTGAATAAAGATTTTTATAAGGATAGCTCCTTTCACCCTCTTGCGTTGTAGTGGCTAAAAGCTTCGTATACGTATCATAAATATTGCCCCTAATTACTTCAGACTCCAAGCTATTTAAACGTGTATTTTGAGGATGAACAGCCATTTGTTTTTGTTTGAAAATAGTAAAATACGCCATATAACCAATAAGCACTGCAAACATTAAAATAAAAATAGCAGCTATGGTGTAAATCATCTTACGTTCTTGAACACTCTTTTTACCCTTGTTCATTTTTTACTTCCTCCTTCCCTTCATTCATTCTGCCCTTGTAAGAGAAGTAAGTAATGAGTCCTATCATTCCCATGCTCACTACCATGGAACTTCCACCTGCACTCATGAAAGGTGTCGTAATACCTGTTAGAGGAATCAGTTTAAGCACTCCCCCTATAATAATAAAGGTTTGCATTGCAAAAATCGTGGCAATTCCAATAATAACTAGGCGATAAAAGGCATGACTATAGCGAAAGGCTACTTGAAGACAAAGTAAAATAATCCCTAAGTAAGCAAATAAGATGACTATACCTATGATATTACCAAATTCCTCACAAGCTGCTG
The DNA here is from genome assembly GCA_023436395.1 of Bacillota bacterium. Classification (GTDB taxonomy): domain Bacteria; phylum Bacillota; class Clostridia; order Lachnospirales; family Cellulosilyticaceae; genus Cellulosilyticum. The sequence goes on along the minus strand of JAEZJJ010000071.1, from coordinate 1,078 downwards.
CAAAAATGTAGTCCGAAACAGCATAAGGAATTTTCCCTGGATTCCCTCTCGTCAGCCCACTGCCTAGCCAGCCCCAAGTGCCCATAGCAAATAAACCTTGCACCACTTGATAACCATTCCCTGCAATATCTGCCCATGGATTAAGCCATGCAGCTACTCTCACACGAATATGTCCAAACAAGAAATAGGCTATCACACTCCCTACACTCCCTGCTAAAAGGCCTAATCCAGGAAGCAAGAAGCTTTGCGTAGCTACAAATACCATCAGTAAAGCCGTAAGATAGTATAGTAATACTGCACCTAAATCCTTTTGTAGTACTAAACAGCCTAAGGAAGCTATCACCACTACCCCTGGGAAAACAAGGCCCCGATATCCTTGCTTTTGCCGTTCACCATCACTTAAGGTGGAGGCCAAGAACAAGACAAGGGCGACCTTTCCAATCTCTGAAGGTTGAAAAGAAAAGCCACCAATACTTACCCAGTTCGTTGCCCCTAATATCTTGGTTCCTGCCACAAAAGGAAGAAACATGGTGACTACTAAAACGCCTAAATAAATATATTTGTTATTAGGTTTTATCAAAATGGAGAATAAACTTGGGAAAATAAGGGCAATCACTACCCCTATGATATAAGCTGCAATTTGCTTCGTTGCCATCTCATGATCCAAACGCTCGATGATTAAAAATCCAATGTCTGTTAAAAAGAACATGAGTTGCCACAAGATGAGTTCATGATGTCTTTTCATGATTCTTAAAATCCACATGGCTATTATAAATAACAGCAAAACGGCAATCCCATTAAGGGCTATGGCAATCTTCATATCATTATCTGCTTGTTTGCCCATGAGTATACTCACCCCTGCTAGGTGAAAACAGTATAAACAAAGGGATAAAAACTTATTTTTCTCTTTTCTGCTTCCTAAAGAATAATTAACAAAGGGCTTCATAAAGCTAAAGGCAACTAGCATAAATAAAATACCAAAGCCTGCAAAAATATAGCGACTTAGTAAAATCATTAAATTAAAATACCCCAAAAGATTCCCTCCTTAAAGAACAGTTTTAAAGCCTACACCTTTAAT
>JAEZJJ010000065.1 GCA_023436395.1 Bacillota bacterium | reverse complement strand
CCATAGGATGATGAGTAACCTCTGGATAGAGTTCTTCCATTCCAATGGCTTTAAGCCGTTGATTGGATAGATATTTTATATATAGTTCGATTAAATCATTATTAATTCCCATAATTTCATTAGCTGTTACATACTGTCCCCAAGCAATTTCATGCTCTACACCTGTTCTCATCATCTCTCTTAGTTCTGCTTCTATACTTTCATTAAAGATATCTGGGTTTTCTTTTCTTAATTCTTTAATGATATTTTGAAAAACGACAAGATGAGTAATCTCATCCCTATTAATATATTTAAAAATGGTACTTGTTGCCGTCATTTTGCCTTGTCTTGCTAAGGTGTAGAAGAAACTAAAACCTGAATAAAAGTAGATTCCTTCTAAAATGTAGTTCGCCATAATGGCTCTTAAAAAGTTTTTGTCATTTGGCTCTTCATTAAAACGTTCATAGATATCTGCAATAAATCGATTTCTCTTAAGAAGTTCTTCATCTTCTCTCCACTGGTCATAAATCTTATCACGAGTTACTGGATTGGTCACAGTATCTAGAATATAAGAATAACTCTGAGCATGAATCTCTTCTTGAAAGGCCTGAATATTAAGCAGTGAAGTGACTTCTGGTGCTGTAATATAGCGAGATAAATGGGGTAAGTTTTCACTTTGAATAGAATCCAAAAAGTTGAGAAAAGCTATAATTTTATCAAAGGCATGACGTTCTCCATCTGTTAAGAAAGGAAAGCCTTTTACATCTTCATTTAAAGCAATCTCCTCTGGAATCCAGAAGTTATTGAGCATTGTGCGATATAACGTTTGAGCCCAATCATACTTGATACGATTCCACTCCCTTAGATTAGTGGTATTCCCATTAATTATTTGCTGTGTTCCACGGTCCCCTAGTTCATTAAATATGCGTTTTTTTAACATTGTTTCTCTCCTCCTTTAGCTTGAACAACTTGTGCACTCATCTGTTTCTAGTGACTGATTACGGACATAATATAGGGTTTTCACTCCTTCTTGCCAAGAATCAATATACATTTGCAAGATATCTTTTGCTTTTACCTCTGGTGTGACATATAAGTTAAAAGACTGAGCTTGGTCAATATGACGCTGTCTTATCCCACAAGCTTTAATACTCCAACTTTGGTTGATATGATGTGCTTCTTTATAGAGCCAAAAGTTCTCTGCACATAAATCAGGTGCTGCCTTTGGAGTGAAACTTCCCTTTTTCTCCTCAATAAAAAACTTCTTGAAAATAGGATCTATCCCTGCTGTTGTATTGGCAATATTGGAGGTACTTCCTGTAGGTGCCACAGCCATAATATAGCCATTACGTAGGCCATATTTTTTAACCTCTTCTCTTAGCTCTTGCCATCTTGATGAGGTATATCCCCTTCTTTCAAAATAGACACCTGTTTGCCATTCAGACCCCTCAAAACCTGGATAAGCCCCCTTCTCCTTAGCTAGTTCCATAGAACCTCTAATGGCTTCATAAGCAATTTCTTCAAATAATTCATCTGCAACCTTTAAGTGTTCTTCACTTTCCCATGAGATACCATGATTCACCAAATAATGATGATAACCACTTGTTCCTAATCCTATCGCTCTATAGCGATCACTGGTAAGCTCTGCTTCTTTTACTGGTAGCTTATTAAGGGTAATGACATTATCTAACATCCGAATTTGTAATGGAATGGTTTCCTTAAGTTCTTCTCTTTCTACCTTTCCTAAATTAACGGAATTTAAGTTACACGTTACCATATCTCCTGGCTTTATACGGGTATGTACCTCCATCTCTCCATTAACTTCTACTAGCTCATCTTGTAACAACTCACTTGCACTCATATTTTGTGCAATTTCATGACATAGGTTTGAAGCATAAATCATGCCTAAATGCTTGTTAGGGTTTGCTTTGTTCACTGTATCTCTAAAAAAGATAAAAGGCGTACCGGTCTCCACTGCACTCATCATGATTTTCTTCATAATATCTAAGGTAGGCACTGTAATACGTTCTAATTTTTCATTAGCTTCACACGCTTCATAGTGCATTGTAAAGGCCTTATCCTCTTCATCATCAAAATAATCTTCTAAATAAAAGCCCATTTCTTTATGTACCATATAAGGATCAAATAAGCTCCAGTTTTCTCTTCTTAGGAGTCTTTCCATAAAAAGATCTGGAATACTAATAGATGGAAAAATATCATGAGCCTTCCTTCTATCATCCCCATTATTTGTTTTAAGTTCTAGGAAATCATATAAATCACTGTGCCAAATATCTAATGTTACAGAAGCACTTCCCTTTCTTCTTCCTAGTTGGTCAACTGCCACTGCAGTATCATTATAGAGTCTCACCCAAGGAATGACTCCTCCCGATGAACGTTTATGTCCTCTAATTTCACTATTTAAGGCTCTTACCTTCCCTAAGTAGATTCCCAATGCGCCACCATGTTTAGAGACTTGTGAAAACTTTTGATTCACATCATAGATAGACCAAAGATTATCTCCCACCGTAGAAATAAAACAGCTACTTAGTTGATAATAGGCTGTTCCTGCATTTGCTAAAGTAGGGGTAGCTACTGTTACTTTAAGCTGACTCAATAGGTCATAAAACTGCTTAGCGTAATATACCTTTTGCTCACCTTCTGGAATAGCTAAATGCATAGCAATAGTCATAAAGCGTTCTTGTGGAAGTTCCATAACTTCTCCTTGATAGCCTTTCACTAAGTAGCGATCTGCCAGAAGCTTGATACCCTCATAGTTAAAAAGGTCATCCCTTTCAGGTTTAATATAAGTTGCTAATTCTGTCAGTTCCGCATCTGAATATTTTTCCTTTAAATAAGCACCATAAAGTCCTTTTTCAATAAGCGCCTCATAAAGAAACTTGTAATCCCCATAACCAAAGTGGGTGTAACCTCTATTTATAGCTGCTTCCTTATATAAGTCATACACTAAAAGCCTAGCTGCTACATATTGCCAGTTAATATGTGTTTGCCTAACTTGATTTCCGTAAGCATCCTCATTAGTTTGTATCACCTTTTCAATGGCAGTTTGAATAAGTACCTTCTGAATTTCTCTCGTTGTCATCTTATCTCTAAATTGAATTTTTGCATCTAATTCTAGTTCTATAGGGTTACACCCTTCTAAGTTACGACAAGCAAATTCCACCATCTTCTTGGTTTTACTAGCACAAAGGGGTTCTAACCTACCATCCCGTTTTTTAATTTGAATCATATTTTCAACTCCCTATTTTGTTTGTCAATTTGTTTTAACTTATATTATAAACAATTATTCACAAACAAATATTTTTATTCAATAATAATTATCTTCTAGATAAATCTTATTATACACAACTTTATTTTAAAGTGCTAATACAAAAACATCTAAATTCTTTATCTTATTTTAGTCATTATCCACGAAGGGATTGGACAAGTGCTCTCTATCATAATATACTAAAAATAATAACTATGTATAAATTTATAGATTTTTAGGAGGGATAGAATGAAACGCCAAGAATATATTTCATGGGATGATTACTTTATGGGAATTGCCTTACTAGCTGCCAAGAGAAGTAAAGATCCTAATACACAGGTGGGAGCTTGTATTGTCAGTGGTGCTAATCAAGATGCTGCTAATGAGAATACGATTTTAAGTGTTGGATATAATGGACTTCCTTTAGGTTGCTCAGATGATGAATTTCCTTGGGAACGTGAAGGTGATTTTTTAGATACTAAGTATCCATTTGTGGTTCATGCAGAATTAAATGCCATTTTAAATGCTAGGGGGAAATCTTTAGTAGGTTCTAAAATATATGTTGCCCTTTTCCCTTGTAATGAATGTTGTAAAGCCATTATTCAATGTGGCATTAAAGAAGTTATTTACCTTTCTGATAAATATGCAAATACTGATACCGTTAGGGCTTCTAAGAAAATGTTTGCAGCTGCTGGAGTTAAACTCACTCGTCTTACACCACAAGTTAATCAAATCGAACTTTCTTTTATTCCCGAATAATTCCTTACACAAAACTCCCCCGATTTTTTACTTAATTATAAAAAATCAGGGGACCTATTCATTATCTCTCTATTATTTTCTTTGATAAACTTCTACATAATCTATTTCAAAGATATTATTTTCATTTTTCTTATTTTGAAGGTCATATAAGTTCACCATTAATTGCATTGGATAATTAGGACTTTGTTCTATCTTTTGCACTATTTCTCCATTTATAAAAAAAGTGATTTCATTTTCTGACCAATCTAATGCATATGTATTCCACGCTTCAATATTAATATCAGTTTCTCTTTCAATAAACTCATCCTTAATATCATCATCCCCAAATGGATGTACTCCAGAGCCAATGACAGCACTAGATTCTTTTACATTCCATCCTTTAATTTCAAACAAACAAATTTCTGCTGATTGTTGTCTTTCTTCTTCTACACCTATCAGCCATACTGCAGCTACATTTTCTTCAGACAAATTACACCTTACACGACATTCGACATAGCCATATTGTACTGCAACCTTTATCTCTCTCTCTTGTTTTTCACGTACAATTAACCCCTTCGTAAAATGATGTTGCCCTTGTGTACTTCCTACTTCCCCAGAAAACACTCCTGTTTGAATATTAGATACTCTCACTTGTCCATTCCATTCTAGGCACCATGGCTCTTGTTCATCTTTAATGAATAATGTTAGTATACTATCTTTAATATAGTAGCTTGGTACTGTCTTCTCTCGCTTACTCCATTGTGGTAAATATATGGGCAACCAATACTTAAGCTGTAACTCCTTCTCGCTAAAATCATCATATAGTAATAATTCATATTGTGAACAATCTATACATGCTAACATTTATCTCTCCCATTCCGTTTATCCATTTTAGGCATAAGCTAAATTTTTCACCTTATATCCTTTGACTTTAGCATACTACTTGCACCACAAATCAATTTGCATACATATTAGAAATCAAAACCACCTCCTATTAATAAATAAGAGATGGTTCATTCTACCTACCTTCTAAGGATTACTTTTAAAAACTTTACCAAACAAGTTCATCATAGAGTTGTTCATATTTTTTAGCAGAGGTTTCCCATGAGAAGTCTTGGCGCATACCTCTGTCAATTATTTGGTTCCATTCACGTTTACGCTCAAAATAAATACGCTTTGCATAATTGATAACATAAAGCATTTCATCTGCATTATAATTTGCAAAAGTAAAACCTGTACCTGTTTTTTCGTATTCATTATAAGGTTGTACAGTGTCTTTTAATCCACCTGTTTCTCTAACAATAGGGACTGTTCCATATCTTAGTGCCATAAGTTGTGCAAGGCCACAAGGTTCAAAACGTGATGGCATTAAAAGTGCATCTGCTGCAGCATAAAGTTTATGAGCCAAATCATCAGAATAGTATATATTGGCTGAGACTCTTTCTGGCATAATCCATTGATAGTGCTTAAACATATTTTCATACTGAGGATCTCCTGTACCTACTACTACCAGCTGTACATGCTCATCACAAATCCCATTCATAACCCAATCAATAAGGTCTAAACCTTTTTGATCTGTAAGTCTAGAAATGATACCAATCATCATCTTTTTATCATTGACTTCTAAACCAAGTTGTTTTTGAAGTCCACGTTTATTTTTAATTTTTTCAGTTCTAAAATTCTGAGCCGAATAATTTTGATAGAGCGCTTCATCTGTAACTGGATCATATACCTCATAGTCAATACCATTTAAAATACCACAGAGTTGATGGCTTCTAGCACGAAGTAATCCATCTAGTCCTTCTCCATAGTATGGCATTTGTATTTCATGTGCATAGGTGTTACTTACTGTAGTAATGAAATCAGCATATACTAATCCACCTTTTAACATATTAGCATCCTTATAAAACTCTAATTTATCTGGCGTAAATACATAGTCTGCAAGTCCTGTAATTCCTTTAATGGTCTTTACATCCCAAGTACCCTGGAATTTTAGGTTATGTATGGTCATGACTGTTTTAATATTCCAAAAGAAAGGATTCTCATTAAACATTGTCTTTAAGTACACTGGAACAAGAGCAGCTTGCCAGTCATGACAATGAATGACATTAGGTTTAAAATCAATCACAGGTAAAATAGCAAGAGCTGCCTTACTAAAGAAACAGAATTTCTCTATATCAAATCGCATGGTCCCATAAGGTGCCCATCCACTAAAGTAGTATTCATTATCAATAAAATAATAAGTAATGCCTTCATATACTGTTTTCATAATTCCTACATGAATTGGTTCTTGAAACCATCCTAAGTCCATGTAAAAGTGTGTAACATACTCAAAATTATTTCTATATTGCTCAGGTATGCAGGTATAGTTTGGGATAACGACTCTTACATCATACTTATCCGAATTAAACATCTTAGGCAAAGTTCCAACTACATCTGCTAGGCCTCCTGTTTTAATAAAAGGAACACACTCCGAAGCTACAAATAGTATTTTTTTCATATGCTTTCTCCTTTGATTTGTCAGATTTTTTTTATTTATTATATTTTAATATAATTCCCTATTTTTTACAAGCCATATCCTAGTTTCTATTTATTTTTATCACTTATAGGCAAAAATTCCTTCTTATTAGACTACTCATACATATTTTTTTGCCAACTATTTTTACTTAGTTGTTGCTCTATCCACCACATAGCGATTCCATATAGTACTATAATCATTACTGCTACAATCAACAAATAGCTATTATGCCATACTTCTAAATAAATGCCTTTTCCTTCACAATATAAATACTTAAATAAGATAACTCCAGTTACCCCCGTTCCTATTCCTAGTATTGCCCCCAGTAACAGGATTATGCCATAATACCACCATAGTTGTTTTTTAATGGTTTTGTAGGAATACCCAATTAATCTTAATAATGTTATCTCTCCTAGCCTTTGCCCTAGCTCATTACTTAATAAATTAAGCATAATGGCCAAAATGCTTATAAAAAATATCCCTACGACAACTACACCTAATAAAAGCATATTCCTACTTAAAGTCTTTGCAAAAAGTTGACCCTCTGTATGATAATTAATAGCTGTTGACCTTTTTAAAACATCCATTATTTGTGGTTCTATCTTCTCCTTCTGATTTTCCTCATAAACTACTAAATAACCTTGTGTAGGTTTGTTTTTCATACCTATATAAATATTCGCCCTTCCTTTAATCACTCCACAAATTTGATAGTTATTATCTAATGCTTCATCCCTATAGTCTTTTCCAATCCAATCTCCCATTTGAGCATCATAAGATTTTAGTGTTTCTCTTGTCACCAAAATTTGATTTTCTCTAGAAGGTAGCTCCCCTTCTATTAGTACAATCCCTAATTTTCGCATAAAATATTCTAGCTCATTTGGTTTAACTTGAACAAAAGGTGTTCCATTTATGTTGAAAAACAACATACATGTCCTCATATCAAAATAATTACTTTCAAATACATTAACTTCCCCTTGTAATGGTATAAGTACATTTTTCTCTAATTCCCATTTTTCATCATCTGTTACTTCTCCATCTATTAAGGCCATCTGCTTGAGATTATAACCTAAACCATATTCCATTCCTTCCACAATGTTGTATCCCATACTCAGTAAAAAAATAAGCAATCCTATTTGCAAAGTTAAGATAGTTAAAAGGGGGATACTTCGTTTCAAAGTATACCTCCATTTCCCCTTAGTTTCCACCCTTCATTCCTCCTAATTTCCCTTCTCGCAAGTAAAGAATTTCATCTGCCATGGTTACCTTGGTCTCATCATGAGTCACAAATAAAATGGTCGTTTCCTTTCTAACTTCTTCTATTAATGTCATAACAGTATCTGCAGCAACATGATCTAGTGAAGCTGTAATCTCATCTGCAAAGAGTACTTTAGGTTCATTAATAAGTGCCCTAGCCACAGCTACTCTTTGACATTGTCCGCCACTTAATTCATAGGGCTTTTTCTTCATTTGCTTTTCTAAGCCCAATCGTACTAAAAACTCTTTTGCCTTTTCTACATCCTTAGGCTTTTTAGAGTTAAGAGGAACTAAAGTGTTATGTAAAACATCCATATAAGGAATCAAAAAATGTTTTTGAAAAACAAACCCAAACTCCCTTAACCGAATAGCTGCTAAGGCTTCTTCCTCTAGCGCAGATAAAGTTTGTCCTTTATAATAAATTCTCCCACTTGTAGGTTTTTGGATACCACCTAGCAAATAAAGTAATGAACTTTTCCCACTTCCTGAAGGGCCTAATATCCCATAAAATTTGTTTGCTTTAATTTCTAAATTAATATGATTGAGTGCACAAGTATTATCTTGTTTATCTAAATCATATACTAGACTTACATTTTCCATCTTAAACATAACTTAATATCCCCTCTGAACAAGTGTGACCTGAGTTGTTGTTGTTAATAAAATCCAAGTTGGAATCAGCGAAAAAACCATCATAAAAAAAGGTATAATCATTAGAAGCTTTAAAACATTTAAACCTAGTCGAAATGGGATGTATCCATTTGGCAAAGCTACAAAAATATTAAATCCACAAATAATCAATTGAATCATTATGATTGCCAACATAGTCGCCAGCACTGTACTTATTAATATTTCCTTTGTCATCCTAATAATTAATGTTTGATTACTATAACCTATAGCACTTAAAATCCCCACTTCTCTCCTGCGTGCTAAGTAATGTATATATGTCAAAACACCTGTTGTCATAGCTACTCCTAAGGTCATGACCACCATAATAATATTAAAAGTCTGCTCTAATGTTCTATTATCATATATATTCTCCTTTTTTAAACTTTCCAAATCCTCATACATGATTCCTTGAGGTAATATATTTCTTATCGCCTGATTCATTTGATCTATTTGACCTGTCTTTGCTAAAATCAAGTAATGATACCCTCTATCCTCAATAGCTGTAGGGCAAAATCCTATTGGTAATATACTTTCAAAAGAAGCTTGATAAGTAATCGCATCTTCTTCTATAATCTCATCCCCTATTTTTAACCCCCCATTTTTGACTAAACGTCTACTTAGTAGAGCTTCACGTTGATCATTCTGCGGAATTTGACTGACATCATAGTCAGGTACTAACTGACTCATGATTTTTACAATACCCTCTCTATCTAGAAAGTAAGTCATACTATCCATATTGCTTAGAAATCCTTGAAAACCTTGATAATAACTTTCATAAGGGTAAATACCCTCCACACTATCTAATACCTTAATACTGCATAGAAGTTCTTCTCCTATAGCTTGATCCCTACTATAAAGAAAAGAATAATATTGATGTTTAATGCTCCATACATCCAGCTCATCCTTTTGGTTATTAATAACGACCTTGGTTACACCTAACAAAATAATACATAGTGTTACACTTGTAATATATCTTAAAATCACGCTATAGTTTCCCTTACAATATGTATAGTAACTTAAGGGCTTATGCATATGCTCCCTCCCCTCTAGAAAATCTCTTTTAAAAGATTGGCTACTTCTACTCTATTATCCGTTTGAGTTTTTGCATAAATATTAGAGACATAATTTTTCACTGTTCCCTCTGATATATAAAGGGTTTTAGCAATTTGTTTATTATTAAAGCCATCTTTTATCATTTCTGCTACTTGTAATTCTCTCTCTGTAAAATCATAAGGATTTTCTTTTTTCTTTTGTGCCTCTGCACTATATAGGTTCTTAGCTAATACTTCTGCTACTTTTTGAGGCATCATAAAACGCCCCTCATAAACCTCCTTAACACATTCAGCCAGTTTATCATATGGAATATCTTTAAATAAATACCCATTTGCTCCATAAGCCATAGCTTGCAAAATATATTCTTCATCCTCAAAGGTTGTTAGCATCACTACCTTAGTTGTACTTCCATTAGCTTTAAGTTCCTTAACTGTTTCTACCCCATTCATCTCAGGCATACGAATATCTAAAAGTAATACATCTATTTTATTGTTTTTGCAAATCTCCAAAGCTTCAAGCCCATTTTTCCCTGTAGCTACTACTTGAAGTGCTTCATAAGTATTTAAAATCCTTGCCAGTCCATCTCTCATTAATTCTTGATCATCTACAATAGCTATTTGTATCATCTAGCTCCCCCCTTCTCCTCTATTAATGGAATCTGTGCCTTAACTGTAAATCCTTCCTCTTTGTAACTTTCAAATTGAATACTCCCACCTAGTGCTTCTACCCGCTCTCTCATAGCACTTAAACCAAATCCCTGTTTAAACATAATAGCACCTTTACCATTATCTAGCAGTTCAACATATAGTGTATGTTCATCTTTTTTCACTTCAATCATAAAGGCCGTCGCATCTCCATGCTTGATTGCATTCGTAATCCCCTCTTGAATAATACGATAGACACACCTTAATACCTTTGTCTCAATGCCTTTTAAATCTTCTATCATATATTTTACTTTAATATCCGTATACCCACTTAACCGCTCACCGATGGCATAGATTTCTTGTTCCCAGTCTAAATCTTCCTTTAATCGACGCACAGTCATCCGTAAATCCCCTAGGCCCTTTCTTATTTGACTACTAATATGTTCTAGCCTACTACTTAACTCTTCATCTTCTTTACCTAGCATTTTACAAAGCTCTATTTCTACTAAGGAGGTGGTTAAAGTATGTCCTACTGTATCATGCATTTCTCTAGACATATTATTACGCTCTTTCATAATGGTAAAATCCTCTAAATCATTATAGGCTCTTTTTAATTGGTCATAGGTATACTCTAAGTCCAAATTCTTTTCAATAAGTTCTTGCTTGGCCCTAGCTAATTCTTGATTTTGTATCACCATATAGTGCAAAATAGCAAGCCCCAAGAAAATAACGCTGTAATTTCTAATCCAATTTAAATACGTTAAAAAATAGATTTCACTCATAGACATTTGATGGGCTAAAATAAAACCTAGCATAACGATATCTATGCCCAAAAGAATAGCAGCCTTTTCCCTTCCCCTATAACGCATAAGGGCAAACAGCAAGAAAAAGTTATAAATATGATAAGTACTCCTACCTTCAAATAGTCCTATAGATAGATTCCCAATATAAAGACAAACAAGAAGTCCCCAGAAACGCCTTGCTTGTTTAGTATGAGGCAATATAAATAGTTCCATATAAATAAGAAGTAGTGCTATTAAAATAATGGGGATATATAGCCATCCTAAGCTTTCCGTATTGACAATCATGGCATAAAAAACAGTCAATAATAAGATAGGGCTAGTAATATAAATCATATAGCGCTCTAATTGATTCATACTTAGGGCTCCTTTATGTCTCTTTTTAATCTAATTATAGCTTGTTAGAATAACTTGTTTCAACTTTAATAATTTTTTTAAATATATATAATTTAATATCACTTATAGTAAAAGAGAAATCACAGGCAAGCACCCAAACCATAACGAATAAAACCGCCAAGCAGTTTGTCCTTATCAAGCAGCAGCAATCTACATAGCGGTTAAGTAATTATTCAAATATAAATACATCCACACCATAACCTGCTTGTAAATACTCACTAGCTTCATCAGGTGTTACTTCTATATTAATGACTGTTTCTCCATTTTCTTTAACGACTTCATTAGAGATAGCTGTAACTATTCCAGAGAGTGTCACTGTTTTATCTGTATAAGGTACAATCTCTACCTTATTGCCTAATGCTACTGATTTTATAAATTCTTCTGGCACATGGGCTGTTATCTTTAGACTACTTCTATCAATAAGGCAAAGTACGCAGCCACTTTCTTCTCCTAGTCTTGAACCAAGTGTTACATTAACCTTTGAGACAATAGCTTCTTCTAAGTCACAAATAATAGTTTGATCTTTAAGGTAGCTCTTTTCAAGCTTATCCTTCATCATTTCAATTTGCAAAGCACTGACTTCATCCTTAAGGCCCTGGGTCTCTTTGATCGTTCCATTCCCTTTTAGAGTATTGGTAAGTGCATCTTGAGTAGTGGCAATTTGTGCCTTTAACTTTTCAATTTGTACTAACTTTTGTTTTCTCCAATTATTTTTTTTAGCCTCTAGGGTTGCTACTTGATTTTCTAGATTTACTTTTTGTATCTCTAAGTCAGTTAACACCTTTTGACTGGTTCCTCCTACTTCTAATAAGTCTTTTTGGAGTTTATAGTCTGCAAGTAACTCTCTTAATTGACCTTTTGCTTCTGTAAGCCCACTTTCTATACTTAATAGTTCAGGTTCTTGTGGGTCATTTATACTTTTTTCTAAAAGATTTAACTCCTCTTTTAAAGCATTTATATTTTTACTTTGTCCCATATAGTCAGTAAGCGCTCCCTCAGAGCTTATCTTTTCCAATGCTGCTTCTTTTTCTTTTATAAGAATGGATTGTTTATAGGGGCTGGCATTAAAGGTCATTAGTTTTTCTCCCTTAGTGACCAGCTGTCCTTCTTTCACGCTAATCTCCTCTACTATAGCCGGAAAATCTATATAAATCTCCTTAATGACCTCTCCCTTTACTTCACCCCAAGCTTCTATTTGCCCAGTAGTCTCTGCTACCTGTGGCATTTCCTCCATATTAGCTTTGACTGCTTCACCACATCCAGTTAATACACCTAGCATTAATATCCCTAGGCCCATACTTATCCTGCTTATTTTCATCTTCATTCTCCCCTTTATTTTAAACTATTTCCTTTTACTTTTTGATTGCTTCAGGCTGTCTAATTTGTCCATCCTTTACAAAAATCATATGTGTACCATAGTTTGCTGCTTCTCTCGAATGAGTTACCTGCACAATGGTCTTCCCTTCTTCTTTATTAATTCTCTGAAGAAGTTCCATAATCTCCGTTCCTGTTTTACTATCCAGATTCCCAATAGGCTCATCTGCTAAAATTAGCTCTGGGTCAGCCATCAGCGCCCTAGCAATTGCCACTCTTTGCTGTTGTCCTCCTGAGAGTTCTCTAGGAGTATATTTTTTTCTTTCCGTAAGACCTACCTTTTCTAATAATTCTTCTAACCTATCTTTATAATGCTTTAGCTTTTTCCCATCTAGTAACAAAGGTAGCATAATATTTTCTTCCACTGTTAAATTAGGAATTAAGTTATAAAACTGAAATACAAATCCCATATCTCGCCTTCTCATCACACTTTCTTCTTGATCCTTCATTGCTATAAGTTCTTTTCCATTTACTTGAATACTTCCACTACTTGGTTTATCTAAGCCACCTAAGAGATAGAGTAAGGTACTTTTTCCTGAACCTGAAGGACCCATAATTGAATAAAATCCACCCTTTTTTATTACTAAATCAATATTCTTTAAGATATGAACCTTTTCCTGTCCCAAATCAAAACTCTTCCATAAACCCTTGGTTTCAATGATAATCTCTGTCATCTTTTTGCCCCCCTATCTTGTTTATTCATATTTGATAGCTTCAATAATCTGTAGCTTTGAACTTTTTCTAGCTGGTAAAACGGATCCTAATAAAGTAATCAGTGCGCCACCTAATACATAGGTGGTAAAAAGTTGCGGGATAATCTCCATCTTAATAGGTAAGTTAAGGGCACCTAAGACTGCATCCATATTCAGCATTACTAGTATTCCTCCCAGAATTCCTGCACTAGCTCCAATTAAGCCTGCACCAAGTGCCTCTATAAAAATCATTTCAATTACTTGTCTTTTGCTCATTCCAATTGAGCGTAATACAGCTATGCTTTGTTGCCTTTCTATAAAGCTAATAAGTAAGTTATTCACCACCCCAATCACACCAATCACCATCGCTAAAATAGCAAAAGCACTAATCATATTCATTAAAGAACTATTACTCTCTTCATTCCAAGTTTTAAGCTCCTGAGTGGTATAAATATCTGTTTGTTTTTCTTTAAAAACATTTTTTAGATTTTCTACAACTTCTTGTTCCTCATATCCTTTTTCTAGATTGACTTGCACACAATCAAAGTTATTCTTTTCTGCATCTCTTTTGTAATATTTAAAGGGTAATAAACAAAGTGTGCCATTCTCCCAAATGGTATCCATAAAACCTATAATTTCATAAGCCTTGTCACCCTTTTCAAAACTCAAACTTACCTTATCGCCTACTTGAAGATTATACTTTTTTCGTAAATCCCCACTTACCAGCATATATCTACCTTTTTGAAGCTTATTAATAAGTTCTATTTCATCTCCTAAAATACTATAGTTTTTAAAATCTAAGAAATCTGTATTTTCATACGCTTCAATAGCAATCTTTCTATTTTCAAAAGCTTTTACTCTGATTGAAAAATCCTCCATAAAACTTAAGGTTTCTTTAACACCCTCTGTACGATTAATCATTCTTACCTTTTGAGCATCTAACTCAGGTCCTTGTATCCATATCTCACATTGGAAGTTTCCGTCAAAGAAATTAAGAAGCTGGTCTGACACATTTTGTGTTAGGGTTGTAATCATCAGCAAAATACTAATTCCAATAGTAATCAAGGTCATACTATTTAAAGCGCTTTTGTTTTTCTTAATATTCTTGCTCGCTAAATTTCCTA
Organism: Bacillota bacterium; assembly: GCA_023436395.1. GTDB lineage: Bacteria > Bacillota > Clostridia > Lachnospirales > Cellulosilyticaceae > Cellulosilyticum. Next base: position 44,639 of record JAEZJJ010000065.1, on the reverse strand, counting down.
AGTTGCCAAATACCTTTTCAAATAACACTCCTAGAATCTCTGCACTATAGAGAACAAAAAGTGGCAAGACTTTAATCATTCCTATAATAATCATAAAAACTGCTACAACCGCGTAAATCGTTCCTAATGTCTGACTTTCCATTCTTCCTAAGATAAGGCCCCCCACAATAAATGCACATCCCCATATGAAACTTTTTAAACGCTTTTGTGTTTTATGAGCTCTAATATTTAAGATAATGTCTTTTAAAGCTATACGATTGGTAGATAAAATCGGTATGAGTGTACTTGTAAAGGCAATCACATTAGCAAGTACAAACGTTATCAAGCAACTTACTACAGTTATACTTAGCTCTACCTTGCCTGTTGCTTCATACATTGAGGAAGCCGATAAGACTAAAGTTAAAATATAGAGAATCCCTATTCCTAACACAACTGCGATGACACCTCCTATTACACCATAAAAGCCAGTTTCTATTAATAGGACTTGGTTCATCTTCCTTTTACTTGCTCCAATACTTCTAAAAGTCCCCATAATAGGCAGTTTTTCTAACATAATTACCTTGAAAGAGGAATAAATAATAAAGGCACTCATAAAAATGACCATTAAAGTCATAATCATAAACGGGTCTGTCATCCATGCAATTCTTTCTTTAAAATCATCTTGATCTATAACTGTTTCTACACTATAACGTGGGTAAACCTGTTTAAGCATTTCAATGACTTCATCAGCCCTATTCTCATTCTGTAAATCAATGTAAAGGGCTGTAGGCTTACCACTACCTCCTATATATTCACTTAAAGTTTTTAGTGGCATTATACTGGTAGCCCCACTGCCTTCTCCTGCAAAGATGCCTTGCCTTTTGGCAATCCCTACAATCATCAATTTGCGATTAATCCCATTTATTTTAAGTGTTAAACTCTCTCCCTCCTTTACTCGGTACTTATTAGCTGTCTTTTCACTAATAATAATCTTAGGACCTGTAAAAGGTTCTAACTGACTAGAGTCCACTAATTCTAGTTTATTAATGGCTCTATAATCCTCTAAATCATAACCATTAATATTAATATTCTCATAAGTACTGTAATCCATTTTATAAGTACCTGTACTGCCTATATAAGGAATGACTTTTTCTTCTTTTAAATTTTTAACTAAGTTTGCATTTAAAAAAGGCGACGGAGAATGTTGATCTGATTTAACGATAAGGTCTACAGATCCTATTTCTTGTCGCATATTATTTTCATACATTTTTGCAATACTATCTGAAAGCTGGCTAGATGCCAAAAACAAGGCGCCTGCTAAACTAATCGCTAATATAATTAAAAAAGTCCTAGATTTCTTTTCTAACATCGACTTCATTGTATACTTTAATAAAATCTGCATTTTTTCTCCCCCTCTATATATTGTATTTTAGTGAAAAGTAATCTTTTTGATAACTAGCCAAGGTCATATGCTTTGGTCATAAATGCTTATGACCAAAGTCATATGTTCCCTTCATAAATTTTCAAAGCCACTATCATTTATAACAATATCAACCACTCTAAATGGAGGTTCTTTTACGACAAGTAATGCTTCAAATTTGGTAGGACTCTCATCTACTAAAGCAAAAAAATTGCAGAACCAATATGGTAAAAGCGAATTAAGCCTGACCACAAATGAAAGCTTTCTAAAAAAGTATTTCATATTCGTGGTGAGCTTATGTTTTTACTCCTTATTGGTACTGCAATTATTTATTTTATTCAAGGTGAAACTAGAAATGGGGTTATAATTCCTGCTATTGAAATTGTATTACTAATTCTTATGTTTAACCTTACAAATCATTTGGGTCATAGTTCCCATAGGGCAATACACACACCAAGATCTTGGTTTATAAAGTCTCATTGTAACTGCACCTAATACTGTAGAAGTAAGCATGATACTATAAAACCCAAATGCAAACTGAGCAATCCATGGTGTTACTCCTTGACTATGATGAGCCCAATGCCATGGTAGCCTAAAAGTCCATAACAAGGTCACTACTTGTTTTAAATTATTAGTACCTTTAAATACTAGATAAGTAGAAAGAAGCATGCTGCCAAACATCACAAGAAAGAAAACTAAAAAACCATAACGAAACCACTTTTTTCTAAGAAATTGCGGAATATCTTTCTTTCTAGAAAGTTTTAGTTGATTCCCTAAAATCGAAAACAATTGACCTCTTCCACAGTATTTATTACAATACGCCTTATTTCCTTTTACCAAAGAAATAATGAGTGGCACGAAGAAGCAAATCATTCCAAGCCAAGCAAAAAGAATGTTAACGAAACCTAATACTAAATAAATGATAGATGTAATCCATAAATAATCATACCACTTTTTCTTCTTCATTTTTACTGTTTTCCTCCCTCTAATTGCTTTGTCAATATTTCAATAACAGAGGCTGGGCATGTCTTTGCACAAAGTCCACACCCGATACATAGAGCCTCATCCACCACTGCATATATGCCCTTAGGTACAGTAATCGCTAATTTAGGACAAACCTTTACACAAGACCCACAAGCCACACATTCTTTTTGTTCTACCATTGCATATCTTTTCTTTTTCACGCCTCTCATTCTCCTCTCTCACTTCTATATCAATATTCATTCAACAGAACTTTACCATTAAATAACTCTAGTTTCCGTAACTTGGTTACATTTTTACTATGTATCTCTAATTTCATAAATAAAAAAGCTTATTAGAGTGCCCTATTATAAGGCCTTCTAATAAGCACATTTTATACTTATCTTCTGATTTAGATAAATAAATTAATTCCAGATTGGTCTGCTGCTCCTAAATAAGCTGCTACACCTGCTATTTCTACACCTTCAATGAACTCCTCATGCTTAATACCCATAAGATCCATACTCATTGAACATGCCACCACCTTTACCCCCATAGCAATAGCATTTTTAATCAGTGTATCTAAATCATCTACGTTATGCTTTTTCATAATTTGTTTAATCATAGCAGGACCCATACCACCCATATTCATCTTAGATAAGCCAAGCTGTCCTGTATGGCCTGGAAGCATCAAGTCAAACATTTTTTCCATTGTATCTTTAGCGACTTTAGGTCTATTTTTCTTCTTTAATATATTAAGCCCCCAGAAGGTAAAAAACATGGTGACTTCTTTTCCCATAGAAGCTGCACCTGTGGCAATTATAAAGGAAGCTATTGCTTTATCTAAATCCCCACTAAACACTACAAGGGTAGCACCATTTTTCACTTCACTTCCTTGATTTTGTAATGGAAGTGACTTACTTCCTTTTTGTATATACGCCATGAAAGCTTTATTCTTTTTATCAAAATCTGTCTTTAAAAGTGTATTATTAGTTCTTTCGCACCAAGATGCAATGTCCCTTTTAAATCCTGGGTCACTAGCACTTACCTCTAATACTTCTCCTTCTTCCATTTGTCCCATTTCCTCAAATACTCTTCGAATTGGTCCTGGGCATTGAAGACCACATGCATTAAGCTTAACCTTTGCATTGATTTCTGTTATATCTAAATCTTCTAATGTCATAGTATTTTCCTCCCTTTGATGATGCACTATACCTTCTTCTTGTTTCCTTAGAGCTTCTTCTCCTCGTTTGACATAGAAATAGGTTTTTATACCCCCATCAATATTCTTACACTCAAAGCCTAGTGACGTTAGTATACGACATGCCACATAGCCTCTTTGACCTACTTGGCAAGTCACATAAAGTGTTTTATCCTTTGGTATTTCATCTATTCTACTTCTTAGCTGACCAAGTGGAATATGGATAGAATGAGGGAGTACCCCTGTTGCTAATTCGAATGCTTCCCTCACATCAATAATCACACTATCTTCTGGATTAAGGGTGTCTATCTCTTTCCAAGAAGCAACTTTTACTAGTCCCTCCATAATGTTCTCTGCATAGTAACCTAGCATATTAACTGGATCTTTAGCGGAATTATATGGGGGTGCATAACAAGGTTCTATATCTTGTAAATCCGTAACATTAAGATTCCCTTTAATAGCCGTAGCAATCATATCAATACGTTTTGGTGCCCCTTCCATTCCTACTCCTTGTGCCCCTAAAATGCGCCCTGTATGAGGATTGAAAAGTAATTTAAAAGCAATTGGAAAGGCTCCTGGATAGTATCCTGCATGAGAACCTGGATGAATATGAATAGCCTCATAGTCCATTCCTAATTTCTTAAGTGTTTTTTCATTATTTCCTGTGCTTGCAGCAGTATAATCAAATACTTTAGCAACTGAGGAGCCTAATGTACCTTTATATACTGAAGGCTTCCCACAAATATGATCTGCTACAATACGTCCCTGTCTATTAGCTGGCCATGCAAGGGGAATCATTACCTTTTGTCCACTTACATAATCCTTTATAACCACAGCATCACCTAGGGCATATATCAACTCATCGGATGTTTTCATATGGTCATCTACAAGAATAGAACCTCTTTCATTGACTTCTAAACCTGCTTCCTTCGCAAGGCTTGTTTCTGGTGTTACTCCTATGGCTAAAATAATCAAATCTGTAGAGATTACTTTGCCACTTGCTAAAACCACTTTTTTACCATTTTTTTCAAAGGCTTTTACACTATCTTTTAAAATAAGCTTTACACCTTGATCTATGATGTGTTCATGAAGAATACTTGCCATTTCATAGTCTAAAGGTGGCATCACTTGGTCACTTGCCTCTACTAAAGTGACCTCTAGACCAAGTTCATGTAAATTCTCCATCATTTCTATACCTATAAAGCCCCCTCCAATCACAACCGCTTGCCTTACCTCATGTTTCTCTATATATGCCTTAATTTGGTCTGTATCCGGAATATTTCTAAGGGTAAATAGGTTCTGACATCCTTCTATGCCCTCTATCGGTGGCTTTGTAGGTTTTGCACCTGGAGATAATACTAAAATGTCATAGGTTTCTTCATAGCACTCCCCTGTTTGAAGATTCTTGACTTCAATCTTTTTTGCTTCTCTATTAATATAAGTAACTTCTGATAATACACGAATATCTAAATTAAATTTACTTCCCATTTCTGAGGGCGTTTGTAAAATTAATTGCTCCCTTTCCTTAATCACATCCCCTATATAATAAGGCAATCCACAATTTGCAAAAGAAATATATTCTCCTTTTTCAAATATAATAATCTGGGCTTTTTCATCTAATCTTCTTAGCCTAGCAGCCGTAGAAGCTCCACCTGCTACACCTCCTACAATAATCACTTTCTTACTCATATTCTCACTCCTCTATTCATCTACTTTCCAGACAGGTATTGTTAATTATTTATCAGTTAAATCTATCCTTAATATACTCTGTGGCCTTATTTCTGTCTGTAACTAAGTTACTTATTAATATATCCTATGCCATTCACTAAAATACTTGTACATAAATCTTTGAAACAATTTACTATGAGGAATAATGACAAGTATTTTTTTACGTTGTTGTGTCATACTAACTCTGTAAGCTTCACAACAATCATATTGGAGGCCACATCAATCAATAGTATGTATCTCAAGCACCTTTAATAAATTCAGCACAAATCTTCTTATAGTACCGCCCATAATTTGTCCCCATCATAATTCATTCTGAAACAATTTATGAATAATGCAAGTTAAAAAACCTCCAATAGACACCAAGTAGACTGCACCTACTAGGTATTTATTGGAGGTTTTTATAAGCCATAAAATACTGCTCAATTATAATCTATTATTTTAAATCCAGTGTTTGTAAGCGTTTGTAATTCTCTATGTTATACTCATTAATCTTATCCTCATATAAATAATAAAGTTTATCACCTATATAACACACTCTATCTTCTCCATAACCATATCTATAATAGCCATTACCTTGTTGTTCATTTAATTTACCTAGTTTAGCCTTACCTACTAATTTACCATCCTCTACTGCAAATACATAAGCCCCTTCAAAATTCTCTAGCCCTCTAGATGCATTATAAATAATGCTAACTGGTATGGCCAACATACGCTTGCCTTTATGAACAGTAACAGCTTTATGATTGTATTGGGCACTACTATAACTTCCCTGTGTTCCTAAGATGATTTTATTAACTTCTTTTGGTGTATTAGAATTACTTACATCAAAAAGTGATAGTTTAATACCTGCTTGAATAAGTGATGGATTCTTATGTTTATAAGCCTCTTCATCCTCATCCATAGTCGCTATACCTATACCCACTACCAAGCTATCAGATATGGGATGAAGATAGGTACTTACTCCTGGTATTTTAAGTTCACCTTTGACCTTGGGTAACTTAGGATCACTTAAATCTATTACAAATAAAGGATCCGTTTGTTTGTAAGTTACCAAATAGCCTGTTTTCCCCTCAAATCTAGCACTATATATACGCTCAGTAGGTGCCAAACCTGTTAGACTGCTGACCTTGTTCATATCTTTATCAAAAATAAATAAGTTATTAGTGGTTTCATAAGTTTTAGCATCATATCCAGTAGTTGCAACGCGCAAATAATTGTCATATAAATCCATAGCAAATTGGTTATAGAGATGACCATCTATTACACCAGTACCTACATAGTTTAAAGTTTGCTTTTCTACATTAAAACGATTAATCGTATTAACTTCACCTGATATTTCTAAAAATAAAGCCTCCTCACTCATATAAACTTCATTGACATTGCCTAGAAGCATTTTCATTTCAACATTTTTACTCTCTTTTAAATGAATGCTCGCTATAATAGTAATATAGGGCATAGACCTAGGTTTTATCCAAGGCACATCATACACTTGATTAGGATCTAAAAGCTGTACTTCATCTCCTAATAGACTATCTTTGTAAGCAGGTAATAAATCCTCTGTTGTACATACATTAATAGCTTTTTGTGTCATTGGATTATTATTGACTAAATAGAGTGTATCCCCTACTTTTCTAATGGCCTGTTGTGTGCCTTGAACTGACACTTGACGCACTAACTGAGGTGCATTTTTATTGGTGACATCATAAATTCTAATATGAGTATACACTCTTTGAATTTTCTCTATTTTATTATTTTGATAATTAATAGGATTTTTTCTAGGTTCATAATGCCTTCTTTCCCCTCCTAGGACAACGAGCCGATTTCCTTCCAAAAATATATTCTCAAAGTAATAACTATTCTCTTCGGATTCTTTGAGCTTAATTTTTCCTTCTATATGTAAGTTAGGTTTTGTATCCATAATAACAATACTACTACTATCAATAATCTTATAAATGTATCGCTCATCATTTTTTAAGGTATCCGCTTCATCTACTCCTTCTACTTGCACATTCGTTTTTGAATAGTTTCCTCCTTCTGCGCTACTGGTAGCTTCACTAGTAGCTTTATTGGTAGCAGCTAAATCTTGAGTATTGGGTATAAAATTTTCAAGTCCCCTGGTAATCTGGTATTCATTAAGTTGTTCTGAGGGTACTAAAATATTTTTATCCTTTAGTAGCTGTAGATATTCTGCTTCACTTGTCATTTGCACAAGTCTAGTTTCATCCACTTTGGATGCACCTAAAACATTTATGCCAGAAAATAACATTCCCATCCCCAATAGGATTCCTACTAACTTTAATTGCTTCATCAATTCTCCCCCTTTTACCCCTTCAATTTAATTGTTTAAAATTTCAAAAATAATCTTAACTATATAATATCAATTATAAACGTTCATTCTATTTCTATCGCATTACATTTTCTTTACATAGATATATCCAATACAAAATTGTATTAGCTGAAGCAGAACTACAATTGCCTTATTTTCTCGAATAAATAGAATGATAATATTTCTTATATTAGACAAAAGAGGTTGCTATTTTTAAGCAACCTCTTCTATCTTATTTCTTATCTTTAATTCTTCATTTTTAAAGTATGGACCAAGTTAAAATAAACATACCAAATACAATAGATACCATTGCCATAAGTTTAATCAAGATGTTAATTGCTGGTCCTGCTGTATCCTTAAATGGGTCTCCTACAGTATCACCTACTACAGCAGCCTTATGAGCATCAGAACCCTTACCACCTAAATTACCCTCTTCAATATATTTCTTAGAGTTATCCCATGCACCTCCAGCATTAGCCATCATAACAGCTAGGATGAAACCTGTTGTCGTTGCTCCAGCTAACAGTCCTGCTACACCATTAGGGCCTAATAAAAGACCAACTACCAAAGGAGATGCCACACCTAGTAGGGCTATTTTAACAAGTTCCTTCTGAGATGCCTTTGTACAAATATCCACACAAGCTGCATAGTCAGGTTTAGCTTCTCCTTCCATGAGCCCTGGAATTTCATTAAACTGTCTTCTTACTTCTATAACAATTTTCCCTGCTGCCCTACTTACCGAGTTCATGGCAAAAGCTGCAAATACAAAGGTAGCCATTCCCCCTATAAATAATCCTATTAATACCTGTGGATTAATGATAGATAAGTTAAATTGAAAATCTAATCCTCTTTGCTTTACTAATAATTCAATTGAGTCTTTGTAGGCTGCAATAAAGGCTAAAGCCGTAAGAGCTGCTGAACCAATGGCAAAACCTTTACCTGTAGCTGCTGTTGTATTACCTAATGAGTCTAGTGCATCTGTTCTTTCTCTTACAACACTTTCAAGTCCAGCCATTTCTGCAATACCGCCTGCATTATCTGCTACAGGTCCATAGGCATCTGTAGCTAATGTGATTCCTAAAGTAGAAAGCATACCTACTGCTGAGATTGCAATACCATATAACCCCATATTAAAATCATTTGCCCCACCTGCTAAAAGATAACTTATAATAACAGAAACACCTACAATAATAACAGGTACAGAAGTAGAAAGCATGCCTACAGAAAGACCGCTGATAATAACTGTAGCTGACCCTGTTTGAGCAGACTCTGCTAACTGCTTTGTAGGTTTATATTGACTACTTGTAAAATACTCTGCAAAAAAGCCAATACCTATTCCTGCAATAAGACCACTTAAAATAGCAAAGTAAACGCCTAAATATTCTTTTCCTAACACATTAATAACAAGGAAATAAGCTGCTATCATAATCACTATGGCTGAAAAATAAACGCCTTTACGTAAGGCACGAAGTAACGTTTTTTGAGATGCTTTTTCTTCTGTCTTTACAAAGAAGGTACCTAAAACAGATGCAATAACCCCTATAGCTGCTACTAGCATAGGAATAACTACACCATTCATTCCTAGCCCCGCTGCTACAGCTAATGCACAAGAGGAAATAATAGAACCTACATACGATTCATATAAATCTGCTCCTAGTCCTGCCACATCTCCTACATTATCTCCTACATTGTCTGCGATAACTGCTGGATTTCTAGGATCATCTTCTGGAATCCCTTTTTCTACTTTACCTACTAAATCTGCTCCAACATCTGCTGCCTTTGTAAAAATACCTCCACCTACTCTTGCAAATAGTGCCATTGAAGATGCTCCCATACCAAAAGTAAGCATGGATGACGTAATATAGACGATGCGTTCTGCTTCTGGAAGGGCTCTATAATACCAATCCAATATGTAGTACCAAATACTTAAATCCAATAATCCAAATCCTACTACAACTAAGCCCATGACTGCACCACTAGAGAATGCTGCGCGGAGCCCTGAATTTAAACTATTTGTACATGCCCATGTTGTCCTAGAATTAGCTGCAGTTGCTATTTTCATACCTAAAAAGCCACTTAACCCAGAGAAGAATCCTCCTGTTATAAAAGCAAATGGTACAAAAATACTTACATAGTTAAATCTGCTCAAAATAAAAAGTACTAAAAACATGCCTACAAAAAAGATTGTCACTCCCTTATACTGTCTCACTAAATATGCCTTTGCTCCCACACGTATACTTGATGCAATTTCTTTAATCGTTTCTGTTCCTTCACTCATTTTTAGTACTTTTCTGCTGAAATACACCGCAAATAATAATGCAATGATTGAGCAAATGGGTACTAGTACGACTAAATCCATAAAATCCCCCCTACAGACTATATTGATTTCCACCTTTATTATAGCGTTCTTTTTGTGTCATATATCTTTGTTTTATGAATCTAAACACAATCTTTACAATTACACTTTCTATCACCCAATTTCTTATTATATATAGTAAATATATACTTATTATAGTACTACTATATGTGCTTGTTAATATTGTATTAACTTTTTATTCTAAATATATTTTATTTTTTGCGTTTTTAATATATAATATGGTTATAAACTAAATATCATACTTGTGAAGGAGTAAAGATATGTTTGATACACCTTTCTGTCATGTTTGCTATAGACCTGATCTCTATGTTGTTTATATGCAATGGAAAAAATCTTGTAGCGGAAATGACTATCAAGACCCTTTTTATTACGCTCTATATCTCTTAAGAAAACATCATGCTTCTCATATGATTATCGATTTTTCTACCTCTATCTCAACAAGTAGCAAGGATTTAGAATGGACTTTTAGAGAATTCATTCCTACTATGGCCTATACTACTTGTAGTGAAATTGTTCTGATTAAAGACAATACAAATTTAGTCTTTAGTGACTTCAATACACTGACTAAAGAATTCGTGAAATATTTTATGGTTCATCAATGTAACACTTTTTCTGATGCTATAGATGCAATATATTAAAAAGACATATAAGAAGTACTGTTTCTTACTACAGTTCTTCTTATATGTCTTTTTTATGACTACTTATTTACTTTTGCCACTTCTCTTGGTTTTCCTTCTTCATCTACCCCTACTCCGATAAATATTCCTTCTGCTGCTAATGTTTCCTCTTTTGTTCGTACATCAAGTAACCATATACATACTTTTACATGCATTGAGGTTCTACCAGTATCTATAAGTTCACCTACACATTTAATAATAGATTTTGCAGGTATAGCTTTAAGCATCTTTATTTCTTTCACACCAGCTGTTACTGCATTACCTTCCGCATGTCTTACAAACACCAATCCAGCTGTATTATCCATGAGTTTCATAATTTCTCCACCATGCATCCTCTCCATATGATTAAGATGCTCTGGTAAAACAAACTGTATTGTTTCTGCACGTGATTCTAGACTACTTTTTATCATATAAAATCTCCTTACCTATTTCACTTCTTCTTGTTTACACTTATTTATTTAGTTCTTTAAAAAATTCACCTAATATTTGATTATCTACCTTAAAACTTTCAAGTAATTGACTTTGATTCATAACTTGAGGAAAAGTCTGTAATTCTAAACTAATTGCTGTTTTATAAATCCCCTTAAATACCTGTTCTGAATCTTTTACAGCTTCATTAAATTCATAGGGTGATATATTTTGATAAAGATATTCTAGTTTTTCCAAGGTTGATACAATACTATAATTAAAGGTTTCTATAAGCGTAGGATTTTTTTGTTTAATCAGCTCAATATAAGAAAAGGCACAATTATATAATAAAATTAATTGTTGCTCTGAAATATTAGGAAATTCCACCCGCAAAAACTGCTTTTTAGGTCTAAGAAATCTTCTTTTTATAGCTGGCTTCTCTACAATATAGTAGCGATTCAAACAAGCAAAATGCTCCCAAAATTTTTCTGGTGATATACTTACTTTAAATCTAAAGGGTTTTCTAAAATAGATCCTATTATAACTTTTCCATGCCTTAACAATCTCTCCTTGAGCAATTCCCTCTCCACCTTTAATACAAATTGCCTTAAAACTACTGCTCATATCTTCCTCCACCTATTATCTGTTTTATCCTTAGTATAACATATATATAAAGTATTCTTCTTTAAATAAAGATAAAAATTCTATCAAATCTGCATTTATTTCACTTGTCCTGCTCCAATAAGTATACATTCTTTTTTTATATTATTTCTATTATAATCCATCTTTACTCTCCTCATAAACTATTTTAATTATTCTATTCTTCTTAATCTAAATATTTCGCTCTCCTATTACCTCTTTTAGATTTTTTCATTATGATAATAGTGCTGTTCAGCCTATAAAAAAGCATGCCACAAATAGACTAAAAAATTGATTTAAAACATTATCATTAAAATTAAATCGATTTTTTATTGATGAAATAAGCTTATTACGCCTATACTAAAGATAAGACTAATAAAGGAGGACTAGAAATGCAACAAAGTCTAATAAAGCGTTTTTTAAAATATGTTCAAATTGATACAATGGCTGATGAATCAAGTGATACCTTTCCTAGTTCGCAAACACAATTAGAGTTTGCTAAAATGCTTGTAGAAGAATGTAAAGCTTTAGGTCTTAGCGAAGTTTCTATGGATGAGTATGGTTATGTGATGGCTACACTTCCTAGTAATGTCACTCATAAAGTAGATACTATAGGTTTCATTGCTCATATGGATACTGTCCCCGACTATTCAGGTAAAAATGTGAAGCCTCAAGTACTCGTATATACTGGTGGCGATATTGTACTTAATCAAGATAAAAATATTTTACTTAGCCCAAAGCAATTTCCTATTTTAAATAACTTTATAGGAGAAACCCTTGTCACAACAGATGGTACAACAATCCTAGGTGGAGATGATAAGGCTGGCATTGCTGAAATATTAACTGCCATGGAGTATCTTATTAATCACCCTGAAATCCCACATGGCACAATCCGTGTAGGCTTCACCCCTGATGAAGAAATCGGAAAAGGTGTAGACTTCTTTAACGTTCAAAAATTTGATGCGGATTTTGCTTATACTATAGATGGAGGTGCTCTAGGAGAACTTCAGTGCGAAAATTTTAATGCTGCATCTGCTACTGTTACAATTAATGGGGTAAGTGTACATCCTGGTGATGCTAAGGGAAAGATGAAAAATGCTCTTGCTATCGCTTGTGAATATCAATCCCTTTTACCTTCTAAGGAAGTACCTGAGCTTACAGAAGGACATGAAGGCTTCTATCATCTTCATGATATGAAAGGTAATCTCGAGCATACTGAACTTCATTATATTATTAGAGACCATGATAAAGCAACCTTTGAAGCGCGCAAAAAGATGATGCATTCACTTTGTGAAAAACTGAATCAAAAATATGGTCAAGACACTCTTTCTGTAACCATTAAAGATAGCTACTTTAATATGAAAGAAATAATTGATCGATATCCTAAGATTATGGCTTTGGCTAAAAAAGCTATGCTTAATATAGGTGTAACACCTGTTCATAAACCTATTCGAGGTGGCACTGATGGGGCTAGGCTTTCCTTCAATAATTTGCCATGTCCTAATATTTTTACTGGTGCACATAATTATCATGGAAAATATGAGTTTACTGTTGTTAACCATATGCTTCTAGCTACAAAAACCATTATTGAAATCAGCAAGTTAGTTGCTAATGATTAATTTCATAACCATAAAAACACAGTTTAAATATGTGTTTAAACTGTGTTTTTATGATAAAACCTCATCGAATAGCTTTGTCGCTTCTTTCTTGGAAATAGATTTGAAGAATGAAACCTTTTACCATTTACAAATAGGATGCTACTATGTCTGTTGGTAATCCTATGGTATACATACTTAGTTGATGAAGTGCTCTCGTAATCATGACATAAAGTAATTTAATATCTAAATCCTTTGTTGAGAATTTACTAGCACTTACATCATAAAGTAAAACAGCATCGAATTCTAATCCCTTAGTTAAATAACTTGGCATAACTACCACTTGTCCGCTATACTGTTCTTCTTCATCTTGTAACCATTCTATTTCTAGTCCCCTCTTTGTAAGTGCATGGTATAGGTCTTCACCTTCTGCAAGTTCTTTAGTAATCACGCAAATGGACACTAATCCTTGCTGCTGATAATCTTTAATCTTATTATAAATTTGGTTTACTCTGTCCATTTCGTTTATACAACGGATAAGCTCTGGTTTATTTCCATGTCTAAAAACCGGCTGAGCCAATGAAACAGGATAGTCTTTATTTACTTGTAATACCCTATTAGCTAATTCTATAATTTCTATGGTAGAACGGTAACTCGTAGTCATTTCAAAATATTGATAATTCTTTCCTTCAAAGATTCTCGTCATGACTCTTTGCCAATTATTAATCCCTTTATAACCATAGATTCCCTGTGCTAAGTCTCCCACTAACGTAAAGGCATCATTGGTCGAAGCCTTTCTAAGCACCAATAATTTCATTTCATCTAAATCTTGAGCTTCATCCACTACAATATGCGCATACTGATTTTCGTCATTTAGTCCATAAAGCTGACTTTGAATATAAACAAGTGGCCCCAAATCCTCTGTTTCAAAAAATCTATTCTTAAGCTGAGCCTGTATTAAGGTAATAACTGATTCAAGTACTTCCCTTGGCATTTTCCCTTCTAACCATTTACATAGCTCTTCTTCCTCTTCAAATATCTGCTGATAAAAAGCAGGAGCTGATGGTAAAACAATATTTTTAGTATAAGCTTTGGCATAAGCTGTGCACCATTTCTTAATATCTTTAATTTTTTCATCTCTTTCGTCATAGAGAGCAATAATTTTCTGACGTATGGTTTCTATATCTGCTACTGAAGCTTTAAGTTCATTTAGTTTTCTGGCATAAACTTGCTCGATTAACTCTTTGATGTCTTCTTGTTTGTCTTGAAGTTTTTTCTTAATATAATCACCTAGTAGCTTTACCCTTGTCATTAAAGGGAGCCCTCCATTACTTACTAGAAACATATGCCTAAGTTCCTTGTAGCTCACTACAGTGATTCCCTCATATTGAATCCCTTCAAGTGCAATAATACTGGTTTCTAGTGCTTTTAACTTCTTATCAATTATTTTAGCGAATAAAATGGAACCTCTTAATTTGCTAGCTAAAGCTAAGAGCTGCGCTCTTTCCTCTGTCTCTACTAATAAAGTATCTAACTTATCCTTTTGCTTTCCTAGCTTAATTTTTTTCCCTAATTGATTAAGTGCCCAAGCTTCAAAGGTAGTTTGAACCACATGCTCAACTCCTAAATCCGGTAATATATCTGAGATATATTTTAAAAATAATTGGTTAGGTGCTACTACCATATATTTTGCTTTAGGATTTTGATGATTATAAATAAGATAGGCCATACGATGAAGTGCAATAGTTGTCTTACCACTTCCAGCTACACCTTGAACAACTACTGGTAAAAAGCTTTCACTTCTTATAATCTGATTTTGCTCTTGCTGAATAGTGGCTACAATTTCCTTTAGACGCCCACTAGTAGACTTATTTAAAGCATCCATTAAAAACCCTGTTCCTTGCTGTAAGCTATCTTTTAAATTATCCTGCAGGGATTTCTCATCGTGAATTTCTATCAATTTACCCTCTTCTATGACATATCTTCGCTTTAAAAGCATCTTCCCCTCTACTAAGCCATCAGGCGCCTTATAAGATACATCCTCATCAATACCACTATAGTAAATATTAGCCATAGGAGATCGCCAATCTAAGACTAACATATCACCCTTTTTACTATCATAAAGGCCGAATTTGCCAATATAAACAACTTCTAAATTATCTGTGAAATTTTCTTTGAAATTAATTCTACCGAAGTAAGGTGCCACTTGTATTTGATTATATTTATTTAGGTTCTCTATTACCCCTTGTTGCATCTGAAGTTTTAAAGCTAAGCGGTCATCTATGGCACTATTTACCTCTTTTCGTATATTTGCAATTTCATGTATTAATGCCTGACTTTCTTCCTTCAATTCCTCACTTTGAGTTGTAAGCCATGCCTTAGTTACTTCTAACTGATGTGCTTCTTCCTTATAATCCTTATGCTCCTCTGCTTTCATATACTCTCCTTTTCTGTATTTTAGACATTAAAAAGTAGCTCAGTAGGCATGCCTACCAAGCCGTCGTATCTTTCAGCGCATATTTCCATTTCCAAGGTGTTTATCTATTATATCACTCTTTTAAAAAAATTCAATCTTATTATTAACTTTTTAGCAACATTGTATACTTTAACTAATGCCAACAATGAATATCCTCTATATCTCCGAAGACTTCTGTGAAATAATTTTCATCAGGAGTATACACTTTATATCCTGGATTCCCCCATTCTTCTGATTCCACAATGATCTCCATGATGCCATCTCCCTGTACATCTGCTATTCCTACAAGCTTTACATCTCCTAGTGTATTTTTATTCATGCTTTCTTTTAGTGTAAAGACTTCTCCATCTGCTCCTATTTTTCTAAGTACAAGATATATTTCTTCTGTCTCTTGAACTATAAGTACTACTTCATCCTGTCCATCTCCCTCTAAATCTATGCGATAATTTTGTAAAATAACCCCATTAGGAAAGAACTTTTGATAACTTTCATTGTTTTGTTTAATAGGTATTCTAGGCAGTGTCTCATTGTCTTCAAAAAAACTATTATAATCCACTTCATAATTTTCACAGGTAAGGCTTTCAACTTCTCCCTTTTCATTTAAAGTATAGTCTACTTTAGCAATAGGCTTATAATCTTCCCAAGATGCACTTACTCCTCTTCCTTCATAGTCTCTTGTTCCTTCCTCTAAGGGATTCACCATAATATAAAAACTACTGGCATCTTCTAACTTAATCATAACACTTTCTCCACCCCCACCATACCAGTTCATTAAGGGCAGATATGCATCTTTGGGATAAATATCTCTCCCCTGTTCCTCTTCAAGATAAGGGCCTACAACCTCATGTTTCAAGTCAATACGGCACTCTGGATTCGTTTTACTTTTTAGAAATAAAGCAGTTGTTGGGTATGTAAGTGTGCTGTCTGGCAGTTCTTTCTCTTCTGTAAAAATAAACTCCCATTCTAAATCTGCTATGACCTGAGTTATGTCTTGCTTTTCTTTCTGAGCTGTTAACGGGCTAGCTGTTTCCTCTTCTACTCCTACTGTTTCTTTACTAACGTTTGCCTTTGTACATCCCATTAACAAAATAACTAATGTCATCATACTTATACTGATCAACTTATATCTTGTATCTATCATCCTCACCCCTTCCCCTATTCTTTAAGTTTTTAAACATACAAAAATATTTTCTCATTCACCTAACACTTATATCACCATTATAATACTATACTTCTTTCAATATTTTAAATAGTGAACTGCTATTTGTGTGCGATGCTCCAGTCCTGTTTTACTTAAAATGACACTAATATGGTTGCGTACTGTCCCATCAGAAATAAATAATTTCTCTCCAATTTCTTTATTAGATAAACCTTCTGCAATAGCAGCTGCTACTTCTCTTTCTCTTTCTGTCAGCGTGTCAAATAAATGACTTTCTTCTTTTCCCTTCATATTCACTTGAGATGTGATAAACTCCATTACATCTTTTTGAAATACCTTCCCCCCTAACGCCACTGTGCGAATTGCTGAAAGCATTGTATCTGCTGAAGCACTCTTTAAGATATAGCCAAATACATTAACCTTCATAGCCCCTAAAATTAATTCTGGCTCATCAAAAGTAGTTAAAAGTAAAGGTCTACTTAAATTTTCTTTTATAAGCACTTTGGCAACTTCTATCCCATTCATATCCGACATTCTAATATCTAAAAGTGTTACTTGGGGTTTGTAAGTTCTACATGCTTCTAAAGCTTTTTCTCCACTTTCACATACTGCATCTAGAATAAAATCTTCTTGAGTTTGTACAATCATCTTCAAACCTTCTCTAATCATAGCATCATCATCTACCAAAACAATATGTATCATCTAATCCCCCATTTCTATTTATCTTGATGACTTTTCTAGCAAAAAAATATTTGTCACCTTGAAGCCCATTTCTCCCATTTCAAAAAAGCACTTTCCATTACATTTAATGGTACGCTCTTCAACTGCTTCTAATCCTAATCCTTTAATAAACTTCCCCTTACAAACACCATTATCAAAATAGGTCACCTTAATCATAGAGGTCATCACACTAATGTCTACTGTAAAAGCACTTGCTTTAGAATGCTTTAAAACATTGGTTACTAACTCCATGGTATTTGCCTTTATACATTCCCACAATTCGAAGCCTATCTGTTCTAAATCACCTTTAGTATGATAGATGGTATGCAGTTCATGTTTGGCATTGACCTCATCTAAGAATAGCTGAATATCATTACTGCCTATATCACTTCTAATGGGCCGTTCTTCTCTTAGAGCCATTCTAATATCATCTACTCCTTCTCTTAAATGTCCTGTGGCTTTTTTCATACTTATAAGTGCTTGTTCAGGATTATTTTTCATCTGTAACATAGCAGCTTCTAACATGATGATACTCCCCGATATGCTATGACCTACCTTATCATGTAACCTAGCTGATAGGCGGTTTCTTTCCTCTAAAGCAGCTGAATATTTAATGGTTTTAATCAGCCTTTGATTATCCTTTATATGTTCCTCTAAATGAATAACTTGCTCCCTTTGATCACTATTTACCTTTCTATAAAAATGTAACTTTTGACTATAGTAAATCCCCATTAAAAATGTTACTAAAAGCACTAAACTGATTAAGCCTATCTGGAAAGAAGCAGGATAAATCCAAAGTGTTAATAAAAATATTCCTATACTTATTCCATAAAAATAATTTTCTTCATGGATATAGTAGATTAAGTTTAACCCTAATATCATAAATAGAGGTTGCCATTCTTCTATACCTATACCCAATAGTGTAACTTCAATAAGGACTAGTAAACTCATATTGCCATATTTTAAAACATTATTCTTAAGTGCATCTTCCTTCATCTCATATTTTTTTATATTTAAAATATACATCAGTATAAAAACGCATAAAAAAGCAAGGGCTGAGCCTATTATAAACACAGACTCCTTGCTAGATTGATTCATAAACACTAAGCTTACAGCTAATGCAATCAATTGATAACTAGCAAATACCCTTGCCATTTCTTTCATTTTCATCACCCTTATAGCCTATTCTTTTGCCATAACCTGTTTATTAAATAGTACAATCCCTAACAACATAAATAATAGTGCAAATAACCCTAAAATAACAATAGCCCATAAAGGGTTATAGGAAGTGCCTGATTGCATACCTCTAATGCAGTCCATAAACCAATATTGTGGCACGACTTTAGCAAGTCGCTCTAAAAACTCTGGTGCCATACTCGTTTCAAAATAAGCGCCTCCTAAAATAGCTGTCATACACCCTACACCATAAATCGTAAATACTGCACCTGTCTTGGTATTCACCAAAAAAGCCAGTGTAATAGAAGTTCCCATCACAATTACTACAAATATTAATAATAAATAAGCCACCAACCAAATTGGTAAACCTACTTCTACGTGATTGATCATTAAATAGGTGATGTAAATAACGGTACTTATTCCCCCTATTACTAATCCATAAAGAGATGTTCCTAAAATATAGTCCATAGGCTTTATGGGTGTACTTTGTATCCTATTAAAAACACCACCTATTCGATCTGTCACAATCATGAGTCCAATAAATAATCCAATGTACCAAATTATATTCAGGTAAAATCCCTGTGCTATCTTAAACCCCGCCTGTGAGGCATACTGCTTCACCATCTGCTCGCTTGCACCTACTACTTCAAAAGTACTTTCTTTTTGTTGTATATTTTTAAGCAATTTTTCTAAAGTAGACTTTTCTCCTTGAGCATGAGGTAAAATAACCTCTACTTGCTTCATATACCCATCCACATACGCTTTTAAAAATGCTTCATTAGCATAGTCATTAATGGTAGTGATTGCGATAGGTGAAATCTGATTACTTTTTAACATATTTTGCTGAAAGTTTTTATTTATCTCAATTATAGCTGACAAGTCTCGGTTTAGCAATGCTTTACTATAGACTTCATAACTTTTTCCTGTCTGTATTTCAATCTTAATTTCATTTTGTAAATAATGTATTAAACCTTTAGATAAGACACTTTCTTCTTCATCTATAACAGCTACTTTCATCACTCTTAGTGCATCACTAGAGTTTCCTCCAAAACTGTTTTGCATCATATATAATAATACCCCTAACCCCACAGCAATCGCCACCGAAAGAAGATTTCGCCTCATACTCTCTATAAAAAAAGTCCTTATATTCCTCATAAGTTTATCCCCTTTCCTCTTGTTTTTTACTAAAAATGATACCACCTAATACCAATACCATCATAATAATAAGTATTTCAACCATGATCATCCACCAAATACCTTCCGTTTTTCCAAAGAGTGTTAAATCTAAAACGGCTTGATTGATTTGATAAGGTGGTAAGTAATTACATAACGGCTTAATAATCATTGACATGGAGAAATTACCACTAAAAAATAACATAGTCCAACTTACAATAAATAGGGGAACAACTACAGACTTCTTAAAGATTAGACTAAGTAACACACCTATGGCACTTACTGCTACTCCTGTTAAGGTAAATCCCACAAATAATAATAAATTTCCACTAAAGTCTGAAGCATAAGTAACATCATAAATCAAAGTACTGACTAGCATAATGACACTTGCTTGTAAAATCGCCTGAGGCATTAAGCCAATTACTTTACCTGCAAATATTTTAAATCTATTACAAGGAAGGGTTATTAAACGGTTGATTGTCTTACTATGCCTTTCTTCTGTAAAAGCCATACAAGCACCTAGACTTCCAAAAAAGCATGTCATAATCATCATAGCGATGGCATAATAATCGGTCATTGACATCTTACTTGCTAACTTTTTAGATACTGTATAACTTTGAACTTCCTGAGGGCTTATTGTTTCCTCTAATTGGTTACCCATACCTATTCCATGCTCCATTGCCACTTCATAGGCTTTTATCTGCCCCATCATGCTATTCATGATACATTTAATCGTATGGTTTAAATAAACCTCTGTGCCTTCATAAAGTTTTAATTTTCCTTGTTCATAAATGAGATAGGCATCTAATTCCCCTTTTTCAAAAAGTCTACCAGCCTCTTCCTTTGAAGAAAGAACTTCAAATAAAATATTTTCTCCTTCTAAGTTCTTTCCTGTTTCTTCTAATACCCCCTTAATCTGCATTGCCTCTATATCTTGCTTATCATCCTTTTTTTCATCACATATATAATACCCCAAATGAATAGAAGTAATTGTTTCATCTGCTGTTTCTACCTGCTCTAAAAAACTCCCTAAAATATATACTAGAACCGTGGGAAAAATAATTAAAAAACCAACAAGATAAGGATTGCGTAAGAAATTTTTAAACTCATTAAGTATAATATTTTTCATTTTCCAGCTCCCCCTATCTCATTTCTCTACCTGTTAAACTTAAAAAGGTCATATCTAAATTAGGCTTTTCACTGGCTACATTCATAATAGGTAAATGATAATGATTGACTACCTCTAAGATTGGCATAATGTTCTCACATTTAATAGATAAATCCAAATGAATACCATCATCTTCTACTTTTACTTTTACCACCCCTGGTAACAAGGATAATTCCTTTTTTAACTCCTCCGTATTCACTTGACTCGTAATTCTAGTCGTAATATTGCAACCTTTTAAGTCTGTCACCAATGAAACTAACTCTTCTTTAGTGCCATTAGCAATCAATTTGCCATGATCTATAATAGCAATGTGGTCACAAATTTCCTCTACCTCTTGCATATAATGTGACGTATAAATCACTGTAGCACCTCTTTGCTTTAAAATACGAATAGAATTAAGAATATGCTCTCTAGATTGTGCATCTACCCCTACAGTAGGCTCATCCATTACTATAAGTTTAGGTCTATGGGCAATACCACAGGCAATATTTAAGCGCCTTTGCATTCCACCTGACATTTGTTTAGGTTTCATTTTCAGCTTTTCACTTAATCCTACAAATTCTAAAGCTTCCAGTGCTGCCTCCTCTAATTTTTTCCCTTTTAAGCCATAAAAGGATGAAAAGAATTTTACATTCTCTAAGGCATTAAGATGTTTATAGACTGCAATATCTTGAGGTACGATACCTACCAAGGCTTTTACCTTCATTTTATCCTTAATAATATCAAATCCTCCTACTTTAATACTTCCTTTTTCAAAGTTGTTTAATGTGGTAATAGCACTTAAGGTTGTAGACTTGCCTGCCCCATTAGGTCCTAAAAGCCCAAAGATTTCACCTTCTTCAACCTTTAAACTTAAATGATCCACCGCACAAAAATCCCCATACATTTTTACTAATTTACTTATTTCAACAAAAGTTCCCATAAGTTCTCCTCTCCTTGCTTACACTAATTCATCATTGATAATCCCAATCTATCATAACGACTTAGCTTAAAACAGTGACATTCAAACGAAGGAAGGGGTGACATTTGTCATAGCTGAGCTATGCACTTTACAAAATAAAGGGCTACTAGAAAATTATTCTCTAGTAGCCTTGTGCCTTATTCGTTTTGTATTTGTAATGGATAAACTTCTTTAAAAATACCACTATTAACAATAGTAATTTTCTCCTGAGTTAAATGAAACATATGTTGTAGCCAAAAATAATCTGAAAAGCTTACATGAATAACCCTTTTCTCTTGTAAAATGAATTGCTCCTTTAGCTGGGCCTCCTCCTCTTCATCAGACTCATTAAGAATATAGAAATACCTATTCCCCTCAGTATTTATATTGCTTTGTCCACTACCTTCATCGTCCTTTTGTGTGTCTATATCCTGTTCATCATCTTTATCTACACTTTCATTACTCTCATTATCTACCTCTACTTTGTTTTCTTCATTATTACCTATATTCTCACTTCCATTCCCCCCATGATCCACTTCTTCTTTACTTTCCTCCTCATTATCTGTATCCTCTCTTCCATCATCATCTTGATTTGCTCTCACATGCGTACTGATTGATATGATTGTTGAAGGACCCCCTTCTTCGCCTTGCTCATTTATCATTGTTAAATAATAGTAATAAGTTTTATCTTCTGCAACCTCATGGTCTATATACTTTGGAATTACTCCCACCTGTACCTGGGCTATAACTACAAACCCCTCTTCTCTTTCTAAACTACGGTAAATCTTATAATAACCCGTCCTACTTTCCCCACCGTCTGGTTGTTCCCATCTTAATGATATACTGCCATCATCCTCATAGGTTACATCAATTTGTTCTATTCTAGGAATAAGTATAGGTGGATTAATCACTTTAGGATCTATATACTCATAAAAGACTTCATTACTTCGATTAGATTGATTGCTATTTATATCATATGCACTAACAAAATAGGTATATTCCCCTGGAGTAAGGTTTGTATCTCTATAACATGTCTCTGTAGTAGTACCTATTAACTTTTCATTTCTATAAATAGAGTAACCTATCACACCCCTATCATCAGTTGCTTCTTCCCATGTAAGTTCAACAAAATCATTTGATTGTGAAACAATAGTAAGTTCTTCTGGCATTATAGGAGGATTCTGATCATCTTGTGGCTCTACAAGGTTATTCCAACTATTCAAGCGATTAAATATATACCCTGTATCCTTTGGTTTTGTGAGTATTAAATTATTTATTTTAGCCTTTGAAGAGGTTAGATAGATATTCTGCATCCTATCTCCATCCAATATAATAAAGTGTTTATCTGAGGCATATAGATTTGTGAAACTTCCATTGTTTTGAATGAAGTCTCCCTTTACCCTTAATGTTCCTGCCTTCCACTTATCTATATGACTTAATTCAGTTGATATCATAAAGTTTCCTTGTACACTTACATTATCTTCTTCATCCATCATTTCAAAATAACTATAATTATTTATAGATAGATCCCCTTTGATTGTTAATTGCCCTTGATTAATTCGAACAATCCCACCCAATTGGCAGAAATTCCCTTCAACTGTAAGCTTGTGTCCATTTAAATCTAGTAAGCCACTCCCTAAACAGAGATCTCCATCGTAAATTTGATCGGAGTCTAATATCCAACCTTTTTCCTGTCCATCTGGTAATGTATAGCTACAGTCATTATCCTTAAATTCTTTTGCTATTAAAGGTTTTACAAAGATTATTCCTTCTTGCGATGTATTTCTAAGCTCCAGGATATTAAATCGGTTTTTATATCCCTCTATGCTAATAACTTGGCACTGTTCTCCGCTTAATATTACCTTATGTGTACCTGTTGCATAAAAATTTTCTCCTCGTTCTTCGTTTCTTGCTATCGTCCTATAATTCCCCCTAATCTCCAGTATTCCTTTACTTAGGCGACCATTATGACTTGCAGATGTTTCATTAATATAATTACCCTTAATTAACATGTAGTCTTTCTCGCTTACCATATAAAGGATCGCATCCTCTGTGATACTATAATCTCCCTCTATAATCAGCTTACCATCTGATAGGTCTAGTTTGCCTCCAATATGATAAAAATTTCCTTTTATCGTTAACACATTACCATCTAATATGAGATTTCCTTTTTTTAAGTAAAAATCCCCTTTGATTTCTGTATCTTCTGCCAATCTTCCCCCTTCTTCTAAGTAGGGGGACACAGATTCCTTAACTTCACACTTCATTCTCTCATCAGATTGTTCATCTACTTCTTCTAAATTTCCTTCCAGTATAGTTTCAGATGACCCGTTCTCTACAATCTCATCTACTTCTGTAACTTCTATTATCTCTGACTCAATATTACTGCCCTTACATGGTACTACATTGCTACGCACTATAACACTAAAAATAACTAATATATATAATACTCTCTTTAAAGTCATCATCTTGTATTCCCCTTTATAAATAGTATATGTATTTTAATTATTTTCATTTTTCATTTATTTATACAGTGTTTACTGTAGTACATTATAATATTCATGTTTTTATTACGGCTAAATAGCAAAAAAATTCTTTGAATTATCTTTTAAGCTAAGGCCGTCCTTTAATATAGTCATCCATAATTGCTGCAGCTAGTTCCACAAGTTCTGCACATGGACGCTTTTTATAATACTGCTCGGTTCGCTTTTCTGGCACAGGCGCATCTGCCTTTACTGAAAGTCCTAATAACTCCCTACAAACAATAGAACCATTTTGTTCCTCAAATTGCTTTGCTAATTCCTGAATTCTCTTATAGTGTTCTGTTTTTGCACTATAATCTTTAGGGTCAGTGTACCCATATATTAATCCTGCTACCATAAACATCCCGCTAACTGCTCCACATACTTCTCTTAATCTACCCATACCTCCACCAAAGGATGAGGCGATTTTTAAACAAGTTTCTAAGTCTAAACCTATTTCATCTTCAAAAGCTGCTAGGACAGCTTGTGAACAATTATACCCCTCTATAAAAAGGTCTTTTGCTAACTCCGAATGCTTACTCATTTTCTTTCTCCTATCTTGTAAAAAAACTCATATGTTCCATTTATAGCCTCATTATAGCTTTTATATATCCTATGTCAATTATACCCTTATCAAATAATATTCTTCTCCCTATAACACACTTCCATTGATTCTATCAACTGTTTCATTAAAAAATATACTTATGCCACTAATTTTCTTTATATATTTAAAATCCCTTATATTTATACTATAATAAAATAAAATATATATCCAAAGGAGTGATTATATGCTTAAACCTGAAATTTCCACTTTAATCAATGAACAAATCAATAAAGAATTATTTTCTAGCTACCTTTATTTAAATATCTCAAACTACTATACTTACAAAAATCTATCGGGATTTGCCAATTGGTTTAATGTTCAAGTCCAAGAAGAATTAGCTCATGCCAACTTTTTTATTCAATATCTACAAGATAATGGTGAAGCTATTTCTTTAAAATCAATAGAAGCAGATTCTACCGTATTTGAAAATTTCATTGACCCTTTAAACTACACCTTACAACATGAACAATCTGTTACTGCATCTATTGAAAACATTTATGCTCTTGCTTTAGAAAAAAAAGATTTTAGAACTACACAATTTTTAGATTGGTTTATCAAAGAACAGGCTGAAGAAGAAAAAAATGCAGATGATTTGATAAAAAAATTCGAACTCTTCGCTATAGATGGTAAAGGATTATACTTACTAGATACAGAATTAGCTGCTAGAACTTTTGTCCCACCTACTTTAACTATTTAACCATAATCAATCTACTATAGTAATGTTAGAGGAATTATTTCTATTAACCTAAAAATATAGTGTTCCTCTATCATTTACTAGGTAATAAGATGATAATGGTTATTTTTCATTATTTAGCATAAATCAATAGGCTAGGAAATCTATTTTTAATCAATAAATTCCCTAGCCTTAGTATTTTAAATTAGATTTGCGCTTTACTTATTATAATTTGAGAAACCAACCCATTTTCTTTATAGTTACTCGTATAAACTTCAATATTATGTTTTTCAGACTTTTGGCACTTACTCAAATCTATTTGTTTACAATTATTTCTATGTACTTTTATCATTTCCTTACTTATTTCTCTTTTTGAATGACCATAGTAATACGTATCAAAGGGCAACTCTTCTATATCATCAATCATTTCCATAAATACATTCACATTTGTAGACTCAGGTAAAAATAAGTATAGCCCCTCATTAATAGCATCGCCCCCTAATAATAATCGTTCCTCTTCTATGAGTAGTCCTACTGAACCTCCCGTATGTCCTGGCATAGGAATAACACTTACATGAATACCTCCCAAGTCAAATACCTTTCCTTTTTCTAATCGCTTTGGTTTAGGTAATTTTAACTGTTCATAATTTTTTGCTTCTATTTCTGAATTAAATGCATCAGCTAATTCCGTTTGTATAATCCATTTTTTAGTTTCATCCGTGGCATAAAATTCACACACCTCTATATCTGTATCATCCATATACACTTCTTCAAACCATGCATTACCATAAGTATGATCAGGATGTCCATGACTATTAATTACAATATATGGGGTATGTATGTATTTATTAATAATTTCTTTTGGGTCTGTTAAGCCGTATCCTGTATCAAATACTATCCCTAGTTTTTCCCCTCTTATAAGTGTGAAATATACATTATAATCTTTAATGTGAAATATATTTTTTCTAATTTCTGTGCATTCTCTCATTTCATATCCCCTCTTTGTTGCTATAATATTAATAATATTCAAAATTTATTTTACTATTGTTCACTAAAATTTTAAATATATTTTTTTAATAGATTTATTATATCAAATTAAGAGGGTAATAAAATGCAAGTATTTCATCACACTTTATAACCCCTTTTTTCATTATAACTTGTTACTCATTTGTACTTTTATAACTTGTTTTTTTCTTTGGTTCTCCATGGTTGTTTTGTTCTTCATGAAGTTTTTGTCTACGTTCACCCTTTTGCATTGGATTACTTGAGCCAGGTTTATTAGCCATTGCAACACATCCTTTCCCTCTTATCATAAACCTATTTTTTAGTTTTTATCCCTAATACCCACTCTACTTATTATGAGTGAGAGAGTTCAACTTGCTTTATCTCTATTTTCCCTTCTTCTATTATCATAATAGCCATTGTGATTGCTTAATCAAAGCGGCGTTTACCACAACTTCCTGGATTCAGAATATGAACACCTTCTTCAACAGCATAATAATATTTATGAGAGTGCCCATAGACTATTACATCTATTCCTGTACGATCTTTCAAAACATCCTTTTTATTGTGCACCATAAAAAAACGCTTTCCTGCTGCTGTAAACAATAAACTTTCAGGTAACTGCTCTGCCCACTCCCCTTTATCATTATTGCCTCTTACTACTTTTAAAGGTGCAATAGCTTCTAATTGCTGTATGACTTCTAATTTATTAATATCACCTCCATGTATAATAAGCTGACAATTTTCTAATTCCTTTATTACCTCTTCTCTTAATAAACCGTGTGTATCTGAAATAACACCTATTTTATACATTTCTATCTCTTCTCTTTCTATGATTTCAATTTAATATTAGAGTGTCACACTTTAACTCAAAAAAATATCTCACTGCTTAATGATAATTAAAATTTACACATATAAAAAGCAGTTATGATTTCAATTTTCATAGCTGCTCTATTATTTTTGTTACAGCGGTAACCTATTGCTGCATTGTCTCAATTAAATGGGATAAAGGTTTAAAAGTATACCCCATTTCTTCCCATTTAGTTAGCAGTTCATCTAAGATTTGTCCATTTGTCTTGGAGGTACTATGAAGAAGTACAACTGCTCCTGGATGAATTCTCTTGGTGAGTTTACTAATAGCCATTTCTCTAGAAGGTTGATTATTCACATCCCAATCTGCATAAGCAAGACTCCAGAAGAAAGTCTTATAATTTAACTTTTGTGCCATTTTGAGATTATTAATATTATATTTTCCTTGTGGTGGACGATAATACATCATCATATCCCCACCTGTGATTTCCCTAAACTTATTAGACACATCCTCTAATTCCTTTTTAAATGTTGCTTCATCAGAAATGCCAGGCATATCACGGTGATGGTAAGTATGATTACCTACTGCATGTCCATCTGCTATCATACGTTTCACTAAATCAGGTGCTGTTTCTAAGAAATGACCTACAATAAAAAAGGTGGCTGATGCATTATGCTTTTTGAGGGCATCCAAAATGGCTGGTGTATTCCCATTTTCATAGCCACAGTCAAAGGTTAAATAAATAACCTTTTCATCCTTCTTACCCATATAATAACTATCATATCTCTTCATTTCATCAACTGTTGCTGTACCTTTAGGCTGAGCACCATCTTGTCCAAATCCAAGTCCCCAGTTCTTTGTATCACTGGCATTTGCTTCTACTACAGCTGATCTTGTTCCTATACTTCCCAAGCACGTAAAAGTGGTTATGGCTAAAGCTAGCATTAAAATATACTTTTTCATTTCTTATCACTTCCAAATTATTTTTACTACTAGGTTAGACCAAACCATTATTAAATATGCAATCTTCTCTTTAATTCACTATACATATTATTTCCTTCAAAAATAATCAATGCTATGACTGAAATAATACTTGCCATTATACACACAAAAGAAGGAA
The DNA here is from genome assembly GCA_023436395.1 of Bacillota bacterium. GTDB lineage: Bacteria > Bacillota > Clostridia > Lachnospirales > Cellulosilyticaceae > Cellulosilyticum. The sequence continues at coordinate 15,785 of JAEZJJ010000065.1, read as the reverse complement.
TGGGTGTTGTTACACTATTCCTTACTATAAAAATAATAGGAATAATACCAAATGCTGCATCTAAAAGCAAGTAAATCATATATTCATTAGGTTGAAGATGCAAGATCTTTGATAGTAAATACATCGTAATCATTGCTAAAGTAAAGATAATCGGTAACACATAAGTAATTGACCACCCATATTTCCCAGTAAAGAGATCTACAAAGATTGCTATACTAATTAAGAGTAAACTTTGATAGAGCAAGTATTTTAATATGCTTCTGTGTTTGGCAATAGCAAATCCTAAACTTATGCGCGCACCAAGAAGTATAATCACTACAATCAGCCCCCACCAAATTTTAGTAGGGTATAGAATATTTATAAAGACAGAAAGCATTCCTGCTAAAATCATCATAAAGGTAATAATCTTCATTGCTAGGTGCTTCTCTTTATTGCCTCTATAAGATGTAGGAAAAAAACTCTCGCTCTGTTCTTCTAAGTTACTTAACTCATTCTGGCACAATGGACAATAACTTTGCGTACCTCGAATCTTTACCTTACATTTTCCACACCACTTCATCTTCTCCCTCCTTTATCCACTGATGTCATTCATATGATCTCCCATATTAGTTGATAACTCTACTGTCATCCCCTTTCTGCTTAACGCCCTAAAGAAATGCTTCTCTACTTGACTATTCACAAAGGGCGAGGTAAAACTAATTGATAACTTGTCCCCATAGGAACATAAACAAATTTGTACCTTTGTCGTACTCACATACACATCGAATGCATCAATATATTCTTCTACCACCTTAGGCATCGTTATTTTCCCTATATTTGAAAAACTAGAGGTGACTTCATTTGTCGTTAAATGATGAGCAATCCGTAAGGTTGGCTTTTTAAGTACTAAAGGAATAGCTCTTGTAACATAATTATGCTCTAAAGCTACCAACCTATTTAAACGCAACTGAAATTTTTCTGTCGTAATTTCCTTTTCAAAAAAATCCTTTAAATACATAATAATTTCTTCTAAATCCGGTTCCTTTTCCCCAAAATAATAGGGTACATTTACTACACTGAAGAAATTCCTTGCAGAAGCAGATTTAAAATAAGGTCGCAAATTAACAGGTACTGAAATAACTACTGGACGCTTCCTATCTTTAATGGCCATTTCTTTACCAATTGAGGCAATCAGTAAAGCAGCGAGGTATACTGTTAAGGTAGTTTGGTATTGACGTGCTGTTTCTAGAACAGCTTTTACTGACACAACACCATTAATAACCTTTAATACCTCATTATCTAGCTTCTCCCCTTTTATTTTGTAGGCTCTTCCTAATGAAGGATTTTTGCCACTTTTTCCTTTAGAATAATGGGCTTTGAAACCATCTGCTTCTTTTTCCGCATTGGATGCATCATAATCTATTTCTGGCATTTGGTTATGAAATACCTCTGGATGCCTCAACACTAAGTAATGGCAGACTAAGCTTTTTAAAAATTGCAAAGCACCTACGCCATCCGATAAAGCATGATAAATTTCTAGATTGATTCTTTTTTTGTAATAACTTACTTGAAACAGTAAGTTTTTTCTATCTTCATGGTATAAGACACTACAAGGTGACTTCCTTTCTTCTTCTACCCGTGGTTTTAAACGGCTATTTTCAAAGTAATACCAAAATAGCCCTTTCTTAATAATAGAGGCATATAAAGGAAAGGATTTCATAGTCTTTTCTAGTGCTTCTTGTAAAAGTTCTGGTTCAATATCTTCCTTTAATCTACATGCAAACCTGAATACTTTTGTATCTTGTTTATTACTGGTGGGTGGGAAGATTTTAGCAGCATTGTCAAGTCTTCTCCAACCAGGTGTTCTTGTTTGGCTCATCATCTGTCCCCCTATTTAAAAATTGATTAATAATAGTATAACATATTTTGACCTCTTCAAACAAAGGTGGTAAAAGAAAAAAACCATGAATGGCATTGGATATTTCATAATAATCAACTTCACAACCTGCTTCTTTTAACCTCTCTCCATAAGCCTTACCTTCATCCCTTAATAAATCATACTCAGCTGTTATAATGAGTGTCCTTGGCTGATGGGATAAATCCTCTGCTAATAAGGGCGCTACATATGGACTCTTTAAATCTTCTGGTGATTTCACATAGAGTTTTAAATAGTTGGTCATCCTGGTCTGTGTTAATAGGTAATCTTTTCCGTTTTCTATCACAGATAGAAAGGGCGAGTTGTCCGTATAGTCATTATAAACGGCTGGATACAATAATATTTGCTGATCAACTTTAAACTCTCCCCTATCTCTAGCTAATAAAGAAACAGCAGCAGCTAAATTTGCTCCTGCACTATCCCCCATAAGTGTAATCTTATCCACTGGATAATTAAATAATAAAGTATTAGAAACAATTTCTTTAACCACAGCATAACAATCTTCTAATCCTTGAGGATAAGGATGCTCTGGTGCAAGGCTATAGTCTACAGATAACACAATATGTCCCATGCGATTGGCAAGTCTCGTACACATCTTACTATAACTATCTATATTCCCTGTTACAAACCCTCCACCATGAAAGAATATAAGCATAGGGTAAATGCCTTCTTTAAATGGAAAAAATACGCGCACTGGAATTTGATGGTCTCCTGATTGAATGGTATGATCCCATGTTTTATAAAAAGGCTTTAAAATATAAGGATGCGTCACATTAACTAATCTTCGCTCTATTTGATAAGTATCTCTTAAATTTTTTTCAGGGTAAAATATCTTTCTAAGCCTAGTCAACATCTTCTTATTAATGGGCATTCTTGCCTCCTTATAAAACAATATTTAACATTTTATAGCGTCACATAAGTAATATCATATTCTAAATAGGGAATAAACTTTTCTATAAGATCTGAGGTTTTAATTTTAATACTGCTAGTATTAATACTAGGATGAAATGCAAAATACTCCGTCTCTAAAATTTCTTTATCAATGAGGAGTTGTACGTTCTTTTTCTTGTCATATAAAAGCCCTGTAATACTTACAGATCCTGGTGTGAGATTTAAATAATCTTCCAACACATCCGCTCCTCCAAAAGATAATCTTGTAGAACCTATTTGCCCTGCAACCACACTGCTTTGAAATGTTTTATTTCCTGGCATTATTAGCAAGTAGTACTGGTCCTTTTTACTATTACATAAAAATAAGTTTTTATATATAGTGAGCCCTAACATTTTATCGATTTGTTCACAATCTTCTATACTAGCTACAGCTTCATGATCTAATCTTTCAAAAGGAATTTTTAAACTTTCCAACGTGTAATAAACTAACATTTCCTTTTCTAAACGCCCTTCTTGTGATGGACTACTTGTATATAAACAAGGATCTATTTTCATCCTTTCTACCTACTTTCTTATCTATCTCTTCTCTCTATTGTTTAGGTTGTATTTTAATTTGTATTATAGTAGTTATTTTTTTATTATTCAACCTTTTAAGTATCTCCTATTAAAGGGCTTTCTATTATCCTTTAATGCATAAAATGCAAAAGCAAAATATAATTCACCAAAATACATTAAGGCACAGAACAGCATACTTTCTAATAATGTTGTTTTATCGGAATCAACATGAGCTACTATACCAATTACTAGTTTCTTCATCTGTTTTTCATCTATTTACTTTAGTCTATTTTTATATTAGTATATATATTTTATTCATTATATTATTATCCTATCTGTTACTATCTTTTATGACAGTTCATGATTTACAAATATCATCAGAATGTCCAACTCCTACAATTATATCCTCAACACTATATTAAGATTTTGTTAAGATTAATTTAAATTGCCAATTAATCCCCCAGAAAATGTTATGATTTATGTATACTAATTCATAATATGTATAATTAAAGAGAGGTGACGTATTTGAAAAAAGAAATAGCGATTAAATTCAAAGAGGCATTAGCTGCCATCTTACCCATTGCATGTATTGTCATTATTTTATGTTTGTCTATTGTAGATCTCCCCCCTTATGGACTTACTGTTTTCTTAATAGGTACTGTTCTACTGATGATTGGTATGGTCTTTTTCACATTAGGAGCAGATATATCTATGATGACTATAGGGGAACAAATAGGGTCCCATCTAACGAAATCTAGAAAAATAGGCCTTATTGCACTGATATGCTTTATTCTAGGAGTGATGATTACCATTGCTGAACCAGATTTAAGAGTGCTAGCAGATACCATTCCTATAGTGGATAGTACTGTATTAATCATTTCTGTTGCTGTTGGCGTAGGTGTTTTTCTTGTCATATCCTTTTTTCGTGTTTACTTGCAAGTAAAACTCTCCTACATTCTCATAGTAATGTATAGTTTAATGGTCTTATTGGCACTTTCACCTTTTATTCCTAATGATTTTATTGCAATTGCTTTTGACTCTGGAGGCGTAACCACTGGCCCAATCACCGTTCCGTTTATTATGGCACTTGGTGTTGGCCTGGCTTCTGTCCGTAGCGATAAAACATCTCAAGAAGATAGTTTTGGTTTAGTGGCACTTTGTTCCATTGGTCCAATTCTTACGGTTTTAATTCTAGGAATGCTGACGAGGAACAAAGGTCTAGCATCTAGTAGTACGGAGTTAAGATACTTTACCTCTTTAAGTGAGATTTTTTATGACTATGGTCATGGCCTTATGTTATATAGTGAGGAAGTAGCTATTGCCCTTTTACCTATACTTGCCTTTTTTATCATTTTTAATATTTTTCAATTAAAACTTAATAGAGCAACTTTTATTAGAGTGGTTGTAGGCATGATTTATACCTTTATAGGCCTTGTATTATTCCTTACTGGTGTCAATATAGGCTTTATGTCTATGGGGTACTACATAGGCTATCAGATTTCTGGTAGCACACTACAGTGGCTACTTATTCCATTAGGTGCGCTAATTGGTTATTTTATTGTTGCAGCAGAACCTGCCGTTCATGTACTTAAACAACAAGTAGAAGATATTACAGAAGGACATATTACAGGAAAAGCATTAGGACGTAGTCTTGCTATTGGCATTGCCCTATCTGTTGCGCTTTCCATGTGTCGTGTATTAACTGGATTATCTATCTGGTATTTCCTTCTTCCAGGATATGCTTTTTCATTAATCATGACATTTTTTGTGCCACCAATCTTTACATCCATTGCATTTGATGCAGGTGGTGTTGCATCTGGGCCTATGACTGCAACTTTTTTACTACCACTAGCAATGGGGGCTTGTGCTGCACAAAACGGTAACCCCCTTACAGATGCATTTGGTCTTGTTGCCTATGTTGCAATGACCCCACTTGTTACCATTCAGCTATTGGGTCTTATAGGAAAGATTAAAGCATCTAGAAGTCAATCTCTATTAATCAATCCATCAAAGATTATTTTATCAGATGAAATTATCGAATACGCATTGGATGAGGAGGTCTTTAATGAATAATATAATGAAAGCTGTCTTTACGATTGTAGATTACGGTCTTCATGAACAATTGACTCATATTTATAAAGAAGCTGATATTCCTCTAACTTTTATATCTCATGGTTATGGCATTGCCGATGCTAATATACTAGACTATCTTGGCTTTGGGGAAAATAAAAAGATTGTTGTTCTTAATATTTTAACGGAGGAACGAACCAGGCAGCTCTTTACTACACTAGCTTCTCAAATGAATCTTGACAAACCAGGAACAGGTATTACTTTTTCACTACCACTCTCAAGCATGACGACTTTTCTTTCTAGTCTTATTCAGTGCAATGAGAATAAAAATATTCCATATGATAAGGAGGAGGAATCTATGTCAAAGACTACACATGCTCATGAACTCATTATTGCCATTGTTAATAAAGGTACTGGTCATGAGGTTAAAAACGCGGCTACTTTAGCTGGTGCAAAAGGTGGTACCTTAATCCATGCTTTAGGATTAGGTGGCAAAGAAGCCCAACAATTCTTGGGTATTTCTATTCAACCAGAAAAAGAAATTATTTTAATAGTTGTTAAACGTGATGAAAGAAACAAAATTATGTCCGCTATTAGTGAAGCAACTGGTATCAATACAGATGGGAAAGGTATACTTTTCTCACTTCCTGTAGATAGTGCATTAGGTTTAAGAGAATAAAATTTAAACAAAAAAATCCCTAGACTTATAGTCATGGGGATTTTTTTGCGTCAAAGAATTTTCATTTAATTATCTCTACTTCGTAACAAATATGTATTTCTTCTTTAATAAAAGTGAATAGTTGCCTTGCTAATTTTCGTATATGGTAGCTATATCATGGATTCGACGCTTCATTTCTGTGCGAATATGTAACGGTTCTAAACACTCGCATTTATCCCCAAAACCCAAAAGAATATTGTAGTAGTATTCATTCTCTATGAAAGGAAAGCTTACAATGTAATGCTCCTCCCCATCAGATAAAAAGTGTTCAAACTCACAAAAATCAAGTACCCTGTCCATGATCGATTGATGAATACGAATTTTAATCCTCGTTTGCATAGTTGCCAAAATATCACCAATATCTAACTGTGGTCTTTGATACTCTCGGGGCGTAAAACATTCCTCTTGTATTTGTAAATTTGACATACGAGATAGTCTGAATAGGCGAAAATCATTTCTTTTAAGGCAATACCCTTGCCAATACCAATGACTGCTTTTGAGTACAAGCTGATACGGCTCGGCTGTTCGTGAAGTTTTATTTCCATAGCGGTCTGTATATTCAAACGAAAGTAGCTTGCATTCCTGTAATGCTGTTTTGATCATTTCTAAATAGGATTTTATATTCCTATTGCCTATCCACGGACTTAAATCTATATGTATTTGACTTACTTTTAATTCAATGTCTTTTGCTTTGCCCTGAGGGATAAAGCTCTTAACTTTTGCAAGGGCATTTACCAGTTCATCACTTCGTATCATGTTGGAAAGATTGGAAAGCCCCATCAAGATAGCAGAAAGGTCAGCAGTTGAAAAAACCTTTTTATCAATCTTGTATTCCTGCATAATTTCAAAGCCACCACCCACTCCCGATGTCCCACGAACTGGAATACCTGCCATGTTAATTGCATCTATATCTCGGTAAATTGTACGTGGTGAAACTTCAAACAGATCTGCTAACTCCTGTGCACCTATACGCTCTTTTTCAAGAAGTAGCATAATAATGCTAATAAGCCTGTCAACTTTCATCTGATAGCCACCTTCCAAAATTTTTGTTACCATTATAGATTGTTGCCATACTGTTGTCAATAATTGTAGATATAATAAAAAGTGAATCAGAAATACAATGAAAAAGGAGGAAATTTATGTTCACAATCTATGTTTATGTTCTTGATACTTTAGCAGACTGGGAACTGGGGTATGTTACTTCAGAGCTAAATTCTGGTCGATTTTTCAAGAAGGGTCAGGAGCCTGTATTGCTCCAAACGGTTAGTTATTCTAAAGAACCAATCCATACAATGGGTGGAATGAGAGTAATGCCTAATTGCTTAATTGATGATATTGTTATGAGTGAAACAAGTATACTGATTTTACCAGGTGCAGATACATGGAATGACCCAAAGCATGTGCCTATCCTCGAAAAAGCAAGGGAATTTCTCTCTTTAGGTGCAACGGTGTGTGCAATCTGCGGGGCAACTGCTGCACTTGCCAACTTTGGGTTATTGGATAATCGCCTGCATACTAGTAATGGACCAGGATTTCTTGAAATGGTTTCTCCTGGCTATAAAGGACAAAGCTTTTATGTAGATAGTCCATCTGTAGCAGATCATAACCTTATTACTGCAAGTTCTACCGGGGGGTTATTGTGGGCAAAACAAATTATTGAGCGTTTAGGTGTTTTTGAGTCAGGTACACTAGAATATTGGTATGACTACTTTAGTACTGGTGAACCTAAACATTTCTTTGCCCTCATGAAAAGTTTACCATCTAGTATTAAAAACTAATTCACCTTAGCTATAAGCAGATGTAGCCTAGATCATATGAAATACCTAACAAACCATCTAGCACTTTCACTTCCCAACAACTACTACATAATTAGGATAAATAAAATAATCAAAAGAAGCTTCAGGCATTGAAATTGATATTAAAATTTCAATGCCTAAAGCCCCTAGGTACTCTATATTCTTATCTCTTGATTTTTAGTGATGGAATAAACGAATGCCTGTAAAGCACATAGCTACGCCATGTTTATTACAAGTTTCAATTACTTGTTCATCACGAATAGAACCACCTGGCTCTGCAATGTATTTCACCCCACTTTTGACAGCTCTTTCAATATTATCTCCAAATGGGAAGAAAGCATCTGAACCAAGCGCTACACCTTCCATTTGATCTAGCCATGCCCTCTTTTCCTCTCTTGTAAATACAGCAGGTTTTACCTTGAAAATTCTTTGCCATTCCCCTTCTGCAAGTACATCCATATAATCTTCTCCTATGTAAAGGTCAATGGCATTATCACGGTCTGCACGGCGAATATCATCTACGAATTCTAAGTTAAGTACTTGTGGTGCTTGACGAAGGAACCAATTATCCGCTTTGCTACCTGCAAGGCGTGTACAGTGAATTCTAGATTGTTGCCCTGCACCAATACCAATTGCTTGACCACCTTTAGCAAAACATACTGAATTAGACTGTGTATATTTTAAAGTAATCAGTGAAATAATTAAGTCAATCTGTGCACTTTCAGGAATTTCTTTGTTCTCTGTTACAATGTTGCTAATGAACGCTTTATCAATTTTAAGCTCATTACGACCTTGTTCAAAAGTGATACCAAATACTTCTTTACGTTCAATAGGGTTTGGTACATAGTTAGAATCGATTTGAACCACATTGTAACCACCTTTTTTCTTGCTTTTTAGGATCTCAAGTGCTTCTTCTTCATAACCAGGTGCAATAACCCCATCAGATACTTCTCTTGCAATCATTTTTGCAGTAGCCACATCACAAACATCTGAAAGTGCAATGAAATCTCCAAAAGAAGACATTCTATCTGCCCCCCTTGCTCTAGCATAGGCATTTGCAAGTGGTGTCAATTCTCCAAGGTCTTCTACCCAGTAAATTTTCTTTTCTACTTCTGTAAGTGGAAGTCCTACAGCAGCACCTGCAGGTGAAACGTGTTTAAAAGAAGTTGCTGCTGGAAGTCCTGTTGCTTCTTTTAATTCTTTTACTAATTGCCAACCATTAAAGGCATCCAAAAAGTTAATGTATCCTGGTTTTCCATTTAGTACTTCAATAGGTAATTCACCTTGTTCACTATATATTCTTGATGGTTTTTGATTTGGATTACAGCCATATTTTAATTCTAATTCTTTCATTTTTCATTCCTCCGCTCATTATTTTTATTGAATGATATACCTTATTAATTCTTCATTCATTATTTATTTTTATTGAGAATGCGTGTTTCATATTTTCCTGTCTCAATATCAATGTATCTTACAAATAAAGAAACTTTGTTTTCTTCATTTAAACTTTCCCATAACATTTCTGTAAAGGCTTCCATGTCATCTGGGATCTCAACTAATTTAGGTTCACCTTCAAAACTTGGAAGTGGATCTTCGTTGCATTTATATGTATGAATAAAACGTCCTTCTCCTGCTTTTGCATTTTCATAGGCAAACGTATAACGGTTACAACTTGTAGGGTCTCCATTATTGCTCTTTAAAATGCTCATTGCATAATGATAAGCACCTGATTCAATATGCATAATTCCTGAGATTCTAGGGGTATAGTTAGGACCATCTGGCTCAAATTCTCTTGTTCTTAGGGCTTGTTCAAAGCTGTATTGTTTATCCATTAATTCATAAATAGTGTCAGTTTGGTCACCATTTGTTACAATTGTTTTGTTTCCCAATACACGTACTGGTGCATAAATGATTAAGCTTGGGTCTGTTAATTTAGAAGGATCAAAAGCTTGTGTACGAATACCTGCTCCATCTTCTACGAATATACGGTTTCTACTATTCTCACTTCTACCCATGATGAAGTATGCAGTGACAGCATATTTACCATTTTTAGAACGACCGATAATAATTCCTCTACCTGGATATGGATTTTGTTTTAATTCGTTTTCTAATGCAATCATCTTTCTTCTCCTTTAATTATTTAAATTTTAAGTTACCTCAGGAATTATGATAAAAATTTCTGCAAACCAAAAAGCCGACTACCTGAGCATCCAAATCAATGGGTGCCCAGGCGGTCGGCTTCTAAATCTTCTGTACTCCCTGTGGGTGCTCCCACTTATCCGCCAGTCATACAGAACCTACTATGAGTATATCCTAATCCCGAACAAAATTCAACTATTTCCAAAGAATATTCGATAAATATTTTTATTCTCTAAAGATTATTTCGTACCTATTACTATACTCTAAATCTTCTATGCGCTTACTAAATCTCTGTAAAGCTTCTTCATTTACTCAAATCTGCTTTCATTTATGTTAATCTAAATTACTTAATATATTATTATTTTATAAAATATTCAAACATTTTTCTTATCACTTCTAGCAACTTATTTGTTTACTTTTATAAGAATTTCTTATATTAAGGATAAATCTATTATGAATAATGACACATTCAAATAGAAATTTCATTTTATATATTGATAAATCTTTTAATAGTTAGTACAATTCTATTATATTTGTTCATTTATGAATTTATTATGAAGGTACAAATATTAATCTACATAATAAGAAAGGAAAATAAGTATGGAAAAGTTTTTTAAACTTAAAGAAAATGGCACCACAATTAGTACAGAAGTAATCGCAGGTTTTACCACTTTCTTTGCAATGGCTTACATTATTGCCGTTAATCCAGATCTATTAAGTGAAGCAGGTATGGAGTGGGGTGCAGTTTTCCTTGCAACCATTATTGCTGCTGTCATTGGAACATTAGTTATGGGCTTAGTTGCTAACGTTCCTTACGCTCAAGCCCCTGGTATGGGACTTAATGCTTTCTTTGTATATACTGTATGCTTTCATTTAGGATTCACTTGGCAACAGGCTCTATCTATGGTATTTATTTGTGGGATACTTAATATTGTCATCACTGTAACCAAAATTCGTAAATATATTATCAAATCTATTCCTCATAGCTTACAAAATGCTATTGGTGGGGGTATTGGTGTATTTATTGCTTACCTGGGACTCATAAATGTTGGTGCTATTAATTTTGGAGCAGGTGTTCCTGCTTTAACTACTTTTAATCAACCTACATTGATCTTATTTGTTATTGGTCTTGTACTCATCATCGTTTTACAATTACTTCATGTAAAAGGTAGTATCCTTATTGGAATTATTGTAGCTACACTTATTGGTATTCCTATGAAGGTTACAACAACAGCTGATACGGTTAGCTTTATAGATGCTTGTAAAGCTTTACCTACTACTTTCTTAGCAATCTTTACATCAGAAGGTTTAGGTTCTTTATTTACAGATCTCTCTAAATTACCATTAGTTCTTATTACTATTTTCTCATTTAGCTTAACTGATACTTTTGATACAATTGGTACCTTTATCGGTACTGGTCGTCGCACAGGTATCTTTAGTGAAACAGATGAAAAAGCAATGGAAACTAATAGTGGCTTCAAATCTAAAATGGATAAAGCGCTCTTTGCAGATGCGATTGCAACTTCTATTGGTTCACTTGTTGGAACTTCTAACACTACTACTTATGTAGAAAGTGCTGCTGGTATTGGTGCAGGTGGACGTACAGGTCTTACAAGTGTTGTTGTTGCCCTTTGTTTTGCTGCTAGTGCCTTTCTCTCTAGCTTTGTAAGTGCTATTCCTTCTGCTGCAACTGCACCAGCTTTAGTAATCGTTGGTATGATGATGATTTCATCTTTTGCTGAAATCAAATGGACTGACTTTGATGAAGCAGTACCTGCTTTCTTTGCTGGTATTTTCATGGCATTTAGCTATAGCATTTCTTATGGTATTGGTGCTGGCTTTATCTTCTACTGCATCGTTAAAATTTGTAGAAAAAAAGCAAAAGAAATCCATCCTATCCTTGCAGTAGCTACACTACTTTTCATTGCAAACTTTGTACTTTTAGCACTTATTTAATTTTAATAGACATACAGTAAAAAGGTTGTTACACCCTTTCATAATGAGCGGGTAACAACCTTTTTCTCTTATTTTACATATTTGCTACTACTTCACTCATTACCTTACCAATATCATCATTAATGATTAAATTTGCCCTACTATCTGCTGAAGTCGTACTCTTATTGATTAGTACTAGATTCTTCCCTCTAAAGTAATTAATCAGTCCTGCAGCAGGATATACTACTAGAGAAGTTCCCCCAATAATCAAAGTATCTGCCTCCATGATAGCATGAATAGCCCCTGAAATTACTTGATCATCTAATCCTTCTTCGTACAGCACAACATCTGGTTTAACCGTTCCACCACATTTCTCGCATCTAGGTACACCCTCTGCCTTCATCACATCATTTGCATCATAAAAGGCATGGCACGCCATGCAATAGTTTCTAAGTACTGAGCCATGAAGTTCATAGACCTTCTTACTCCCTGCTGCTTGATGAAGCCCATCAATATTTTGTGTCACTACTGCTCTTAGCTTGCCCATCTCTTCAAGTTTTGCAAGGGCTATATGACAACCATTAGGCTTTGCCTTTGGATAAACTAAATATTTCTTGTAGAAGTCATAAAACTCTTCTGGATATTTCATAAAGAAGGTATGGGAAACTGCCTGCTCTGGCGTAAAATGACGATTTAATTTCTTACTATATAATCCATTAGAACTACGAAAATCTGGAATGCCGCTTTCACAACTACATCCTGCTCCTCCGAAAAAAACAATATGATTGCTTTCTTTTATTATGCTTATTAACTGTTTAATTTCCTCTTCCATACAATCTTATCACCCTTCTATTTCTCATTTACACCAGCCTCTTACCCTTTATAAAAAAAGATAGGACTTTTCAAAAAAATCCTATCTTAATGTAATCTTTATATTAAATCTCATGCTTTTTTATAGACATGCTTTAAGAATACTTATAACATCGTCCTTGTTTAATGGTACATAAGCGTATTGGAACTCACCTATTCTAACAGATTTTTCTGCCATTATTTCAAAATGTTCCTCATTGATTCCTAATTCACTTAACTGCATTGGAATGCCGCAACTTCTAAAGAAGTTTTCTGTAGCATCAATTCCTGCATTTGCATAAGCAAACTTATCTTCCATTTCAGGTATGTGCCATACATTTTTTGCATAACTTACAAATTTATCGACTGTTGCTTCACTTAATATATGTCTCATCCATCTTGGTGTAACAATAGCAAGACCTACCCCATGAGTAATATCATAGAAAGCACTTAATTCATGTTCAATAGGGTGACATGTCCAACTTCCTGGTTTCCCTGCACCTACTAAACCATTTAAGGCAAGTGTGCTGGCCCACATTAAGTTGGCTCTAGCTTCATAGTTATTTGGATCTTTTAATGCAATTGGACAATATTTAATACAAGTTTCTAGTAAACCTTCTGCTAATTTATTTTGAATAAAGGTGTCTTCTTCTTTCTTGAAGTAGTTCTCAAATATATGAGACATAATATCTGCTGTTCCTGCTGCTGTTTGAATAGCTGGTAATGTATAAAGATACTCTGGGTCTAAAATAGAGGCTTGTGGAATCATATCCATAGAAGCAGTCCCTAACTTTTCATTAATAGACATATTAGAAATAACTGCATTACCATTCATTTCAGAACCTGTTGCAGCTAATGTTAGAATAGTTACAATAGGAAGGACCTTCGTAATCAGACTTGGATCTGCTACTAAATCCCATGCATCTCCGTCATAATAAGCTCCTGCACCAATGACCTTAGCACAGTCAAGAACACTTCCACCCCCTGCTGCTAGAATCACATCTATGTTGTGCTCCTTACAAAGTTTCACGCCTTCTCTAACACTTTCGATTCTTGGATTAGGATCAACTCCTGATAATTCAATGATATTACAGTCAGAAAGCAAGCGATTCACTTCCTCATAAATCCCATTTCTTTTAATACTTCCCCCACCGTATACTAATAATACATTTTTACCATAAGGCTTAATGGCTTCAGGTAAATTTTTAATCATTTGTTTACCAAAATAGATTTTCGTATACGCATTAAAAATAAAATTATCCACGTAATCCCTCCTAATACTTTTCATTGTGTTTTTGTATTTATTATTTAACTTATGTTATTATATTATTTTAACACTTAATCATTCATATTCAAAGTACATTTTATAATTCCACACACATAAACTATTCTCTTTCAATATTGCTTTGACTAGCGCACAAAGGAAGTTGTAGACCTGCTATAAATGTCATTGCTGCCGAAGATAGCGGTACACTCTTCAAATAGCAAGCACCTATATACCTAGGTGGAATTTCCTCTTGTAATTTTAAATGATATAATTCTTTCTTCTCTAGGTATTCTTCTGAGAACTCCTTAATCACACATGAAATACCCAGTTCAATCTTGGCGAATTCCAGAAGTAAATCGTGAGCACCTAATTCAATATCCGGTCTCATTTTTACGCCTTTCCTAAGCATAAACTGCTCTACATACCTTCTGGAAATGGAGTTCTCATCTAATACAATGAGTGGCAAGTCACCTAATTCTTCAAAGCTAAGTGGCACTTTAGAACGCTGCATATAGCTCTTACCACCCACAAAAATATCATGTACTTCCATGCAATTTATCACTTCAATTTGACTATCTTCAATCGGCAAGTTACATATGGCTAGGTCAATGGTTCCTGCCTTGATTTTATCACATAGCTTAGTTGTTGTACGATTAATGATTTTAAGTTTTATAGAAGGGTATTTCTTATGAAAACTTTCTAAGTAAGGTAAAAGATAATATCTAGATATGGTATCTCCTACGCCAATCTGCAATTCACCTGTTAAAAGATTTTGAGTTTCTAATAGTTTCTTCTCCCCTGCTTCTATTAACTTTATGGCCGAATGTGCATATTCATAAAGCAACTCTCCCTCTCTCGTTAACATTACCCCCTTAGCCGTTCTAGTAAAAACTCTAGCACTTAGCTGCTCCTCTAATTGCATGATAGCTTGACTTACTGCTGGTTGCGTAATAAACAAATTCTTGGAGGCCTTAGAGAAACTTTGACACTTGGCTACTTCTATAAATATCTTATATAGACCTAATGGCACTGACATATAACTTCTCCTTATATCTTCTATTATTACTATTTATTTTACTTATATCACATTTATAGTGTATAGTACAAGAGAAGAGTTTTTTAAAAATACAGACTTAAGGAGAGATTTTGAAATGGAAAGAATGGTAGGAACTGTTGTTAGAGGGCTTCGTGCACCCATTATTCGTGAAGGTGACAATATTGCAGATATCGTCGTAAATAGTGTGTTGGCAGCTTCTGAAGCTGAAGGTTTTAGTATTGAAGATCAAGATATCGTAACCGTTACAGAAGCAGTTGTGGCTCGTGCTCAAGGAAACTATGCTTCTGTTGATGCCATTGCAAAGGATGTTACTAATAAATTTGGTAATCATACAATTGGTGTCATCTTCCCTATTCTTAGTCGTAATCGATTTGCCATTTGTCTTCGTGGTATTGCAAAAGGTGCTAAAAAGGTTGTTCTTATGCTCAGCTATCCTTCTGATGAAGTAGGCAATCACCTTGTAGATCTAGATCTTTTAGATGAAAAAGGAATCAATCCTTGGACAGATGTATTAACAGAAAAAGAATTCCGTGACTTATTTGGTTATAACAAACATACATTTACAGGTGTTGATTACATAGATTACTATAAAA
>JAEZJJ010000036.1 GCA_023436395.1 Bacillota bacterium | reverse complement strand
CCGAAAGGAGTAAGACCCCTTAGAGACTATGAGGTAGATAGGCTTAGGCTGTAAGTGTAGTAATACATTCAGGTACTAAGTACTAATGGTTCGAGGGTTTGACCTAAAAAATATAGAAGATCTTAGCGAAGAATAAGCTTAGATATTCTTAATGCCTATGGCACAACGGTTAAACAAAAGTTGTAGTATTTGTTCTTGAGAGTATGAGAAGACAGCACCCGGAAGGGTGTTTTTTATTTTATGTAGATAGCTAGGGTATTCTAAATACGATAAAGAAAAAAAACGGAGCTATTGCACTAAAAGAAATTTTTATACTTCTTAGTGCAATAGCTCCGTTTTGTTACTACTATACAAAGATACAGCATTTTGACTAAATGGAATAACAAGGGTTATTCGTATTTTAAATGTTCCTCAAGAAATGGCACATAATAGTTTTCAATAGCGTCCACTGGTACACCATGTCCACCATCAAGTTCATTTAGTTCATGTTCTACATTATTAGTAGATAAAACAGATGAAAAGAACTTACAACCATTTGGAATCCAGGTAAATTGATCAATCGCACCATAATTGATTTGAATACCTTTTAATGGGGTATTAAGGGCTAGATAGTCATTAATTTTGCGCTTCCAATCACCATAGCCTTTATCCCAGTCATCCATGATTTTATTATCTTCAGTGGTTCCAGTTTCTTCTGGAATATTAGCATAATGTGTGCTAGGATCATCATTAGGTGAAAATACCTGTCCATAAGAGATTTTTACACTTGGCATAGTTCTCCATGAATTTAACATGCTACTAATATCACCATCAGCATAAATGCCAGGACAGAAGACAATGACGTCACTAAAAATATCTGGATGTTTTAATGCGATATTAAGGGCACCATAACCTCCCATGGAATAGCCAGAAATACATCTTGAATCAGGTTTAGCCAGTGTTCTGTAAGTAGTATCAATGTAACTGACAACCTCTTGAGTTATAAAATCTTCCCAATTCCCAATAACGGGAGAATTCTCATAGAATGAACCACCAGATACATTATTACCATCAAGTACTACCATGATAAATTCCTTGGAACCTGCTTCAAATGCTTTATCAAGATTAAGCTGAGTATAAGATATAAAGTCTTTTGCAATATCACCATAGCCGTGAAGAAAATAAACAACAGGATATTTTTTATCCGTGTATTCATATGATGGAGGAAGATATACAAAAAATTGCCTTGTAGGTGATTGCCCAATGATATTTTCTGCAATACATTTTGAGTCGATCTTATCCGTATTAACGGTTCCTACATTTGAATTAGTAGCTTCATCGCTTTCTTTTGCTAGTGATGCAGTGACTGGATCTTTGGTTGAATCTGTTTCTTGAGAGGATGGTTCATCAGCTATTGGTACGCTACTTGGAGAAAGATTACTTACTGAATCAGAGCTGCAAGCAGCAAGAAAAAGGCTGCTAGCAGCAATAGATAGGATGGATACATTTTTTATTTTTTTTATCATATCAATAATCCTTTCTTGCGTTGAGGAAAATAGAATCAAAGAGAATTAATAATAAAGTAAAATATTTAGAAATATTCTGCTATAATTAATGGTAGGATATAAATATTCTGCGGGTTCATGACAACTTGTAAATAATTATGTCACATGGAATAAAATATTCTTAGAAAAAGTCTGTTTATTAAATGACCTCCTTTATTGATATAAGGTAAAGGTTACACCTTAAACTATAGTTTAAGACAATGGAAATAATTGATGAGATGGGGGACAATAATGACGATTGGGGAAATTAGTAAGATAACAGGTATTTCAGAAAGTGCATTACGTTATTATGAGAGAAAAAGTCTTATTCAGATTGCAAGAGATGTTAATAACCGCAGAGTATATGTACAAGCAGATATCAGTTGGATTCAATTTATTCAAAAACTAAAAGATACAGGTATGCTTTTAAGAGATATTCAAAGGTATTCGGCTTTACGTTATTTAGGTGATAGCACGATGGAGGAAAGATTAAAAATTTTGGAGGATCATCAGAAATATGTAAAGGAGCAAAGTGATAAATGGCAGCAGTATACAAGAAATTTAGAAGATAAAATGAATTATTATAGAATGGAGATTAAAAAGCAAAGTAAAAGCAATCAAGTAAATTAAACTGGAGGAGAGGTTATGAGAACATATAATGTCAGGTAAGTTCTGACCCGCGCAAAAGGCGTAATGATTTGAGCACTGTCTCGACAGCGCATCCACTGAAATTATAGTATCAGTGAAGGTGCTGGTTACCAGCGCCAGGACGAAAAGGCCAAGTGGAGCTTTACTACAGCTTGATACTGGGTTGGGTTACATGTATAGGAAAGGAGTAAGCCCACTCTCCTTTCCGCCCATCACCCTTTCTTACAAATACCAAGGCAAATTCCTATTTAGATATCTCTAGGAGACGCATATTTTGTAATTTACTCATACCAATTACTTCCACAGTAAATACATTTTATATAGTTAAATCCATTGATACGAATTAAACCTACGATTCTTGAACGGGTACATATAAATAACAAGCTTCAACATCTTGATTATCTGGATTATGTTTGTAATATTCAAACATTGGTAGAGTATCATCACCATATGTATAGCCAAACTTAGGTGCTAAATATTCGCCAATCCATTCATATGGTGGAATACCACCAGTCCAGGGTTCTACTCCTAATGCTTCAAATGTATCATTGCATATTTGAATTTTCATATACAATGCTGCAGGAACTTTTATAATATCATAGCGCTCTGGCTGATCATCTGATTCAACGAGAAATCCAAACATCACACCATTAGGACGTTCTTTAGAAAGATAATTTAAGCTGATACATACATCCCAGTTTTCTTCACGACCATTTGGTGTATAGTTAGGAAATATATTTATAGCCTCATCTGCAATTTTCTCTACATCTGGTTCATCTACATTATTTGTGGCATAACCTACTTTTCCACACCAAACTGATTCTTCCCATCTTACCAATTCGACACTGGCTCCATTAAAGGCATATGTTTTGAAGCTTTTCTCTTGTGTGTGCATTCGTCTCATAAAAAGTATCCTTTCATAAAATTAATATTTAAAATATTTAAAATTGTATTATTATAAACACAATCTTTTTGTGTTTGTCAACAGTTTCAATACTAAAGAGGAAGAATTATATCATCTTTGATAATTCCAGATATTCTTTTTATTGAAGAGTTAAATATTCGAAGGAATTGTGAATCGCTTTTCTGCTATACCAAAATCCTATACATGCAAAGTTAGATATTTGAGATTCTTTTAAATCAGTATATGTACGCAAATATATTTCTTTTTTTAGTACCACTTATTCTAATGCCATATATACTCTAAGTTATGGAATGCACAAGCTCAATATTATGCAGGGTAATGAATAGTAATAGAGTGAAACAGCTGTAAAATATATGCACTTACGATGAGAACGAATAAAACATTAATTTGAGGGTAATTGTTCTATAATTTATCAATAGTATTTTATTTGATATATGATATCGTATATAATATATCAAATAATTAAGGGGGAGACTATGGAAGATAAAAGTAAGCAAAATGTGCCTTTAGTTACGCATATTTATACAGCTGATCCTTCAGCACATGTTTTTGAGGATAAAATATATATCTATCCTTCTCATGATTTAGAGCATGATGGTGAAGATAACGATAATGGTGATCAATATAAGATGGAAGATTATCACATCTTATCTATGAATGATATAGATGCACCTTGTATAGATCATGGAGAAGCCCTTCATATGAATAATGTACCTTGGGTAAGTGGGCAAATGTGGGCACCAGATGCTGCTTATAAAGATGGTACCTATTATTTATACTTTCCCGCAAGAGATAAAGAGGGGATTTTCCGCCTTGGTGTAGCAACAAGTAAAAACCCAGCTGGTCCATTTGAACCACAACCTCATTATATAGAAGGAAGCTATAGTATTGACCCTGCAGTATTGGTAGATGATGACGGTGAAGCATATATATACTTTGGCGGACTTTGGGGGGGACAACTGGAATCATGGCAAACAGGTAATTATGTAGAAGGGGCAAAGGGACCTATAGATGATACACCAGCTATAGGACCTAGAGTCGCAAGACTTAGTGATGATATGCTTTCATTTGCGGAGAAAGTACAAGAAATTAGTATTGTTGATGAAGAGGGAAATCCTATCACAGCTGGTGATGAAGAAAGAAGATATTTTGAAGGACCTTGGATGCATAAATACAATGATAATTATTATTTATCTTATTCTACAGGAACAACACATTATATCGTTTATGCAATAGGTAAAGATCCCAAAGGACCTTTTACATACAAAGGTAAGATTTTAGATCCAGTATTGGGATGGACAACACATCATTCCATCGTTGAATTTAAAGGGAAATGGTACTTATTCTATCATGATTGTTCTTTATCAGGTGGCATTAATCATAAACGTTGTGTGAAATTTAGAGAATTAAAATATAATGAAGATGGTACTATTATTCCAATCAAACCCTATGAAGAATAAAGAATAAAGAATAAAAAGCAAAAGGCTAAAGATTTTTGTACTTTCAAATAATAAGTAAAGGTATTTTAACTGTAATGATGGTTAAAACACCTTTATTTTTTACTAAATTCAATTCAATGTTTATAGAGTAAATACATATTAGGAAAAGAGGAAATGGTTATGTTAAAAATGTATATTAATCCAAATATCAAAAAGGGGCATATTAACAAAGATATATACGGTCATTTTGCGGAACACGTAGGTAGAGGAATCTATGAAGGTATTTACGTAGGAGAAGATTCTACTATACCAAATACAAAAGGTATGAGAAACGACGTGATAGCAGCACTAAAAGCTATGAAAGTACCTGTACTGAGATGGCCAGGTGGTTGTTTTGCAGATGAATATCATTGGAAAGATGGTATTGGGCCAAAAGAAAAAAGAAAAAAGATGGTTAATACAAATTGGGGCGGAGTTGTTGAAGATAATAGCTTTGGAACTCATGAATTTATGGAATTATGCGAACAACTAGGATGTGATGCATATATTAATGGAAATCTTGGAAGTGGAACAGTTCAGGAAATGAGCGAATGGGTTGAGTACCTGACTTTTGATGGTGTATCTCCAATGACAGAACTCAGATCTCAAAATGGACGTAAGGAGCCATGGAATGTACGTTATTTTGGTGTAGGAAATGAAAATTGGGGTTGTGGTGGCAATATGACACCAGAGTATTATGCCAATATGTATAGACAATATCAAACATATCTCAAAGATAATAAATTAGGAAAAATATGTTGTGGTGCAGGTGGAGAGGATTATGAATGGACAAAGGTAGTTATGGAGACTTGCTTTAAGGGAGCACCAGAGCATTTTCATGGTTTTATGGACGGCCTTGCTCTTCATCACTATACAATTTTAGGAGACTGGACAAATAAGGGAGATGCAACTACATTTAGTGAAGAGGACTGGTATCTAACACTTCAGAAAACATTAAAGATGGAAGAACTAGTAACAAGACATGGGAATATTATGGATCTATATGATCCTAATAAGACAGTAGGCTTAATAGTAGATGAATGGGGTAATTGGTTTGATGTTGAAAAGGGTACGAACCCAGGATTTTTATATCAACAAAATACAATGAGAGATGCACTAGTAGCAGGTATAAATCTTAATATCTTTAATAAACATTGTGAACGTGTGAAGATGGCTAATATTGCACAAATGATAAATGTACTTCAATCTGTTATTTTAACAGAGGGAGAAAAAATGGTACTTACACCTACATACTATGCCTTTTATCTATATCAAAATCATCAAGATGCAACACTTGTAGATAGTTACTTACAAACCAATCAAATAGGTACTGAAAAGTGCCAAGTACCAAATCTTCATGAATCTGTTTCAATAAGTAAAGATGGGCATCTCAATATTACAATAAATAATCTTTCTATTACTGAGAGTTATGAGGTTCAAATGATTCTTACAGATTGGAAAGCTAAAGATGTAAAGGGGACAATTCTTACAGGAAAGATGAATGCCTATAATACTTTTGAGGAACCAGAAAATGTTAAATTATATGATTTTAAGGACTATACAATTACAGAACAAGGAATTAAATTAATCATTCCTGCATGTAGTGTTTTACATTTAGAGGTAAAATAAATGAGAGTCTGTAAAGGTTGTTTGATTAGGGAACTGGATTTTAAGGCAGAATATGAAAGTATGTTTGAATATATTAATAGACTGGATGAGAGGATTAAGGTTAATCATCAAATCTATGAAGTGCGTCTTCAAACTTGTAGGTGTTGTGACTCCCTGATTAACGGCATGTGTAAACATTGCGGGTGTTTTGTTGAAATGCGTGCAGCAATTACACGAAATTATTGTCCTAATAAAAAATGGTAATAAAAAAATTCATATCCTAATGAGGCTGAGATCTATTAGGATATGAATTTTTTTTATCATTTATTTTGTAATTTCAATACCTTTAGTACTTGGAATCCATGTAACATTAGCACCTAGCGTTTCAGAGATATAACGAAGAGGAACCAATGTTCTATTTTGAGAAATAAAAGCAGTGTTACTTGAAGAAGATTGTTGATTTGTTACAGGAAGAGTAATTTCTTTAGTACCATCTGTTAAGATAACAGTTTTAGTTTTAGCGTTCCACTTAACTTCTAAGTTGAGTTGCTCTGCTATTAAACGTAATGGTAAATAAGTTGTATCTTTGACAAGTATAGGAGCAACATCACCGTGAACAGTACCAGAAATATTAGTATTCATAGCAGTACTATTAATTGTTAAGTTTAATTTAATTAAATTTTGATCCTCAAGAACTACATAAGTGCCTGGTAAATTAGCATGGGCTGTAAGGGTATTTGTATCTTTATCAAAAGTACCACCTATTTTAATTAAGTTCAGTGTACCATCACTATTTTCAACTACTTTTGCTACTGTTAAATAAGCAGGATTTTTGATAGCAACATTTGTAAGGTTAAAACTAAGCGTTAGTGGTTCTGTAAAGGTTTCTAACTTAGTTGATCCTGATAAATCGATATTAGTTGTAGTCGATGTATTACCTAATAAAGATAATCCGAAATTTTCATATAATTTATTCTTAAGAGTAGTAAACTGAGTATCTGTTATTGGCAACATAGAAACTTTTAAGGCTGATAAGTCTTTATTAGTATCTTTTAAAGTGATATTAATAAATTCAGGTGTAATTGTACCAGTTGCATTTCCAGATTTGAGTAAAAGTGATGAGTTTTTGTCAGATAATTGCTTAATAGTTTCTTGATCAATAGTAATAGGTTCTTTACTTATGGTTAATTCAGGGACTTTATTATTAGCTAAAGAGTTTTTAATGATTGTACTAGGTGATTGAGTAGTAGGTAAGGTAGAACCAGAACCAGAACTAGAACCAGAACTAGATTCAGAACCAGAACCAGAACTAGAACCAGATTCAGAACCAGAACCAGATTCAGATCCACTAGATGGTACATCAAGCTGTAGTACACCATAACCGGCAGTGCTTGACCAACCCATACCAGATAAATCATTCCAGTTAGAAACATTATTTCTTAAACCATTACCATCAGCATCATCATTAACTTGAAGGTCAAAACCTATTACTTGATTTGCTGTAAGGTCACCAAGATGTGCTGGAAGTGCAACTTCTACAATATATCCATCTTCAGTTACTGAAGTTGCAGTAATAAAGCTATCTGAGTCAGCTACACCATTAATAGAACGTTCATTATCAAAATTAACACAATAGTGAACATCTCCTAATTCATAAGCTGCAGATTTTGCATTATCTTCATCTATAAAGATTTCAACAGAGTCTTGGTGATAAGTATCAGCACTTGCTTTACTTAATAAAGCATCTTTTACTTCAACTAAGACATAAACATTATCTTTATCCCAAAGTGTTCTAGCTGTAGCAGTAGCACCATTACTTCCTTCAGAGAAAGTATCAACATTGATAACTTCTGCTGTAGACCATTTATCATCTATTTTACCATCGATGACAGGCGTACCATTTTGTGCTTTTGCATATTTTGGTGCGTTAGTAATCATGAGTTTACCAAAGTTATTTGGATTTGCAGAACTATTGTAAGATGAGTCATTCCAGATTATGGAATTGCCATTAGATTCTACTAAAATATCAAAACCAAGTACATCATTGTTAGCAATAACTTTATCTAATGGAACAGTAACAACGGTATTATCTGATAAACTAGCAGTTTGTATTTTGTCACCAACAAATATTTTAACAGTTCCTGTACTTCCTTTGGCAGTAGGAATAACGTTAACGTAGATATTATTGCTATCCCATGCTACTTTGAATGTTGCAATTTCTCCAGTGGTTGATGAGCTTAATGAAGTACCTTTTTGCATAGTAAAGGCTTTGGTGTAATTACCATTTTCTACACTATAAGCTTTTACTTCTTGCGCTAATACTGGAAGTTTACTAGCATCTACAATTGCCCAGTATGCTGGTTTTGCTTGATAGTATTCATCGAATAAAAGAGGTGCCCCTACTATCCAAGATTCATCATCTTTTACTCCCCATACAGTACAAGATGTAAGATTTACAGAACCATCACCCACTACTTTTTTCATAACATCAAATAACTCTTTATAACGGTAAGCTTCCTTATTTAATCCATCTTCTGAAGTATCATTTTGAGATATATCTAATTCTGTAATTTGAACTTCAATCTTTTTACCATCTTTTTCAATAGAACCATATTTACGAAGTGCTGTTTCGAACTGCTCAGGAGTTGGAGAAGTTATGCCATAGTGACCTTGCATACCAATAACATCTAATAAGCCGTCTTCAAAAAGAGGTTTACAAATATCATAGATAAATTGTGATTTAACTGGACTAGTTTCATTGTAATCGTTGTAAGCAAGTTTTGTATCTTCAAAACCATACTTTTGAGTTGCAAATCTAGCTGCTTTAAATGCTTCTTTAATATAGTCAGGACCTATTGTAGCCATCCATAAAGAAGGTTCATTCTCACCTACAGCAGTTGCTTGACCATTACCAGTAGCAGCGTTAGCTTTATCACGCATACCATCTGGATTATTTGGGTTAATGGCTTCATTAACAACGTCGAAAGCATAGAAATCTACATCAGGATATTCTTCGCTAAGAAGTTTGAAAACGGCATCAACATAATTATGTAATCTCTCTGTCATTATTTCTTTAGAAACAAGTTTTGTATCTGGATCTAAAGACTGAGAATAATTTTCTGTAAACATCCAAGTTGGTGATTGAGTATGCCATACGAGAACATGGCCTCTCATAGGTATATTATGCTCTTTAGCGAAATCTAAAATAGCTCTTGCATCAGCTGTAAGACGAACTTGTGGGTGTGTCATATCACCAGTTTCATTCATATATGCAATAGTAGCCTCATAGTCTAACATTGAATCTGGTTTCATGGCATTTTCACATGTAATACTATTAAAGTGCTTAGCTACAAGTTCTTGTTCAAGAGGATTCTTTAAGTAATCAGAAGCAACTGCCACACCCATTTTAAAGTAATCCTTATAAACATCTTTTAATGAAGGAATATCTTTTTGGATTTCAATATCATCTTTTACAGGTGCTTCAACAAGTGTCATTGAAGCGTCATCTACCATGAAGTCAATAGTCGATTCTGATGTTTGTATATAAAGAATAGCAGAAGTAAAGTCATCTGGTACTTTATAAGTACCCACTAATTGTGCCCATTCATTAGCAGGGATATCTTTATCATTAATCCCCACATAGTCTGTACCACTTGGTGATTCAACTTGTAAGGTTAATACAAATTTCTCAAGTTCTTTTTCACTTGTAGTATATTTTACCCAAGCATCAAAGCTATATGTTCTACCTGCAAGTAGTTTATCCGTAATATCAATCTGAGTACCTTGCCAATCCTCGGTACGTCCTGTAACCCAAATACCTTGACTGCTACCTTCACGATCAGAAGGTGTAAGTTCAGCCTTACTTCCACGGTCTCCCCATCCATCTAGACCATCTTCAAAGGTCCATGAAATAGACTCATTATTACTTTCTGAATCTGAACTTTTAAATACACCAGCAATTGAAAAATCATCTACATAGAAGTCAAGTGTTGGATTAGTTGATTCAAAATAAACAAATGCCATTTCAGCATTTAGTGGAATAGTTACCTCACCTTTTAATTCCGTCCACTCACCTTTCGTAGCCGTGCACGTTGCAATATTAATATTAGTGTCAGTATCTGCTTGAAGTGTTAATGTAATATCTTCTTCAGCATCCCCCTCATCATATTTTACATAAGCACTAAACTGATACGTTTCTCCAGTTTGAAGTATAGAATTTAATTCTTGCCCTACCCCATGCCAGGTAGCAGTTCTACCAGTAACCTCCAGACAGTAATTATTTTCTGTAATTTTAAGGCTAGAAGCAGTTGTGCTAGCAGTTACATGATCTCCTCTACTTACCCAACCATTGGTTGTGTTGTCGTTAAAGTCGTAAGTCTTTATAGAGGAATTAGCAGTGGCAAATACACAAGGTGTAATGCTCAGCGTAGAACTAACAAGTAAAGTAGAAGTTACAAGAGATGCGATTCGTTTTTTTAATAGACTCATATTCATTCTCCTTATTTTATTTTATAATACTAGTTGATAACAGAAAAAATCTTATAATTCTTAATATATCGACAAAAATCTTTAATTACTTTAGAGGAATTTTATGAATTAATACCCCTTACTAAGCTTGAAACTATCTTATTTTTTATTGATTTTACATTTTTTCTAAAAATGTATCCTGATTTTTTCAAGAAGAGGTCTTAAAGGCTATTCAAAAAAGCAACTTCTTTTGACACTTGTTGCTATCGATGCTAGTAAATTAAACACTTTTGAACATGCTGTGCCATTAAAACAATACCTAAAGATGACATTACATTTCCAAATTGGGTGGTAAGCTTGATGCTAATGGTAATTTTATTAAAGTTATTAAGTATAATTTTTAAAAGAGTTTAAAAAAATAATACTATAAAAAATATAAATTATATTGAATTTATGTGTTATAAATGATATATATAAATTATAGTTGAAAGACTAAAGTAATAAAGGTAGGAGGGGAATATGAAAATTAAAAATGTCAGTGATCAAGCTTTTAAGAAATATGGAAAAGTAATTAATGATTTTAAATGTAATGATTTAATGATGGCAATGGATTTTATACAGATACCAACAGCAGTAGAGTATAAAGCTTCTGAGGAAACCTTAGAAATATGTGAATCAACAAAGGTTCTTGCAAATAGTTTATATGGAGGGATGCCTATTCAGGTAGGGTACTGTAATGGACATAACAAAGTACTTAATGCATTTGAATATCATAGGGATTCAGAAGTAAATATTGCAGTTACAGATTTAGTGTTAATTTTAGGTAGTGAACAAGATAT
The DNA here is from genome assembly GCA_023436395.1 of Bacillota bacterium. GTDB lineage: Bacteria > Bacillota > Clostridia > Lachnospirales > Cellulosilyticaceae > Cellulosilyticum. The sequence continues at coordinate 139,976 of JAEZJJ010000036.1, read as the reverse complement.
TAAAGAGGACTATACATATGATACAAGTTTAGCTGAAGCTTTTTTTGTGCCAGCAGGTACAGTTGTAGAAGTTTATGGGACTACACTTCATTATGCACCTTGTCATGTTGATGAAACTGGCTTTAAGTGTATTGTAGTATTACCTAAAGGTACAAATACAACCATTGAAAAGCAAGATATGATTATAGAGGATCGCTTATTGTTTGCACGTAATAAATGGCTTATTGCACATGCGGAATCAGGATTAGAAGCTGAGGGAGCATTTGTTGGATTAAAAGGTGCGAATATAACATTATAAAACTGCCCAATGATTAACATTTGGCAACTTTTTAAAATACTTTTAAAAGATAATTAAAAATACAGGAGGGATGCAGAAATGATGAACAATTTACCACAAGTAAAATTAGGAATTATCGCAGTAAGTAGAGATTGTTTTCCAATGTCTTTATCTGAGAGCAGAAGAAAAGCTGTAGTAGCAGCTTATAAAGGGGACATTTATGAATGTCAAACGGTTGTTGAAAGTGAAGTACATATGCAAAAAGCACTGGCTGATGTTAAAACGGCTGGATGTAACAGCTTAGTTGTTTACCTTGGAAACTTTGGACCAGAAACAGCAGAAACATTAATTGCTAAATATTTTGATGGACCTGTTATGTATGTTGCAGCGGCTGAAGAACATGGTAATAATCTAGTACAAGGACGTGGAGATGCATATTGTGGTATGCTTAATGCAAGCTACAACTTAAAACTTCGTAACCTAAAAGCATACATACCTGAATATCCAGTAGGAACTGCTAATGAAGTAGCTAAGATGATTGCAGAATTCATACCAATTGCCCGTGCTATTATTGGCCTTAATAACTTAAAAATTATTTCTTTTGGTCCTAGGCCACAAGATTTCTTAGCATGTAATGCACCTATTAAACAACTTTATAACTTAGGTGTTGAAATTGAAGAAAACTCAGAACTTGATTTATTTGAAGCTTTCAAAAACCATGCAGGAGATCCTCGTATTGGTGACGTTATAAAGAGCATGGAACAAGAACTTGGCCAAGGTAATTTAAAACCAGAAATTCTTCCTAAATTAGCTCAATATGAATTAACTTTATTAGATTGGATCGAAGCACATAAAGGTTCAAGGGAATATGTAGCAATTGCAGGAAAATGCTGGCCTGCATTCCAAACTCAATTTGGATTTGTACCATGCTATGTGAATAGCCGTTTAACAGATATGGGTATTCCTGTATCTTGCGAAGTAGATATTTATGGTGCACTTAGTGAATTTATTGGAACAGTTATTAGTGAAGATGCTGTTACCTTACTTGATATTAACAATTCAGTACCTTCTGATATGTATGAAGAAGATATTAAAGGTAAGTTTGATTACACACTAAAAGATACTTTTATGGGATTCCACTGTGGTAATACACCAGCTAAGAAATTATCTTTTTGTTCTATGAAATATCAAATGATTATGGCAAGAGCACTTCCAGAAGAAGTGACACAGGGGACACTAGAAGGGGATATTGCACCAGGGAATATTACATTCTTTAGACTTCAAAGTACATCAGATGCTAAACTTAGAGCTTACATTGCAGAAGGTGAAGTGTTACCTGTTGCAACACGTTCATTTGGTTCAATTGGGGTATTTGCTATTCCAGAAATGGGAAGATTCTATCGTCACGTATTAATTGAAAAGAATTATCCTCATCATGGAGCAGTTGCATTTGGTAACTTTGGAAAAACATTATACGAGGTATTCAAATACATTGGAGTAGATGTAGATGAAATTGGATATAACCAACCTAAAGGTGTAAGATATCCAACAGAAAATCCTTTTGCATAATTTTTATATTTTTAAGGAGGATAACATATGCTATATATTGGTATAGATTTAGGAACATCTTCTGTAAAACTTTTACTTATGGATGGAGAGGGAAAAATTCAAAAAACTGTTACTAGAGAATATCCTTTATACTTCCCCAATCCAGGGTGGTCAGAGCAAAAGCCAGAGGATTGGTGGCAAGAAACTGTGGCAGGTATTAAAGAATTAACAAGTGAATGTGATAAGAGCAAAGTGGCAGGAATTAGCTTTGGTGGGCAAATGCATGGGCTTGTTATTTTAGATGAAAATGATGAAGTGATTAGACCAGCAATTTTATGGAATGATGGGCGTACAACTAAAGAAACAGAGTATTTGAATACAGTGATAGGAAAAGAAAATCTATCAAAGTATACGGGAAATATTGCGTTTGCAGGATTTACAGCTCCAAAGATTTTGTGGGTAAAGAAAAATGAACCTGATTATTTTAATAGAATCAATAAAATTATGTTACCCAAAGATTATATTGCCTATAAGCTTTCAGGCGTACATTCAACAGATGTATCAGATGCTTCTGGTATGGTATTGATGGATGTAGAACATAAATGTTGGTCAAAGGAAATGCTTGAGATTTGCAATATAACGGAAGAACAGTTGCCAAAGCTCTATGAAAGTTATGAAATTGTAGGGACATTAAAAAAAGAAGTTGCACAAGAATTAGGTCTTAATAGTAGCTGTAAGATTATAGCAGGAGCAGGAGATAATGCAGCTGCAGCTATAGGAACAGGTACAGTAGGAGAGGGAAGATGTAATATTTCTCTTGGCACATCAGGCACTATTTTTATTTCTAGTAAGAAATTTGGAGTAGATGAGAACAATGCCCTCCATGCTTTTGCCCATGCAGATGGAAATTATCACTTAATGGGAGGTATGCTAAGTGCTGCATCTTGTAATAAGTGGTGGATGGATGGCATTATTGGTACTAAAGATTATGGGGAGGAACAAGAGAAAATTGTTAAGCTTGGGGAAAATAATGTTTACTTCTTACCTTATTTGATGGGAGAACGCTCTCCACATAACAATCCAGATGCAAGGGGAACCTTTATTGGAATGACTATGGATACTTCAAGAGCAGATATGACACAAGCAGTTTTAGAAGGGGTTGCATTTGCTATTCGTGATTCTTTTGAAATTGCAAAATCATTAGGTATTCAAATAGAGCGCACTAAAATTTGTGGTGGGGGTGCAAAGAGTCCTCTTTGGAAGAAAATCATTGCCAATGTATTAAATGTAAAAGTAGATGTAATTAAGACAGAAGAAGGTCCTGCATATGGTGGGGCATTACTTGCTGCTGTTGCATGTGGTGAGTTTACATCTATAGAAGAAGCAACTAATAAGGTTGTGGAAGTAATTGATACAATTGAGCCAGAAGAAGAACTTGTTGCTAAGTATAATGCAAAATACAATAAGTTTAAGAAAATATATCCTACAGTTAAAGAACTATTTAGTGAACTTGGTTAGTATAAATGTAAGTAGATATTAAAAGGACAATAAAGAAAAAAGGTAGCTAAGCACTGCCTTTTTTCTTTGTTACTGTAGTATTAATAGGTTTAAGTTAAAAAAATAAAATTTAAATTAATAAAAATATAAAATATATTATAATATATTTAGAATTATATAAATAATATGAGTATTAAATATATAATGTAAAGTATAAGTTGAAAGGTGTAACATTGCATTACTTAAGACAATTAGTTAAGAGTAGAGTTATATATATCCTAAATGCTTGAAATTATTAGATTTTGTATATTTAGCTATAGTTATAGAATATCCATATAAATTAGCTATGTTTTACAATGCATAGTAAAAATTTATGGCGAAGGAAGTGTTTCGTGAGAATTATTAAAATAGTAAATGATTTCAAGATAAGAAATAAATTAAGTATAATTTATTTCTTCTGTGTTTTAATTCCTGTAATTATGACTAACTATGTGATTTTATCATCTATAAAGGAGAATGCAATGAAGCAACAATCTATTAGTATACAGAATATGATGGGGCGAATAAAAACCAATATTCAGGTAAAAATAGGGGGATGTCTTGCTGTTACCAATAGATTATGTACTGACCAAGAATTAAATGAATTTTTAGTACAGGATTATACTTCTGATTTGGATTACTTTAATACTTATAGAAATATGCTCCAAAATAATGTACTAAGATATTATTATGATACTCAATATATTAATCAAATTATTATATATGCTAATAACTCAACTATTCTTAATGGTGGTAATATCATGAAAATGGACTCAATTACTTCAACTGAATGGTATAAGAGGTTTGTGCATAGCAGAAGGGACACTTGTTTAGTAAGTTACTATGATGAGGGGAAAAAGTACTTAGGTATACAAAGCACACCTAGGACCATTAGTATAATAAAAGAGTTAAATTATTATGGAATGAGGAAAATGGAGAAACTTGTTAAGATTGACCTTCAATATAATGCCATGCTTAGTGAGATATTAAATGAAAAAGTTAATGGTGAAATTTACATATGTAATAATGAGTATATTTTGTTTTCTAATAGAAATGCTGAAAATGGAAGAGTGCCATTTAAGTCAATTACGGAGTTAGAACGAAAAAGGGATATGTATCAAGACACCTTTAAAGTTGTATCTGATGAGTGGACAATCTATTTTATGCCTCATGAGGGTGATATACAAAACATTTTAAGTACATCTAATAAAAGAGTATGGTGGCTAATATGGATAAACTTATTATTACCTACAGTAATTATTGGTATTATATCCGAATCATTTACTAAAAGAATAAAGTTAATGGAGTCTTGCTTTGAAAAGGTTAAACAAGAAGAATTTGAAGTAATAGATGGAAATGTTGGACGAGATGAAATTGGAAACTTAATAAAGAGCTATAATGTTATGTCTATGAGAATAAAAGAATTGATAGAAGTTGTTTTTAAGAAAAATACTGAAAAACAAGCACTAGAATTAGCTAGAAAAGATGCAGAGTTAAAAGCACTGCAAAGCCAAGTCAATCCTCATTTTATGTTCAATACACTAGAAAGTATACGTATGAGAAGCTTATTAAAAAATGAGAATGAAACAGCAGACATTATAGCGGCACTATCTCAGATTCTTAGAAAATCTTTAACATGGAAGAATGAGTATATTTGTATTGATGAAGAAATTTTATTTGTAAAGCAGTATGGAAATATACAGAAATATAGATTTGGAGATAAAATAGTTTTTAGTTTTTATGTCATGGAAGGATGTGAAAAAATTAAGATTCCTAAATTATGTATTTTAACTTTTGTTGAAAATGCATGTATACATGGCATGGAAGAAGTAACTGAATCAGGAGTTGTTTCTGTTGCAATTACTAAAGATGAAAAATACTTATTTATAGAGAGTAGTGATTCTGGGAGTGGTATTCCCGAAGAAAAACTTAAATATCTAAGAGAGCTATTAGAGAATCCAGATATCAATCGATTAAATGGATGTAAAAATGTAGGAATGCTTAATGCACTCATAAGAATGAATTTATATTATGATAATTCAGTTTTATTTGAGATTAATAGTGAAGTTAGTCAAGGTACAGATATTATAATTAAAATTCCATTAGAAAAGATAAAGGGGGAGGATAAAGATGATTAACGTATTAATTCTTGATGATGAACCATTTATCCGGGAGGGATTAAAAATATTGATTGATTGGGGAAAAATGGGATTTAATATTGTGGGAGAAGCTACAAATGGAAAAGAAGCAATAGAACTGTTGGAGAAGGGGAATTACCAACTAGTTATTACGGACATTAAAATGCCAGAAATGGATGGCATTGAGTTTGTAAAATACATAAGAAATAGTAAGTTCTCTAAAATTAAGGTAATTATTTTAAGTGGTTACTATGAATTTGCCTATGCAAAGCAAGCTATTCAATACAACGTAACAGACTATATCTTAAAACCTATACAAAAAGAGGAATTAACTAAAATTTTGTTAAAATTAGCACAATCCTTTAATGAAGAAGTTAAAAATCAAAAAAACAAGATATATACAGAACATATTGTATTAGAGCGTCACTTAAATGCATTATGTTCAGGTATATATACTAAAAATGACATATTATATGTAGAAAATAAATTGCCTTGTTGTAATAAGCTTAGATACATAGGAATAGAAATTAGTGGAAATGATGAAAAATTTGCATTACTAGATAAACATAAAAAAATAGAGGTAGTCAAAGAATTAAGTGAAGTTTTAAAGGCATATGTACATCCTTATGATCAATATGTATTTTTTGATACAGATAAAAGAAATGAAATTTATGGGATTGGCTTTATTTATGCAAAAAGCTTTTCTATAGATAGGGGAATAGACGAAAAGCAATATATTAAGAATTTAACAGAGTATATGAAAACGAAGCAACATTACCAGTTTAATGTTTATATAGGCCAATATACTGAATCTATTGAGAATATTAGTGATTCTTTTAAGTCTGCCACTATTGCAAAATCATTTCAAAATTACAAGAATGATAAACAGGTTGCTTATTATGATGAAATGTCTAAGTTAAAGTGTAAGGCGTATGGCATAAAAAAAGAATATATAGATGAATTAATTCATTATACAGAAGAAAATAAGGTGGATAAAATAGATGAATGTATAGAAAAAATATACTTTAATTTTAATGAGCATAATATAGATCCTAAAATAATAAATATAACTATTGACTATTTGCTATGCAGGTTAGTCTATTTAGCTCAGGAATTAGATCCAGAAGTAGACCAAGAAGAAGTCATGCAGTATATTAGTCAATGTGCATTTGAGGAATCTGCTATTAGGGGAAGTGCTAAGCATTTTAAAATATTTATTAAAGATTTTGCTAAATATCTATTACAATTAAGACAAGATAACTCTAATAGCGTATTAAAAGAAGTTGATAAAGAAATAGAACTACATTATATGCAAAATTTGAGTTTGAAATCTCTAGGAGAGAAATACTATATTAATAGTGCTTACTTAGGACAAATTTTTAAGAAGAAATATGGTATTTCTTTTAAGGATTATCTTAACAATTATCGCATAGAGAGAGCCGGTGAGTTGCTTATTAGAACTAACGAAAAAGTTTGTAGTATAGCGCAAATGGTAGGTTATAATAATTTGGATTATTTTATTAATAAGTTTGTAAAAATAAAAGGAAGAACACCATTACAATATCGAAAGCAATTTTTGGAGTAATAAATAATGATTTACTAGTGATAAATAATTATTAATAGTATTTTAAAAGGTATTGTACAAAAGACTAATTCACTTAAAATATATATATTGCACATAAATAACTAAAAATTATGATATAAATTATTTTTTATAGACACTTTGATGTATTTTTATTTTTAGATTATATAATTTATATATATTTATTATATAATTTATTAGGTTGAGGATGATAAGGAATACTGATAATATTAACCTATAATTAAATATTAATATATTACAAAGGATTTTTAATCCTATTAACTAAGTTGTAGTATATTACAAATTTGAAGTGGAGGAATATTATGAAGAAGATAAAATCTTTTGTGGCACTTTTTGGAACTATGGCTGTCATTGCTTCATTAGGTGTAGGGTGTGGAAATAATACATCAAGTCAACCTTCGGGTGCTACAGCAAGTACAACAACAGGAACTGAATCAACTGAAACTGAATCTAATGAACCAAAGGAAATCAAAGAATTTTCGTTCTACATAGCAATGCCAGGAACAGAGATACCAGAAAGTAGCAGGGTATATAATAAAATCACTGAAAAAATTGGGGCAAAAGCTAAAATTACTTGGCTGACTGGTCAAACAGCAAAAGAAAGTATTGGTACTTTAGTTGCTGGTGGTGAATATCCTGACATGATTACAGGGTCAGATGGTACATCATTATTAATTGATGCAGGAGCGCTTCTCCCTGTTGATGAATATTGGGATAATTATCCTAATATTAAAAACTTTTTATCAGAGAGTGATTGGAATAAAATGAGATCAGAAGATGGTCATGTTTATCTAATTCCTCAATTTGGTATAGTTAATCAAAAGGATACTCAGACCTTCCATAATGATGAAGCATTCTGGATTCAAATTAGAGTATTAGAATGGGCTGGATGGCCAACCATTAAAACTGTTGATGAATACTTTGATTTAATTGCAAAATATAAGGAAGCTAATCCAACTATGACAGGTGGTTTAGAGAATATTGGATTTGAAATAATTTGTGATGACTGGCGTTATTACAGCTTAGAAAATCCACCAATGTTCTTAGCAGGATATCCAAATGATGGATGCTGTATTGTAGATCCAGAAACGTTAACAGCATATAATTATAACACTACAGATATTGCAAAAAGATACTTTAATAAGTTAAATGAAGAGTATAAGAAGGGTATAATTGACCCTGAATGTTTCACATTAAATTATGATCAATACATTGCTAAAATCTCAACAGGACGTGTATTAGGCTTGGTTGATCAATACTGGAATTTCCAAACAGCTGAACAATCTATTGAAACACAAGGTTTATATGATCATGCTTATATACCATTACCACTTGTAATGGATGAAGGTACAGAGCCAAAATGGCATAATGCTGCTACTCTTGACGTATCAAACGGTTTGAGTGTTACTGTAAGCTGTAAAGATCCTGAGGGAGCTTTCAAAATGATCGATGATATGCTTTCACAAGAAATGCAAACATTAGTATGGTGGGGCGAAGAAGGTATTGACTACATGGTAGGCGATGATGGTATATTTTATAGAACAGAAGAGCAAAGAAAGAAAGCTTTAGATAAGGATTATATTATTAATGAAATGTGTAATCACGCTTACTCATATTTCCCACATCATGTTGGTATGAACTTAGATGGTATTAATGCTTATGAACCTAGATATCAACCAGGCGAATACTATGATAGTGTATCAGAAGCTAAGAGAAAAGCTATGGATGCGTATGGATTTAAAACACTTACAGAATTCATGAATGAAGCTGGACCAAATCCTGACTGGTTTCCAATGTGGTCTTTCTCAAATGTATTTACAGCTGATACACCTCATGGTTTAGCAAAAGTAAATATGGATGAAGTAAAACATGAATGGTTACCAAAAGTAATTATGTCAGATAACTTTAATAGTGCATGGGATGAATATATGAAGGTACTTGATGAGAGAGTTGACATGAAAGCTTACGAAGATGCAATTACAGCAGAAGTAAGAAGACGTGTAGACGTTGCACAAGGTAAATAATAATTGAATAAGTTAAAAAGATAAGTAACTGGGGAGGCTCTTGAGAAATATATATTGTTAGGGCCTCTCCCTTTTATATTTGAAGAGATAATATATACTTACATATAAGCATAAAGGAGGAGAAAGTATGCAGGCTGAAACTGGAGTTACAAAGAAATTAGGAAGACCTAAAAAACAAAAGACTGCAGAAACAAAAACGAAGATTACGTGGAATGAAATAAAGAAGCAAAAGCAGTTGATTCTTTTATCACTACCATTTCTAATATATATCATCATTTTTAATTATACCCCTTTAGTGGGTTGGGTTATGGCTTTCCAAAGCTATAAACCTGCAAAAGGTTTTTTTGATCAAAAATGGGTTGGAGTGGAGAAGTTTGTACAGTTATTTTCAAATGATGTATTCATAAGAGTTATAAGAAATACACTGGCTATGAGTCTTATCAATTTAGTGTTAGGTTTTATATTCTCCATTGGCTTTGCCTTAATGCTAAATGAATTAAGACATGCAAAAGCTAAGAAATTTATACAAACAGTTTCTTATTTACCCCACTTCTTATCTTGGGTTATTGTAGTAGGACTTGTATTCCAAGTAGTTTCAATGGATGTAGGAATTATTAATCAATTATTATTAAAATTACATATTATTGACACGCCAATTAACTTCTTATTGGAACCTAAGTATTATTGGTGGATTGTTGGTTTGACTAATGTATGGAAGGAAACAGGATGGGGAAGTATTATTTATTTAGCTGCTATTACATCTATTAATCCAGAATTATATGAAGCTGCATCAATTGATGGAGCAGGTCGCTTTAGAAAAATAATTCATGTTACTTTACCAGGTATTAAATCCACAATTTTTATCCTTCTCATTATAAATATCGGTAATATTTTAAACTCTGGTTTTGATATGCAGTACTTGCTAACAAATGGATTAGTTCAAAATGTTTCTCAAACAATAGATATATATGTTCTTAAATATGGTATCAGTTTAGCTGATTTTTCACTAGCAACAGCAGCTGGTATTTTTAAGAGTGTTGTTAGTATACTATTGATTTTTATAGCTAATCAAGCTGCTAAGGCTGCTGGTGAAGAAAGATTATTCTAGGGAGGGACAAAAATGAAAACACAATCATTAAATAGACAAAAACAAGGAGATAAGCTCTTTTATGTAATTAATGCTACTATGCTCGCCATCTTTACATTAATCATATTATATCCAATTGTTAATACAGTAGCATACTCTTTTAATGATGGAACAGATGCACTAAGAGGTGGTATTTATCTTTTACCTAGAAGTTGGTCTCTACAAAACTATAGAACAGTATTTGATAAGGAGCTACTTCCTACTGCAGCAATGATTTCTGTATTAAGAACTGTTATTGCTACAGTATCACAGCTATTTGTTACTGCTTTATTAGCCTATATTTTAAGTAGAAGAGAATTTATATTTAAAAAGCAACTTTCTCTTATCTATGTATTAACCATGTATGTAAATGGAGGATTAATCCCTACTTTTCTTTTATATAAGAATTTAGGACTAACTAATAACTTCTGGGTATATATTATACCAGGTATGGTAAGTGCATTTAACATGATTGTTATTAGAACATTTATGAATGGTTTACCTGATAGTTTAGTTGAATCAGCACAAGTAGATGGAGCGGGCCATTTTACAATATTTATGAAAATTATTTTACCACTTTGTAAACCAGTACTTGCGACTGTAGCTTTATTTATTGCAGTATGGCAGTGGAATTCTTGGTTTGATGCAATGCTTTATAATAGAACAAATAGTAATCTTACAACATTACAATATGAGCTTATGAAATTGCTTTCTTCTGTAATGAATCAAGGTGCCAATGCAGAAGCTATGAAAAATGCTGGAAATACAGTTTCTCCATTAACTATGCGTGCAGCAACAACGGTTATTACTGGGTTACCGATTGTATGCTTATATCCATTCTTACAAAGATACTTTGTAACAGGATTAACTATTGGTGGAGTTAAGGAGTAATAAATAGAATGAGAAAAAAACAATACCCAAATTTATTTGAGGCAATAGGTTATGATAAAGCTGATATTGAAGAGAGAATTAATCAAATCATTCATACTATTTTTTACGGCTCTGAAAAGGAAAGACTCTATCATCCAGTAGGAAATGATATGGGATATTTCTTAGATACAGGCAACCTAGATGTAAGGACAGAAGGTATGTCTTACGGTATGATGATTTGTGTACAAAGAGATATGCAAGAAGAGTTTAATCGAATTTGGAAGTGGACTAAGACCTATATGTGGCATAGTGCTGGTATCCATAAAGGATATTTTGCTTGGTCCGTGTCACCAGAAGGAAAAAGAAATGCAGAAGGTGCAGCTCCAGATGGTGAAGAATATTTTGCGATGGCATTATTTTTTGCAGCCCATAGATGGGGAGATGGTGAAGGCATTTTCAATTATACTCAAGAAGCTAGAAGCCTTCTTCATGAATGCGTGCATAAAGGCGAAAATGGCATAGGAAAGCCTATGTGGGAACCTACTAATAAGCTGATTAAGTTTGTGGCAGAATTAGATTTTACTGACCCATCTTATCATTTACCTCATTTTTATGAACTATTTGCACTATGGGCTAATGAGGAAGACAGAGAATTTTGGCATCAAGCAGCCAAGGCAAGTAGAGATTTCTTAAAGAAGGCCTGTCATGAGGAAACAGGGCTAGCCCCAGAATATAGTTCTTATGAGGGGATTCCAAGATATGATGAAGGTCATGGTTACTATTATAGTGATTCATACCGTGTTATTGGAAATATTGCACTTGATTATATTTGGTTCGGTGAAGATGAATGGGAAAGTCAGTGTGCAGATAAACTACAGCATTATTTTTGTGAGACAGTAAAAGATAAACCATATTGTATCTATGAAGTAGATGGTACGATTATCGATGAACCAGCATTACATCCTGTAGCAATAATAGCCACGAATGCCATGGGTTCACTAGCAGCTAAGGGTAAGTATAAAGAGTTATGTGTTCAAAAGTTATGGGATACGCCATTAAGAACAGGTGATAGAAGATATTATGATAACTGTCTATATGCTTTTGCCTTTTTGGCCCTAAGTGGTAATTATAGAATATGGGAGTAATTGAGGCGAAAGGACAGTAGAAAATGATACTGTCCTTTTAAGGTCTTATGATGGAAGGAGCTATAAAGATTAAAGTGATAATTGGGATAATTTTATTGTTTCAAATGTACAATTATAATTAGCAGGGGCATGATTTAATTGGAGTTATGGGGTCATATATGAAGTGAGGTGGGGAAACTATGGGAAAAATTAATTTTAAATTTAAAGGAGTATCATCGATAAATAAAAATGACAAAAACACAAAGTCCAAAAAAAACGGAAAAAACACTGAAATTAGAAAAGTATCAATTAAAGGCAAATTAATTTTATCATACATTATCTGTACTATTATTCCTTTAGTTATAGTTAATTTATTTTCTGCTAACCAATCTAAGATTACAGTGAAAGATATAACGAGTCAGATGGCCATGGAAATGGTAAAGCAAACAGGGGCTAGTACTAGTTATTATACTGAAAGTATAGAAAGTAGTATGACGAGAATTATTATTAATGATTTAAACTCATCTGCTAATAATTTGATTGGGAAATATGCACAAATAGAACTTAAATCAAAAACTAGTATAAATGATCTTGAAAAATTTGATCTTATTAAAGATATAAAAAAACAGATTAATTACAGTATATCTTTAGATAAAAACATAGAAGATGTAGCATTACTAATGGCTGATGGAACAGTTATTCTATCGGGAACAGGTCTTAAAGAAGATGTAATGGGTGATGGAACAGTTAGTGTGTCGGGAAATGGTATTAAAAAGGAGGATGTAGAGAGATATAATGATAAAACTGAAGCAAAGGAAGTTATATGGGAAGTTATAGATAAAAATGGTGTAAAGGAATTATTTGCTTATAAAAATATCATTAATATGCAGACTGCTAAAAGTATAGGACTTCTAGTGGTAAAAGCAAAATATGATATTATTAAAGAAAAAATAAATCAAATTAATCTTTTTGAAGGAACACATATTAGTATACTAGATCCTATGGGAATGATTATTTCTTCTAACAGTGAAGAAAATATTAGTCAAAAAGTCGTGGAAAGTATTGATTTAAATGTAGATGAATCGTCAAAGTTAATTAAAGGAGAGTTAGTAGCAACAGCCAGAATGGAAAATGGTTGGGTGGTTGTTGCAGAAATTCCACAAAAGATGTTAACAAGTCGTATTGATGCTGTAGTTAATGTGATTTGGATTATGGTTATTATTATAGGTTTACTAGCTGTTGCAATTGGAAGCCATATTTCTAAGGGTATTGTAAGTTCAATAATGCAGCTTATGAATTTAATGAAGAAGGCTGAAAAAGGAGACTTAACAGTAGTATCTGAAATTAATACTAAGGATGAAATGGCTGAATTAGGAAGTAGTTTTAATCATATGATAGAAAATATTCAGCACTTGTTAAAACAAGCTAAAAGTACTATCGAATATAGTGTAGAGGCAGCTGATACCTTAAAAATAAGTAGTAGGATTTCCAAAGAAGGAATTACGCAACTTACAAGTACAATTAGCAATATAACACAAGGAGCAAATAATCAAACAGAAGATATTTATAATAGTGTTGAAGTTATGGAGCAATTAGCTAGTAGTATACAAGTAGTTATAGAAGATACAAGTGTACTATTAAAACATACTCAAGGGACAACAGGAATTATAGAAGAGGCAAGTAGTAATATGAAATTCCTCGATACCGCTATATCTTCTACATATAAAGTTTCTGAAGAAATTAGTCAAGGTATTATGGAATTAAATGTGCTCACAAAGACTATAGGAGAAATTATGAAATTACTAGATGATATTAGTGAACGTACTAATTTATTGGCCCTTAATGCCAGTATAGAAGCTGCTAGAGCAGGTAGTGTAGGCAAAGGTTTTGCTGTTGTAGCTGAGGAAGTAAGAAATTTGGCTACTCAATCTAAAGAATCATCTACTCATGTAAAAGAAGCAGTTAGAGGAATTGAAGTGAAGGTAAAAAATACCACAAATTTAGTAGTTAAATCAAATCAATTATTTGAAAAACAATCTGTAGCAATCAATAAGGCATATCAATCCTTAAATTTAATGATTAATGATTTAAAAGAGTTTAGTGCAGGACTGGTACAGGTTAACTCTAGGGTAGAGTGCATGAATCATTATAAAGACGAGATGAGCCAAAAAATTGAAAGCATCGCAAAGGTGAATGAGGAGAATGCAGCTGAGATAGAGGAAGTTAATGCATTAAGTCAAGAGCAAAGTGCTACCATAGAACAGTTTAATGAATTAGCTACCAAGTTATTATCTACGATAAATGATTTGGAGAAAAATGTAGCTACTTTTGTAGTCATCAATAATGAAAGTGAACTGTAATCGTTATGGAATGAAATGATTACAATAAAGGAGATGAACCTTGTGAATAGTGGTGATGGCCTTAGGTTACCTCAATTAGTTGGTGACAATATGGTGATGCAACGGGACAAGTCTAACAAAATTTGGGGATACATTGATAAAGGGAAAAAAGTTACCATTAAGTTTGTAGGTGAAGTCTATGAAACAGAAGGAAATAGTGAGGGAAAGTGGGAAGTATACTTAAAACCTCTCTGTGATATAGGTCCACATACTATGGAAATATGCGGAGATAAGACAATAGTTATAAATAATATTTTAATAGGTGACCTATGGATTTGCGGTGGACAATCTAATATGGAACTGCCTGTAGCTAGGGTGATGGAACTTTATAGAGATGAAGTTAATCACTATGAAAATTCATTTATTAGAATGTTTAGGGTACCTTCTGCATATGATTTTGAACATCCACAAGAAGAATTAGTAGATGGTTACTGGCAAATCTTAAACAAAGAAAATGTCTTAGATTTTACAGCACTAGGTTATTTCTTTGCGAAAGAATTATTTGATAGGTATCAAGTACCCATAGGTCTTATTAATACCGCTCTTGGAGGGACACCTGCAGAGGCTTGGATCAGTGAAGATAGTCTTAATGTGATGCCAGAATATATTGCACAAGTAGCAAAATATAAGGATAAGGGCTATATTAATGAGCTTTTACATAAAGATGAGCAGAGAATAAGTGCATGGATGAAGCGATTGGATGAATTGGATAAAGGGTTAAATGAAGAGGCAGCTAAATGGTTCCATAGAGATTATAATGATAAAGAATGGAAGGCTATGGATATACCTTGTCTTTGGAAAAAAGAAGAAATGGATTTAGATGCTGGTGTGATATGGCTTAGAAAAAAAGTCAATATATCCATGGACCTTGATCATAAAAAATCTAGAATTTTACTAGGAACGATAGTTGATAGTGATACTGTTTATATTAATGGAGAAAAAATAGGGGAAACGGGTTATCAATATCCACCAAGAATATATGACATTCCCAAAGGAGTATTAAAGCAAGGTGACAATCTAATTGCTATAAGAATTGTCTGTTGGCAAGGAAATGGTGGAGTGACACCAGATAAACCTTGTAGAATAGAAATTGATGATGAGCATATTGACCTCCAAGGACAGTGGCTATACAAAGTTGGGATAGGAGAAAACATAGAAGCATTAGCACCACAGATTTTTGTGCAATATGAGCCGACAGGTGTATTCAATGGGATGATCGCCCCTTTAAGAAATCTATCTCCCAAAGGGGTTATATGGTACCAAGGAGAATCTAATGCTAGTAGAAAACCTAGCAAGTATAAGCAATTATTTGAGCTACTTATTAATGATTGGCGTAAATTATGGCATAACGAAGAACTTCCATTTATTTATGTCCAACTTCCCAATTTTAAAAATGAAGAATGTGAATATAGTACATGGGCTGAAATTAGAGAGGCACAGCTTCAAACATTAGAGATTCCTCATACAGGAATGGCTGTAACAATTGATGTAGGAGAGTGGAATGATTTACATCCACTCAATAAAAAGACTATAGGACAACGATTAGCATTAATTGCTAGAAAAATAGTTTATCAAGAAGATATTGTCTATAGTGGGCCATTATTTAAGGAGGCTTTAGTAGAGAGTAGCCAAGTGATTCTTTCTTTTGAGCATATAGGTAGTGGATTAGTAGCTCAAGGAGGCAGTTTAGGAGGATTTTTAATATCTGAAAATGGAAAAGATTTAGTTCCTGCAAATGCAATAATAGAAGGAAATAAAGTAGTTGTTTGGCACGCATCTATTAAAACACCTATGGAGATAAGATATGGGTGGGAGGATAATCCGAAGCAAGCTAATTTATACAACCTAGAAGCATTACCTGCCTCCCCTTTTAAAGTTCGATTGGGATAAAATCAAGATGGGGAGTACAGAGGGGAATCCCCACTGTCGTATTAAGGAGGGGGCTCAGCTGACCGCTCTTTGTCAGCGGCGAAGGGAACCTAGGGTTCCTAGCGGAAGAAATGTGTATGCTAGTCCACCTTCTTGTTTGAGAGGATTGCTTAAAGTATAAAATAAAAAAAGAAAAGCAGGATAACACTAGATGAGTTGACTATGGTTATCCTGCTTTTTGTAAAGATAAAAATAAGAGGTGCATCATGGATCAAATAAAAGAAAGTAATAAATTATATCAGAGTTGGCTTGACTATACTGTAGCTAATGAAATTTATGATGAATGGATTTATGGAGAGAGCCTTTATTGTGAAGAGTATCTATTAAAAGATGTTGTTATTCAAAATGCCATAGAAGAGCTAAAAACTTTTTTTAAAACATTTTTTAATAAAACACTTCAAATTATACAGGAGCCTGATTTTGATAGAAGTCTATGTTTTAAGATTGTTCTAGAAAAGGAAATAAAGGATGATGGCTATACAATCATAGAAAAGAATCATGTTTTAGAAATAAAGGCAAGCACAGGAAGTGGTGTTTTATATGGCGTTTTTACATTCATTAACCATACAAAAAGAAAGTTACCTATCAAAGGCATCTGCATAAAAGAACAACCTAAAAATCAAATACGTATGATCAATCAGTGGGATAATTTAGATGGCAGTATTGAGAGAGGGTACGCAGGCAACTCTATTTTTTATGAAAACAATCATATTGTGAGGGATATGACTAGAATCAAAGACTATGCACGGTTAATAGCATCAGTAGGGATTAATAGTATTGCAATTAATAATGTAAATGTCCACTATTATGAAACAAAGTTTATTACAATACCTTATTTAGAAGAACTTAAAGCTATAGGAGATACTTTTGCCGCATATGGCATTAAAGTATTTTTAAGTATTAATTTTGCAGCACCTATTGAAATAGATGGTATGAAAAGTGCTGATCCATTAGAAGAGGAAGTAAGGAAGTGGTGGAGAAATACCGTTGATGTAATCTATAGCTATATTCCAAACTTAGGTGGCTTTCTAGTTAAAGCTGATTCTGAAAATAGGCCAGGTCCATTCACTTATGGACGTAATCATGCAGAGGGAGCCAATATGTTAGCAGAGGCTTTAGCACCATATGGTGGCATAGTGATATGGAGATGCTTTGTTTATAATTGCCATGTGGATTGGAGAGATAGAAAAACAGATAGAGCCAAGGCGGCCTATGATCATTTCAAGCCCCTTGATGGTGAGTTTAAAGAGAATGTTATTTTACAAATTAAGAATGGTCCAATGGATTTTCAGATTAGAGAACCTCTTTCACCATTATTTGGCGCACTTACAAAAACCAATCAAATCATAGAATTTCAAATTACTCAAGAATACACAGGGCAACAAAAGCATATCTGCTATCTTGTTCCTATGTGGAAAGAGTGTTTAGATTTTAAGACCTATGCTAGAGGCCAAGAGAGCCCTATTAAAGACATCGTAAGTGGCAAAACATTTAATAATAAGCTATCAGGTATAGCTGCTGTATCGAATATTGGAGATAGTGAATGTTGGACGGGTAATCCTATGGCAGCAGTTAATCTTTATGGCTATGGAAGGTTATGCTGGAACCCAGAACTCACTTCAGGAGAGATAGCAGATGAATGGATAGAACTTACATTAAGCTTAAATAAAGAAGTGACTGAAACCGTAAAAGAAATATTACTAACTTCTAGAAAAGCATATGAAGATTATACAGTACCCTTAGGCATAGGTTGGATGGTTAATGTGGGACATCACTATGGTCCTAATATTGAAGGGTATGAATATTCACCTTGGGGAACTTATCATTATGCAGATTACAAGGGAATTGGTGTAGATAGGACCATGAAGACAGGAACTGGCTATACAGCACAATACTTAGAGCCAAATAGAAGTTTGTATGAGAATAGAGAAACTTGCCCAGAGGAATTGTTATTATTTTTCCATCATGTACCTTATACATATACCTTAAAGGATGGAAGGACATTAATACAATATGTTTATGATGTGCACTTTGAAGGAGTAGAGCAAGTGCTATATTATACTAAAGAGTGGAAGACATTAGAAGGAAAAATCGATAAGGACTTTTATCAGGCCATAGAAGAAGGTTTAAAAATTCAACTTATAGATGCCATTGAATGGCGAGATGTGGTGAATACTTATTTTTATAGAAAAGTAGGGATCAAGGATAACAAAAATAGGAAAATCTATGAGTAATCTTAGAAAGTGGATGAAAAGGAGGGACATAATGGAAGAACAACTAATAGAGCAATCTTTTATAGAAGAAGCGAAAGCTTTGGTTGAAAAAATGGAATTATTAGAAAAAGCATCTATGCTAAGATATGATTCTCCTGCTATTAAAAGATTAGGTATACCAGCATATAACTGGTGGAGTGAGGCTTTGCATGGAGTTGCTAGATCAGGAGTAGCAACAGTGTTTCCCCAAGCCATAGGAATGGCGGCTATGTTTGATGAAGAATATCTCTATCAAATAGCAGATATTGTCGCTACAGAGGCCAGAGCTAAGTATAATGAATTTGTAAAAAAAGAAGATAGAGATATTTATAAAGGAATGACCTTATGGGCACCTAATATTAATATATTTAGAGATCCTAGATGGGGAAGAGGACATGAAACTTATGGTGAAGACCCTTATTTAACATCACGTTTGGGCGTTGCATTTATTCGTGGTTTACAAGGTGATGAAAGGAATCAATATTGGAAGGCTGCAGCATGTGCTAAGCACTTTGCAGTTCATTCGGGTCCAGAGGAAGAGAGGCATTACTTCGATGCAATTGTTTCTAAAAAAGATTTGTATGAGACCTATTTACCTGCTTTTGAAGCAGCAGTGACTGAAGGAAAAGTAGCAGGAGTAATGGGGGCTTATAACCGTGTTAATGGAGAGCCAGCCTGTGGAAGCAAGGTCTTACTGAAAGATATTCTAAAGGAAGAATGGGGGTTTGATGGTTATGTAGTATCAGATTGCTGGGCTATTCGTGATTTCCATACAGAACATATGGTAACACATACAGCTACAGAATCTGCAGCATTAGCTATTAATAATGGTTGCCATTTAAATTGTGGTAACACTTATTTACATATGCTACAAGCTTATAATGAAGGACTTGTATCAGAACAAACGATTACCGAGTCAGCCGAGAAGTTAATGGCAATTCGTATGAAACTAGGATTATTTGATGAAAACTGTAAGTATAATAAAATTCCATATGAAGTCAATGATTGTAAGATTCATCGTGATATTGCATTAGATGTAGCTAGAAGAAGTATGGTACTGCTTAAAAATAATGGCATTTTACCACTTAACTTAAAACAAACAAAAGCTATAGGGGTTATTGGCCCCACAGCAAATAGCCGTACGGTTTTACAAGGCAATTATTTTGGCACAGCTTCAAGATATACTACCTTTTTAGAAGGCATTCAAGATTATATTGGAAGTGCAGCTAGAGTTTATTATGCAGAAGGATGTCATCTATTTAAAAATAGTATATCCGGTTTGTCTTGGGAGAATGATAGATTATCAGAGGCGCTTATAGTAGCAGAACAAAGTGATGTTGTTATTATTTTCCTGGGTTTAGATGCAAGCATAGAAGGAGAGCAAGGGGATATGGGAAATGCCTTTGCTGCAGGAGATAAAAATGATTTAAACTTAATTGGAAGACAACAATTACTTCTAGAAGAAGTACTAAAAGTAGGTAAGCCAACTATTCTTATTTTAAGTAGTGGTAGTGCTATGGCTATTAATACAGCACAGGATCACTGCGATGCAGTCATGGAAACTTGGTATCCAGGAGAAGTAGGTGGAAAAGCTCTAGCACAGCTTCTATTTGGCGAGTACTCACCTAGTGGTAAATTGCCAATAACCTTTTATAGAACGACAGAAGAATTACCTGATTTTAGAGACTATAGTATGATGGGTCGTACTTATCGCTATATGAAAAATAAGGCACTATATCCTTTTGGTTATGGTCTTAACTATGCCAAGGTGGAAGTGAAGGATGCAGTAGTAAAAGCTAAGACTATAGAGGATGAATTAATCTATGAAATCAAGATTCAAGTTACTAATCAATCAGAAGTTTTTACTTACGATATCGTACAAGTTTATATAAAAGATCTAGAATCTCAGTTCGCTGTACCTAATTACAGTTTATGTGCTTATAGATCTGTTTATTTAGAAGCCTATGATGCATTAGAAATAACCTTGCTAATAAAACAAAGAGCTTTTGAGGTTGTTAACGAGGAAGGTAAACGTTATATAGATAGTCATCATTTCAGACTATTTATTGGGACAAATGGGCCAGATGAGAGAAGTATTGAGTTAACAGGAAGAAAGCCGGTTACAAAGGATATTTATATTTTATAAAGGAGTAGAAGATATGGAAATTGATTTTCTGTATCAAATGGAAAAAAGAAAGCTATTACATTTAGTTATGATAATAGACAAGTATATGATGAAGATTGAGTTTTTACGTGATGGATTTAGGGAATAAGGAATTAGTAAATCGTATTTTTGAGGAAAATGAGATAGAAGGCAGTATTCATTTTATAAAAACATACTATTGAAAATCATAAAAAAAATAGTATAATTAACTTGTACGGACAACATGATGACGCAATCGAAGATGATAATATAGTCTTGATAAAATAATATAAATTATGTAGGAGGAATAAACATGAAATTATTTGTAGACACAGCCAATACAGAGGAAATTCGTAAGGCTAATGACTTAGGTGTTATTTGTGGTGTAACAACAAACCCATCACTTATTGCCCGTGAAGGACTAGAATTTAAATCTGTAATTAAAGAAATTACGGATATTGTAGATGGACCTATTAGTGCAGAGGTTATTTCCCTTGAAGCACCTAAAATGGTGGAAGAAGCTTTAGAGCTTGTTAAAATCCATAAAAATATTGTTATTAAATTACCTATGACAGAAGAAGGATTAAAAGCAACAAAACAATTAACAGCTAAAGGCATTAAAACAAATGTTACCCTAATCTTCTCAGCAGCTCAAGCATTACTTGCAGCTAGAGCAGGTGCTACTTATGTAAGTCCATTTTTAGGAAGACTTGATGATGTAGGAACAGAAGGTATGCAATTAGTAAGAGATATTGCAGAAATATTTGAGATCCACGGGATTGAAACAGAAATTATTGCAGCAAGTGTACGTAGCCCTCTTCATGTAGTAGATGCAGCAAAGGCTGGAGCACATATTGCAACTGTTCCTTATGGCGTTATTGTTCAAATGACCAAACACCCTCTTACTGATAATGGTATTCAAAGATTCCTTAAAGACTGGGAAGGCTTAGAGCAAAAACTTAATTAGTAGAACCCTTATTTAATAGAACTGATTTTAGCATTTAAGGATATATTAAAATGGCAATAATAGCGGAAAGGGAGTAGAAGATGAAAGTTGAACAAAAAACAATTAATACCATACGTGTATTAGCTGCAGAAGCTGTTCAAGCAGCTAATTCAGGACATCCAGGATTACCATTAGGTTCTGCGCCTATGGCATATACTTTGTGGGCTAATATGGCACACAATCCTAAAAATCCTAAATGGGAAAATAGAGACCGCTTTGTTTTATCAGCAGGACATGGTTCTGCATTACTATACTCTTTATTACATGTCTTTAACTATGGATTAACAGCAGATGATCTTAAGAATTTTCGCCAAGAAGGAAGTTTAACACCAGGACATCCAGAGTACGGTCATACAGTAGGTGTTGAGGCTACCACTGGTCCTTTAGGGCAAGGGATTGCTATGGCAGTAGGTATGGCAATGGCAGAGAAGTATTTAAGTGCAGAGTTTAATAAAGAAGGTTATCCTATTGTAGATCATTATACATATGCATTAGTTGGAGATGGCTGTTTAATGGAAGGTATTTCATATGAAGCAACAGCCTTAGCTGGTACATTAGGATTAGGTAAATTAATCGTACTTTACGATTCTAATAATATTACCATTGAAGGTAATACCAATATTGCATTTAGAGAAGATGTAAGAAAGAGATTTGAAGCTCAAGGTTTTGAAACTTTCTTAGTAGAAGATGGTAATGATATCGACGCTATTAAAAAAGCATTAGATGCAGCTCGTGCTAATACATCTGAGCCAAGCTTCATTGAAGTTAAAACACAAATTGGCTATGGATGTCCTAAGAAACAAGGAAAACCAGCAGCCCATGGTGAACCTTTAGGTCAAGAAAACATTGATGAAATGAGAGCATTCTTAGAACATCATAATGAAGCGTTTTATATAGAGGATACTGTAAAAGCTCATATTGCAGAAATCAATCGAGTAGGAGCTGATAAAGAAGCTGAATGGCAACAATTATTTCAGTTTTATACTAAGGCATTCCCAGAGTGTGCTAAAAAGTGGAAAGAATGGCATAATCCAGCTGAAGTAAAACTAGACATTTATGATAAATATCAAGATACCACTAAGAAAATGGCTACTCGTATTGCTTCTTTTGAAGTCATTAATCATATGGCAAATGTTGTAACTAATGTGATTGGAGGTTCAGCTGACCTTGCACCTTCTACAAAAACTTATATGAATGATAAGGGTGATTTTAGTAGTGAAGACTACTCAGGTCGTAACCTCCACTTTGGTATTCGTGAACATGCCATGGGTGCTATAGCTAATGGAATTGCACTACATGGTGGCCTTAAAACATTCTGTTCAACTTTCTTCGTATTTAGTGATTACATGAAAAACCCAATGAGACTTGCAGCTCTTATGAAGTTACCAGTAACCTATGTGCTTACTCATGATAGTATTGGCGTAGGAGAAGATGGACCAACCCATCAGCCTATTGAGCAATTAGCTATGCTTCGTAGTACACCAAATGTGGTGACTTTTAGACCTGCAGATGCTAAAGAAACAGTAGCTGCTTGGGAATATGCACTTAATAGCAAGACTGAGCCAGTCGCTATTGTCCTTTCAAGACAAGACTTACCTTTCCTTGAAAAATCAGGAGAAGAAGCTAAAAAAGGTGGTTATGTAGTGGCAGGTGTAGCACCTAAAGATGCTGATATTCTATTAATGGCTACAGGTTCAGAAGTACAACTTGTTGAACAGGCAGTAGGAGAGCTAGCAAAAGAAGGCATTAAAGCAAGTGCTATTAGTATGGCATCAGTAGATGTATTTGAAAAACAATCTAAAGAGTACAAAGAATCCATTTTACCTAAAGATAAAGTAAAGAGAATCGCAGTAGAAGCTGCAACAAGTTTTGGATGGCATAAATATACAGGATTTGAAGGAAGGGTGATATCATTAGATACGTTTGGTGAGTCAGCACCTGCAAATATTATCTTTAAGAAAAATGGTTTTACAGTAGAAAATGTTGTCAATCAAGCCAAGCAAATATTAAATAAGTAAAAATGAAAGAGATGCTACACAACGATATAAAGTTGTAGAGCATCTCTTTTAACATCTATAAAGATTGCTCCATATATCCTACAGTAAAGGGTAAATGAGCAAACTGTGCTGTTCCTGTATGTATAAAACCATGAGTTTGATACCAAGATTTCAAACGAATATTTTCTTCAATTATCCCAAGTGTAACTTTCGACACATGAGCCTCTGCTGCGACTTTTAAAGCATATGACAAAAGCAGTGAACCATATCCCATATGCCGATAATGTGGATGAATAGCCAATTTTTCCAATTCATAAACATTAGTATTTTTGAGCTCCAGTATCATACAGCCAACCAATATCGGACCGCAATACAAACCAAACATCAATTTCTCCTTGTCCCAATCTGCCTGTAAGCGTGATGTTTCAATAAAGGCTCCATTGGAGGGACAGTTTTCGTGGGTTAAATTAAATTCTTTAGCAACCGTACCAAAGCTTTCACGTATCAGTTTAGCGCAGGTGTCCAATTCCGTATATTCAATTCTTTTAATGATAGGATTTTGCATAAAGTTTTCCTCCAAAATTAAAAATGAGTACGCCAAACAAGATAATTCCACCACCGAGCAGTGTTGCATAATCAGGTACCTCCTCAGCGATTAGGAATCCAAGAATACTTGTCAAAATCGGCGTGACAAACATATAGTTGCTAACCTGAGATGTTTGCTTTGCTTTGGAAAATGCCTTTGCCCATGAAACATAAGCAATAGCACTAGAGCAGACACCTAAAATAGCGAGATACAGATATTGAACTGGGGGCACTTGAAAGACTTCATCAAATGCTTTTGGCGCAAAAATCGTCAGTAGGAGTGTTCCCAAAAAAATACTGTATGTGGAAGTCTGCAAAGCAGTATAGGTTTTTGTCAATTTCCTTTGCATTAAATTATAGACGCTTAAGGCTAAAGCAGCTAAAAAAAGCCATAACAGTCCAGTATTAATGGAAAATACACCATTCATCATTGCTAGGACACCAACACCAATAAATTCAATCAGAATTCCTACCCATTGGAATATCCGAATTTTTTCCCTGTAGACAAAGTAGGCGAGTAACGAGGTGATTATTGGAACGGTAGCGATTATGATACTCCCAGTTGAGGAGGTGACAGTGGCCTGTCCCTGATTGAACGCAATTATATAAAAAAAGAAACCAAAACATCCAGCTATCAGAAACCATGGAAGATCAGTTAGGGATGGCCGTTGCATTTTTATCAAAATAGCAACAATAAGCAAGGTGCAAGATGCAATCAAGTAGCGTAGAAAACCCAAGGAAGACGTAGAGAAATATTGTAGTGTCAGCCTTGTTAAAACATAAGCCAGAGACCAAAAGAAAATCGTTA
Organism: Bacillota bacterium; assembly: GCA_023436395.1. Taxonomy (GTDB): domain Bacteria; phylum Bacillota; class Clostridia; order Lachnospirales; family Cellulosilyticaceae; genus Cellulosilyticum. The sequence goes on along the minus strand of JAEZJJ010000036.1, from coordinate 114,611 downwards.
TAACTGCGTATGGATGGAAACTGCTTTTTAAGTTCATAATGATACCTCTCTATTGTTTACATTGATATATTAGGTACGCTATAATGAAACCACAAGATTTTGATGTGGAAAAGATACACTTTCTCTTATTTTATATTGAGCCAGTTGAGGATGAAAAGATGCTATATTTATCTTTAGATAAAACAAAGAAACGTTCCTATGCAAAACAAATTTACACAGCAATACGAACCAAGATATTATCCGGTGAATTGGAGGCTGGTGAGACGCTGCCCTCATCCCGCGACTTAAGTCAGGAGCTTTGTGTTGCCAGAAATACCGTATTGACTGCTTATGAGATGTTAGCATCAGAGGGGATAGTTCATAGTGTGGCAGGAGCTGGTTTTTATGTTTGCTCCGGTGTAAGGACTATGCCACAACCTGTATCTATTACTAATCAACAGACTGCTTCGCTTTCGGATGTTATGATTTTAGACCAGATGATTAACTTTGATAGTGGTATTTCCGCCCTTGACTTGTTCCCACGAGAAAAGTGGAATCGTGTGGTTTCCCAGGCTTTTCTGAGTGCGCCTGTTTCAGCTCTCGGCTATGATGACCCACAGGGGCGCCCCGAATTTAGGCGTGTTTTATGTAGCTATCTGAAAAGAACACGAGGCATTTCCTGTAGCCCGGAACAGATTATTGTAACTTCTGGAGCAAAGCAAGGACTGTCTTTGGTAGCAAAGTGCCTTCTTTGCTTTCAAAGTGAAGTGTGGATAGAGAACCCATCAAATGCCAACGTAAAGCAGATTTTATCTTATCATACAAATCATATCGTCCCCTTTGAAGTGGATACTCAGGGAATACAGCCAGAGCAATTTCCTATTAACGGCAGACCTACCCTTATTTTTACTACACCCTCTCACCAGTTTCCTATGGGTGGAATCTTACCAATCCAACGGAGGATTGCGTTGATTGAGTTTGCAAGAAAGTCTGGAGCATACCTATTAGAAGATGATTACGACAGTACATTTACATATGATATAGCTCCCGCCAACTCATTATTTGAATTGGACAATGAGCGGGTAATTTATGTTGGTACGTTTAGTAAAGTTATGTTTCCTTCTATCCGGCTTGGGTATCTTGTCCTTCCCTCACACCTTATTTCTCAAATACGTGAACTAAAGCGATTGGCTGATCATCATTCCAACTCAATCTATCAGCTTGCGTTGATGCATTTTATTCAGAATGGGGATCTTGATTGGCATATCCGTCGCATGAAGAAAGAATATAGAAAACGCCGTGATTTTCTATTAGAATTACTGTATTCGATTTTTGGTGAGCATGTACATATCCACGGAGCTATTGCAGGAATGCACATCGTTGCAGAGTTTGATAACATAAGTTTTTCTAAAGAATGTATTGATCGGCTCCTGACCTCTGGCCTTTATGTTGTCCCAGTTGAGCGCCACTCACTTACAAAAGGAACCCATAAAAATCAAATTATTTTAGGATATGCGGGGCTGACAAAACATAAGATGGAAGTGGGCCTTAAGCAGCTCAGAGCAAGTATTTATCAAACGTGAATTATGAATGCTATGAAAATCGTGTGTTTGCATAGCATTTTCTCATGCCTAAAGGTAACTAGAGCCTGACATCCTTTATAGATATTATTAGGGGATTTTAGCCGCTAATAGTATTTGAATGCATATCTATCTGTTTAGAAAGTCCAAATGATAGGTTCAAATATTCAGCATCAGTTCAGTGAAAATGTACATACTATAACACAAAAGACCATGACTATAGATTGTGATGAAGCAGGAAAAAGCATTGGTAGCTTTATCCATATCTACAGATATTAAGATGCCAGCCCCACATAATGCCATTATTTCCAAGCTAATCAATCCTGTTAAGCAAACCACAAAGCATTATAAAAGCATAGATAAAAACTTAACAATATTATCTTTCTTGAAATGAAGGCAAATGGTGAAGTTAAAATATTAGAAGAAGTGGGTTTATATTATGGAAAAGAATGAGATTATAGTTCAAGAGCAGCTATTTGAAGAATTGATGAAAGATGCCCTTATTATTTTAGAAGAAATTAAAGAATTACAAAGCTATTTGAAATTAGAGGATAAAAAGTCTACCATTACTGAGTATCAGATTTTTAAGACTCTTTATTTGAAAAGAAAAGTAAATAGCTGCTTAGAAAAACTAGAAAGCATAGCTACTAATGGAGAACTAGAATGTACTGATTCTCTTAGAAAGAGCACCTTGGCACAGTTTGAATCTCTAAAGCAAGTGATAGAAGCAGTAGATATAGTAAATCGTTCAAAAAAGATTACTAAATTTTATACTAAAGAAGAGATGAAGTACATTAAGGAATATGAGGATAATAAGGAAAGCAATATGCCTCAATTAAAATGGTATGTCATTCCGACTAGACTTACCTTTACGTATAAAATTGAAATGCAAAAAACAACTATAGATACACCAGAACAGGATAAGGCGGATAAAGAAGTAGTTTTTGCAACAGGAAGTTTGTTATTTATTACTAGTATGTTAATATTTGATGCTATCCATTTTCATACTTCTGGGCAAGAGCTTATACCTATGTCGATACTTATAGTGTTAATGGGCATATATTTAAAGGTTAAGGGCTATTTCTTAAAAGAAAATTACTTGAGAATTTTAGTTAATATATTTCATATAAATAGATATCAAACAGAAGAAGCACTAGTCAGTATAGGCATTAAGGATTTGAAGTCAGTAAGCAGAACATATTTTAAAATTATTAATTACAGAAAAGTAGACTTACAAGATAAAAATGAAATCAAAGTACTGAATGAATACTTAATAAAAGCTAGCAAAGGATTCAAAGTTTATGATGATTATGAAACTTATGTAGATATTCTATTATTATTAGAAAAAATTAATCCTGTTTTGTTTGAAGAGAGAGTGACTTCAGGGAATATAGAAGAAAATGAAATGTTAGAAAATGAGATATTAGAAAATGAAATGCTAGAACATAACCAAACTAAAGAATCAGTATTAAATGAAGGTAATCGTAAAGGTAAAATAAATCCTCTTTTATTTGAGGAAGAGATAGTCTATCCAAGAAATATAGAAAAAAGTCAAATACCAGAATATAGTAAAACTAAAGAAGGAGAATTACATAAATATAAGCCTAAGGGTAGAAGTCATTCTAAGAAGGGAAAAGGAAGAAATAAAAAGCAAAGCAAGAAATAGAAAAGAAGTAAATACGTTAAATGCTGATTGTAAAAATAAATATCTTGAAATATTAAAAAATTAAGAATTAAATGATATAATAAGCTATATTTAATGAGGAAAAGGAGTTTATTATATGCCAGATATATATTCTGATCAGTATCCAACACTATCCAAGGAAGCTTTGGAAGTTTTAGAACAGATGCAAAATTTATCTATTCAGGAAATCCAAAAGATAGGTTCAAATATTCAACATCAGCTCAGTGAAAATGTAGATACAATAACGCAAAAAACCATGACTATAGATTGTGATGAGGCAGGCAAGACTTTAGTAGCTTTAACCACAGCTACAGATATTAAGATGCTAGCACCTCATAATGCCCTTATTTCCAAGCTAATCAATCCTGTTAAGCAAACCACAAGGCATTATAAAAGCATAGAAAAAAACTTAATAACATTATCTGATAACATTTATACAGCTAAGGATACCTTAGAAAAGAATTTATCAGATATTGAAGTACTATTAGCAGCTTCTCAAACTCACTTTAATCACTTATCACCTTACATAGAAGCTATGGAAGTAAAAATTAATGAGCTTGAAGAAGTGAAAGCAAAGAAATTAACAGAAAGTAATGGAGAAGAATCTCTAGAAGTATTACAAGTTAGTCGTGTGATAGATGCCTATAAAAGAAGGCAAAAAGACCTAGGGGTCTCTAAAATAGTAGCTTATCAAACAGTTAAAGAATGCATGCTTCTTAATAATAACAACCATGCATTGACAGAAAGAATGCAGTATGCAATTGACAACCTTATTCCACTTTATAAGCAGCAGCTTATAGCAGCTGTTGCTGTACGCATTCAAAAGGATAGCACTAAGATTATTAAATCCATGTCTACAGCAGTTAGTAACCTTATGGTGGATACGGCTAAAAATATTTCTAGTAATATGGATGCTATTAAGGAGATTAATGAATCACCTATTTTAGATGTTAATAAGCTAAAAGAAGTAGAGGTTGCCCTCAATCATTTATTGGAAGATATGAAAAATCAAAATCAGATTAATAAAGATAAACATCTACAATTTATGAAAAATGTAGAGCAATTAACTGAAGGAGGATTAAAGTTGATTCCTACAGAAATAAATGTGGAGGGTGAGGGAAAAGTATTAGAAGAAGTTGGTTTAAATAATGGGAAGGAATGAAAATATAGTTGAGGAACAGGCCTTTGCTTCTTTAATGGAAGATGCTCTTACTATTTTAGAAGAAATAAAGCACTTACAAAGTTACTTGGAAATAGAGGCTAAGGCAAATATTATTACCGAATATCAAATATTTAAGACTCTTTATTTGAAAAGAAAAATAGATAGTTGCCTAGAAAAAATAGCACTATTATCATCTCATGAGGAGCTAGAATATACCAATACCCTTAGAATGAATACATTAGCTCAATTTGAATCCTTAAAGCAGGTAATAGATACACTAGATATGGTGAACCGATCAAAGGCTATTACTTCCATCTATACTAAAGAAGAAGTGGAATACATTAAAGCATATGAAGATAATAGGGAAAGCGATAATCCTCATATGAAACATTATCTTATTCAAACCAGACTTACCTTTAATGTAAAAAAGGAGCAAGAGAAAACACCTCAATTCAAACAAGGAAATGATTCAATAATCAAACAAAGAATTAAAATGGTAGGATGGATATTATGTTGGCAAAGTGGAGTAATATTAGCTTTTATATTGCAAGTTAAAATTGACCTGACATGGTGGATAGGCGTTCTCTTTGGTGTAGGATGTGGAATCAGACAATGTTTTGCTGATTTTAATCCAATGAGGAAGCTATTTAATTTACTACATATAAATAAGCTTAATATAGAAAATCAAGAGTGTGATATAGGAATTACAGATTTAAGTACGGCATGTGAAGCGTATGCTAGAATTCTTGATTTTAGCAAAATATATTTCAAAGACAAAAATGAAATAGAGGAACTAAATAGCTATCTGGAAAAGGCAAAAAAAGGATTTGAAGTCTATGATGATTATGAAGTTTATGTAGATACCTTATTATTGTGTGAAAAAGTTAATCCAATTCTTGCAGAACAAGGTATTATATACTCTAAACGTCTAGAACAAAAGTTAATGAAAAAAGACCAAAAAGATAAAGCTTTGTCATTAAAAAAACGACTATCTAAAGCTAGAAATAATACTAAAACAACCAAAGTAAGGGGAAAAAGAAAAAGCCAAACAAAAGTAAAGAAAAACAACTTTAAATCAAATCAAAATCATGGTAAGACTAAAGATATAAGACAGAAAAAGAGTTCTACTAAGAGTAAATATACTATAAAAAGAATGCACAGATGAAGCTGAATTTATCTTTAATGTTTAACATTATTAATTTCATACTGATATGAAAAAAGTGCGGTCCCATATCTAGGGAACGCACTTTTTTTGTTAGTTATTGCAATACTGCATGAGTAATGCAGCTATTTGGGCACGGGTTGCTGGTGCGGTACTAGTTGAAGAAACATTTTTTACCTGACTAAGGTCTCCCCCTTTGCCATATCGTTGGAGCATAGCGACAGCATCTTGAACAGTAATAGATTGACCAATGCCAAAGGTGTTTGAGCTCATTCCTTTTGTAATACCTGATTGATTAGCCCATGAAATAGCTTGATAATAGTAAGCTGATTCATTTTTGACATCAGTAAATGAAGTAGAAGCAGTGGTAGAAGGTGAACCTGCTAAACGATATAAAATAGTAGCAAACATCTCACGTGTAATAGGGGCAGAAGGAGAGAAGGTGCTTGATGAAGTACCATCCATTAAACCCTTGTTTTTACAAAAGGCAACTGCCTCAGCATACCAGCTATCATCTTTTACATCTGAGAAGTTAGTGGGAGCCGATACCTTTGTACTTGTAACGTTAGTGAAGCCTTTATTAGATTGAGTGAGTACAAAGTTATAGTTTTGCTGATTTCCTGAGCTTTGCATACCTTTTGGACCACCAAAACCTCCACCATTTGGCATACCTTCAGGACGGAAAGGAGGCCTTTCACCCTCTTTCATACCTTCAGGAAGATTAGGAGGTTGTTCACCTTTTATCATACCTTCAGGAAGATTAGGAGGTTGCAGCCCATTTGTCATACCTTCAGGAAGAGCAGGAGGTTGCTGCCCATTTGTCATGCCTTCAGGAAAAGCAGGAGGTTGCTGTCCCTTTGTCATACCTTCAAGAAGAGCAGGAGGTGTCATCATGCCTGGAGCTGTGTTTGTAGAAGTGCCACCATGATAAAGTTGGGTTCCTTTAACATATGAAGTAATAGTGCTATAGAAACCATTTGTTTCAGTTCCTTGAATTGTACCCCCCTTATAAACATGGTAGGTACCTTCGGTTAATGTAGGGCTACTAAATGATATATATGTGTAATTATTTGGGAAATCGTAAGCGAAGACGGGATTATCCTTTTCATCAGTTACAGTAAGTAGTTGATCTGTCTTTTCAGCTAATTGTAGGAACATGAAAAGTTGTTTAGAACTATCTTCTAATGGGTCGTACATATTCCCCGCACCAATCACTGTACCGCCATTAATGGTAGTCCCCATATCTGAGTCAATACCACCATCCATACTTTTAGGATTAGCTAGAGAAATAACAGTTCCACCATTAATCACATTCCAACCATTAGAATCAATGCCGTCTCCTTCAGCACCATTTCCAGCATAGATATTTAAGTAACCATCATTCATTGTAAAGACACTAATACCATCTTCATTTACATTAATCCCATCATCACAAGATTGAATATTAATATGACCACCATTAATGGTCAGATGAAGCTCACTATCTAAGCCTTCATTATCAGAAGTAATATTAAGGATACCATTTCCTTTACTTTCTCCATTGATTTCCATACTCATACGTGAGTAGAAAGCACCATCATATTTATGAAGTTTCTTTTGCTCAGCATTATCTTTATAGATACGAGCAACATAGGAGCCCTTTACATTATTGATAGAATCATCAGCAATAATGACGCGGGCACCAGCATTTGAAGTATCTGCTTGATTAGTCGCAGTTTCTGCATCAGCATCAGCATCACATTCATAGACTTCATAGAAGAAGATAGCGGGTGCAACGCTACAGTTGATATCTACATTATCAAGAATTAATGTCACTTTATCAGCTTCATTTTCTCCTACATTTACAAAAATTTGCCCATAGGAAAGCTTTCCTGAAATGCGGTATGTACCTGGTTTGGTAATATTAACAACAGTATGATTAAGGGCTTCTTCACTACTATGTTTGTCTTTTTCAGTCCCTTCACCATAAGCATTACCACTAGGATAAGTATCTTTATCTTCATAGTAAATAATATCGTGGCTTGTATAAACAGTAGCACTGTTGTCATTTGAAGCGACTTTACCATTGATTAATATAGAAGAGTCAGATAAAGAAATACTTATTTCTTCTGATGAAACTTGTGTTTGTGAAGAGACAGTAGCGGCAGTCCCTTCAGCTAAAAGAGGTGTAGCAGAGGATACTACTAAAGTAGCAGAGAGTACACCATACAAGAATTTTTTCACATTCATAGTAAAACCTCCTGTTGTATATTAGATTTCATAAGATAACCCTCTATATAGTGATTATTCAAAGGGTACTTATATATTTAAGTATAAAACTTAAAAATGAAGGAATGTTGAAAATAATTTGATGGTTGTGTGAAAAATATAGACATTATATAGCTATACCAAGCTCAGTGATGTACTTATAAGAATAGGACACATGGTCTTACATGAGAAAAGTATAAGAGCAACCGCGTATTCGAGTATAGAAAGTTATTTAGAAGAAATGTTTTAAATTAAAAAAACTTAGGCTTAAATTAACGCCTATAATAGAGTTTTATTAACAGGTATAGGATTACTGCTTTACTGTAAAAGAACTATAGTTTAAGATATAAAATGGAAAAGTTTGTATAAAATAAGTTGATGATAGAGGAGTAAGGAGAAAGATGAAATGAACATATCTGTAACAAAGTCAGCAAATGAAGTAGCCATCGGCTCCTTGCAGATTACAAATAAAAATTTAGCTAAATTAGTGATTCGCATGAATGACATAAAAAATAATTTAAAGAAGAGAAGACATGCCCATTGGGTGAAGGTAAGTTTTGAAGGTACAGGAAGTATTGAATTAGGTGATGAGCCTATGTGTATAGGGGATTATGATGAATATTCTCTCGCACCAGAGATAAAAGTTATTATTCCTATTGAACAGACAGGAAGAACTCATAAACAATATATATGTAATACCTTAGACACTCCTATTCTTTTTCAAAATAAAAGCCTTACTAAAAATGAAGAAATTATTATTCTATATACAAAAATTTTATCTGATACAGATAACGGAAAAGTTATCAATAAAATGCTATTAAGTGCAATGAAAAAATGCTTATTTGAATATCAAATGAAAGCGTATAGTGATTATTCAAAAGAACCAATGGATAGGCAAGTATTTGAAAAGCGAATACAACAAATAATTAATATTTTACCAGAGTTAGATGTATTAATGGCTAGTCAACATGAGGGGGTAGAAACTGAAAATGAGTCTATTCAAAATGATGAGGAAAACTTAGCAGAGGATTTGTATGAAGTAATGAATGAAGAGATTGAGGAAGACATAGTAGAAGATTTATATGAAGCAATAGATCAAGAGATTGAAGAAGATTTAAAAGATTATTTACATCAAGTGATGAATAAAGAGATTGAAGAAATTCTAGAAGAAGATATATATGAAACAATAAACGAAGATATTGAAGAGCACTTAGAAGATTTATATGAAGTAATAAATGAAGAGAACGAAGAAAACATAGAAGAAGAGTTAATAGGAAATTATAAGGAAATATTAAAAGAATCTGATAAAGTAGTCTATACTCATATAAGTCAGTTAAAGGATGAACAGGTTAGTTTGTTGGATGGCAATGAGGAAGATAAGTCTAGTGATTTTAGGATAAATAAAAATATAAAAGAAGATTTAATAAATATTAAGACATGTGATATAGAGCAAGCTGATCAAGATGTGAAATGGATAAAGATTAACTTAATGGAGAAATGTAATTAATTGGTTAACTAGAGTAATTAAGTGTATTGAGAATTGAAACCAGAGTAAAATTATTAGCTAAAAATGTAGATAATTTAGAGTAGTGTAATAATTTTTAATAAATCATATAAAATAGTAGGGGGCTATTATGAAGAAAAATAAATTATCAACTATGTAGTTGGTGTCATAGGCTTTTGCTTCCTTACAGGAGATGCAGTAGGGGGAGGAATATCTGCTTGCGTGCTCCCCTTTATTCCAACTGCTATTATTAAGGCAACAGTGGCAGGGATATTGGGGTTAAAACTAAGACAAAGATTAGTACATTTGGTGTAGAGTAAGATAGAGAGAAATGTAATAACTAAGAATCAAAAAGATGTATAATCACTCAAAATTGATGAAAGCCCAATAAGTTAGACTTTCTAAGTATGACTTATTAGAGGCAGTTCAGATTAGATTATACATCTTTTTTGTTTTTATAATTCAAACATGATAAGGGAATTGCTGAGGTTTACATTATAAAAGAGAGTTAATTTAAGTTTTAGGGGAGAGATGATATGTAAACGAGCAGAACTTAGAGAGAGTCTAAGATAATATGAGACTCTCTCTAAGGGGGTGCAATTGTATACTAAGACAACCAAGACATTTACTTCTTCTTGTTATAAGGAGTTAATTCTGCTGATGATTCTATATTGGTTGATTGCACCCCTTTGGATTTAGCTTTCTTCTTTGCTTGATTGGTTTTATTCTTTGCCACCTAATCACTCCTTTGGAAAAATATTTACATTAAGAGTATGCAACAGGAAAATGAAAAATATACCTCTTAATGAGAATTAGATGGCATTTTTACAAAGTTGTTCACAAGCTCCCTTGATAATAAACTTAAGAGAGGCTTCATAATATTCTTCTCCTACCATAGCTCTCTTAGGTGATAAATAAATAATGGAATGAACGATAGCTAGAATGAGATTAGGGTCTAGATTAAATTCAATACCAGAATAAGCAATAATCTGCTTAATTAAAGAAGCTTCTTCAACAAGATGCTGCTTAACAAAATCGGCTGGTAGTTTTCGGATTAAATACTCTAATTCATGTTCCATAAAATCCAGTAACTTAGAAGCTTCTAATGCTTGACAAGCATAGAATAAAGCCTCTTCTAGTCGCTCACAAGGTGTAAGGTCTGTTCTAGAGCGCAAAATACGAGTGGCGTGGGTATAAATATCACTTTCTATTTCATGAATAGCTTCAAAAAAGAGCATTTCCTTGCTTTCATAAAATTTATAGAAGGCACCTTTGGAAATAGATGCACCTGCGACTAGTTGATCCACAGTCGTTTTTTTGACACCATATTTAATCAGACATTCTTTAGCACAAGCTTTAAGTTGTTCATGGATAATTTGAATTTCATTTTCTGAAAAAGCTGTTGCCATATAGAAACCTCCTTGGTCATTTTGCTATAAATTAAGATTTGAATAATACTATGTAAAACTAAAGCTATGCGAGTAGCTAAATTATTTAATTCCAAATACTGTTCGTAATAGAGGAATAGGTTTAATGATTATATAAAATAAAAAGCTTAAAATAAGGGTTAAAGCTAAAATAGTAGTAAACTTTAATAAAGGATTGAGAGGACACTGTATGACTATATACCCTACTCCAGTATTAATCAAAAAATGAATCATGTAAATAGTAAAAGAAGAGTTAGATAAAAACTTTAAACTCTTTGAAGCCTTATTAAAATAGGAATTACCCATACCAAGGAGAGCAAATACTATTGTTATTCTAGCAATTTGAGTTGCTATTTGAATCATAATCCACATCCCTGACCACTCCTCAAATAGATTACCAAAATAAACCCCTAGGAATGAACAGATACCTCCGATGGCTAAATACCCCCACTTATCACGATTAAGGGCTAATCTATAATGGTCACTAGTCATGAGAAAATAACCTAAAAGAAACATTACAAAATAAACAAGAGGATTTTTATCATCAAGAATATTGATAGCAGCTGCAAGGAGAATAGGGATGACAGTAACTATAAGTACAAAAGGTTTTGCTAAAAGATCACTTATGTTTTTCTTGGCTATATTGTTTTTAGTCTGAGACACCTTAATAAATAAAGGTAAACTCAAGAGGGAATAGACAAATAAAAAAATGAGAAACCATAAATGAGCAGGGGTAAAACAACCTTCAATGCCAGATAAATCCCCTGGATTTTTGGTGAAAAAACCAATTATGTATTCCCCAAAGCCAGTTGTATTATTTATAGAAAGTTGATAGATGTAAGTCATTATGGGATTTAGAATAATACACCCAAAGGTTGCTGGAAGCAATAGCTTTTGAAATCTATCCTTGAGATATTGACCAGTTGTTCGGGACTTAAGAGAAAGATTCACAGACATACCAGCAATGATGAATAAAAGTGGCATGTTAAAGAGATGAATAAAGTTACTAATTGCTTTAAAGGGATAAATATAAGTGCTATCCTTGATATAAACAAGAGCCCAAGGCTCTAGGATGAAGATCATAAGGGAATGAAATAAAATAACTAAAAAGACTCCCCCTACTCGTAACCAATCTAAATCATATCTTCTATCTGTTTTCATAGAAAATCCTCCTAATTTCATCTTAATATGAAATGGTAATATCGGCAGAGAGTCCTGCTTTAAGAGACTTGGTATTCTCTACATCAATACGGGCTTCTATGACGGTATCACCTGATTTAATAATCCCGCAGTCTGCAATTTGTGAAATAGTGCCGGTCAGCTTTGGCGATGAATCATTGTCACCTGCTAGGGTGATAGAAACAGTTTGTCCTTGTTCTATAAGACCTAAGGAATCTTCAGGAATATCAGCTAAAATATAGAGGGAATCCTTAGAAAGAAATTTACCAAGTACACCCTCAGTACAGGTTAAATCAGTACCATTCATAACAGGTATATCATAAACGACTAGGTTAGAATCTGGTGCGATAATGGTATTGTCCTTCAGGTAGGATTTATTGAGTTTATGCTTCATATTACTGAGGGCTTCTTCTAAGCCTGATATTTGCACATGAAGCTTTTCAAGCTGAGTAGCTTTTTCTTGGTCAGTATTACTGATTTGAGATTTGAGACTTTTTAGGGTATCAGATAAAGTGTTAACCTCTAAGGCAAGAGCATCTTCTAGCTTATTGATTTGAGAGATGAGTGACTCTTTTTCTTGAAGCAGTTTTTGGTAAGCTTGTTTACTCGCTTCTAAATCATTTTGGGAGAGGAAGTGATTAGCAAAAAGCTCTTCATTTGTAGTATATAAATTTTTAGTTGTAGTGATTTGCTCTTCTAGAACCTCTAATTGTCCTTTTAGAATCATCAAATCGGGATTACTATCCTTGGCCTGATATTTTTTCTTTAACGCAAGTTGCTTAGAGGTAGCATCATACTCTGAAAGTAATGGATTGAGGCTTTGTTCTAAATAATTAAGCTCAATTTTAGCTATCTCTAGTTCTTTTTCTTTGGCACTAATGGCTAATAAATAATCAGAGTAATCGATAGTAAATAGGACATCTCCCTTTTGAAGCGAATCTCCATTTTTTACATGAACAGAGGTGACCTTGGCAGGAAAGTCTAAGCTAATGAGCTGGGGATCATCGGCAGTGACATCTCCATAAATCACAAGAGATTTAGGCGTAGGGGGGATTTCTGTGGCAGCAGGTTCAGTAGAACTACAACCTGAAAGTAAGAAGGTACTAGTAAGTGTCAAAAATATAAATTGACTAAGTTTCATATTGAAACCTCCTATTCTCTATTTTTAAGTGCCTCAGTGAGGCTAATTTGATTAAGATTATTTTTAAGTAGTACTATGGTAATACCATAGCTCAGTGTCATTAAGGCAAAGCCTAGCATATAAGAAAAAGGAGCTAAGCTAGGTAAAATATATTGCTCCATGGATTCAAAGATACTGTCAAAGAAAGTTTTAGTAAGATAATAACTAGCAGGGAGAGCAAGTAAATAGCCTGCTAATAAAAAGAAATAATTACCTTTAAGATAGAGGGCACTGACTTCATTAGGGTAGTAACCAAAGATCTTGACCATAGAGATGTTGATTTTACTTTTATCAATAATCATCTTCATCAGCATGTAAATAACCACAATAAGAATAATACTTGCCACAACAATAATGATGCTTGTAAAAACCACGATGAGGGTAGTGAAATTTTTCATACCTTCTACCATTTTGTGTTTGTTGGTTTCACTAAGGAGTTTAGTATCTTTAATAGTGATAGGGGCATCAGTCATGAGTGCATTGGAACTATCTTGATGTATGCCTAAGATGTGATTATAGCTAGCTTGAGTAGTATATAGGTAGAGGCCATAATCATAAGGAGCTAAGCCTTTGACTATCACTTCATAGGTTTTATTTTTATCCTGATCATCATAGAGTAAGAGTGTATCCCCCACCTTAACCCCAAATTTAAAATGAACACTAGGAGAAATAAGTACCTCATGGTTATGAAGGGATTGAAAATCTGGGATATTAAAGAAAGTGCTTTGAGGATGAATCCCCTGGATATAAAGATTCTTATTTGTTCCCTTATCATTGAATTTCACTGTATAAAGGGAGGTGAGTTCCCCAGCTTTGCTGTATTGATATAAATCCTGAGACTGCTTAAAAGTATAGAGATTCTCATAGGGAATAGCCTTTGGCAAGCTATTCATATAGCTCACACATGAATCTTTCATATAGAGTCCTGTAAAGAGAATAAACATGGATAGAGTTGCACCTAGAAAGAGAGCCAAAATACTACCTAACTCCCTAAGCATTGATTTAAAACGAAAACGTTTAAAGAAAGAAAAGCCTTTAAAGGAGAAGAGGCACTCTAGCTTAGATACTTTCATATTTGAATGACTCCCGCGTAGTAAAGAGAGGGGTGTTTGCCCTAAAGCTTTACTTACACAAACATAGGTAATGCTTAAAGTGAGGAAAACAGGAAGGGCAATACCTATAACCACAAGATACCAAGGAGTTAGAAGAATAACGTTAGGGACAGTATATTGGATTGTTTGAAGAATAAGTAAATAACTAGAAATAGCAATACCTAGGAAGTAGCCAATAATAGAGCCAATGACCACCAAAAAGGTAGGTAACATGAGATAATAAGCAAGGAGCTCTTGGGCATTTATTCCTTGTGCATAGAGAATACCAATAATTTGACTTTCGCTTTGAATCGTATTGCGTATAGAGATGGAAATGATAAAGCCGATGATACAAAGGAGAAGGACACCCATAATCAGAGAGATAAGACTAGGGGCACTGGCATCACTATAAACAGTTGTTAAGCGACTATTATCTTTTCGTTCTAAAAAAGAAACAAGAGCATATTTTCTCTGGAGTTCATTTTTAAAAGCACTGATATCCTCAGCATTTGCTTTTTCTTTGTATGTATATAATGTTGTAGAGGTACTATTGAGTTTAATACGTTCATAACCTGTAGGGGGTAAGTAGGCTACCCCAAAGCTATTAGACATACTCATAAAATCACTGGTGTTTTTTAAAGTATAGACATAATCAGGGGAGATACCATAGCCGCTAATCACAAAGGAACTACCCGATAAAGTAATAGAATCTCCAATTTGATAACCAAGTGCTTCAGCAAATTTTGAGTCTATGAGAATTTGCTCTGAAGAAGTAGGAGAATTACCTGCTAATAGTGCAACTTGATTGATACTACGGTCAGTAGAAAAAATGCGAAGGATAGGTTCACTAGGAAGCGTTTTTATTTTAATATCCGTAAAAGGGACTTCTTCCAAAGTTAAATGAAACCGACCTTCTAGAGTACGGATTTGTTTGGCAGAAAATTTGCCTGCTATGGTGAACTGACCATCCTCAGCATGAGCATTGTGGTAGAATCGATCTACTGCTGCAACATAACTCGTAGAGGAACGATTAAAGCCAATGATAATCATAGTACTTAATATAATAAGTAGGATAAAGCTAATATTCTTTATGTAATTTGCTTTAAAGTCACGAAGCATTCTTTTAAAATTCATGGTTCATCCTCCTTACCAATCAATTTCAGCGACAGACTTTTTGGTTTTATTGATTTCATTACTAATGATTTTGCCATCTTTAATGCGAATGGTGCGATGAGACAGAGCCCTAAAGGCATCATTATGAGTAATCATTAGAAGAGTAGTATGATAATTGTGATTAATCTCCTCAAAAAGTGAAAGGACCTCTTTAGAAGTTTTGTAATCAAGGGCACCGGTAGGTTCATCACATAGGAGTAACTTTGGATTTTTCACCAAGGCACGGGCAATGGCCACACGTTGTTGTTGCCCACCAGAAAGTTGAGAAGGGAATTTATTGGTTTGATCAGTAAGCCCTACTTTCTCTAAGAGTTCATCAATATTTAAAGGTGATTTACCAAGATGGGCACAGATTTCTATATTTTCTCTTACAGTTAAATTAGGAATAAGGTTATAAAACTGAAAGACAAACCCCACAGTTTCCCTCCTATAGAGCCCAAGAGCCTTAGGTGAAAGAGTGGAAATTTCTTTTCCTTCTACTTTAAGGCTACCAGAAGTAGCAGATTCTAAGCCACCTACAATATTCATTAAAGTAGATTTGCCAGAACCAGAAGGTCCTAAGATAACGGCTATTTCTCCTTGGTGAACATTAAAGGAGACATGGTCCATAGCATTAAAGTCCCCAGCACCGCTTTGATAGGTTTTTACTAAATCATTAATTTCCAAAAACATAATAGCCCTCCTTGCTGTATGACTAAAAATATAATTATAGTCATATGGTATAATGTAAAATTAAAAATGTCAATAATTATTAATATATTTAAATAAATAATAATATTTTTGTTTTAAATTGATGTAATCTGTAAAAGGAATTATACTAAAGAGCATAAAATCAAGCTAAGTAACATATGGCTATCAGAAAAGTTCATTTTGAGAGGGGGAGAGTATGTTAGTTAAAATAGCAATCTGTGATGATGTTACGGAGGACATTGGAGGATTAACCAAAGCGCTTTTGGCCTATAATCCATTATTTGAAATCATATCTTTTTCTAGCAGGAAGACATTGATGGACGAGCTCAAAGATGACAATCTCACCCTAGATATCTATATGCCTGGACTAAATGGCATTCAGACGGCACAGCAGATTCGTTCCATTCACGAAGACCTCAAGTTTACATTAAGAAATCTAGGTGTGTTTTAGATATGTAGTGCTAGTGTGAAAATATTTTTCGATAACTAATAATTAAATAATTAATAAAATAATGAAATTAAAGAAAAATAAGTTTATAATAGTGACATAGCTTATTAAAGGAGGAAATAAAGATGGGATTTAAGAAGAAAGTTGCAAGTATTCTAGTAACGAGTATAGTGTTTACATCACAATTATCTTGTGTATATGCTAAGACATATAGTGGCGTAAATGATGCAGCATTAGCTCTACTTAGTCCAGGGGCAAGTACTACAACGCCTCCGGTCATAGATGTGAAGGATAGAACTGCACCTGAAGTTACTAGGGTATGGACAGAAGAAAAGAGTGGGAAAACTTATTTATTGATTTCACTTACAGATCCTAGTGGGATAAAAGATGTACAGGTAGATGGTAGGTATGCCACATTAGATAGTGGAAATGACGTATCAGGCACCTATATATATGAGGTTTCATCAAGTGGGACTTATACCATTAGCTTTCAAGATAGGTTAGGAAACTCTGGAAGTACCTCTCGTAAAGTGACAGTTAGTAATACAAAAAGCCCATTAGTTGAGGTGTGGCAGACCACTAAAAATGGCAGGTATTATTTGGTGATAAAAGCATCTGATAATGGAGATATTACCAAAGTGACGGTAGATGGCAGACGGATTACATTTGATGAAGATGGCGATACTGTAGAATATGAAGTAACTAAATCAGGGGAATATGTTGTAGTTGTAACAGATGATGATGGCAATGAAACCACTAAGAAATACACAGTAACGATGAATGATAGTAAACCTACTTTAAAGGTAACTAAAGAATATAAGAATAAGAAGTGGTATCTTATCATCAAGGGAGAACCTACTAATAGTAATAAGCTTAAATCATTAACAGTAAACAATACTAGTGTCACTATTTCTTCTAAAGGAGAAGAAGTTACATATGAAGTGACTAAATCAGGAACATATAAAGTTGTGTTAAAAGATGATCGTGATATGGAAAGCATAGAAAGTATTTATGTGGATATTAATGATATTAATGATAAGGAGAAGCCAACGCTAGTACTTTCACAAAATAAAATAGGAAGTGCAACAATTATCGTGATTACAGCTAAGGACAATGATCAAATTGCAGAACTTACTGTTAATGGCAAGATAGTAAGTATAGCAGCAGGTGGCGGCACTATAAACTACCCTGTGACACAAGCAGGTAATTACGTAGTGATTGTCAAAGATAAGGCTGGCAACAAAGAGGAAAAGACTATTTATGTTTCTATAGAGAATAAAGTACAACAAGTGGTTAAATTCAAACTGAATAGTAGAAACTGGACTAAGAATGGTGTGGCACAAGATGCAATGGATACACCACCAGTTGTCATTAAGGAGAGAACCTATTTGCCTCTTCGCCAAACAGCATATGCATTAGGTATCAATGAGAACCAAATTACATGGGACGCAAAAAATAAGGTTGCAACCATTATTGATGGTGGTGATGTGATTAAGGTGAAGTTAAATTCTAATATTATGACTGTAGGTAGCGAAACCATTGTAATGGATGGAACAGCTGTATCAAGGAGTAATCGTATTTTACTTCCTATTTCTCAGATTGCTAAGGCTTTTAAAGCTAAAGGTGTAACTGTAGATTGGAATAATAACTTAAAAGAAGCAACTATTACTAGGACTAAATAGAAAAGTAGTAACTACTTAAAGAGGCATCTTATAATGGACTAAAAACAAACAACCATTACTCTATCCTTTATCAAAAGATGGAGTAATGGCTGTTTCATTTTATTTTTTAAAGATAATTATTGATTTTATATAATGGAGAATAAAACATGCAGTATAATAAGTAAAAAGGAGGGGAAGTAGAGATGCTCACGCATTGTGGAAGCCGGGTTATTGAAACGGAACGTTTATTATTAAGGCCATTTGAATATAAGGATTGGCAAAGTATGCAAAAGTATTGGGTAAGTGATCCCAAAATTCAGTCCATGTATGCAGAACCTGCTTATGAAACTAAGGAGGAAATCTTAGGGCTTTTAGAGCAGTACATAAAAGGGTATGAAAAGGAAGACTATTATCGTTGGGCAATTACCTTAAAGGGAAGTGATGATTGTATTGGGCAAATAGCTTTTTTTATGGTTAGTAGTGAGCATCACTTTGCGGAATTCGAATATGCTATAGGGAGTGAATTCCAAAGGCAAGGGTTAGTGACTGAAGCAACTAAAGCATTGATTAGTTATGGATTTAATCAAATAAACTTACATAAAATACAAGTTTCTCATAGAGAAGGCAATAGAGCTTCTCAAAGAGTGATAGAGAAATGTGGATTTGTATATGAGGGAACACTTAGAGATTGCCTCTATATAGATGGCATATATTTAGATAGGTTATATTATTCAATCCTAAGAGAAGAAGCTAAAATTTAGTAGATTAAGCCTATAGGAGAAATGTGAAAAGACTTTTATGAGAGGATATTTACTTGACTTGGATGATATAAGTGATATAATAAGTTTGAAAATATTGAATATTTATCCTAGTAAACAAAAGGGAGTGGTCGTTATGTTGGAAAATATGAAAAAGGTGACAAATCAATAATTTTAATACATCAAACAACGATACACTTTTTCTAAATTAAAAAGGCTAAAAGTGCGCAGTATGTTTGCGTACTTTTTTTGTGTCCTCATTTAGATAAATAGTGATGTTTATTAAGGAGAATAGAATGGAAAACAACAAAATCGTATTAATTAGTAATGAGAAAAATTGGATAGAACAGACAGCTAAGGATCAAGTAGTAGGTGTAAGTCAATTAGAAGACGTTATAAAAGTGGTAGGTTTACCAGACATACATGCAGGTAAATCACCTATTGGCATAGCACTACTTAGCAAAAGTCGCTTTTATCCCCATTTAATTGGAAATGATATAGGGTGTGGTATGGGGCTTTTTGAGACAGATGTTAAGCTCAAGAAATACAAACAAGATAAATGGGTGACACGTTTAAATCATATTCGTCAGCTTTCAGACCTATATATGATGAATCCTTATGAGGAAGAAAGTCCTATTTTAGAATTAGGAACCATAGGAAGTGGAAATCATTTCGCTGAATTTCAGTGTATTCATGAAGTGGTTAATGAGGATTTATTTGAACAATTAGGAATGAAGAAAGATAAGATATTTTTATTGGTGCACAGTGGTTCAAGAGGCTATGGAGAAAAAATCTTACGGGCACATTTAAAACCAGAAGGTATTTTAAAAGGTTCAGATGAAGCAAAAGCTTATCTTGAAGAACATGAGAAGGCATTACTTTGGGCAAGACGTAATAGAGTATTAGTTGCTAAAAAACTATTAGGACATCTAGGTGTTAGTGATGAGGTAACCACAGTGATAGATTGCTATCATAATTTTTTAGAAGAAACAAGTGAAGGATTTATTCATAGAAAAGGAAGCACCTCATCTAAGGTAGGACCTATTGTTATTCCAGGCTCTAGAGGAAGCCTTAGTTATATCTGTATGCCAAAAGAAGACACAAGTTTATCCTTAGATTCATTATCCCATGGAGCAGGAAGAAAGTGGGCCAGGAGTTTATGCAAAGCTAGGATTAATAATAAATATGATAGAGACAGTATTAGATGTACAGAGCTAAAGAGTAAGGTTGTATGTCATGATACGAATCTCTTATTTCAAGAAGCACCAGAAGCTTATAAAAATATTGAGCAAGTGATAGATAGCTTAATGGCATTTAATTTAATTGACGTGATAGCAACCTTAAAACCGCTTATCACATACAAAGGGTAGGTGACTTATGAAAGTACAAATAAGCTCAGGTAAAGGTCCCTGTGAATGTGAACTAGCAGTAGGTATGTATTTAGAAAGATTAAAAGAGGAGTATGTAGCCTTAAAAATAGTGGATGCTCATCAAGGCAAACAAAAAGGATGTTTTACGTACGTCATTTGTGAGATTGATGAAGGGGGAGATTTTAAGCAAGGTTCTGTGTTATGGATTTGTGAAAGCCCCTATAGAGCCACATGTAAACGAAAGAATTGGTATATTGATATTAGTATTTTAGAAGAAGTAAAAAAGATTTCGACAGAAGAAGTGATTCGTTTTGAGACATTTAGAAGTGGTGGAAAAGGAGGCCAACATGTTAACAAAGTAGAAACGGGAGTAAGGGCGATTCATATACCAACAGGTATGGCAGTAGTTTCAACTGAGGCAAGAAGTCAGCATATGAATAAGCAAATTGCTATGAATAGACTACTAGATTTACTGGCACAGATCAATGAAGAAGCACATGAAAAAGAAAAACAATTAGCTTGGCTAGAACAAAACAGACTTATAAGAGGAAATCCTATAAGGACATTTAAAGGAATAGCATTTAAAGAAATATAGACAATGAAAATTGGCATCAAACGCAAAAATCCCCCTCTCTAGTAATCTAAAGAGGGGGATTTTTGCTCACCAGCACTTCCTTTTAACCTTCATGACTTACGCTACAGCTCTTAACGGGCATAGTAGCAGCTCCTCAGTACAACTTGCACGTCAAAGAGGCTATGGCATAAGTATGAAAGTTAAATAATTATGATTTACTAATAGTTTCAGCAAGTAATTCTATACCTATTTCTATTTGATCATAAGGTGTATTCCCATAACCGAAAATAAGTATATTATTGTATTCTGCATTTATTTCAGAATACAGAAGGTGCTTATCTATTGAGCTAATTTCTATACCAGCTTGTTGGATTTTTTGAAGTAAATCCCTATCAAATTTAATTTCAGAAAAAGAGCAAATCAGATGTAATCCTGTAGCAGCACCAGAGATAGAGACTTGATCTTTGAAAATTCTTTTTAGGCAGTTTATTAATTGGTTACGTTTTCTATGATAGACTTTCTGCATTTTACGCATATGACGTTCAAATCCGCCACTTTCAATAAACTGAGCAAGCGTTAGTTGTTCCAATATAGGAGAATGGATATCGGATACAAACTTTGCTTGGTACATTCGTTCACATAATTCATCAGGCAATACCATATAGCCAATGCGCAGAGCAGGCATTAACGTTTTTGAGAATGTGCCCAAGTAAATAACTCTGTTTGGTGCTAGACACTGCATGGACTCAATAGGGCTCCCATCAAAACGGAATTCGCTATCATAATCATCCTCAATAATATAGGCCTGATTACGGTTAGCATAATGAATGAGTTCAACTCTTCTTGAAGCAGTCAAAATAGATCCCATAGGAAACTGATGACTAGGTGTAGTGAATATAAGTTTTGGTGGATCCTTGGGCAGTTCTGACGTAACCATTCCCTCCTTATCAATCCTAATAGGTCGCATAGTTACAGCATTGTTCCTAAGGGTATGAATAATGCCATAGCTTAAGGGGTTTTCCACCAGAGCATATTCATTGGGTGAAATCAATTGACATAGTAGATTAAAAGATTGGGCAGCACCATTTGTAATAAGAATATTCTCAGGATGTGTATTCATTCCTCGTACCCGATTCAAATACTGTGCCAAAATTACTCTGAGTGAATTGTCACCAAAAGTATTCTGATAATCCATTTGATACGGTTTAATATTTAATGCAATATTATGATAATACTGAGACCACTTTTTAATGGGAATAAGACTTAAATCAGGTATTCCAGTACGAAAAGAAACGATGACTTCTGGCTTAGGAGGACCTACAGGTTTGTTTTGTATATGAATTTTAGGTGCTAAGTCAGACATAACAACACCTTCACTAATATAAGTCCCCGAACCATTTTTAGAATAAGCATATCCTTCTGCTATCAGCTGTTCGTATCCTTCTATTACAACATTTCGTGCTACATGTAATTCTTCAGAAAGCCTACGAGACGAGGGGAGTTTCATACCTCCAGTAATTTTGCCACTTAATATACTTTGTTTAATGGAACGATAAATTTGCCGTGATAATGGCAACTTATCTTCTCTTTTTAGATTAATATGTATCATGGTATCTCCTTTCTCAAAAGTGGTTCTATAATTAATTAATATAACTGGAACTTATCAGAGCAACTCATGTGGGATATATTTTAATATATATCATTTTTATACAAGGAGGTCTATATGAATATATTAACATTCTTTATTGCTTCACTCATTTTTATTTTAATGCCTGGTACAGGCGTTATTTATACGATTTCAACCGGTATTACAACAGGAAGAAAGGCAAGTGTATTGGCTGCATTTGGTTGCAGTGCAGGGATCATACCTCATTTATGCCTGAACATTGCCTTGTCCTTTTTAATATTCCGGATAAACAATAAAGTATTGGAATTTATAAAAATTGTTGGAACACTTTATTTATTGTATCTTGGTATTAGGATGATAAGAACAAAAACAGAACTAGATTTTAAAAGTTCGCAAGGCGATTTAAAAGCCTTAGCAATCGTACGCCAAGGTTTTTTAATTAATCTTTTGAATCCTAGTCTCACTATTTTTTTCTTTTCCTTTCTTCCCCAATATGTAACTGTAACTGCTAAAAACTCTTTTTTACAGTATCTTATACTCAGTTTAGCCTTTATGCTATTAACTCTAATTGTTTTTATAGGTTATGGGACTCTTGCAAGTAGTGTTAATAAAATGATTGAGAAATCACAACGTATTGCATGTATACTTCCTAAATGCTTTGGCGTGATTTTTATTATTTTTGCTATTCAGCTTGGATTCTCTTCTGTTTAAAAAATAATATAGATAAAAATACCTATAAGCAGACTTTTTTCTAATGTCTACTCTATAGGTATTTTTGACTAAAAGATAGAGTTTTATAAAATAAAACATATGACTTTATAGGATAATCCATTTTATAGAAAAAGAAAGATTATACAATAGTAGATAGGGAGGGAAGTATAGTGGAGAGCAGAACGAAATTAAAATTAGAGGATTATACGATTAAGCAGCTTGTAAAAGAAGGATTAAAAGAAAATGTAGAAATAGAAACAATTAGTGAACTACCAGGAGGAGGATTTGCAAGTTTATATAAGATTGTATTAGTAAATGGGGAAAAGGTAGTATTAAAACTCTCAGTTGCAGGTCATGGAAATGAACTTCAATATGAGCAGAAGGTTATGGAGACAGAGGTAAGGGTTTTAAGAAAACTACAAGTAGACAATATAGTGCCTGTACCTAAAGTCCTTTGTTATGATGATACCAAGAGTATATTAGAAGTGCCGTATTTTTTCATGGAATGGGTAGAGGGGGTGCAGCTTAGCACATTATATGATAAGCTACTGCCTATGGAACAAGCGAAAATTGCTAAGCAGTTAGCAGAGTATACCTTAAAATTACATAGTTTTCAAGAAAATTATTTTGGGGTATTACCCCTTAAACATAAGCAGTTTACAACTTGGAAAGAGACCTTTTTATTTATGATAAAAGAACTTCTAGAAGATGCAGAAGCTAAAGAGGTACTTTTACCTTATGACTATAAAACTTTTTATGCCAAAATAGAAAGACATTCTCACTGTTTAGAAGAGGTTACCGAGGGGCGTTTAGTACATAAAGACTTATGGTATGGAAATATAATGGTAGATCCCAATGGATTAGAAATTACAAGTATAATAGATTTTGAAAGGGCTATAGTTGCAGATCCTTTATTAGATATTGTATGTGGCTTCTTAATGGATAATACATTTTATATGAAGCACTATATGGGAAGGGACTTAACAGTAGGGGAAAAGGAGCGCGCCGTACTTTATGAAATATATCTCTTTTTACTAATGGTAATAGAATGTTACTATAGGGGATATTCTAAAGAGCAAGAAGCATGGCCAAGAGAGAAACTTGAAAAAGCAGTGAGAGAATTAGAAAGATGGGATGAAAGATAAAATTTGATAAAGTTTTATAGATTAGTGTGGTAGAGCAAACAAAGGAAATAGAATTATTATGAGCTATTGGTGCTAGAAGTAAGAATATATGACGTATCTTTGTTTTAGAAGTATTCTTAATAGGCACCTTGAGTGTATACAAATTAATAGAAAGAGGTGCAAAAACAAAAAGGTTTTTTGTTTGCACCTCTTTCTATTAATTTTTGCGACTAAAGAATTTGTTTAAATATTAGAAAAAATGTGACTAGATTATGGATACATGTTAAAATAACAGAGTTATATACTATAAAAATAAATTTACCTAGAATAAAGGTGATCGATTGTGAGAAAAGTTATAGAAAGCTGTGGGTTAGCTATCGTTATATTTATATTTATGTTAGTTTTGTGCGATATAACACTAGATTATTTTAAAGCTATTACTTTAGTAGATTTTGTTATTAGGGGCTTAAAGATTATATTTGCAGTTGCAGGATTCTTCTTAGTTTCACATAATTTATATGCTATGATTAATAATCGTGTGAGTATAATGGCAACCTGCTATATGTTAACCAGCGTTTTAGTATTAGTTAATCTTATTGTATGCATAGTAGTTGGAAGAGGAATAGAATTAACTGCTTTATATGGAAAAAATAATTTCCTGATAGACTTTCTAGAAATTATTTTTCTTGTGCTTTGTATGAAATGGGATAATGAAAAGGATAATATCAGATATTGGATAATAGGTGCAGTAAGTCTTACCTTATTAAGTATTGTAATAAGTTTCATGTCATTACCAATAGATTATATATTTGAAACTCCTAGTTTAAATAAGCAGGTTGAAAGAGTAGTTGCTCTAGTTTTTATTAGTATACTTAGTATAGGGTGGGTGATAAGTAGAAAGAGGCATAAAACACTATCTCGCATAGAACAACATATATATACATTGCTTTGCTTGAATAAACTCCTAGTAGGAGGAATAACGATAGTGATAAGTATGCATTATTCTATAATACTTCATATAGTACTCTATCTGTTAAACTTATTATTCTATATCACTATATTTGCCTATATAGATGAAACTACCTTAACTGGTGCGTGGAAGAAAATTGAAATTAATGTAAGTGATAAGGAGAAAGAGGTTAACCGCATACAAGTAGAAAAACGTATTTTAGTGGCTTCTGCTAAAGATGTACAAAAAAGAATAGAGCAAATTCACATGAAGATTGAAGAGCTAGAGAGAAAAATAATTATGGAAAATAAGTTGCAAGAATTAGAATATGTACAAAAAATTGACAAAAATTGTAATCGCCTAATTAAGTTAAGCAGAAATATTGTGGCTATAAATGCATATGAAAGAGGTAAGGTTAAATCACATTTCGAGAAGGTAGATATGGTTTTATTAGTAGGAGATATAGTAAGCTCTATAGCACCTTATCTAGAGGAGAAGGAGCTCACTTTGCAATATCTTGTAGATAGTAAAGCGGTTATATGTGATGTAGAACGTGAGGCAATTGAACGTATATTGCTTAATCTTATTTCAAATAGCGTTAAGTATAATCATAAAGGTGGCAATATAAAAGTATTTCTCTTTGCCAAAAAGGAGCTGGTTTATTTAGTAGTACAAGACACAGGAGTAGGTATCCCCCAGCATTTACTGAGTACAGTGTTTAGGCGATTTAGTCGTGTGGAATCTAATTTAGTACGTCAGCAAGAAGGAAGCGGACTTGGATTAACTATAGTTAAATCCCTAGTAGAAATTCATCATGGAGAAATAGAGATTAATAGTAAGCTCAATAAAGGGACAAGTATTAGTATTATTTTACCTATGGAGCAACCTGATAAAGATCATCTTACGACAGAGGTAGATAGTAATCAAGAAGAGTTATATAAAAAGGTACAAATAGAATTTTCGGATATAGGGGTCTAAGAGATGACAAATAAAAGACGTTATTACATTTTTGAGATTTTAATAGGGATTTTTACTGTAATAAGTTGTATCCTAGCCTATATACTAACTCATAATACCACTGCAATTAGCATGCTTATAACAGTGATAACAATATGTTTAATTATTGTAACGAAATTAGTAATCGCAGAAAATGTATCTCACAAGTTGAAGTGTCTATTTAATGCCTTGACTATGTATTATGCATATTCCCTTATAGTCCATTTTTTCTTGTTATACTTAATACTTATTGAAGCTGCTGATAAGTTTCCCCAGTGTATTAACTGGAACTATAATAGTTTTTTTAATTTTAGTGTCGCAGTTTCTTTGTTATTTTTATTGAATAAAAAAAATAGTGTAAAAATATTACATTTGATAATTACTCTATGTTTTATAGTAGAAATCATAGGGGCATATAAGACATTTGACAATAAGGTTATCTTTTTGAAACTTCAGGAGGTTTCTTATCTCGTCATTCTTATCTCACATGGCATATATACCTTTATAGGGGAGAAAATGTGCAAAGAGGAATTAGGAGAAGGACTAGGATATTATAGAGCTGTTATGGCTTGTAGATTTATTGAATATGCTTGTATACTTGCACTACGAGACAAGGAGTATTTTATGATATTATGCTTTGTCTTGCAGCTTATAGAAGTTTATTGTATTTTAAAAAGTGTCTTAACAAGCTGTGTGGCAGGACACTTAAATAAGAGCTTAAATGCTCTCCAAGAAGCTGAAGAGAAAATTGATGATCATAATGAGTCAAGTAGGATGATTGTTAATCTTTCTCATGAGTTAAAAACGCCCGTTAATGTGATTAGAAGTGCTACAGATTTACTTATTCTAGATTGCCAAGAAACTGAACTTAATCAAGATATTAAAGAATTAAAAGAAGAATGCAATCAAGTCATGAATGTGATACAACGTATGATAGATATTCAAAAAATTAAAGGTGGAGAATGTAGTATAAGGGTTAAAGGATATAATCTAGTGGAATTATTTGAAAATATTATTGATGCCTTTATAGAGGAGTACAATGAGATCAGTATCATCTTTAATCCTAGTCAAGAGGAAATGTACACAGAGGTGGACATTAGATTATTGCAACAAGGCTTAGTGCAACTATTAGTAACAATGCTGGAATGGGATGAGAAGGACTCTATTTATATTGAAATGAATGTATTAGCTAACCAAAAGGTGAGTTTAGCATTTTCTCATAAGAGTGTCAGGGAAATTGGACGGCTGTTACAGGAAATAAAAAGTTTTTGCAATGAGGACAAGATGATACATATTTTAAATCTACAATTTTTAGAGGAAGTATTAGCCTTACATAATGGCTCCATAAGTTATACTGAAGATAAAAGAAAAGACTATCTGGAGATTCAGTTGCCTTTAAAAGAAGAGTCAGAGTTAACAGTCACAGACATAGGTTCTAATAATACTATAGAACTGAGAGAAACAATAAGGTACTACTATTTAGTCAAATGAAGGGATGCCTCAGTCGTATGAAGGAGGGCTCTTGATCTAGATAGTTACATATGTTAAAAGGAAATAATATGGAGAAAATATTCTGTAAGAAATCACCTCCTTTATTGATTTAAGATAAACACAATAGTAATATAAGGAAATAGATAGGTTTAAAGGAGAATAGAAATGAGGCAGATTGTAGAAGTTAGAAATATTAAGTTTGGAGAAGGCATGCCAAAGATTTGTGTGCCTATTATGGGGAAGAATAATGAAGAACTTATAAGAGAAATACAAGAACTTAAAAACTTAAAGATAGATTTAATAGAATGGCGCATGGATTATCATCAAGATGTCACAGATAAGGAAAAAATGCAAGAAGTAGCTAAACTGCTCAGAATGAAATTAGGAGATATCCCACTATTAGCTACTTTTAGAAGTAAAAAAGAAGGTGGCGAGCATGAGCTAGCCACTAATGGTTATATGGAACTAAATAAAGCGATAGTGGCCACCGGAGTGATAGATTTAATAGATGTGGAGCTTTTGACTGGAGATGAGTTAGTCAGAGAAATGGTAGGTGTAGCACATAAGCAAGGTGTGAAAGTCGTTATATCCAATCATGAATTCTTTAAAACACCTAGTAAAGAAGAGATGATTAGCCGCTTATGTAAAATGCAAGAATTAGGGGCAGATTTACCAAAGATTGCCGTCATGCCACAAAATCCAGAGGATGTACTGGCTTTATTATCTGCAACTTATGAAATGATAACAAAGTATGCAGATCGTCCTATTATTACAATGTCTATGAAAGGTATAGGTGTAGTCAGCCGTTTAGCAGGAGAAATTTTTGGAAGTGCTCTGACCTTTGGAGCAGCAGGAAAGGCATCAGCACCTGGGCAATTACCAGTAGAGAAGCTAGTACAAGTCTTAGAAACAATTCATAGAAGTATGTAATAACAAATAGAATAAGAAATGAATAAGATTCAGGCCCACTTATTAGTGGGTCATCTTTTTTGAAACAATCTTTTAAGTAAGAAATAGAGGAAGAGTGTAATGTTCATGCCAAGTTACTCATAAACTAGATAAATAGAGTTTTTGGTAAGAGGGATGAATGAGGTGATAGGAATATGGCAAGTTATAAAATACAAAGAATGGTTATTTGGAATTTAGGGATTATCATAGTGGATCTTTTCTTTTTCTCACCTGATTTTATAGGCTTAAAGTTACAAGGAGGGACGAACACACAGAAGATACTTGTACAAACCTTAATCTTTCTAAGTATCATAGCTTTTCTATGGGGGAATATTCATTTGTTTAGAGAGACAATAGAACAACTTCCTATGACAGAGATAAAGGACAAAAAGGATTATAGGTTAGCCATTAAGCAAAATAGAAAAAAGAAAACTTTTAGTAAAAGGATTACTTACATATTAAAACAAATAGATCGCTTAAATAAAAAGATGGACACTTTAGAGGATATGCTGCTTCAAAAGTTTAAAAAAGAAGAATTAAGCTATGAAAAATTCAGTGCACCACTTAAGGAAATAGAAGAACTTTTTTACATGAATCTAAGGGGAATGATTAATAAACTAAATGTATTTGATGAAGAAGAATATACTCAGATTTTAAATAAACAGGCACAATTTTCTAGACGCATTATAGAAGAGAAGAAGAAGATTTATAAAGAATATATTGCCTTTATTGAACGCAGTATAGAGGATAATGAACAGATTTTATTAAAACTAGATCAATTGGTGTTAGAATTCTCGAAATTTCAGAGCCTAGAAGAAAAAGAAATAGAGCATATGCCAGCCATGAAAGGCATCGATGAAATCATAGGCAAGGCAAAATTTTATCATTAAATCGTGTAGGGGGGCTATGAATGGATTTTTCAATGGAAGTAGTGGATTATAAGACATTAGAAGAAGAGGTAAAGGCACAGCTTAAACCAGAACCTGAAGAAACTATAGTCATGAAACAAATGGCTAATGAAAATGTAAGGAATCTCATGAGTTTGGATATGGATTCTTTAGAAGACAGAACTGCAGTCTTAAAGGAGATAGAGGCTTTTGGATTAGAGAGTATCAAGAAATCCTCTGATAAAAATCATCTACTTCAAGCCTCTATTAAAGATTTATCCAAGCTAGGTGGGGAAAGTAGTGAAGTGGCAGTAGGATTAACTCATTTGCAACAGGAGATGAAAGCTTTAGATCCTAATCTCATTGATTTCAATAAAGTTGGTTTTTTAGGTAAATTTTTAAATCCCGTGAGTGCTTACTTTCAAAAGTATCAAAGGGCAGATGAGGTGATTAATGAGATTATAACTTCCTTAGAAAGAGGGAAAAACACTTTAAAGAATGATAATACTACTCTTGGAATAGAAGAAATGGCCCTAAGGGATTTAACTAAAAAACTAGCCAAGGAAATAGAGTTAGGGATATGTATGGATAGGAGCATTTCTAAGGATATAGAACAGGCAATAGCCATGAGTGAAGAGCAGGACAAAATAAACTTTATTCAAGAAGAGGTAGTTTTTCCTCTGAGACAACGGATTATGGATATGCAGCAAATGATGCTAGTGAATCAGCAGGGCATCATGGCAATAGAAGTCATTCGCAGAAATAATAAGGAACTTATAAGAGGAGTGGATCGGGCTAAGTATGTGACTGTATCAGCGCTTAGAATTGCTACCATGGTGGCAGGGGCCTTATATAATCAAAAGCTAGTCCTTAAACAAATAGAGACACTTAATCAAACCACCAATGAGTTTATTAGTGGCACAGCCAATTTATTAAAGCAGCAAGGAACGGAAATACAAAAGCAATCTATGGAAACGCATATTTCCATAGAAACACTAAAAAATGCCTTTATAGATACAATGGGGGCACTAGAATCGATTAGCAGCTATAAACGAGAAGCACTTCCTAAGATGAAGGAAACTATAGAGCAGTTTCATCAATTAGTCCATAATGGAGAGAGAGAAATTCTCAAACTGGAGAGAGGGCCTAAGCCTACGCAAAGTCATATATCATAGAACATAGAAATTTCTGGTGGATTTTAAAAAATAGCCTTATAACCTAGCGTAAACTCTAAAAATAAGGCTATAATATGCTTATAGGAATATTCCTATGGAGATAACTAGGCAATAGTAAGTGCTAGAAGGAAGGACTATATATGATTGATTTTAAAAACTCTGATTATCTAAAATTAAAACCTATTAATGAAAAAGATGCTCTGGATGCAGTACAAATGTTATTAATTCCAGGGGAACAAGTGGTAGTTGGCTTTAAAACCGTAAGAGACAAAGTGATCTTTACAACAAAACGTATTATTGCCATGAATGTACAAGGGCTTACAGGCAAAAAAGTAGACTATACATCTATTCCTTATTCTAAAATTCAAACCTACTCAGTAGAAACTTCAGGAACTTTTGATATGGACTGCGAAATAGAGGTATGGATTAGTTCAATAGGTAAGGTGAAATTTGAGATTACAGGTGGCTATGATATTAGAAACCTTAATCGTATTATTAGTGAATATATTTTATAAAACAAAATTTATAGTGTATAGAGAAAGATTTACTATATAGATGGGCAAGGTTATAGATGAGAGATTAGGCATCTATAACCTTTTTCTATTCAATATCTATTTTTTGTATTATTATAAAAATAAGTATAAAATGGTTATAGTGTAGATAAGAAATATTTTATCTGAATAAAGCTAATAGTTAAGTTGAGGTATAGTATCAACGAGAAGTTATAGAATTGAAATGAGAATAGACAAGGCTATAAGATATGTATACTTATAAAGGCAATGAAAAGGAGAAGAAATGATTAAAGAAAACTATTTATCTCAGCTTGAGGAAATAAATATAGGTCTAAAAAACATGGAACAGCAGTTAGATCAGTTAGGGTGGCTTAGAGTAGGAAGCTTTTTACTAGGAATAGGAAGCATTATAGCAGGCTTTGAGCTTAAGAATAAGCTTGGGTATATAGGAGGTATTCTGCTTTTAGCTCTTTTTGTAGTTTTGGTAAAGCGCTACAGTAAGATAAGAACTGAAAAAGCCTATGAAAGTGCCAAAAAAGAAGTCATAGAAAATAATATGAAACGGTTAGGACAAGAATGGCTTGGCTTTGAAGAGAATGGTAGTCTTTATATTAAGGAGGAATTACCTAGAACAAAGGATTTGGATTTATTAGGTAAAGGTTCTTTATTTCAGTATATTTGTGTCGCACACACACCTTATGGAAAAGAAAGCCTAGCAAGAGCATTAACTGTAGGGAATGCTAGAGAACAAATCACTAGAAGGCAAGAAGCAGTTAAGGAATTACTAGATGATAAAGAGTTTAGTTTACACTTAAAGACGTTAAGCCAGCTTATTGGAAAAGATGTAGAAGGAGTAGAACCTGAAACGATAGAAGGCTTTATTCAAGTAACGGAGCAGAAGATGAATAAACAAGGCAGTATCTTAAAGATAGGGTCTTTGCTATTACCGTTTATTGTTATTTTTTCAGGCACCTTACTTATCCTTCATAGACAGACACCTCTTACAAACCTACTAGGAAGTTTGTCTCTTATAACCCAGTTAGGTTTAGGCATTCTTTATTCTCAAAAGCACAATCTCATATTTGATCCTATTATTAAGTTTTGCAAGAATATCAAAGCCTATGAAGCTTTTCTCTATGCCATAGAGAACAAGGATTTTAAATGTGATTACTTAAAGGAGTTAAGAGACAGTCTGTGTTATGAGGGTGGACCTAAAAAAGCTTTAAAAGGGCTTAATAGGTTAACAGAATTACTCAAGATAAGATTTAATGGCCTAGGTTATATGGTAGTGGGCAGTATGCTGATGTGGGATTTTCATTGTATGGATGCCTATTATAGTTGGCATAAGCAATATGGTAAAACCATACGAAGATGGCTTAAGGTCATGGGGGAAGTAGAAGCCCTTTTAAGTTTAGCTGTAATAGGGGAGATTAAAGAAGAATGGCATTTCCCTGAAATAGAGGAGAGCAAAGAGCCTTTTGTGGTCTTTGAAAATCTCAAGCATCCTCTTATACCAGAACAAGTATCAGTAGGCAATGACTTAGAAATAGGTAGTGCCACTTGTATTATTACAGGTTCTAATATGTCAGGAAAAACCACCTTTTTAAGGACCATAGGAATTAATTTAGCCTTAGCTTATGCAGGAGCACCAATACTAGGGACTCATTTGAGAGCAGCTCATATGGAAGTGCTTACCTCTATGCGTACCCAAGATAACGTTAATGAAGGCATATCTACTTTCTATGCAGAACTCTTAAGGATTAAGGAAATTATTACAAAAGCAGAAATGAAGCAACCTATGCTTGTTTTAATAGATGAAATATTTAAAGGAACGAATTCAGCTGATCGTATACTAGGGGCTACAGAAACCATTCATACTCTAGAAAAAGAATGGATTACTGTGATGGTAAGTACCCATGACTTTGAACTATGTGACCTTGAAAACAATAGTAAGAGAAAAGCTTATAATTACCACTTTACAGAACACTATAAAGAAAATGAAATACAGTTTAGTTATAAGCTTCAAAAAGGGCGTTGTAAGACTACTAATGCCAAGTATTTACTTAGAATGGTGGGTATTATTAAGTAGATGAATAGGAATCCTATGTTTAAATCGTAGTTTTCAAAGCATTTATTGTCTCACACCTTCTAAAGCAAGACAAGAAAGTTTAGTTTAATGGCATATCCACCCATCAGCTTTAATTTATCCATTAAGGGGGATGTAGAGAAGAATTATAGAATTGAAATAAATATATAGGTCCACAAAATGCAAAGTTTGAGGTATGGACTCCTGTTGCAAGAAAGGTATTAATGATATCTATGAAAAGCCAAGATTTTTAGTGAGTAATAACTAGACTTTTTACATATTAAAATGATAGCCCCTTAAATAGTTAAAATATGTTATAATAAATCATATATTTTAACACTATGGATGAGGATAAGATACTGTATGCAAATTCAAAATAACTTTTTACCCATGTACTATCAATTAAAAAATATTATTATCGATATGATTGAAAATGAAGAAATCGGAGTAGATGAATGTATTCCTTCTGAGCCTAAATTGATGCAGACTTATAACTTAAGTCGTACAACAGTTAGGAAGGCTATAGATGAGCTTGTGAATGAAGGATACTTATATAAAAAGCAAGGAAAAGGGACGTTTGTAAAAGGACGTGGTTTTGAACAAGGGCTTATTAAACTTTCTGGGTGTAGTGAAGATATTAGACGATATGGTTTAGAACCGAAGCCTTATGTGTTAAGGGCAGCTATCGAAACTCCCTCAAAGCGCGTTGCAAAGATGTTAGAGATTAGTAAGGAACAACAAACATTTTATATGGAACGTGTTATATATGGAGATGAAATTCCTATTAATAAAAACAAGAGTTATATCCCTTATCATCTTGTACCAGGCATTGAAAAACTGGATTTCAACAAAGAGTCCCTCTATAAAGTGATTGAAAAGGACTATGGTATAGTCATTAAGAGAGCTATTCGTACAGTAGAAGCTATTTTAGCTAATGAGGAAATAGCGCTTCAGCTTAAAATTAAAGAAGGTGCACCTGTGATGTTATTTAAGGGGCAGGTATACGCAGACCTAAAAGGGAAAGAAGTTATTATAGAGTATTTTGAAGCCATTTATCGTTCAGATCAATTCCAATTTTATATTGAACAACATAGATAATAAAGTTATAAGCAGACACACATTAATGAAGCTGTCAATAGTACAACCATTAATTTTATCTCTAACTATAGCTTTAATTATGAGGCAGAAAACAATAGAATCAATTAAATTTCCAATGGAGAAAAAACAACTTATGTAGTAGACACTACAAGCAGTGAATTTATTGATAAAGCATAGTGATTTTTTTAGTAGAAATGAAAATAGCTTTTTATAGTTGCTAAAAGAAAATGAAGAAGTCAATAAAAATCTATATTTGAATTAATGGATTGTATATTAGTAGTTAGCGATGCTATAGATATATAACAAAACAGCAAAACTGAAATATACGCACAAAAAGGCAACTATCATATCATAAGCGATAGTTGCCTTTTTGTGTACTCCAGGCTCTAGTTAAACTTCTATAACAAGTAAGTAGACTTTATTTTAAGGCATAAAGTAGCTCCTCAGCACCTTTTGTGTCTTAAAAGGCGCCTACTAAGACTTGTTATGAAAGTTTAACCCATGAGTGAGGAGCTCCTTAAAGTCTCGGTCCGGACTGTCCTTACTAGGAAACCGTGACCTTAAGACTCTGGTTTAAAACTTTATTTGGTGCTGCAAAATGTAAAGTGTTATAAAATAACTATAAAAGTGCGCCTCCCTTTACTCATTGGCGTTCGAACAATATTCCTTGGGTCCAGAGGTACCTGCAGGGCAGATTGAGACTTGGCCTACCCGGTCAGCGCGATACGCTATGTGGTGGTGATTCTGCTACAAAAAGTTATTTGTTTTATCTTTACACTATACTATATGTGATGAAAAAGGCAATTCCCTAATATTTTTTGCAAAAAAGATTAAAATTTCTATTCTTTTTAATAGGTTTGATTTAGGCTATAATTGAGATAGATAAAGTGGTGATGAGGCTGAAAAAGGAAAAAGTTAGGTTAGATGAAGTAATAAAGTTTTTGTTTTCCGCGTCTATCAAAGGGCTAGTCAAACTTCTAAACGGCATGTTTGACGAAAAATTTGGAGTAGATTTTAAAATAGTTGAATAATTATTTTGAATACTATAAAGTTAATTAAGAGGTTTAAGTAGGATAAAGAAAATCTGGGGGAATAAGAGGATGAAGTATCTATTTATTAATGGAAGTCCACATAAGGGAAATACTTGGAAGCTAGCTGAAGAGGTCCAAGACATATTAAAAACGATAGAACCAACTAGTGTGATAGAGGAAATTCATTTAATTGATTTGAAGCTACCATTTTGCTCAGGTTGTTCTAGTTGCTTTAGAATAGGAGGAAGCAAGTGCCCTCATTATGAAAAGATTCAGTATGTGCTAAATGCGATTGAAGAAGCTGATGGAATCATAGTAACTTCAACTTGTTATAATATGAGAGAAACTACCTTACTTAAAAATTTCTTCGATCATTTGTGTTACCTTCTTCATCGTCCTCAATTTTTTACCAAAAAGGCATTAGTTATTACTACAACAGGTGGTGTTGGTGCTAAATCAGCAGCTAAAAGTATTGCTTCCTTTTTAAAGGGCATAGGTTTTAATAAATGCTACCTTTTGTCATTTGCAGCTTATAGTTGGAATGATTATAGGGTTAATGACCAAACTAGAACCAAATGTGAAAAGGTGACTAAAAAGTTTTATCAAGATATTAGCTCCGGAAAATTACATAGCCCAAGTATTTTAGTTATGATCCCTTATAATTTATTTAGAGGAATGTCTCCCCATTATGTAAAAGGAAGTGAGTATGAAACAGAGGATGGTAACCACTGGACAGATCCTATTAGAAAGAATACGGTATATGATAGAGTTGTTCGGGTTCCCATTTATAAAAGGCCTATAGGGCATTTCTTTCACTTCTTAGGTAAAAGATTAGGAAAGAAGGTCATGGTGACATATAAAAAGTAAGCTAATAATTCAAATAATAAAAATATAAAATGCTTGAAAAAGCACTATATAAACTAGAAATGCTTATAATATCCAGTTTGTATAGTGCTTTTATAGTTAGTTAACCATATTAAAATAGTACCCTAGTAGGCTTCTATTTATGGTAATGACGAAAGCGTTATATGCTTTTTATAGAAAGATGAATTTGACGTAACAAGAAAAGTTAATGAATGATAATTAATAAATCATAAACAAACAATAAAAATGTCTACAATATAGTAGACAAAAATTGATTAGTGATATAAAATGATTTTAATGAAATGATTTTGATAGGAGGTTAATATGGAAAATTTGGATTTGATATGGGAGGCTTCAGTAGACGAAATTACAGTAGGCTATAAAGAAAGCAAAGAAGCGTATGTTTGTTTATTTTGTGGAAAAGTATTTAAAAAGGGAAAAATTTATCAGGTAGAAAAGGAATTATATGATGCTTATGGTGCCATAAGGAACCATATGATTAGTACTCATGATTGTGCAGCTACTTATTTCTTAAAGGGTAAATCAACTGTTATAGGTATATCAGAAATACAGCAACAAATTTTAAGACTTATGGCAGAAGGAAAAGAGGATAGAAGTATTGCTAAAGACCTGGGGATTGCCCATTCAACTGTTAGAAATCATCGTTTTAAGCTAAGAGAAAAAGAAAAACAGGCTAAGTTGTATTTAGCAATGATGCGCTCATTAGAAGAAAAAATAAGTAGAAAAATAAAGGTATCTGATATGGGTGTTCTGGAAGAAGTACACTTATCAGCTAATATGATTGATGATAGATATAGTATAACGGACTTAGAGAGAGAAAAAACCATTCAAACTTATATGGATAAGGAGGGTTGTATCAAACAATTTCCATCAAAGGAAAAGAAAAAAATTATTCTTCTTAGAGAAATTATGAAACAATTTAAAGCTAATTATGAGTATCAAGAGAAAGAAGTTAATCAAATTTTAAAAAGATTTTATGAAGATTACCCAACGATTAGAAGAGCTTTAATTGAATATGGCTTTTTAGAACGCTCAGATGATTGTGGTATATATCGTGTAAAATAATAAGTAGGATAAATTAGAGAAGTATATAAAGGAAAATGATGAAGGTGGAAAAATGGTTGAATACTTACTTGGATTCAAAGGGAAACTATCAATATGCCTATTATTATACCTATAATCAGTAGGATGGGGAAGAGGGTAGCAGCGATAATCCCCACCTTAAGATTGTGATTAAATAGGCTAGATACTGTACCTACAACAGTAGGACCAATAGAACAACCCATATCACCGGCTAGGGCTAAAAAAGCGTAGAATCCCACTACCTAGCATCATTTTTTCTAGATTTATTTTTTCGCCCCATTTACCATACAAAGTTCGTGACAGTCCCATCATAAGGGCAAAAAATATAGGGCTTGCTAAGTCTCCAATAAATTTATTCACCTTAAGTCCTTTTTCAGCGAAGGTTGAAGCCCATTGGCTAACAGCTTGCTCACTTGCACCAGCACATATCATTAAAAGGAACATACTCCAAAAGTTTTTTTTAGAAAACAATTCTTTTAAGGTGAGACCATTTTCGCTATCTTCAATAAGATGAGACACAGGACCTGTGCGAAGAAAAAGATATTGAGTATAGGGATGATAGCCCATAGGAGAGCAAGCACCTTCCAAGCTGAAGTGCTAAATAAAGTAAAGAATAAAGTGGAGAGTAAGACTACACCTACATGTCCCCAACAATAAAAAGAATGAAGTAGACTCATGGCAGCTTCTTAATTATCAATATTATTGGAATTTTGTAGAGAGGTAGCCAGCAGCTACTAAATACTCAGCGGATAATACACCGCCTCCAGCAGCACCTCTTAATGTATTGTGGGATAAACAAACAAACTTATAGTCAAATACAGTATCAGTTCTAAGTCTGCCAATGGTAATGCCCATACCTTTTCCAAAGTCCCTATCTAACTTGGTTTGTGGTCTGTTTTCCTCTTCCTTATAGCATAAGAATTTTTCAGGAGAGCTAGGTAAGTTTTTAGCTAATGGGTTAAATTCATAATGATTAAAGGCATCTAAGATTTCTAATTGACTAGGTTTTTTCTTGAAGCTTACGTAAACAGCTGCTAGGTGACCATCTGAAACAGGTACTCTCAGACACTGAGTTGTAATAAGTGGTGCATTTGCATTAATGATTTTACCATCTTGAATACTACCCCATATTTTAAGGGGTTCTTGTTCGCTTTTTTCTTCTTCACCAGGTATAAAAGGAATGACATTGTCTAGGATTTCAGGACATTCTTTAAAGGATTTTCCAGAGCCAGATATGGCTTGATAAGTGCAAGCTAGAATAGTTTCTGGTTCAAAAGCCATTAATGCTGAAAGTGGTGGTACATAGCTTTGAATAGAGCAATTAGGTTTGACAACGATAAAGCCTCTTTTGGTGCCAAGGCGCCTTTTCTGTGAGTCAATAACTGAGATATGATGTCCATTAATTTCAGGAATGAGCATAGGGACATCTTCTACATAGCGGTTAGCTGAGTTATTAGAGATAACAGGGATTTCAGCTTTGGCATAAGCTTCTTCTAAGGCTTTAGTTGCAGCTTTATCTAATGAAATAGCACAGAAGATAAAATCAACTTTTTGACTGATTAGGTCTACCTGCTCACCATCTTCTACCATCATTTGCTTATATTTTTCAGGAATAGGCACAGACATTTTCCATCTGTCTTTCACAGCTTCCTCATATGTTTTATCTGCTGATTGCTTACTAGCTGCTAAAACAGTAACTTCAAACCAAGGATGATTTTCTAAAAGTAAAAGAAAGCGTTGACCTACCATACCAGTAGCTCCAATGATACCTACTTGTAATTTTTGTTTCATCGTATAAACCTCCTTAATAAGTAATTGAATTTTCTTTTTTGTTAGTATATGATGAAAACAATTATTAGTAAAATTGATAATATAGATGATATAGTTCAATTATTTTGATACTATACCTAGCTCAGAACTTTATTGATAGGAGGTTAGCGTTATGGATTTAAAACAGCTCAATACCTTTCTTACTATTAGCAAGTTACAAAGCTTTACAAAAGCAGCAGATGCCCTGAATTATGCTCAATCTTCTGTAACAACTCAAATTAAATTATTAGAGGAAGAACTTGGAGTGAAACTCTTTGAGAGGATTGGGAAAAATATTTCTTTAACTCATGATGGTAAAAAGCTTATTCCTTATGCACAAAAAATGCTAAAGCTTTCAGTAGATATTAAAAATAATATAAGTGAAGAAAATTACCCAAAAGGTGTTTTGACCATTGGGGTAGCAGAATCTCTATGTGTTAGACGCTTACCAGAAATTATTAAAACATACAGAGAGCTATATCCAGAAGTGGAGATAGCCCTTAAATTTGGTAGTTGTGCAGATTTTAGACGCTATATGAATGATAATTTAATTGATGTAGCTTTTTCATTAGGCGCTAAAATTGATGGAGGCGAATTTGTTTCTGAGATAGAAAGAGAAGAGACAATGTTACTACTAGCTTATCCAGGGCATCCCTTATTAGAAAAAGAAAAGGTGCTTCCAGAAGATTTAGAAGGGGAATCACTGATTTTAACAGAGATAGGTTGTAGCTATAGAGCCTCTTTTGAACGCATTTTAAAAGATGCAGGCATTAGCCCTCGTATTACTCTAGAAGCAGGCAGTGTTCATGCTATCAAGCAGTTTACCATGAGTGGGATGGGTATTTCACTACTTGCTAAGGTGGCAGTAGAAGAGGAGTTAGCAAATGGAAAGCTCCTAGCATTAAATTGGCTAGGAGCAGACTTTGAAATTGTTTCCCAGGTTTTATATCATAAGAGTAAATGGCTCTCCCCAGCACTAGAGGCTTTTATTAGCCTGTGCAGAGAAATGTTATAAAACAGTTAACTATTACAGAAATTTTTTCTTTTTGCATAGCCAGAACCATATGAATACTGTAAGAACACAGATGGCGATGACACTTGGATAACCATACTTCCAGTTTAATTCTGGCATATGAACAAAATTCATACCATACCATCCAACAATTAAAGTAAGAGGGAGAAAAATACTGGTGACAACTGTTAAGATACGCATGGTATTGTTTTGTCTAATATCAATTTGAGATTGATATTCTTCCCTTACTTGAATAGCATATTCTCTTAGCATTTGCGTACTACT
The DNA here is from genome assembly GCA_023436395.1 of Bacillota bacterium. GTDB lineage: Bacteria > Bacillota > Clostridia > Lachnospirales > Cellulosilyticaceae > Cellulosilyticum. The sequence goes on along the minus strand of JAEZJJ010000036.1, from coordinate 74,033 downwards.
TTGAAGACGCTCCACTCTTCTTGTGAAAAAGTCGAAATGTCTTAGACTATCTGCCTTAAAGAAATCATTTTGATTTTCCCCTAAGACTTCCCCTACATCAATTAATTGTGAATAGTAATAGTGTCTTGCTAAAAGTTCTTTTTTAAAATCCATAAGTTTATGATTAAAATGTGTGATTTCACCATTTAAAATAGTAGATTCCATTTTAGCAATTCTATTTTCAAGTTCCTCTAAATAAATAAGATCTGTCTCTATAAGTAGTTCTAAAAAGCTACTCAGGAAAGTTTCTAATGAAGGGGTATCCCAAGTTTTAGTGGCACTCATTTTTTCAAGTAGGGACTTGACTAAGCCATTATCATCTATAAAGACGATGCCATCTTTGTGAATATAATAGATGAAGCGTTTTTTAAGTTTATAGTTCTGCTTAGAGGGAATGCAAAAAGTACCTAACATGTAATCCATATAACTTTCCAACTTACAAAAATGAATACTTTCATAACCCTTTAAACAATCAGCATAAATATGAGAAGCATAACTACAATTTTGCCATTCTTCATAGGTCATTAGTGCTACTGTTTTTGAAGTTGATTTCATAAGATCATTGTTTGCTAAAGGTATAAGTTGTTCTTTAATGACATAGTACATTAACTCACCTGATTTCCTAAAGTTTTAAATTACTGATTTATTATCTTTATAATAGCATCCACTTTTTAGAATATGTCATTTTTGATGCCTCAAAATTTTATATGTAATGATCCGTTTGAAAAGCAGAATCCTCTATCTTCTTTAGTGTATCATTTTAATGAAAAAATGATACCTATAAATGTAGAGGTTTCATATAAAAGAATCAGTGTGATGGATAGATTTTGAAATGACTTTTATAAAAAATGGAAGGAAAAAATTAAAATAAATAGTTGACGTATGTAATAGAATAGTGTATATTTAAGTAGTCGTCAGGTGACGAAATAATTTCTGGTGATGATGCGCTTAGGGGAAACACCCGTTTCCATTCCGAACACGTAGGTTAAGACCTAAGCGGCTGATGGTACTTGTCTGGAGACGGACTGGGAGAGTAAGTGGTTGCCAGATTTATGCGCGAGTGGCTCAGTTGGTAGAGCATCTCCTTGCCAAGGAGAGGGTCGCGGGTTCGAGTCCCGTCTCGCGCTTAACTAAAAACCTCAGAAGTCTTGAATAACAAGGTTTCTGAGGTTTTTTGTGGTCTGGGAAAGTAAAAACGCACTTTCCTAGACCATGGGGAGTACAGAGGAAAATTCCCTCTATCGTATTAAGGAGGGGCTAAGTATATAGATTTTCAATTCCGGAATGAGGACATTGGACACAGATTCAATTATTAATAACTTGTAGTTTTTAGTTATCCTTTTGAAAGATAAACTTATAATATGACATAGAGTAGTCAAATTGAATGTGATATGATTAGGGAAATTTATTTAACGATTGGAGAATAGGCTTATATGAATGAAAAAATACGATGCACTTGGACAGGAAACATCCCTATATACATAGACTATCATGATAACGAATGGGGACGACCACTACATGATGATATCAAGCTGTTTGAAATGCTAATTTTAGAAACTATGCAGGCAGGGCTTTCATGGATAACCGTACTTAAAAAGAGAGAGGCATTCAGAGATGCTTTTGATGGGTTTGACCCTAATAAAGTAGTCCTCTACGACGATGCAAAAATTCAGGAGCTCATGGTAAATGAGAGAATAATAAGAAATCGCCTTAAAATTAATGCAGCTATAATTAATGCCCGTGCTTTTTTGAATGTTGTAGAAAAGCATGGTAGCTTTGACAAGTTTATTTGGAAATATGTAGATTATATACCTGTTACAGGTCATTGGAGAAAGCTTGAAGATGTGCCAGTAACCACGCCACTCTCGGATAAGATAAGCCGTGATTTAAAAAAAGCAGGGTTTAAGTTCGTTGGAACTACCACAATTTATTCGTTTATGCAGGCTATAGGCATGGTTAATGACCATATTACCGATTGTTTTGTTTATGAGAAGATATTGAAGGGACAGACTCATGATGGAAGAGAATAAATCTATTTGAGAGTGATACATGATGAAACACTTCATATTCTTACTCCTCATTCAATTTCAAATTTATATAAAAACATCATTTTCTCAATTGCTTTAAAGCATTTCCACTTATTTTCACTAACATAAAAGTACTTCGAGTATTTATCCATATTATCAAACCATGTCCATGTAATTGGCCAAACATCCTGCTCAGGTTTTGTATCAACCAAGTATTTCAACTCAGCTTGTACAATTTCTTTGTTTGCTTCATAGAAAGGACTAGCTGGACTTTTAATGTAGTTTGAGGGGCGAACACCATAGTTAGTCCATTTACTAATATCATGCTCAATTGATTGAGTGATTTTTTTGCATAAGATTTCTTGTAGATTATGGGTATCATATTTAGCCATTTTTAGTTTAGATATTGTATCAATCAAAAACATATATCCTTCAAGACCCATATCACCAAAATACTGATCTGTTACAAAAATTTGTAACAATTGTTCTAGCATTCTTTCAGCCTTATGATATAGCGCACTTGTTTTGTCACCATATTCTAAGATAAAAGCACAAAAGTGTGCAGTCACACCATAATATTCCTTCTCATTCTCTTTTTCACTATAGTTCCACCATGGTGCATGTGGATAATCATCATTGCTAGGAATTGTAAAACGCCATCCGTAATCTAATAAGTCCTTCTCAGAAAGCAGATACTTCCATATTCCTTGATAAATTGGATGATTCATATCCATAAAATCAATACTTCGGAGTATCTTTAAGGCATGCTCTGTGGTAAGAGGTGTTGAATTTGGATTCCAGTTATCTGCCTCTAGTGCATGACCGAATCCGCCATCCTCATTTTGATAGACCATAAGTGCATTTACTACAGCTATTTTGGAACCATCTTCAAAAAAATATTTCCAAAGGCTCAATTCTACTTCTCTTGCATTTCGATATAGAAAACTTCTCACTTCATTAAACAATTTTTTCATATAGTATGCTCCTTTATCTATTATGTTTTAGTTTGGTATATCAACAAAGCATTGGCTGTTAGACTAATAAATAGAGGCTATCTATTTATTGTTTTCATCATCAGATGACATGCTATTCCTTGTTTATATAAATCAGGTAAGGTACCTACACATTGATACCCTAACTTTTCATATAACATTCTTGCTCTTGGATTGAAATCATCAACAGTGAGGAAATACTTTGATGAGGTAGAAGTAGAAGCCTTATCTTCAAAAAATTTCAGTAGTTGTTTTCCAACTCCATGATTACGATATTCCTCTTTGACAGCAATGATATGTAGATAGGGAAAGCTATGAAAAGCTCCATTTGGAATAAACCATACAAAGCCTACGCATTCTCCGTTATCAGTTAATGCAATGTATAGCTCTTTTTTGTATAATGCTTCCTTGAGCGTAGTTTCAGCTTTTGATGGTTCGTTGAAATAGTATCTTCCTAAGTCAGACTGTACTAGAGCCTTTACACAATCATCTATATAATTTAGTTCAGCGATTTTTATCTCTACTTCCATCTAACCCTCCCCTGACAGATGATAAAATTCTGATTTGTTTATATAATTATATATTATCTCACAGTAAAAAAATACTACTATTTCAAATAAGAAGTAGTAGAAGTATCATAAGAGTCTTTAATGTATTAGATAAATAGTTGTAAATAGATAACATAAGTACTTTGCATCATAAATATGGGATATAATAAAGAGAGTTAGTTCATATTAAAATAGAAGATATTCTAGGAGGGTGAGAAAGTGCATAAGAGGAAATTTATAAGTATAATACTAGGAGTGAGTTTATTATTAGGATTACAAGCTAGTATTATAGCCCAAGTAGTGACCAACAATGAAGTAGAACGAGGATGTCAGATTGCTATGAATCAAAAAGAAGAAAAGGGATTATATACAGTTCAAAAGGGTGAAATAACAGAAATAGCTCCAACAAAACATGGCACACGTATTTTGGTAGGAGATTATAGCAACGGTATCTTTTTTAACTTGCAGCCGGAAGTAGTTGTATTAGATGCCAATACATTAAGCCTTAAATCCCAAAAGGATTTAAAAGAGGGCATGGAAGTAACTGTTGTATATCCTAAAAATTCACCAATGGCATTAAGCATGCCACCTATGTCATCTTCAGCTGTCTTAGTGATAATCAATTCATCTGAAAATTCAGTATAAGTAGCATACTTTGATGAAAATCTAGTAAATGAAGCTAATACCTTGAAGCTTAATATTGGTGAAAACACAGTGATTATGAACACAAAAGGTGAATGCAGAGTCTTTACTGCTGAGGACATTAAAAATAAAAATGCAGCCGTTATTTATGATGTGACTACACGTAGCATCCCAGCTCAAACAACACCACTTCTTGTGTTGCTTTTAGAAGATAGAGGATAACTGATTAATCGCTATAGCTAATTTGTTGAAATTCATTATGAAGTTGTAAGGTAATGGGTGTCAATGGGGTGGCTCTATTACTTTTTGTTTGAAACTTAACCAAATTATGTTAGAATAAATTTATATAAAAATATTTTGCTGTATAAATTTATATGGGGGTGGAATTATGTCAATTGATAGGTATTATGGAGGATATGGATATGGTAGTGGTGCAAGTGGGGCTATGGGTGTATGTGCCATAGTAGCAATTATTGCAGGTATACTACTCTATTTCCTTTTCCTATCACCTAAAAATGATAAGAAGTTCGCAGGATTTGTAGGTTGGCTTTATGATTTCCTTGCTTTTAAAAAACTATTAGTAGAAGCCATTTTAAAAGTAGTGTATCTCATTTGTGCATGTTTCCTAACATTAGTAGGAATAGTTACATTATTTAGTAGTTCCTTTAGAGCAGGACTTACTATATTAGTTGTTGGTAATGTTATGCTAAGATTCGGATATGAGTTCTTATTATTACTTATTATTATTTGTAAAAATACAAGTGAAATTAATAAAAAACTTTCAGGTAAAGAAAGTAGTGCAGCGGACATGTTTGTAAGTCAAGTTGAACTACCACAATCAGTAATAGATCAGTTTACCGCTAAAACAGCACCAACAGCATCTACTACAACACCAAAAGCATTCTGTAAAAATTGTGGGCAACCACTACAAGAAGATGCTCTTTTCTGTGCAAGCTGTGGACAAAAAAATGATTAATGAATAAAAGGCATTCCATAGAATGCCTTTTATTAAAACGTATAGAGAGTAGATGAAGTATGTAGTAGATAAGCTTATTTTAATGTAAAACCATGCTTGACATAGGGTAGGAGATAATGTATTATCTATAGTGTATTAAATAGTGAATGCGGGTGTAGTTCAATGGTAGAACTTCAGCCTTCCAAGCTGACTACGTGGGTTCGATTCCCATCACCCGCTTGATTCAAAAGAGCTATAAGATAATTATCTTATAGCTCTTTTTATCTATAAAACTATAGTTAAAAATAATCATATGATTGGGTGGGGGCCTAGATTTAAAAGGATATTTTGACTGTAGTTAAATATAAAGTAATAGGGGGGGATGGCAAATTATATTTTAGGCATAGCAGCAATTATGCGCATCTACAGTGCGCTTAATAAGATTTCTAGTAAGATAGGGATTCAAATGATACTGGCATTTATTTTATTAGGCATGCTATTTGGTTCAGATGGAATAGTTAAATTAACAGCATTTCTTACAGGTTTTTTTTATTATCCCCACAAAAATAGAGATATTAACAAAAAAACAACAGGTTATACACAGAATATAGTCTTTTTATCCTCAATATGTGAATAAATTTAAAAAATAAAGTATTGATAATAAGGTGAGGTGTTACATATGAAAGAAGTGATAACAATAGGGGTTGTTAATTTTCATGCCAAATGGGGAGAGAAGAATTTTAACTATGAGCGAATAGTAGGGTATATCGAAGCTGCTAGCAAGAGAGGTGTTGATTTTCTCGTTTTTCCAGAGTTATGTCTAACAGGATATGATGACCAAAAAGAAGTAGACAAGGAACAGAAAATGCATGTGAAATTAGCGGAGAGTAAGTATGGAGAAATGGTAAGTCAGTTATTAGATATAGCAAATGCTCATGAAATTTATGTGGTATTAGGAATGCCAGAGAAAAATAAGAAGGGTGACAACATCATTCATAATACCGCATTAGTAGTTACATCAGATCATAGAAGTTATACCTATAGAAAAATTCACCTTGCCTTAGATGAACCCAACTGGGCAACTCCAGGACAATACCCTTTGTTAATAGACACACCATGGGGGCCTATAGGCATTGCTATTTGCTATGATTTATATGCTTTTCCAGAGCTTATTCGTTACTATGCTGCTAAAGGGGCAAGGTTAGTGGTTAATAGTACTGCTTATGCAAAAAGCAGAGGAGCTATTAAGGGGAGGACAACACTTGAAAGTACAGTTTTAATGAATGGCATCTATGTAGCAACTGCCAATTTATGTGGAAGGGATCTTGTAAATGAATTTTGGGGTGGTAGCAGTATTATAGGACCTTCTAGAAAGATGCAAGAAGTACATTATTATGCAGGAAAGCCTTTTGGGGATACAGAAGGCGAAGAGGAAGAACTTTATATAGCTACTATTGATTTAGCTTTAGCTGAAAGAGGGATTTATGAAGAAAATAATAGATTAGGTCGTTCAGACTTTAGGCCTAATCTTTATGCTGGCTGGTATCAGGAGCTAGCACAAATAGAAATGGAAATATAAGGATTATAAAGGACTATCTTATAAATAGGGATAGTTCTTTTTATATTTATTAAGAAATCTTAAGTTTTACATGAGGAAATTTAATATAAAATTAAGAATAATGTAAAGATAGTTTTATTGTGAAATAATATGGGGGAGCGTATAATAAGTATAGATTATAGGATACAGAGGTGAAAGATGTCTATTATATTATTAGGTATTATGAGTGGAATTCAAATAGTTTTATTAGGTCATTACTTTTTTTCAGGGCTTAAATATAAAAAGAGAGCCAAAGACAAGAGAATAATAGGAGAAGAGCTCGGGGTATTAGTTAATCAATAAGACTAGAAAAACTTTAAACATAGGATTAAAGGAGCTACATATGGCAGAAAAGTTAGTAGTACAGTTTAATCAATTACCAGTATATCAAAGTAAGCTAGACTATTTAGTTTATTGTATGAACTGTAAAACCTATCACATAAATGATGAGAAGGCCTGTATTAAATGTGCAAAGGGCGAAATGCATGTTTCATTAGAATATATAGCTGAAAAGACTGTTAAAAAGCGTTTTATCAATGGGTTAGGAATTTTAGTTATTTTATATATCCTCATGTTTAGTGTAAGTATGAGTTTTATGATGATTTTCTTGGGAACAATGAGTGCAGTAGTCAGTTTAATACTCTATGGGCTTATCTATTTCAGGTACAAAGAAGCTTATTGTAAGAAAGAATTAGAAAAGCATGTTAAAGCAAATAGTAACAAAATTAAAGCCGATTTAATAATGCAGTGGGAACAGTGTAAAGAGCAGATTAGTGCAGGGGGTTATTTAGAAGCTTATGAAAAATTGAGATATTTAAGTGGGCTAATGGATGGAGAAGAATTAAGGGCATATAAACTTATTTGCTTAAATCATTTTCATCTTAGAAGTGATATGCCATTAGAACTAAAAACTGTCCTTTTAACCCAGTGCAATATGTTACTCATTAGATATATCTATGAGGTATCGAAGGTTAAAAAAGAACTTATTGATGAAGCGGCAATCAATTACATCATCAATTATAGGCAGCAAGTGTTAACAGAAGAGAAAGGTGAGGAAATACTAGCAAGTGTACTAGGTGGGGCACTTCGCTCAAAATTCCTATTAAATAAGTATGCTGTGGTGCTAAAGGAATATTTAACATACTTGCCTAAAGATAGACTACTAAGATTAATGAAAATTCAAGATGGTATTATAGATCCTGTACTTAGAGCGGAAATAGTAAGTAAGCTTACGGCCTTAGTAGGGGAGGTAAGGAATGCATAGACGGAATAGATACCAAAGAGAAAAGTTAGTTCAGAAAATAATTATTATAGGACTTATAGGAAGTATAGTCTTGGCAGGGTTTAAGGTCAGACATATTTTAAACAAGATGGGACTTATAAATGAGGGGCTAACACATTATCAAGAGGGCTTGTGGATTGAAGCAGAAGAGAGTTTGAAAAGAGCAAGAGGATATAATTGGTTTAACTATAAGCCAGAAGAAACAAGAGAAGCTCTTGAAGATTTACTTTGGATTACAGATTATAAAGACTATATACAAGATTTAAATGATCGAGTAACAATAAGTAGGCAAGAGGAAGATATAGATACATTTGCCCAAGAGGTAGCTGAATATAAAGCCTCAAATTTTCAAAGTTTATCAGAAGCTCAAAAAAGGTATCTGTTAGAAAAGTATCCAGTTGATAAGGCGATTCATGAAGGATGGGGATATTTTAAAGTTCAGGTAACTCATATACTGCAAAGCCCCCTTCAAGGAGATTATAATTGGGCAAAAGAAAAAATATTTTTAATACCCGAGCATTATTTTACTCAGGATAAAGAAACTACTATTGTGGAATTATTTAAAACCAGTGACAAGCTACTTTATGATCATTATATGACCAATAATGGTATAAGTGGATTTAGGACATTTATAGATATCCTTAATGATATTTATACCCAGAATAAAAAGTATGGTTTTGATACAGAGTGGCTAACTCCTCAAACGCGGGCTTTTATGTATGAAACAATGCTTCAAAAGTCTAAAGAAGACTTGGCAGCCTTTAGCAATTACATAAGCACCTACCGAGATGAGGCTAATATAGGTTATAAGGATGCTAAGGTAGAGGAAATAGTAACTCACTTTATGGAAGATAAAGAAAAAGAGATAGAAGGATTATTAAAAGTAAAAGAGTATGATACGCTTATTAAGCTCTATCAAGACTTACATTACTTTAAAGATTACACAAAGGAAATAGAAGTAGCAAAGAAGATGCAAAAGTATGATCAGCCCGAAATGTTACTTGAGAAGCCTTTAGAAAATTATCCATTACTACAAGTAGGAGAGGGAAATTTTAGCGCAGATAAGTATCTTGTAGCCATTAATAAAACCACTAATGAATTAGAATTATACTTGTTAATAGGAAATGCTGAAGAATATGAAGTGAAAAATTATACCATTGGTTTAAATCAGTTAAATATAAGTATAGAGGAATTAGAAAGAATAGAGGCAGAGGAAAATTTAATAGGGTTAAAAGGAATGTGGGCACAAGCAGGTAATGGCAAATATATCGTGTTACGTTTGGAGGATAACGGCCTTAACTTAGTAAAAAGCTTTGAGGGAGAAAGTATAGAATTAGTAGGTGGCATCAAGCATGTGAGAGTCACCAATCCAACAGATGAAGAAGTATTATATACCTATGACTATCTATTGGGAGAAGAAGGCTATGAAAGGCAAGAAATAGCAGCTACCCCTATTAGTTTATCTGATACTAATCTAATGGCATATATAGGACAAATGGTTAAACTGAATTGCTACATAGTAGAAGAAGCTCCTGATGGCAATGGAAATGGATACTATTATACAGGAGACACCTATTACTCAGATGCCATGGCTTATCTTTATTACGAAAATGGTGAGGCAATTCATAAAGGCACTTATACCATTATTGGTGAAATGGTAGGGATGGAACCTTATTACAGTACTTCTTTAAATTTAGAAGTATTAAGGCCCAAAATACGAATCATTGAGATGACTAAAGAGTAGGAGGAGGTAATTAAGTGAGAAAACATAGAAGTAAGATTTTTATAATAGGTTTTGCTATAGTGCTTCTTCTATTTCCTAATATGCTCATGGCAACACCTAATAATGCACAATTAGATGCAGTTCTTGTGATAGATGCAAGTGGTTCTATGAAGGAAACAGATCCTAATAAGTTAGGATTAGAGGGTGTTAAGTTATTTGTGGATATGTTAGGTTTTACAGATAATCAAGTAGGGGTTATAACCTATGGCTCTGAGGTTTCACAAACTTATCCTATGGATATAGTGAAGACGCAGACAGATAAAGAAGAGATTAAACAATTTGTAAATGGTATTACAAGAGATTTGGAGTATACAGATATAACAGCAGGGTTAAAAGAAGCAGTAAAGATGTTAAATGGGCGAAGTGCATCTCAAAATAGTCCGCTTATTGTAGTCTTTACGGATGGGAATAATGCCATAGGAGGAGTAGCTAATCGTACCTTAGCCAATATTGATACAGACTTAGCGGCTATTATCAGTGAAGCGCAAACTAAAGGGTATCCTATTTATACAATCGGATTAAATGATAATGGCAAGCTTAATGAAGTCTACTTAGAGAAAATTTCCGTAGATACAAAGGCAAAGGCATTTGCAACAAAAGATCCAGCAGAACTCCCTGATATTTTAACAGAAATCTTTGCTGCCCACTCTAATTTAAAGGTGCAATCTCTAGGAAACATGATGGGAACAGGTAACTTTGAGGAAGTCAAAGTGAATATTCCAAATGCTAATGTACTAGAGGCAAACTTGTCAGCTACTTCCAGTCAACCAGTTGAGTTTAGGCTAGTAGACCCAAGTGGTGTGGATAGAGGAATACCTTCACAAGATATTACATTACATACTTCTAGTAACTATAGCCTTTTAAAATTAAATAGGCCTGCACAAGGAGATTGGAAGCTTTATGTAAAAGGTATTAAAGGTGACCAGATTAATATTGATTTAGTCTATAACTACGATATTGAAGTAACCATGAAACCATTAGCTCAAAACAGCTATGGGGTAGGTAATCAATTAGAAGTAGGAGCTTACTTAAGTTTACAAGGGAATGCCATTAATGACCCAAATCTCTATAAAAGTGCTAAAGCTTTTTTAGTCCTAACTGATGTAGCAACAGGTATAGAAACAAGAATTAATATGACTGTTCAAGGACAGGAGTTTATGGGGCAATACACGTTAAAAGATAAGGGTGATTATAGGGTTAAAGTCATTGTAGAAGATACAAGTTATATAAGAGAAAGCAAAGAGGAACAGATTCAGGTAGGACCAGCAAACTTAAGTGCCTCTACAGCACCTCTTAATACTGAGAGTACACCTACGGAAGAACAAACTCCTTTATGGCTTTATATAGTCCTAAGTTTATTAGGTATTGCAGCATTAATAGGGATAATAGTGGCCTTAAAGGCATATAAAATAGCTAAGACACCACTTGTAGGACAAATGGTATTAGAGCTTATGGATAATGCAACAGGAAAACTTACACCTCCACAATACAAGAAGCTCAATTTATTTAAAGGGAAGGTAAGCTTACATGCTTTATTAGGTTTTGCACCAGAATTTAAAGAAACGGAAAAAGTGATATTAAAAGCAGCACCAGGTGATAAGGTGATTTTATATAATAATTCAGCTTATGCCATTGAAAAGAGTGGTAGAGTGATTAAAGTAAGTGAAGGCATTGAACTGAAAAAAGGTGATAAGCTAAGCATGAACATTGGGGATAGTGGACAGACAGTGCAAATAGAGTATTTATTATAAGAACATGGGAGGAAATCAATGAAACCGATTATTAGAGATCATATTGAACAGTTAGATATCCAAAAAGGTGGGGGAATTGTAAGTAAGAAAATTAGAGTAGATACCATAGACAACCCTATGTTAGTGATTGGACTAGGAGGAACAGGTATTGACGCCTTGTTAAGGCTGAAGTATCAAATTAATAGACGCTTTAATTTGCCAGTAGATCCACTTACTAAAAAGAGAAAAGACAAGCCAGAGAATATAGATTTCTTAGCCTTTGAAACAAATGAACAAGATAAGAATAAAAAGTATAAAGGGATTGGCCTTGATCCGCTCAATGAATTGGTACTTCTTTCAGAGGCAGGAATAGGAACAATATTACAGAATAAGAGCCGTCTTCATCCAAGTGTAGCTTCTTGGCTTTCGCCAGAACTCCATATTGCCGATGGAATTAACGGGGCTTCAGGGGTAAGACAAGGGGGGAGACTTTTACTCTTTACTAAAATTAATCAAGTGGTAGATGCTATTCAAAAGAAGATTAAAGAGCTTCAAAAAGGGACAGACAAGAAGATTTATATTTTCTTATTAAGTGGTCTTTCAGGAGGAACAGGTAGTGGTTGCTTCCTAGATATTGCTTATATTACAAGAGCTATTTTAGATATTGAAGCGGGTGGAAGCGGTATTGATCGTTCAGATATTATGGGTTACCTCTTTACACCAGATGTGAATCTAGCCAATCCATCCCTGAGTATACATACACAAGAATATATCAAGAAAAATGGTTATGCCGCACTTAAAGAATTAGATTATTGGATGAATATTGAAGAGCGTAATGAACGTTTTGTTCAAGAGTATGGAACGAGACTAAGTGTGAATTGTCAGGTGGCACCTTTTGATCTTTGTCATCTTATTTCAGCTACAGATACAGAAGGAAAGACCATTCATAATGCCTATGATTATTGTATGAATGTAACCGCTGAGAACATTACCAATTTCATGGCAAGTGAAGATAAACAGTCAGGAGAAGAGTTTGCGATTCATGACTATATCAGCAATATTGAAACGAATATTAAGCAAATGCGTGAAGCAGTATTACCAGCTAACTACAAATACAATATTATAGGGGCTTCAGCTTCTATTTTACCTATTGAAGAAATGACCACTTATATGGCGTATAAAGTATTTAAACGGATAGAAGGTATGTTTGATGCAGTACCTACAGAAGAAGAGGTTATGGCACTTGCAAGAAGATTAGGTTTAGACATCGATAGTGTCAGTAAGCGTTTTGAAGCGAGTGTACCAGAGCCCCTCCCTGGGTTTGAAACAAGGGAAGCTTATGCCTATAACAATGTGGTAAAAACACAAGCCGTTAATATGGATGCAGAGTTAGAAAAGCATTACTTATTTAAAGCCAGAGAAGAGTATAATAAAGCTGCACATCAATTACCTAATGAGCTTAAAGAAAATATTTCCGAGGAAATAAAACGTCTCTTTACAAGTCCTGAACATGGACCAGTTTATGCAGCTAATATGATTGTCAATAGAGAAGGTTACTGTCTTGTTAAAACATTAGAAGCCTACATCACCTCTCTAAAAGAACAACTTGCTAATTTACCAAAACAAATACAGTATCAAGTGGATACTTGTATTGAAAAGATGCAAGAAGCAAAATCTGCTTTTATCTCTAAAGAGAAGAAAAAGAATGAGTACATTAGTAGCAAAATTTCTGAGTATATTCTAAGAGCAGATACAGAGAAGTATACAAAGATGATTGCTGCATATGAAGATTTAAGACTACTTCTGATTGAACAAAATAATAAAATATATGCAATCTTTAAAGAAATCCTAGATACGCTTAAAAACATCTTTGAAAAGGATGGAGAAATTTTAATAAATGCAGATGAATCTGTAGATGAGAGAGGTAATATCACCTACCATTGGAACGTAGTAAGTGTCAAGGATATTTCAAAGCACATTGATAGAGTGATTGATGGTTATGATCCACAGCTTTTAGTATCGGAGTTTACGACCATGCTACTAGAAGAGGCAGAAAGCTGGATCAATGAAGCAGAAATTGATATAATCACAAGTATTTCAGATTTTATTACAGATAAATTCTCTGACTTGATTTCTAAAACAATGGAAGAGTTCTTAATCATGAAATATGGAGAGGAACAATCTTTAACTGAATTAGTAGAAAAGCAAATTGCAGCTAAATTAGCGAGAGATGCAGTGCCATTATTCTACTTGGCTAATAGCTCAGAATTCAACTTCCCATACTATGCAATGGTATCTGTACCAACCAATACACCTAGTATTTACAAGGGAATGAAGAACTTCCAAGAGAAGTATCCTAATTCAGCAGCTAAGTTTTCACTTAGACAAAGTAAGTTAACGAATCGTATTTTCTGGGTAACAACCAGAAATGGTGTGCCTCTGTATGCCTATGGTCCACTTAAAAGTTATGAAAAATTATATGAAGACACCATTACTACAAAAGAAGGGGTAGGACGCCATTTAGTAATGACAGAAAAAGAGAATTGGATGAATCTACCTTCTCCTATTCCAGTAGAAGCTTGGGGAGATACCTACCAAAATAATCGTATTGATGATAAGGTAAAAGCTTTAAAAACACGTTTTGAGGAAGCCTTAAAGTATCATATCATCACTAAGAAAGAGGATACAGGACTTGCTAATCAATATGTTTTAAATGCTGTAGTTGACTTTGATTTAGAAAAGCAAATAGCAGCTTATGGTATAGACTTTGAAAAGCCAAACTTTACAAGTATTAAGAAGGCATTAGCAGAGTTTGAACTGCAGGTAAGGGAAGGCTTAAAAGGTGAAAAGAAAGAGTCTCCTATTATGAATAGTTACTCAGAGGAAATGGCTTTCTCAGGCATGCTGCGTTATCCAAAACAACAAGAAATTTTAAAGGCAGAGCTTAAAAAATATGAAGCGATTGAAGCTTTTATTGAGAAGCTAAAAGGTGTTATCGTCCTTGCAGAAGAAGAGGCTAAAGCAATAGAAAACTTTGTAAAAGCTATTTATACTAAAACAGTTTATAAGAAAGGTGCTCTTTATATATATGATAAAGACGCAGAGGAAGAGCTTTGGGCGCCACTTCTAAATGTAATGGATGTTAATAAATATCCAGAGTATGAATTATTCAAGCGTTTTACGAAGCTAGAAGGTAAGCAAAAGGAAGTGATTCTAAGAAAGACCGAAAAGCGTGTAAAAGCCTTAACCCAAAGTGAGGATATTAGTAACCTAATGGAGAACTTAGAACAAATCCTAGAGATTTACGGTGAAAGAAGAGAAGAAATTGAAGATGAAGTACATGAAGTAATTGATGGAAGAGAGATTTATGATTTCTATCGTGATATATTAAGTTATACAAAAGATCTTAAAAAGAAATTAAGTTAGTAAGGTAAAAATCTGGGACTAGATAGATAAGTATAAATTAAAGGGGGACTTTAGCATGAAAGAAGAAATTCTAAAAAGAGTAGCTCATTATGCCTTTTGGGATGATGAAAGTGCTTTAAGGAACAATGAAATTCGGGCCAAGTCCCCTGTTTTATTTGTGGTTTTAGGTAAAAAGGTAAAAGAAAGTATTCGCAAAATTAAAGCGGAAGTAAGTCAAACCGTTATGAATGCAGAAGGAATTGCCTACTTGTATGTAGACTTAGAAGAAGGTATGGAAGAAGAGCAAGTAACTTCTTTAGTGCTACCTCTAAAAGTAAAAAATGAAAAATGCACTAGAGGACTTTTAGAAAAGCAATTATTTGAAGAGGAAGAGGTGCTTAAAGCCTTAAATGGGCAAATCACTAAGGTAAGAGAAAGTATACTAGCAAAGGGAAAGATGTTTCATTATTGGGAACAGATTCAAGTGAGTATTATTACAGAGGCAAGTGAAATCATCAATCGTTTACTTCCTCATATTGTTGTGTTACTTAAGAAGAAACTAGAGCAAGACTTTAAACAAGTAGCAGTCGATTTATTTACTATACTAGAGGAAACTACCTATACCCCACTAGAGCAAGCAATCAGTATCAGTTTCCTCAGGGAAATAGAGGCTTATCAAGAGAAAGATTATTATTATGAGAACCCTCTAGAATTATTAGAAGATGGGCTCACATTAAATACAGTTTATAATCAGCCTCTCTTTAATCTTACCTTTATTTTATCAGATAAGAAGGAAAATGGACAAAAGATAGAAGGGGCAAAAGAAAAGCATTATGAAACAATAGCTGCCTTTAATTTGCTGAAAAATAGAGAGCAGAAGGAAATTGAACTAGCTGAAGCTAGAGAACAATATAATAATAGTTTATTTATGACCAACATTAGTTGTAATGGTGAACACCGATTTGCCAGCGCTAGCCTAGCTAAAGTGAAAAAGCCAAGAGAGGGAATCTATTTAGCCACAGCCTACCATCTTTTTAATGCTTATAAGGAAGAAATCAGTTATCAAGGGATTAAAGAGAGTAAGGCATTATTAGCAGCAATGGGATTAGATGAAGTAGGTTTAAGTCAGTTAGTAAGCACTAGTATGTCTCCTAAAGAGAGCCTAAGTGAAATTTACAGTGTGATTTCTGAATCCATAGGCTTTAAGGATTTAAAAAATATAAGCTTTGCAGAGGCTCAAAATAAGCTTTATAGAAAAAGCTTAGAAGACTTCTTTCATGCCAACTTTATAAAGGTAAGTGAGCGAAGACTTGAAGAGAAGATGAATAAAGAGAAAACAAAACAGTTACTCTATGAGCATGTGGTTAATCATCCAGATTATGGACCTTATGCATTAGAGGAACTCTTTAAAATAGAGCAAATTAAAAGATTAGAAGAACTAAGAGAACAGTATGAATATGAAATTAAGCAAATAGAGCGTTCACTAGAGGAAAAAGAAAGTAAGCTAGTTGGAGAAGTCATTGGCAGCAAACTGAGTTTATTGGATAAAAAATATTTAAGGGACTTAAAGGGATATCTAGTGAACCAAGTATATGACTTAAAGTATGATAAGTTAGAGAAGAAATTGAAATTAAAAGCGATGGCATCCATCAGGGATATTGCAGAAGAACTCTATCAAGAAATAAAAGGTGAACTCAAAAAGTTAGAAGAAGTAGGAAACCTTCTTAATGACTTAATGGAGGAAACAGATAAGTTTGAAGAAGCCTATCTCGTACAAAATGTAAATGAGTATTATGAAAGGCTAGTACACCATAAGCTAGCAGAAGTGCGAAAGGCAAGAGGGGAGCACTTCCTTTTAGAAGAAAAGGGGATAGGAAATATTACAAGTATTCTAGGACAAAGTAGAGAGCAATTTTTAGAAAGACTATTTACAGTACAAGAAAAGTATATTTTAGAAGATGAAAAACTATTTGGTCTATCCTTTGAAGAAGAATTGTTAGCAAGAGCCAATATGCTAATAGACTATGAAGATAAGGCAGTAGCTGCTAAAAGTGAACTGTATCATATGCTGTATTTAAGCTTAGAGGAAAATTCTAACCCTTGTGTCTATCTAGATTCTATAAATATCAATCATCGTTATGAAGAAAAATATTTTATGGGTGATCGTAAAAGTGAATTTATGATCTATGCCTATGAGAAAGACAAGACTTCTAGAAATTATAAATTAGCCTATATGAATGATCAAAGGAAAAGTGGGTTAGAAAAGTTACAGCTTATGGGTGGCTTTACAGTAAATGAGTTGATATTTACAAGAACAGCTGAACGTTATTATGAGGCGTATATAAAGGAAGGCTACATATTTTAAAGGGGGTTAGATAATGGGAAGTAAAAGATTTAGCATATCTGCAGTGATGTTAAGTATAGTTGGGGGGCTATTAGCCTTTTTGATGGGAGAGATGATAATAAGGTTTGGAGAAGAATGGCCTGCTTATTTAAGAGCAGGAGTTTATTTTGGCATAGGAGCCATGTTTATAGGGGCCATGATATTACTCTCACAATGGCTATCACCTCAGTTGATTGGATATAGGTGGAAGGAACAGTATTTTAAAACGTCACTGAAGCTTTTTATCCCTACTACTTTACTTATGTTAGGATTATGTGGCGGTTTATTTCAATTTTTATATGGGATGAATATTAATAAAGAAAAAGCTTATAAGGATATTGTGATTGCCATAGACACTTCAGGAAGTATGGATCAGTCTGACCCTACTGGAGAACGTTTTAAAGCAACAAGTAGCTTAATTGATAATCTAGAGGGAAACCGAAGAATTGCGTTTATGACTTTTGCAAATGAACCTATTCTTCAATTTGACTTTATGGAGGCCACTACAAAACAGCAGAAAGAAGCTGTAAAAGCTAAGATTGCTACTTATCAGCAAATTAATGATGGACTGACAGGTGTAAAAGCCATGATTGATGATGCTTATAACCTTATAAAAGCTAGTGCAGGGGGGAAAGGTGCAAGCCTTATTATGCTTTCAGATGGGGCACCTTCAGATGATTCAGCTTCAGATATTCCAGGTTTAGTAAGTCATTATGTTCAAAATAATATTCCTATTTATACTATAGGTATGATGTATGGAGATCCACAAGCAGAACAATATTTAGTTGATATCGCATCACTTACAGGGGGAGAGCACTACAGTACTTCCGATACTACGATGATAGCAGGAGCTTTTGGAAAGATTCGTTATGCAGAGGGGAAAAGAGAGTTAATGACAGAGCGTTCTGATGAAAAAGCAGAAGAACCTCTTTATATGATATTAAGAGTTGGGTTTTTAACCCTGTTAGCTTTCTTAATGGCACTTGCCCTAGGTATTCTATTTGATAACCGTTTCTTGGCAAAGGGCCTGATGCTTGGTGGAACTTTAGGTGGATTAATGGGGGGAATTATAGTAGAGGGGTTATTTGCACAAGGGATGCCCCCATATATTGTAAGACTGGGTTATTGGCTCATATTTGGGCTATGTTTAGTCATGTTTACAGGACTTATTACATTTAAAGATAGTTATCATGGAACAAGGGAGGCTTAGTCTAAAAGATGGAAGTCAAAATAAGTGGTGATAAGCCTTTACGAATTACAGGACTAAAGGCAGAAGTAAGAGAGGAAGTCGTACACTTAAATTTTCAGTGGCCCACAGAGATAGAACAAGTCTATATTTATCGAAGTAATCTCCTAGAAAACGAAAAGATTGAAAGGGATAAGCCTTATAGAAGATATACACAAAGTGAATATGTACGTTTTGGTGGATTTACAGATCATCAGCCAGGAATGGGACTTGTGGAGTATGAGGTTTGCCCTTATATTCAAACAAGAGAGGGGGCTTATTTAATAAGCTGTGAGGATGAAAGTAACAAAATACAAGTGATGACAAGGCAAATAGCTATAAGATATAGTTTGAAGGAAAGAAAAAAGATTTTTACAAGTACTAAAGGCGTACAGATGCAAGTATTTTGTGAAGTGGATTTACCCAGACAAGCATTATGTTATGTCAAAAAGAAAGGGAGTATTCCAGTCAATAATCAAGATGGAATGCAATTTAAGTTTATTTCTGATTTTAAGGCAGGGGATAATGTGTTGCCGGAAATAGAAGTAGCTAAGGATGAGTATGTGAGGATTTACTTATCAGATGAAATGCCCCATAAAGAAATTTATAAGGTGTATAAAGAAGGATAGGAAATGGAGGAGTGGTAAGATGGGTTTGCTTAAAAATCTATTTGGTGGGAAAAAGGAAGAGGTACCAGTGCAGAAAAAGTTTCCAATTGTATGCCCACACTGTTTTAATAAATTTAGTCCAGATCATGTAGTTTTTAGAGCAACACATGCAAAGGAAGAAGATGAAGAGTACTGTCTTCAAGAAGATGAGAAACTTAATCGCTACATAGGGCGCTTTGGATTAGAAGGTAGTGATGAAATGGAAGCAGTATTAAACCCTTATTTAGTACCACCAGAAAATAGGCACTATGTAGATGAAGTACTGATTAGCATGAGAGATAAATATAATGTGGAGACAAAGAAACGTCTATGTCCATTTTGTCATAATGAACTGCCTTATTCAGCAGGAAGAGCACCAAGTAATATCATTGCTATTATTGGGGCTTCTCAAGTAGGAAAGTCAGTGTATATGGCATCCCTTATTAATACTTTGGAAAATGTAACAGCACATAATTTTGAGGCAGCATGTTTACCGATTAATAGTGATACAAGTAGGCGGTTTAGAAGTCAGTACCTAGACCCCTTATTTGTGCAAAATAGCCTTATAGAGTCCACACAAAAGGAAAGAAAACAAGAACCCTTTATTTTTCAATTTAAGTTTAAGGATACTTCTAAAGCACCCTTAAGCCTTGTCTTTTTTGATGTGGCAGGGGAAGGGATGGTCGAAGAAGAGTACTTAGAACTCTATGGCAATCATATTCGTAATGCAGAAGGAATTTTATTCTTAGTAGATCCCCTGCAGCTTTCAACAATTAGACGTAAAATTATGCTCAGTCAAGATGAGGAGCAAGGAGATTTTACATCTCAGTATCAAGAAGCTAGAGATGTGGTTGTTACCCTTGCAGAGCATTTTATTGGGAGTCAGGAAGATGGCAAGACGAATATACCAACGGCTGTAGTCATTACTAAAAGTGATATGCTAACTAGATTGGCACAGGAAGAAGGGGAGTACATTAAACCTAATAGCAATGTGTTTGAAAACTATACCCATAAAGGATATTTTAATCTAAGTGAATATGAAAATATTAATGGAGAGGTAGAGCGCTTCTTAGAAAAGGTAGATTTAGCCTTTAAAGATGCAGTGGAGGTTCATTTTAATAATGTCTCTTACTTTGCAGTTTCTTCTCTTGGTCAAAATCCTGTAGATGGAAAATTAGAGAAGGTGATTCAGCCAATGCGTATTGATGAGCCATTCTTATGGTTACTCTATAAGTTAGGTTATATTAGTAGTCATGAAGGGGTGAGATAATGATTGAGCAACAATACTATACGAGAGAGAGAGGCGGCCTATTTTCTAAGACAGATGGCTATGATACCATTGCTAAATCTCCAATGCTCAAATTAGATTTTATTAAAAAATATATTCACCCTATATGTCATTATGATTCACCTAGTGAACTGCAAAAAAGCGGAGAAGAGGATGAGACAAAGTATCCTCCTCATTTCATCATTATGCCAGTTCCTTCGGGAGAATTAATTGTTGGACAAGCAGTATACAAAAATAAAGATTTTACAGGGCTTCGTTCAACATTTTTTATGCATAACTATATATTATCATCTAATGAAAAACATCGTTATGTGAAAGAACCAGAGAAATTATTTGGTATTACAGGATTTGAGTCAAGTTATGATATGACTCTAGGCCAGGAGCTTCTTACCTTAGCAGCTATTCCTTATGAAGGAAATAATCCTTTGTTTATGGTGAGAGAAAGACTTTTTAATGAACTAAGAATAGATGAGAAGCTATTTGAGAAGCTATTAGCTGCTGTTTTTACGGCAGTTAACTCAAAGAAAAAAGTCTTTATTGTGCTAGATGTGCCTATTTCTGAGCTGGGAATGTACGCTAAAGCCTTATTATATCACATTTATTTAAGCCTACCTTGGAGTGTGACAGAGGAATTAGGTGTTAGTACTTATTCGCGTAGTAGTGAGGCAAAGAAGAATATACATATTACCTTCTTAGAGAAGGGGACTTTACGCTATGACACAAAGATATCTAAGGAATATATATTGGATTTTGAGAATGAGAAGTTTTTAAACCTCGATGAAACCACTCATTTAGATGCTTATTTTAAAGTGGCAAATATGTTTAGAGGGGTTAAACCATTATGGGAGAAATTTAATAATTATGCCGAACAATTATTGACTGCCATGAAGGATAAAGGGGAAAAAAGTCTAAGCTTTTATAATCGAGTTGCTACAGCATTTGCTCTTTATGCTTATTCCTGCAGTCATAAGACTTATCTTTTAGAGGAAGGAAGAGAAAGGGAAGGTTTTTTAACTGGGCTTCTAGAGTATTTAAGTTTACCTCTTGGAGAGGATTTTAAGAGAGAATTGATGCAGCTTACGGGATATGCCATTGATAGCCTAGAGGCTAGCTTAAGAGGTGGGCGACTTTTAAGTAAAGATGAAATCATAGCCATTATACAATTTAAACTCAAGATTCATAAAGACAATGAAGCGGGACTAGAAGAGACCCTTAGGATTTTGCTAGAAGCTATTGAATTGACTAGAAGAGATAAAGAAGACACTTATATAAGAAGTCTTTTAATAGAAGCAAGTAAAGAAAGTTCACTTTATCAAAGTTTATTTGCAAAGCTCTATAGTAGGGATGAACTAAAAGAAGAGGTAGGCTATGTATATCTAAAGGAAAGCCTAGAAGGTATTAATCATCTAGAAGCTCTTATTAGTAAAGTAGCACACTTTGAACCCGTAGAAACTATTTTATTTACAGATATTTATTATTCAAACTTAGTTAAAAATAGATTTATGGATTGTGCTCAAGTAGCTCATAATAAAGTAAAATTTTTAGAAAAAGTAGAGAAATGGTGTGAAAATCGGGAAGGACGTTTGTACAGAGAACTCCTGATTCTTGGTGAAGAGCACTTTTTAAAACATGTACGTCTAGAAGCCATTGAATCAGAAGAGGCGTTGTGTCATATTTCTTTTAAACATAGCTATGAAGATGAGAAGTATGAGATGATTAAGGACTATCAAAAGCTTAAGACAAACATAGAGGCAATGAGTCCCAAGTATATAAAAGTAAACCCGGCTGTTCAAAGACAAATTCAGCATTTCTACAGTCAAACAGTTAGAAGAGAAGATTTTTATATGTTGGTATATGCTTTCTTAGAATCTAAAAAAGGTACAAGTAATGAATGGCAGCTTAATTTACCACGTGTTCTAGAATATCTCTATCCCATTAGTCCAGAGATTATGTTAGACTTTGTGATTTGGAGTAAGGGACAAGAATTTTATATGAACAAAGGAAGTTTTGACACCACCATTATTCAGTTTTTTACTAGATTAAAGGAGAGAGAAGGGAAGTGGCCAAAAGAGCTTGTCAAGCAGAAACTAGATAATCAGCTAAAGACAAAAATGTTATATAGCAAACTGAATAAGGCGATGCAACCAGCCTTTCTAAAGTTTATTTCTAGATACGGAAAAAACATAGGAATAGGGTGCATAGTGACTGTATTATGCGTAGGCCTAGGGATAGGTGGTTATTTTATTTATAAAAACTATCTGATTACGCCTTCAAGTGCACAAGGTACAGAGCAGACACCAACAGAAGAGATAAATACGCCCTTGCAGGCATCAAAAGATCTAGAAGAACTTCCTAAGTTAGAGGTTGACTTGACTATTAAAGGTATCAATACCGTGATTTTAAAGCCTGAGGAGGAGATAAAAGTCTCTATGAATAGGCTCGGCTTGCCAGAAGATGCTGTTAAGAAGGAACTAGAACTCATACATAACAAAGAAGAGGCAGAGAATAAGGTAGAGAATGGGGGAGAAACTGAGAAGGTAAAGGCAGATGAAAAGGTGGAAGTAGATAAAAAAATGGCACTTCAAGAATCAACTAGTCAAGGCCAATAAATAATGTAGGATATTAAAATGAAAGAATTGAGTTAAAAAGAATACAATATTTAAACTATGATACTGCCTGATATTTTTATAAAAAAAAGACTAGACGAACTTAATAGTTTCTGTTATTATAATCAAGTATCAGGTTTGCGGGCGTGGCGGAATTGGCAGACGCACTAGACTTAGGATCTAGCGCCGCGAGGTGTAAGGGTTCGACTCCCTTCGCCCGCATCAAATAAGGTTGATCATTTTATGCGAGAGTATCTAAAATGGTCAACCTTTTTCTTTATTCTCGATTGAATTTTCATAAGAGAATGATATAATTAATTCAATAAACTTGAGTTCGACGAGGTAATGGGAGATGAATAAACAAGTAAGACAATACATTGGATTGTTTGCAGCAATTATAGCTTACTATATAATACACGAAGGTACGCATTTATTATATGCTTTATCCCTTGGTGCATTTAAGCAAATCAATTTTATGGGGGTTGGAATACAAATAGGCATATTTGTAGAACAGATGACACAAACCCAAATTGGGGTTTTCTGTATTTTGGGTTCTGTTGCCACAACTATATGTGCCTATGTGTTAATTGCATTGATAGGAAAAATCGGCAAACTATCTTCCAAAGTATTCCAGGCATGCACCTACTATATTACAATTGCAATGCTGTTTATTGATCCGTTATATTTGAGTCTTCTTTGTGGTTTCTTCGGTGGTGGAGATATGAATGGAATTTCTTTGCTAATTCCAGAGATTGCAGCTCGAATCGTATATGCGATTCTCTTAGTAATCAATGCAATAGTCTTTGTGAAGATTGTTTTACAGAAGTACAAATTAGCCTTTCGTAATTAGAACGGCTCGGAGTGTACCATAAAGTTAAAAATTCTAATTATCATATGTTGCTAAGTGAAAAATGAGTACTCATTTAGGTGTGTACTCATTTTTTTGTATAAAATCTTATTTATTTCAGAATGCACTTTACCCTATATTTTACTGAAACATCTATATAATAATTGAAATAATATGTTTTTACTATAATTAGGTACATTTTACTTCTTGTAGTTTTTTGAGAAATGTAGTATGATTAAGGGTAGCGATGTAAGCGAATACTTTATTTTTCACTTATAAATTATATAATAGATTGTAGAGGTAATGATTATAGAAAGTATATTATTTAACCAACTAGAAGTATCAGAAGACATTATTAGAGCGGCACAGGACATGGGATTTGAAGAAACAACACCTATTCAAGGTAAGGCAATCCCTGTTATTTTACAAGGAAATGATATTATTGCACAAGCACCAACAGGAACAGGGAAAACTTGTGCGTTCGGAATTCCAGCGGTAGAAGGTATTGACACTACTAATGAAAAAGTACAAGTGCTTATTCTTTGTCCGACTCGTGAGCTTGTTATTCAAACAACAGAAGAGCTTTCGGCTCTTGCTAGATATAAAAGAGGCGTACGTATCCTTCCTATTTATGGAGGGCAACAAATCGATAGACAAATTATAGCTCTTAAGAAGAAACCTCAAATTATCGTAGGTACTCCAGGTAGAATTATGGACCACCTTAGAAGAGGAACTTTAAAATTAGAAAATCTAAAGATGATTATCCTAGATGAAGCAGATGAAATGCTTAACATGGGATTCCGTGAAGATATTGATGTTATTTTGGAAAGTGTACCAGAAGAACGTCAATTTGTACTCTTTTCAGCAACTTTAGCGAAAGCTATTTTAGATATTGCCAATAAGTATCAAAGAAATCCAATAACAGTTAATGTGGTGCATAAAGAACTGACAGTACCAACAGTAAAACAATACTATCTTGAAGTTAGAGAAAGTAATAAAGTAGAAGTTTTATCACGTTTAATTGATGCAAATAACTTCAAGCTTTCAGTAGTATTCTGTAATACTAAAAAACGTGTAGATGATTTATGTAGAGATCTTCAAGCAAGAGGATACAGCGCTGAGTCACTTCATGGAGATATGAAACAACTTCAAAGAGATAATGTTATGTCTCGCTTTAGAAATGGTCTTATTGATATCCTTATTGCAACAGATGTTGCGGCTAGAGGGATTGACGTAGATGATGTAGATGCTGTATTTAACTATGATGTGCCAAGTGATGAAGAATACTATGTACATCGTATTGGACGTACAGGACGTGCGCAAAGGGAAGGGGTATCTTATACTTTTGCAGCAGGCAAAGAATTAGCAAAATTACGTGATATCCAACGTTACACAAAATCTAAAATTAAACTAGTAAAACCCCCATCAATTGAAGATATTCAAGAAAATAAACTGAGTGGCATTATGGATGAAGTTAAGGCGACTTTAGCGGAAGGTAAACTTACTAAATATATTGGGTTTATTGAGAAAATGCTAGAAGAAGTAGGCGACATCGAAGATGAGAACTATGCTACATCCCTAGAAGTATCAGCAGCTTTCTTGAAACTTACAATGGATAAGATGGTAATGGGAGCTTCAGCAGAGTATTCTGTAGAAGATTTATCAGCACGCAATAGCTATGATACAAGCAAAATTGAAGGGGAATTTGTACGTTTATTCATTAACTTAGGACGTAAAGATAATCTTCAAGTATCAGAACTTGTTAAGTTTATTGCATCTAACTGTGAACTTTCAGGTAAAGAAATTGGCCGTGTAGATATGTTAGATAAATTCTCATTCTTTGAAATTCCAAAGAAATATCTTGGAGATGTAATGGCTAACCTTGTAGGTGAAAGCTTAAAAGGTAGAAGAGTTAACATTGAAGTGGCAAACAGAAAACAAGATGGTAGAGAGCGTCAAATGGGACGCGGTGCTGGAAGACGTCAAGATAATAGCAAACGTTCAAATTATCGTGCACAACAAGGTAGTAGAAATAAAGAAAAATAGATTGAAGTGATATTAAAGAGCTGTAGTACAGGAGGTGTACTACAGCTTTTTCTATTATCTACAGCGTTCCCAAATAGTAAAAGTGTAGGGGATACCTGTAAGGGCACTATTTTGACTAGGACTACTTTGGATGAGTTTAAAATCTTTTTCAAACGGGGGAAAAGAAGTATCGCCTACGACTACCTGATCAATGAGTGTAAGGTAGAGGCGATCTGCATAAGGTAAAAAGGCCATATAAATTTCTCCACCACCTATAATAAAGACAGTTTCACTTGTGTGATGACATAGATTAAGAGCAGCAGAGAAGTCATTTAATACAGTGACCTGGGGTGCAGAAAAATGAGAATTAGTAGTAAGCACAACATTAATCCGATTGGGTAGAGGTTTTCCTATGCTTTCAAAGGTCTTCCTCCCCATAATCACAGTATGCCCTGTAGTCATTTGGCGAAAGTAGGCAAGGTCTTCAGGGATATGCCAAGGCATTTGATTATGAATACCAATTTGATAATTCTTACTAATGGCTGCAATCAAACAAATCAATGATGTAAACCTCCATAAAAATATTAATACCAGTATAACAGATAATTAACTTGCTATAAATGTGGTTTTATAATAAACTTTCATCATATAAAAGTTGAAAAAATATTCAATGTAGTTAATAGGAAAGGGAAAAGACAAATGGAAACTAAATTAAACGTCGTAGTATTAAGTCATACACCAGAATTTGAACAAAATATTGTAAGAGGTGCTAGACTTTGTTATAGTTCAGCAGACATAGAAGAGCTTAGAGATCAAATCACCCCAGAAAGTGCCGAGAAGTTTTTAAATATGATACTAGAAATTGGCCATGGTTCTATATTAGAACATAGTAGTATTACTTTTGGAATAGAGGGGGTAAGCCGTTCTTTAACCCATCAGTTAGTTCGTCATAGGATTGGATGTAGTTATTCTCAGAAATCTCAACGCTATGTAAGTGAAGGGCAGTTTGAATATGTTATTCCTAAGCCTATTGCAAAATGTGAGAGTTTAAAGGCAGATTATATTCAAATGATGGAAAGACTTCAAGAAGATTATAATCATATTGCACTCTCATTATTGATGGAACAAATTATAGAGCAAGCAAATAATGGTCAAACACCTAAAGAAGTGAATGAGGCTATTGCCAATAATAGAGAGGCAGAAGCTGTTTTAGAAATACTTAATGAAAAAGATAAAAAACTTTACTCCAAGCTTGAAAAAATAGCCATAGAAAATGCCCGCTATGTTCTTCCTAATGCATGTGAGACAAAGATTCAAGTAACTATGAATGTAAGAGCATTATTTAACTTCTTTAAGGAGCGACTTTGTGATAGAGCTCAAGAAGAAATTAGAGATATGGCCTATGAAATGTGGCTTGCTTGTATGGAAATAGCACCAACCATATTTAAGTATGCAGTACCTACATGTGTACATGGTAGATGTAAGGAAGGAAAAATGACCTGTGGCAAGATGCTTTACTATAAAGAAAAACATGGCCAAATTATAAAAAAGTATGAGAAGTAATTAAAAAACTGTAAACAAATAATGAACTATATGGTAATATATACTTATGTTTAATGTTATCTGATTGTCTATAATCAAGAAAATTAGAGGACATAATAAGAAAGAGACCAAAAAATATATGAAAAATACATGAAAAAAGTGCATAATTCTCATAGTATTATGTAAAAAAATTTAAACCATCTTGATTTTTCGAGATAATTATGATAATATTAGAATGTAAGTTAAAATATTGAAACAAAAACGGATAGGTAGGCCTCTTGTAACAAATGACTAGCAAGACCGAATAACGTTTTGCGTAGCAGTGTTTTAGCAATAAAGATTTTATTTAAGGAGGCCTAGTAACATGACAGGTAAAGTTAAATGGTTTAATGCAGAAAAAGGATTTGGATTCATCGAAAGAGAAGGTGGAGATGATGTATTCGTACACTTCACAGCTATTCAAACAGAAGGATTCAAAACTTTAGAAGAAGGTCAAGAAGTTAACTTCGATATCGTTGAAGGTAACAGAGGACCACAAGCTGCTAACGTAGTTAAATGCTAATTAGCAATCAATCATGCTGAATATAGACGATGCCTTAGGCATCGTCTTTTTTGCGTGGAATAAATTTATGTTCATTTTTTAGTAAAGTCCTAATATAAATATTTAGAGAGAAACTTAATAAAAAGATAAGCTATATTATACAGGTAGCTTTACCTACTGAATAAAATTAAGTTAGGGATGTTAATCGAACATGCAAGGAGGGAAACATGAAACTACTCATTCTAGAAAGCTATGAAATAATAAGGAAAGGTTTAATGACTATGTTAAGCATAGAGGATGAGTTTCAGGAAATTATAGAGACAACCACTATAGAGGAGGCAATGAAACAGTTAAGAGTTCAAAAAATAGATATTGCCATTATTAATTTATCTTTAGGGAAAAGAGAGAATGGCTTAAGTTTAGTAGAAAAAGCTAAGAGTGAGGGATTAGGTACAAAGTTTCTTGTATTTACAACACTTTTTAGGAATGAAGATATGGAAAAAGCAAGGGCTCTAGGGGTAGAAGGTTATATACATCAAGAGGCTACTAAAGAAGATATTTGTTATGCCATTAAGAGTATAGCAAGGGGGAATTTATTTTATATCAATAAGTTAGCAGGAAAAGTAAATGAAACATCCTATAGTAAAATCAAGCTGCTTTTAACAGAGAGAGAATATGAAGTATTTAAAATTTTGGGTAAGGGTATCACTAACCGTCAAATAGCAGAGCAGTTATTTATTACAGAAGCAACAGTAAAAAAACATATTAGTAGTATTTTGATAAAACTAGAAATGTCACATCGTACAGAGGCGGCTTTATTTTCTGCTAAACTGTGGAGAAGAAGTGAAGATTAAAAGGCTAATCTAATAGTAGAAGTGAGTTGGTACTAAAGTAGTATATAAGAGTAGACGAAAGTGAAATCTAAAAATGACTACCTATGTATATATTTAAAAAGTATGAGTTAAAAATATATGTGGGGGTAAATAAAAATGAAAAAAACAAAATTACTTATTGGTACAATGGTATTATCGATGGGACTTATGGGAACGGGATATGCCTATTGGACTAAACAACTTACAGTAACCTCAACAGTAAGTTCAGCAAATTTTGAGGTATATCTTAGTAATGCAGAAGTACAACAAAAAGACAAAGATTTCAATGACAAATATAATAATGCTAAGGGAGAAATAAAGGATTCAGGTAATAAATATGGAATGGGAAAAAAAGGGGATAAAGTAGAATATACATGGATTAATATTTATCCAGGGTCTGAAGTAACATTTAGCTATACGATTAATAGTGAATCAACTATCCCTGTAAAGGCTATACCAATATATACATTAACTAATGGTAGTAATAGTGACTTAGCTCAAACATTAGTATTTAATGTTAATGGTACTGAGTATAAAGGGTTTGATAATTTTAAAAAAGCGATGGAGACAGAGATAACGTTATTAGAAGCAAATACAAGGAACACATCATCCAAACTATGTAAAATTATAGTTAGTTTACCTGCAACGGTGGAGAATGAAAAAATAATTGAGAAGACATTTGGATTTACAGTAGATATGAATTGGAAACAATTTAATGATAAATCAACACCAACACCAAAACCAACAAATCCACCAAGAGGGCCACAAGACTAATAAACAATATACAGTTAGCCTTGATAACCAATTAATCTAATTATTCATAAAGGCTAGAGGCATCAGTAGTGCATAGGCATAGCTGATGCCATTTTTTGTAGAAAGAGAGAAGGAGGGTAAGGATGCGAAAAAAATATAGCAAGAAAAAAATGCTTACGTTAGTCATGAGCATGATTATGTTGAGCTCACTATTGGGTATCAGTTATGCTCAGTGGACGAAATCTATTATTATAGAAACAAAGATTACATCAGGGACAATAGAAGCTACTGGTGAGGCTAAAAGTGAATATATGATGTGCGCTAATGTAGACTGTGTTAGTGGAGATAATCATAGGCAAAATCCTGAAATTAGTATTAAGTTAGCAGACAAGAGTATTCCAATTGAAGTAAGAAAGGTGGAGATTGTATCCTTTGAGTATACAGCAGAAATATGGGCTGGGGATTGGGTGGAATATAAATACCAGGACCGACACGGGAATTGGATAGTATACAGAAAAGATTGGGAAGGTGAAATAGCTGGTCTTACAAAGCAAACATTAACTACACAAGTACAAAACATTCTCTGTAACTATGAAAAAAATAATAATGTATTAACTATTAGTATAGTAGGAAGTAATACACAAAATGGGGATTGGAAAATTAAGCGTGCAATGGATAAAACATGGACTAATAATAGGCCTAATGATAGACCTGCATGGGCTGACATACATGTAGGTGAAAAAGGGCAAATGACACTTAGAATAACATATACACAGTTCAATACAAAGCGATCTGGAGGCTGGGAAAAAACAATGGAGGTAAAAGTTCCAGTGAGTTGGAATAGACTAAATGGTTGGGAAAATTCACTATTTCCAGGTGATAGTGGCCAAAATCATTCAATTAAACCAGGAGATGAATCATCTTACAAATAAAACGGTAATCTTAATAAGAGAATGAAGGTTCTATAATATGAAAGAAGAAAAAAAAACAAGCAAAATACAATTAATGATTCTTTTGTTTTTTAATATTACTAGTAGTTACCTACCTAACTATAAGGGCATCAATATAAGATTACTAATAAGTATGGGGTGGTTAATATTATTAGCTTTTTACTATTTTAAAATCCAAAAACTTATGATGAAAGAAAAGAGTATCGTGAGGCAACAAATGACTACATTAGCCTTTTTATTTGGTGTAGTATTTATAACGATTCAGCTAATTAGTGGAATGTTACTAGGGTTTGGAAAAAATCCTGCTAGTATAACTATTTCAGGGATTTTATATAATTCATTTTGTGTTGGAACCGTACTTGTAGGCCGAGAAGTGATTAGAACTTATACACTATGTAGTTATAAAAGAAAGAAAATGATAAAGGTACTGATATTCATTATAATGTTATTTACTTTAACAGATTTAAATATAAATAGGATATTAACAGTAAAGAGTAGTAAGGATGTTGTAATAGTATTAGCACAGTATATATTGCCTATTTTATGTAAGAATATCTTTGCTACTTTTTTAGTATTATATGGAGGTGCTAAGGCATCTATTATTTATTTAGGGATGCTATTAGCTTTTGAATGGTTAAGTCCAATCTTACCTCTGTTGCCTTGGTTAGGTGTGGCACTTATAGGGGTAGTTATTCCACTTTTAGGGACCTCTGTAGTAGTAGAGAAACATCATAAACTGACTAAATTCATTAAGGGTATTGAAACAAAGAAGGAAAGCATTTTAAGTTATGTGGTGCCTTCTATTATTATTGTCGCTACTATATGGTTTATGGTAGGTGTATTTCCTTATTATCCCTCAGCTATTGTGACAGGTAGTATGAAGCCTATGATACAGCCAGGGGATGTAGTCATTATCGATAAAATAGAAAGTTTGGAAGCGAT
Source organism: Bacillota bacterium (assembly GCA_023436395.1). GTDB lineage: Bacteria > Bacillota > Clostridia > Lachnospirales > Cellulosilyticaceae > Cellulosilyticum. The sequence goes on along the minus strand of JAEZJJ010000036.1, from coordinate 42,412 downwards.
GAAGGAATTAGAGGTAGGAGATATTATTCAGTTTGAACGAAATGATTTAATGATTAATCATCGGATTATAGAGATTATTGAAAGAGATGGGCAAACCCTCTATCAGACCAAGGGAGATAATAATAATGTGGCAGATACACCTCTAGTAGAAATGAAAGATATTAGAGGAAGAATTATCCATGTGGTACCGAAAGTAGGATGGCCAAGTGTTTGGCTTCATACAGGAGGCGGTAAGTATTAAAGCAAGTCTCATAAAAGAAAGGAGGCTATTTATGAAAATAAAGCGTTTATTAGGCGGAACACTCATTATGAGCTCTTTGCTATTACCAATAGGTTATGCTGCTAGTTTTCCTACACCTATAGATGTAGCAATTAATGAGCGTTATGAAGCAGGGTTTGAATCGATAGACTTTGAAATATTAGGTGAAGAGCAGTATATAAGTGTTACGAAGGGAGCAAGTAGCAGTAATAGCGTTCATTTTTCTATCTCAAATTTATATCCAGGTGCAGGTTTTAAGATGAGGCCCATCATAAGGAACTATGGGTCCGAGGCAATCAAATTAAGTGGAATAGTCCTTGAGTGTACAGGTGGAGATCAAGAATTTTTTAACTTGCTTCAGGGATATGATGAAACAGGTAAAGTCTTAGGGATGGGGGACTATAATCAATATTTATCTCAGCAAGTACAAGGTAAAGTATTAAAAGCAAATGAGACAACAGAACTAGCTTTAAGTATGGAACTCTCTCCTACTATCACAGAATTAAAAGAGTCTGAAATGGAATTTAGATTGAATGTAGTTTTTGAGCAAGCAGAAGCAGACCCAACACCCACACCAATACCAAGTTCAACACCAACACCAACGTCTACACCACAAGCAACCAGTACCCCAACACAAGTCGTTCCAGAAGAAACTGTACCTGGGGGAACAACAACAGAAGTAGTTTCAGATGAAGAGGTATCTGGAGGTAAAGTAGTAGAACAACCAAAAGTAGAAATCATTTCAGATGAACAAGTACCAGCAGGTGCTACAGAAGATGCGCATGTAACAAAGGGAAAGTTGCCTAAGACTGGTGGTATAGGTGCAGGTATTATTTATGCTGTGGCAACTGGATTATTAGGTACAGGAATTATTTTGTGGAGAAAGAAAGAGAATAAGTAATATATAGTAACTGAACTAAGTACAATTAAGAGAGGGCTATAAGAAGCATATACCCTCTCTTAATTATGAAGTTAGATAAATAGGAGGTAATTCATGAAGCTGAGATGGCCTAAAAAGATAAAGTATGGCGTAGTGATAGGCGGAATAATGCTGACAGTAGCCAGTATTGGATTAATCATTTATGAAGGGACAGCATCCCATCAACAAGTGGGTGAAAAGACATTATGCACATATGAAAACAAACAGGAAATGGATTATAAAGTAAATGTCAATTCTACTAAATTATATGATCAGAAAGTAGTACCAGCAGGACAGTACTATGTCAGTAACTATGCAGAAAGTGTAGTATTTAACTATGTGAATACTTATACAGCATCTGTTGAGGCAGAGATTCAAGGGCAGTATAAAATCACTGCAGAGTTTAGAGGGTATACTAATGAACAAAGTGATGAAGGAGAAAAAAAGGTGACAGTGTGGAGTAAAAATGAAGTTTTAAAGAACACTACTTCATTTACTCAAACTGCTGATAAGCACGAGATTAATGAGAAAATAAAAGTAAATCTTACACAGTATAATAGCTTTATGAAAAAATTACAAGAAGAAGAGAATTTATCTATGCCAGCAGAAGTCATTTTGAAGATAGAGGGTAAGAAGACAGTAAAGCTACCAAAAGAGGAGGTTGAAATGCCTATTCTAGCAACAGCAGTCATTTCTGTTAGCAGTGACTACTTTAAGATTGAACAGCAAGTTAGTGAAGCTGTAGAAGGAAAGCAAACAGAAGAAGTTATCACTCTTTTACCTATGAATCATAAATTAATGCTAACAGAAGGCGTAATAGGATTTCTAAGTTTGGTAGGTTGCATTTTAGTAGGCATTTTTGTGATAGACATAGAGGATAAAGAAAAAATGATAAGAAAGATAAAAGGCATTTACATAGAATATGGCAGCAAGATGGTTCAGGTAGATGTTATCAATAAGCAAGGTTTTAAAAATAATTATAAGCTTAACAAGCTAGAAGATCTCATTAAGCTAGCAGAAGAATTAGAAAAACCTATTTTAGTAGAACAAGGTCAGAGTATGCAGCCCAGTTTTTATGTTATTGAACAGCAAGATTTATATAGTTATCATTTAGAGGATATAGCTACCCAAGAAATAGATGATTTAGAGGAATGGAGCACAATAGGTATAGATACAGTAAAAGGTAAAGTTAAAGTGCCCAGTAAAATAGAAAAAATTAAAGTAGCTGAAATTCTGGAAGAAGAGTGATATTAAGTTCTAAGCTATTTACAAATTGCAAGAAATAAAAGGGGAAGGCAATGAAAAAGGTAGGTATGATTCTCATAATAAGTGCATTGATTATAATGAGTATTCCTTTTATAGGTAATAGGTATATGCAAGCTAAAGGAGACCAAATTTATACAAGTTATTTGCAACAGATAGAAGAGCAAAAACAGAAAAATAGCACTTTAGTAAATGAGAACCTCATACAGAAGCCCAATGACGAAGACCAAGAGAAAGAAGAAGTACACTATCTTTTCCAACAAGATGAAGTGATGGGGAGAGTGAAGGTTCCTAGCATAGGGGTAGATGTACTGCTAATAGAAGGTGAAAGCACAAAAAATCTAAAGCTAGGTGTAACCCATATGTTAGAAACAGCTTATCCAGGGGAAGTAGGCAACTGCATTATAGCAGGACACCGAAATTATACTTTTGGGAGTATGTTTAATCGATTAGGAGAGGTGCAGTTAAAGGATCAGATTAGTGTGGAAGTGAGGAAGTTAGAGTACATCTATGAGGTGGATGATATAGAAATTATTAATCCAGGGGATTTAGAGATATTAGGGCAACCAAGGGATGAAAGAAGATTAACATTACTGACTTGTCATCCAATCCATGTAGGTAATAAAAGACTTTTAATAAAAGCTAAGCTAGTATCATCACTAACTAAGCAAGAATAGATTTAATTTAAAATAATAGAGATAGAATGACGGATGTTTGGTGGGGATGTGATGAGGAGACTGTATAAAATATTAGGATGTGGCATGCTTATATGGTTATTAGGTGGGATGAGTATACTCATGGCAGCACCACTAGTGGATATAGACGCTAGTGATACCAGTAAAGGAGTAGTCCATGTGACCTATCAAGGCACTACCTCAAAGCGTCTCAAAGTAATGATTGAAAAAGGGGATAAAAAATATACATATGACTTAGATGGGCAGGGAAAGCAGGAAAGCTTTCCATTGCAAATGGGAAGTGGTATATATCAAATAAAATGTTTACAAAACGTACAAGGTCAATCGTACGCCTTAATAGAAAGTGAAAGTTTAGAGGTTAAGCTGGATAGTGAAGAAGGTGTCTATTTAAACTCTATTCAAAATATTAACTGGAGCAAAAACTCACAGCCTATTATCTATGCAGCTTCCTTAGCAAAGCAGGTTAAGGAGTATAGTAAGAAAATGAGTACGTTATACAGCTATATGGTAGGTGGAACATATACCTATGATTATGATAAATTGGCTACCCTAGCAACAGGGTATATTCCTAATATTGATGCTACCTATAAGGATAAAACAGGGATTTGCTATGACTTTTCAGCCCTTTATAGTGCCATGCTAAGAAGTTTAGGCATACCTGCTAAACTTGTAAAGGGGTATGCAACCACGGCAGAAGGCTATCATGCATGGAATGAAGTTTATGATTTCAACAAGAAGCAGTGGCTTATTGTAGATACCACCTATGATTTACAAGTTAATAAGGTAAAAGTTAAGGTGAAAATGATTAAAGAGGCTAAAGACTATCAAAAAGTGAATGAATATTAGAATGAGATCATGGGTATAGTCAAAGGGGAATTAGTAGATGAGATTAGTAAAAAGGAAGTCAAATAAAAGAAAGCTAAGTAAACCTGAAGAACTAGCGTTTTTTTGTAATGCCCTCTATTTTACTATAAAGTCAGGCTTGCCTAGCCTAGAAGGGCTAGAAATGATGCTAGAAGATATGCCAAATGGAGAGATGAAAGAGGAGATAACAGAACTTAAGAAAAAATGTGAAGAGGGGGTAAGGTTTTCAGAAGCCTTAGGAACTAGTGGAAAGTTCCCAGAATATATGACGGAAACCATCAAATTAGCCCATTTATTAGGTCGTGAAGAAGAGAGCATGGCCTATTTAGCACAATATTATGAAAAGCAAGCTACACTAAAGACGATTGTAAAAAGTGCTATTATGGGACCTAGTGTACTCATTGTCATTATATTAGGCGTACTAATGGTCTTATCTATGAAAGTTATTCCTTTGTTTGAACAACTTTTTAGAAATATGGGAAGTCATTTGTCTAATACAGCACAAATGCTAGTTTGCATAGTGGATTTTTTGGAGCAATTTAATGGGATTATCCTATTTGTTTTATTAGGAACCATTCTTGTGCTCCTTGTATTAAGAAAGGCGTATGGAGACAAGTGGTTAAGAGGTTTTAAAGAACGTTTTAAGGTAACAGAAAAAATAGCGACCTTTCAGCTAGCGGAAGCGCTAAATCTTGCTTTAAAAAGTGGGTTAGGGATTGAAGAAGCTATGGAGTTAACAATTCCTACTATAGAACATACCAAAGTTAAAAATAAATGTGAAGTTATATTGCAAAAGCTACAAGAAGGGGAAAGTTTTAGGCGGTTATTGGGTGAAATAAAACTATTTTCACCTATGATGACAAAGTTACTACAGCTAGGAATTGAAGTGGGAGAATTGGATAGTGCTATGGAGAAAGTATCTAATCGATATGAAGAAGAAGTACAACAACATATTCAAAGTATTGTAGGTATGTTAGAGCCTAGTATTGTAGGGATATTATGCCTACTTGTTAGTATCATATTATTATCTGTAATGTTACCTCTTATGAACATTATGTCAGCTATTAGTTAAGGGGAAGAACATGAAACATACTCATAAACAAATAAGTAGTGTGATAGGTATGCTTAGTGTGTGGGGGATATTGATATACGGCATTAGTCACACCAGTAGTATAGCAAAAAGAGAAGAAAGAATAACTTTAGAGAGAGCTATTAAGAGGGCAGCAGTACAATGTTATGCCATAGAAGGAATTTATCCCCCCAACCTAGAGTATATCAAAGAGCACTATGGGATTGTGATAGATTGTAGAGATTATAACATTTATTATGAGGTATTTGCCGATAATATTATGCCTGAGATTCAAGTACTAGAGCGTAGGTGAGAGGAATGTTAGGTCGTAGGATACTTTTATTATTATTTTTAATACCATTTAGTTTATTTATTGGAACCACAACATATGTGACCATTCAAGGGGTACATGTCTATCACAGTATAGTAAATGGCATCAACGAGAGAATGGGTATAGAAACACCATTAGCTTATATAAACACCAAAATTAAACAAATAGATAATAGCCAAGGGGTTAAAATAACTCATAAGGAAGGCATACAAGTATTGGTATTACCACAAGAAATAGAGGGGGATACCTATGAAACATGGATTTATGCCTATCAAGGTCATTTATATGAGATGCTAATGATGAAAGGGATGGACTTTGAATTATCTGAAGGAATTCCTGTATTAGAAATAGAGACTTTAAGGATGGCCTTTTTAAATCCTCATACATTGGAGATAACTATAGTAATACATAGGGGAAATACCTATACTCGCCTTATTGGCATAAGAAGTCATTCTATTAATTAAGAGAGGAACAATATGAAGCTAAAAAAGCATTCGGGAGTCAATATATTACTAGTGGAGTTAATAGGTGTGATTATCTTCTTAAGTATTGCATTTGTGATAATAGCTTACTTATATACAGGGGTTTATCAATTAACAGCTACAACGAAGGAACTTGTAGTTGGAGGTAGGGTTATACAAAATCTAGCTGAATATAGCAAAGGTTGTCATTCAAGAGAAGCATATGAAGCTTTATTAAATGAAGTAGGAAATGAAATAACCAACTCAAACAGTTCTGAGTGGGAAGTGGATTATGATGATACAGGGAAACTAGGAAAATTAAAGGAAGCAAACTATGCTGTTAATGTAGTTATAAAAAGTGAACCTCTAAAAGATGGAGAATGGGTAACAATTTATTTAATTGCTAAAAAGAGAAAAGTAGGAACCTTAGAGGGAAGCACTATACAAGAACTTACACTCAATCAATATTTTAAGGAAGAGGATTAGGGATGAAAGGAGAAAAACACTACATCACAGTACCCTTAGGAGTAGGAATAAGTTCATTAGTAGCCATTTTTGTTGTATTAACACTAGTTATTTTAGGCGTTTTAGCACTGCAGACAGCATATACGGAAAGGCAAATGGTTAATAAGCAAATAAGCTATATGCAGGAGTACTATGCTGCAGATAATCACGGGGAAGAAATAGTAAAAGAAATTCATCAGCTTATAAGCAGTGCTCATTATCATACTGTAATGAATCAAATTAATAACAACAAAGTATTGAGAAACTATGAGCGTTTAATAGTACAGGATACCAATCACTTTTCTATTTCTTATAAGCTTTATTTAAAAGAGAACCAGTATTTACATATTATTATCAAAATAACGCATACACCCTTTGCCAAAGAGAAAATCACCTATCAAACTGTAGAGTGGAAAGTCATAACAGCTGTAGAAGAAATGAATTGGAAAATGTAAAAAAGTGGGAGAGTGGAGATATGATTATAAGTGATTTATTTCAGCAGGCTGTAGGAAAAGAAAGTTCGGATATCTTTATAATTGCAGGATTACCGTTAAGCTTTAAGATAAAGGGGGAGATTCTCAAACAATCTGAAGAAATATTAACCCCTATAGATACTGAGAACTTAGTAATACAAATATATGAATTAGCAAAAAGGATGAAAAAGCAGGACGATAAGAAAAAGGATGATGATTTCTCCTTTTCTATTTCAAAGTTAGGGCGTTTTAGAGTGAATATCTATCACCAGAGAGGATCGGTAGCAGCCGTTATCCGTATTGTCTGTTTTGAATTACCTAACTACGCAGAATTACATATTCCTAAAGAAGTCATGGCACTTGCAGAATTAAGAAAAGGACTAGTACTTATTACAGGGCCGGCAGGAGCAGGAAAATCCACTACAATCTCTTGTCTTATAGACCAGATTAGGAAAACTAGAAATAGCCATATTATTACTTTAGAAGATCCTATAGAATTTGTTCATCAACATGCTAATAGTATTATTAGTCAACGGGAAGTAGGGGTAGATGTAGCAAGTTTTATGCAGGGCTTAAAGTCAGCCTTAAGGCAAGCCCCAGATGTGATATTTCTAGGAGAAATGAGAGACTATGAAACGATTCAAATTGCTATGACAGCAGCTGAAACAGGACAACTTATTCTTTCTACACTACATACTCTAGGGGCTAATAACACTATAGATCGTATTATTGATGTATTTCCACCAGAACAACAACAACAAATTCGCATTCAATTATCTATGGTTTTGCAAGCCGTTATATCCCAACAACTCATTCCTACCGTAGACCATGGTTTAGTTCCTGTATTTGAAGTAATGTATGTAAATTATGCTATTCGCAATATGATTAGAGAATCAAAACTTCATCAATTAGATGGGAATATATATGCTACAAGCCAAGAAGGCTTACAGCTTATGGATACAAGCATTTTAAATTTATATCATCAAGGTAGCATTTCTAAAGAACAAGCTAAGCTATATAGCATCCATTATGAGATGATGTGCAAAAAACTTAAGTAGTAAAATAGTGATATATATGTAAATTTATATAAAATAATTTAAAAAAAACAAAATTTATTTGAAATATAAGAAGTGCAATGCTAAACTAAAAAAGAAATTAATAACTATTGAGTAAGGTTATTGTGGTCTTTTCGTAGGTATGAACATTCTACTTAAGATGCAATTAAGAAATGAGGAGGCTTCTATGTACAAGATTGTTAAAAAGAAAGAACTCAATCCTACCGTAGTACTTATGGAGATTGCAGCCCCAGCTATTGCTAAAAAAGCGGAACCAGGACAATTTATTATTTTAAGAGTAGATGAAGAAGGAGAACGTATTCCTTTAACTATTGCGGACTATGATCGTAGTCAAGGAACGGTAACCATTATTTTTCAGGTAGTCGGAAAGGCTACTACAGCTTTAAGTGAGTTAGAAGAAGGGGAAATGATTTGTGACTTTGTTGGGCCATTGGGAGTAGCTTCTCATGTAGAAGGGCTTAAGAAAGTAGCAGTTATAGGTGGAGGAGTAGGCTCTGCTATTGCATATCCGGTTGCGAAAAAGTTACATAACCTTGGTGCCAAGGTGGATGTAGTGGTTGGCTTTAGAAATAAGGACTTACTTATTTTAGAAGAAGAATTTAGAGCAGCTAGTGACCGTCTCTTTATCATGACAGATGATGGTTCTTATGGAGAAAAAGGCCTTGTAACTACAGCTCTTGAAAAACTTATTAAAGAAGGTAATGAATATGATGAGGTCATTGCCATAGGACCATTAGTGATGATGAAGTTTGTGGCACAGCTTACTAAACAGTATGGTATTAAAACAGTGGTAAGTATGAATCCTATTATGATTGATGGGACAGGCATGTGTGGTGGATGTCGCCTAACAGTAGGTGGAGAAGTGAAGTTTGCCTGTGTAGATGGTCCTGACTTTGATGGCCATGAAGTAGACTTTGATGAAGCTATTTCTAGGTCAAGCATGTACAAGGATTTTGAAAGAGAATCATTAGAAGACCACTGTAATCTAATGAAGGAAGAGGTGCAATAAATGCCAAACATGAATCCTAAGAAATTAGAAATGCCAGTACAAGATCCGATGATTAGAAATAATAATTTTGAGGAAGTTGCACTAGGTTATACCTTAGAAATGGCAAAGGAAGAGGCAGAGCGATGTTTAAACTGTAAAAACTCTCCTTGTGTCAGTGGATGTCCTGTTAATGTCGATATTCCAGGGTTTATTGCAGAGATTCAAAAAGGAAACTTAGAGAAAGCTTATGAAGTGATTCATGAATCTAGTAGTTTACCAGCCGTATGTGGTAGAGTTTGTCCGCAGGAAACCCAATGTGAAGCTAAATGTGTAAGAGGTATTAAAACAGAGAGTGTTGGGATTGGACGTCTAGAACGTTTCGTAGCTGACTATCATATGGCAAATAGCAAGGAAGAAGTGAAAGTACCAGAATGTAATGGACATAAAGTAGCTATAGTGGGAGCAGGTCCAGCAGGGCTTACATGTGCAGGAGACTTGGCTAAAAAAGGATACAAGGTAACAGTATTTGAAGCCCTTCACTTAGCTGGTGGCGTACTTGTTTATGGTATTCCTGAGTTTAGGCTTCCAAAGGCTATCGTTCAAAAAGAAATTGATACCCTTAAAGCAATGGGGGTAGAAGTTCTTACCAATATGGTAATTGGTAAAATAATCTCTATTGATGAACTCTTTGAAGAAGGTTACGAAGCCATCTTTGTAGGTTCAGGAGCAGGTCTTCCTAACTTTATGAATATTCCAGGAGAAAACTTAAAAGGTGTTTATTCAGCTAATGAATATTTAACCCGTGTTAATCTCATGAAAGCTTATAAAGAAAAGACTAATACACCTATACATAATAGTAAGAGTGTAGCTGTATTTGGTGGTGGAAATGTGGCAATGGATGCAGCAAGATGTGCAAAACGCCTTGGGGCTGATACCGTTTATATTGTTTACCGACGTAGTGAAGCAGAAATGCCAGCTAGACATGAAGAAGTTGAACATGCGAAAGAAGAAGGCATTATCTTTAAAAATCTTACAAACCCAGTTCAAATTCTTGGACAAGAGGGGTGGGTAACAGGTGTTGAATGTGTGGAGATGGAACTTGGTGAAGCAGATGAATCAGGTAGAAGAAGCCCTGTTGTCAAAGAAGGTTCTAACTTTGTACTAGATATAGACTGTGCAATTATGGCAATAGGAACAAGTCCAAATCCACTTATTAGAAGCACAACAAAAGGTCTTGAGACTAATAGACGTGGTTGTATCATTACAGAAGAAGAGACTGGACTTACAACAAGAGAAGGTGTCTATGCTGGTGGAGATGCTGTAACAGGTGCAGCAACAGTTATTCTAGCCATGGGTGCAGGTAAAAAAGCTGCTGCAGCTATGGATGAGTACATTCAATCAAAAGGATGATATGATAAGTAAAAAAAGATTGTTCTATTATAAATGTAAGAATAATAGAACAATCTTTTTTATGTGTTTTCTTTTGAATAACGAAAGGAATGTAAATTTACTTTATATTAAATAACATATCTAAGAATTGCCCAGTAATGACAAGCACTGCCTAGCATTACAAAAACATGAAAGAGTTCATGGAAGCCAAAGTTATGTGAAATATTAGGTTTTTTAGTGCCATAGATAACACCACCAATGGTATACATTAATCCACCCAAAAGAAGGAAGATAAATCCACCTAGAGAAAGGGAATCATAAAGTGGTTTGAGGGCAAAGAGAGCAATCCACCCCATTCCAATATACAAACCAGTAGAAAGCCATCTTGGCATATTAATCCAAACAATCTTAAGTGTAATGCCTATAAGGGCAAGTGACCAAACAGCGATGATAATACTCCATTTCCAAACACCTGTTAGAGAAAGCATGCAAAATGGTGTATAGGAACCTGCAATTAATATAAAAATCATAGAATGATCGAGCTTTTTTAATCTAAGTAAAATGGCATCAGTAGTATTAACGAGATGATAAATACCGCTAGTTGTGTAAAGTGCCACTAAGCTCATGCCAAATATAATAATTGAAATAATGGCAGTAGGACTAAGAGGAATATCTGTAAGGGTAAGTAAAATAATAGTACCTATTAAAGAAAGAACAGCACCAGATAAATGAGTAAGGGCATTAACAGGTTCGCGCAAATAGTGTTTCATAAAATCATCTCCTAAATTTAACAAGTAGTTTTCAATACTACTTACTATTATAATTAAAATCTATCATATTATACATGTATTAGTCAATAGAGTTTTTAAAATAATTAAACTTGATTTCAGGCTTTATTGTGTGTATGATGAAATAAGACAAATAGAGGAAATAACAAATAATTTGGAGGAAGCTATGCAACATAAAGATATAAATGACCTAATAGAAAGTTTAAGACTAGATGAAATCATAGAACCTCATAGCATTCCTAATCTAGATTTATATATGGATCAAGTCATTACTTTGTTCGAAGAGAAACTGGGACATACTAAAAGAAGTGAAGAAGACAAGTTATTAACTAAAACCATGATTAATAATTATGCTAAAGATAGACTCTTAATGCCAGCTAAAAAGAAGAAATATACACGTGAACATATTATATTAATGATTTTATTGTATGAGCTCAAACAAATTTTAACGATTTCAGATATAAAATTACTTTTTAGTACGATTGTGAAAGAAGAACAAGTGGATGCACAAAAATTAGAAGAGATTTATCAGATTTATTTACAACTAAAAAAAGAAGGTATCAATGATTTTAAAGCTCAAGTAGAGAAAGTAGCCGTACACCTGGAAGAAAAATTGAGTAAGGCTCAATTTATTCTTAATGAAGAGATAGAAAAAGAAGGGGAAATAGAACAGAAAGAAGAAGGAAAAAAGGAAGCACAGATAGAGGATATGCTCCTGGCCATCATGCTCACACAAAAAGCAAATTATTATAAACGCATGGCAGAGAAGATTATTGATCAAAAGATTATTGAGCCTAAAATGAGATAAGGTAAAATCAAGTATTAGAGGAGTTTAATCACCTCTAATTTTTTTGCTAAAAATAGAAAAGTAAATTAAAAGGTGGTTTGACTCTAAAGAGTTAGACTGCTTTTTTGTAGTGTAGGTAAGTGCGTTCTTTACTTTCATAGACTATGGGGAGTACAGAGGGGAATCCCCTCTGCCGTATTAAGGAGGAGGGTGCTCAGGTGACCGATCTTTGTCAGCGCCGAAGGGAACCTAGGGTTCCCTAGCGGAAGAAATGTGCACGCTAGTCCACTTTCTTGTATGTTAAGAAAGCTTTACTATTCTAAGATATAAGGGAAAAAGGGAGGGAAGGAATCTGTGTCATAAAAGGTAACATCATGTCAAATAATAATAATTATTCATATAATTTTGAATTTTATTAATGAATATATTGTGAAAAAATATTTAAGGTGATAATCTACTAATAAGAAGAGTTAACATCATATTGCTAAACCAAAAGAAAGAGTAACAAATCTTTTATAAGTTATGAATTCAAAACAAGGAAAGGGGTAGGATATGAAAAAAGTATTATTAAAAAGAGTGAGTGTAGTCTTAGTTATTGTAGTGCTTATGGGAAGTACGCTGACTTACGGCGCACCTAGGCGAACGGCTGTAGTGACAGAAGTCAAGGGAACAGTCAAGGTTACAAAAAGTGGAGGAGAGAGGAAGATTAATGCTTTTAAAGGCATGAATCTTGCTGAAGGGGATACGCTTATTATTGGTGCTGATGGTCAAATGACCTTGAAACTAGATAATGATAAAGAGGTTATACTAAATGCCAATACCACTATGAATATCCAAGACTTAAAGGATAATAATGGGAACCAAGTGACCACACTTAACCAAACAAAGGGTTCTAGTGTTACGAAGATAGATAATAAACTTACAGCAGGTTCTAGCTTTCAACAAAGGACGCCAACCGCTATCATGGGTGTAAGAGGAACAGTATGGGGTACGGCGCTAAATGAAGAAGGCACATCCAATATGGTACTAAATGGATCGATAAGTGTACTCTCATCGTACATACAACCTTCTCTTACTACATATGATCTACTTCCGGGAACTTATCCAGTTACTGAAGAAGCGCCAGCATCGCCAGTTCAGGGAACTCCTCCAGCTAGTGTAATACTGACAAAGCTACTAGTGGGAGATCGTCCAGTTTCTGCAAATACGCTAATACCGCCGTCAGTTCAAATAAGTCAAGGAAGTACTGTAGTTATTGTAGCTTCTCAAGGTGATGATATGCTAGAACTGAAAGATCCGGGACCTTCTCTAATTGATCGTTTTATTGAGACAGTAGGTCGTTCAGATCGTGGTATAGTAATACCGCCACTTTCTTTCGAGTTCGGTACAGTTTATGTAGGTTATGGCTATGATGATTATATTCTAGACACTGATAGACGTAATTCAGGTATTATAAGACTTACAGATATAACAGATGTTCAAGCTCAAGTCCCTGCATATATGCTAGATACTCAAGGTCCTATAGATCTTCAAGGTCCTGTAAATCCTAGTATATTTGTTCAAAATCTTCTAAGACCTATAGATAGGTCAGATCCTCAAGGTTCTGTATATCCTCCAGCTTCTCAAGGTTCATTTAGTACTGAAATAGTGGTACAAAGTGGATATTCCCTACAGAGTAACTATCTGCCAGCATCACCACCTGCAGTAGAAATTATAGATTGGAATAGAGTGGAGGCTCCTATTATACAAAATTTTGCAATGATAGCCGAACAAAATCCAAATTTAATAGATCCCAATATAGTTCAAAGATTACAAAATTATATAAAAGATAATCCTCAAGTATTAAACGAGCAACAACCAGAAGAAAGCTCTATTAGAGAAGTACCTCGTTATATACCACCAGCTAGTATGCCTGGAATGCAAGGACCAACACCAGCTAGTGGTGGAGGCGGTGGAGGCTCTACTACTTCTCCAAGACTATATGTGAATATAGCTAGTGAGCTTGTAGGTGTTATTAAGAGCAATATGACCGTAACGAATAATGCTACTCGTATTCAAGATTCTTTAAGAAGAATAATTGTAGGAGTAGAAAGTGATCCTATTGATATGCAAAAGAAACTACAAAGTTTCTTAACAAATAATATAATATCAACAGCCACTTATGGGACAGAGGATACCTTTTTTGTGTTCACAGTTCAAGGAATGGGAATATCTTCAAAGGAGCAATGGGAACTTATTATTTTTAGAGAGGATAAGACAGGTGAATTAAATAAAGATCAGCTTTATGGGGTAGAGATGAAGTATGGGGAGAGCTTCATAAATGGGGTTATAGACAGTGAAACAAATGATATTACCATCATTGTGCCAGATGACTATGATTTCCCAGAGGGAGATGATAGTGCTGGTATTGGAGCTATTAAAGAAAGTATTCACACCATTAGTTATCCTACGACCATCGTTAAACTTACAGGTGAAGTAATTATGGATGAGGATGAGAGAACGTGTTATTATGGAACCTTTAATGTGAATAATGGAAAGAATACTTATGATGTAACTGTAAGAAAGGCGTATACAGGAGCAAGTATTAAAGAGTTTACTTTTGAGGGGAAACCTGCAGAGACTCGATTTATAACCAATGAGGAGACAGGAGAACTAATTATAGAAGTCTATATGCCTAAAGGGACAGATTTAGATAAACTGATACCAGAGGTAACCACATCCAAAGGAGCAAGCTATAAACTGAGCTCAACAGATTTTAATAATCCAGTAACTTGTAAAGTTACTTCAGAAGATGGAAATAGTATTAACGAATATACAGTTCGTGTATATAGTGAATTCAATAAAGATCAGATCTATGGGGTAGAGATGAAGTATGGGGAGAGCTTCATAAATGGGGTTATAGACAGTGAAACAAATGATATTACCATCATTGTGCCAGATGACTATGATTTCCCAGAGGGAGATGATAGTGCTGGTATTAGAGCTATCAATGAAAGTATTCACACCATTAGTTATCCTACGACCACCGTTGAACTTACAGGTGAATTAATTATGGATGGGGAAGAGAGAACATGTTATCGTGGAACGTTTAACGTGAATAATGGAGCGAATACTTATTATGTAACTGTAAGGAAGGCGTATACAGGAGCAGGAATTAATGAGTTTACTTTTGAGGGGCAACATGGAGAAGGGCAACTTGGAGGGACTCGATTTATAACCGATGAGATGACAGGAAAACCAATTATAGAAGTGTATATGCCTATAGGGACAGAATTAGATAAACTAATACCAGAGGTAACCACATCCAAAGGAGCAAGCTATACACTAAGTTCAACAGATTTTAGTGAGCCAGTAACTTGTACAGTTACTTCAGAAGATGGAAATAGTAGTAATGAATATACAGTTTATGTATATCCTTATGGTGAACCTAGATTATTAACGGTTACGGTTATCGATGATGCAGAGTACGAGTACCAGTATCCCATTAGCTCAAAAACAACCACACTTTACATTCCTGCTCTTACAACAATACAGGAAAGTGACCCTCAGGGATTTGATGGTCCAAAGCCAGGTCTATCAGCCATCTTTTCAGAAGGAAGTAATTTGCGAGAAATGACTCGGGAATATCGAAATGCTGAACCTGGTGGTGTAACAGAAATGACGGCAACCTATAAATTGGAACTTCCTAATGGTTATACCCAGGATTGGGAAATTACTTTAGTAAGAGAGTTATTTGCAATTTATCCTGAGCATGAAGAGGGTGGAATAGATTATGCAAGGCCTCTATTAACTGGAGAGTACCTAGATCCACCAACCATTACAACAGGATCAAGTTTATATTTTGTTAGTACGAGTGTGGATATAGTGGGAAATGTTTTATATGAAAAATTAGATGGAGCTAATCCTACACAAGGTGCTCCAGTGCCAGATGTTCTACAGGGTAACAATGATTTTCCAACACTTATATTCAATGGCAACAAAAATGTAGAGGCAGGACTTTATAGATTTTACTATAGAGGTAATGAAGAAAGAGCGGTGTATATTTACTTTAATTAAGAGAATGAACAAAGAAAGGAGTAAAACATGATGCATAAAAGCTTAAGGCAGCTCATAATAGCTGGAGTCACCTTTATATTAGGAAGTAGTCTGATTTTTGCAGAAGAAGTGGGTCTTTATGTGCCTTATGGCATAAAGAGCACAGAGACTGGTACCCAGTTGGTGGCAGATACATATAGTAACCGTATTCTTGAAGTTAAAGGAGACCAGGTCAAAGTTGTAGCAGGAAAAAAGGCACTTAATGGGGGCTTTAAGGATGGAGAAGCTTTAGAAGCTTACTTTGATCAACCTATTGATATCGCTCAAGACAGCGAAAAGTCTATCTATGTGACAGATAGTGAAAACCATGTGATTCGTAAGATTGTAGGAGGGAAAGTGTGGACGCTGACTGGGACAGGTAAACCAGGCTATTTAGATAGCCAAGATTATACAAAGGCACAATTTAACCAGCCTATGGGTTTAACTATTGATGATGACGATAATCTCTATGTAGCAGATACCCTTAATCATACCATACGTAAAATAGCTCCAGATGGAGTAGTAACCACTTTGGCAGGAACTAATAAAAGTGGTTATAAGGATGGCACTTTAAGTGAGGCCCTCTTTAACGAACCAACGGATGTGGTGATTACTGGAGATGGCGTTTTTTATGTAGTGGACAGTGGAAATCAAGCCATTCGTAAGATTGAAAAGGACAGAGTGACCACTGTAGCAGGTGGTACCACAAAAGTAGTAGAGGAGACAGGTTATAAAATGGGAGGCTATGTAGATGGTGCTAAAGCCCAATTTAACTTCCCTAAATCTTTAGTAGTACTAGATAATGGAGAAATTCTTGTGGCAGACACCCTCAATCATGCCATTCGTAAAATTAAAACCGATGGTACAGTAGTCACTGTACTTAGTACAGATAGTGGGTTAGATTCACCTGTTGGCTTAGTCTATAGTCCTAATAAAGTGACAGTAGTCACTGTACTTAGTACAGATAGTGGGTTAGATTCACCTGTTGGCTTAGTCTATAGTCTTAATCAAGTGACAGTAGCACAAAAGTGGAAAGGAGAGGTTACTACTTTTACCTTAGAGCCTGAAAAAATCGTGAAGAATAGTCTAACCCATGAGGAGTGGCTTAATGAAACACCTTTCCTTCCCAAAAGTGAAGAGGTACAGCTTTGGTTAGAAGGGACACAGATTATACCAAAGGATGTCAACGCACAACTCATTGATAGCCGTGTTTATCTTCCAGTACGTGCCATAGGAGAAGCAGTAGGGGCCACAGTAATATGGGAGGATAAAACCCAGACAGCTACGGTAACCTTAGGAGATAAGATAATAACTATTCAAGGTACCAATGAGAATGTTAAAGTAGTAGATGGAAGAGTGCTTATAGGCTTAAGATTCTTAGCAGAAAATCTAGGGCTTAGTGTAGATTGGGTAATGGATTATTATGCTGTGGTGATCACAAGATAATGAGATAGAAAAAATAAAAAGTAAAAGTAAAAAAGGAACGCCTACAAAACTCAATTAAAGTTTTGTAGGCGTTCCTTTGTATTCGGAGAGGGGGAGATACTATTAAATGAATCTTGCTACAGTAGCAGCTTCTGCTATAGAGTTAAGGGCCCTACGGGCTTTTACAGCATCGCCGATAATGTGGCAGGGGATACCTCTATCACTGCAAGCAGTTGCTATATTTGTGAAATCACGGGACTTGGCACCTATTGCTACTACAACCCAATCATAGGATAATTCTTGTAATTGGCCTTCTTTATCAATGACAATAGTCTTTTCTTTAATTTCAATACATTTAGACTGAGTGAGGGTGGTTATCCCAGCTGAATGGATATGCTCTAAAACGCTAATTTTACGAAGGTCTCCTAAATCCTTAGCTACCTTATCTTGCATTTCTACCACAGTAATTTGTTTTGCTACTCCTTCAACATATTCTGCAACTTCTAATCCAACAAGCCCACCGCCGATAATAACAATATTACCTTCTATAGTGATTTTGCCCTCAAGTACATCATGAGAATTAATGACATGAGGTAAGTCTTTACCAGGGATATTTAAGGACATAGGCTCTGCTCCAACAGCTATAATGACTTCGTTAGGTGAGAGCTCATCTAGAAGTGCTTCTGTAATAGGGGTTTCCAAGCGAATATCAATCCCCTTTTTGAGGGCTTGTTCACCCATCCATAAAGCAGCTTCTTTCATTTCCTCTTTTCTTGGTGCTGCGCCAGCAAGTGCAAACTGACCACCTAGAGTAGAGGAGGCTTCACATAGGATAGGGTGGTGTCCTCTTTCGTGTAAGGTCATAGCTGCTTCTAGTCCTGCTACGCCGCCTCCTGCTATTAGGACTTTCTTAGGCGTTGTTGTTTTTATGAGGGTATATTCTGCCTCTTTACCTAAGGCAGGATTGCGCATACAAGTTATGTAAGGCATTTCTGTTGATACGAAACCATCATAGCAGCCTTGATTACAGGCTACACAACGAACAATTTCATCTTCTTTTCCTGCCCTTGCTTTATTACAGAAGTTAGGGTCTGCCA
Organism: Bacillota bacterium; assembly: GCA_023436395.1. Classification (GTDB taxonomy): domain Bacteria; phylum Bacillota; class Clostridia; order Lachnospirales; family Cellulosilyticaceae; genus Cellulosilyticum. The sequence goes on along the minus strand of JAEZJJ010000036.1, from coordinate 23,950 downwards.
ATTGGCCACGTCCAATCACCACCATATCAGCCTGATTACTTGCAATGATGGCTTCGGCCTGTGAAGGTGAATTAATACGCCCAACAGCTACTGTAATCATACCTGTTTCTTTTCTTATTCTTGCTGCATTAGCCACATTAAATCCTCTAGGAAGATCAATAGGAGGAACTTCATATTTGATAGCGGCGCTTGAGAAGTTACCACGGGATACATCCAGTACATCTACACCAGCTTTTTTAGCCATTTTACAGAAGGCAATAACTTCTTCAATAGTTAAACCATTTTCTAAGTAATCATCATGGGCATCAATTCTCATAAATAAAGGCATGACTTCTGGTATATTGCTTCGAATAGCCTCTATACATTCTATTAAGAATCTAGCTCTATTTTCTAAAGACCCGCCGTATTCATCATTTCTTCTATTAAAATAAGGACTTAAGAAGGAATGAGGCGTATAATTATGACCTGCGTGAAATTCTAATGTATCAAAGCCAGCTTCTACAGCACGTTTAGCTGCTGTGCCAAAAGCCTCGATAGCTTCTTTTATGGTTTCAAGACTAGCACCAGGTAGTATTTTTCCTTCACCTAAGGGGATATCACTAGGCATAAGTGTTATTGCTTCTGGGTCATAACGTGCTACTAGCCCACCTAACCAAAGTTGAATACCAGCTTTCCCACCACCTTTGTGAATGGCATCAGTAAGCTTTTTTAATCCAGGAATATACTTATCTTCTGCAATAGATAAAAAGTTTCTAACTGAAGCAGGGGCATAGACAGAACATACTTCTGTAAAATTAAGTCCACAACCGCCTAAGACTCTAGCAACATGATAATCAATATTTTGTTGTGTAATAAATTTATCTTCTGTTACCATTTTGGTACCCATAGCCGGAAATACAACGCGATTCTTTAATTCTAAGCCTCTAATCTTAATAGGGTTAAATAAATGATTAAATGACATAACACTCCTCCTTTGTACTGAAAGTTATATATTTAACAAATAAAAACAAGATTAAGTTAATTTTTATATTTAAATTATAAGTTAATGAAAAAATAAAAGCAATATGTTTTAAACACTTTGTTTGAAAATGTGTATAAAAAAAGACTGTTAACAATTAACAATCTTTAGATGAAGTATTTTTTAATACCTCAAGGAGATGTTTTATATAATTCATACGTTGCTCTTTAGTCTCTAGAATAGGAGCACCTAACCAACTTAGTGTTTTATTTTCTAGAGGATAAATAATGGAGGACATAAAAATTAATCGACTATATAGAATAGAGTTGGGCTCTTTATGAATAATGCTTGCAAGTATGCGTTCTGTTTTTTGATGTAGGATTTGGGTTATTTCAAATATACTGCGTGACAGTTCATCTTCATCTTTAAGATTTACTGCTTCTTTCAAAATGACTGTTAGGCCAGGATACCTTAGAGTATATTCCATAATTTCATTTCCAAATAAAATAAGCCTTTCCTCCTCGGAAAGTTCTTCATTATCTAGGATGGAATGGACTCCAGTTGTATTGGTAAGATAGAACTCTTTTACTTGCTGAATCATTTCATTCTTAGAACGAAAATAGTAGTTTATAGCACTTACATTGACATTAGCTTCCTTAGCAATGGCTCTTACAGAAATATTGGTGGTTCCATTTTGGCCCATCAAATACAGTGCTCGGTCTAAAATTTTTTCTTCTACACTTTTTAGCTCTCTCATTGGTTAATATAGACTCCTTTTCGTGAATTCATGGATTGAATCATCTAAAAGTAGATGAGTTTTCTTTTTATATCTAGGATTATTAAGGGAGTGTATCTTGTTTCTATATACTATTATACACTAATCAAGTTACCAAAGAAAAATAAATTTAAGCACATAAATTTAATCACAAAGAAGCTCTTCCAACTAGTTATGTTCATTACTAGTTAGAAGAGCCTTTTTAAATCTCAACGTTTAATTAAGTACTTTATGGAGCAAATTAAGCATTATGAGCTTCTGTTACTACTTTTTTAAGAGCTTCAAGAGCTTCAGCTGGAAGTTTATCGAAGCCACCTTTTTCTGTATCACGAGATGCAACGAAGTCTACACGATCTTGCATACGTTTTTGTAACTGATCAACATACTCTTTATTAGAGAAGTCTGGTACGAAGCCTTCCCATTCCATGATTTCGATATCTGAGAATGGACCCCATGGTTTGAAAGTAGCTGTACCTTCAACGATTGATTCAAGGATACCAAGTGTATCTTTTGGTTGAACTTTTTTGCCCATGAAATCACCAGTGTTGATGATATAGCAGTCTACGTTTCTTTCAGCAACTAATGCTTTGAATTTTTCATAGTCATTTGCAAGTGGATAAGTTCTAAATGGATTAGCATAAGGCTCAACTACTAAGGCATTTGGATCTACACCAGGAGCAAGTCTTTCTGCACTTGTACGTTTAGTAGCAAGTGTAGCACCCATAACTGAAGCAAGTTCAGCACCACTAAGTTTTACAACTGGTGGAATAGTAGGGTCTTTCATAATCCAGAAGATAGCGTTAACTGGTTCATCGAATTTGTTAACACGATTTGGTGACCAAAGAATAGATTTAACAGCACGTCCATTACCATTACGGATGTCTTCTGTAACAGGAACAATTTTACCATCTTCATCTACTGTCGCACCACAGTTTTGCAGAGTAACAAGATATTTATTATCTTCACAAGTAAGTGGGTAATCTTGTGTTTTATCAAAATAAGCTGGTTCTAAAGCAACTGAAGAACCATCTTCTGTTGAAATAACGAAAGCGTCATCATGAAGTACAGTAATATCATATTTACCACCATGTTGAGCATGTGTAAGTGTTGATTTACCAGAACCAGAAAGACCAAATACACCAGCTACGAAAGATTTGCCATCTGGAAGGTTATAACGTTTTTGACCACCGTGACAAGATGCATAACCATGACGATTAGCCATAGCCCAAGCAAGTGTTAATGTACCTTTTTTGTGTTCTCCAAAGTATCTCATACCAAGGATAGCAGCACAGTTGTGTTCTGGGTCAAAGAATGTAAGACCCATTGGATGATCTGGATGTGACCAGTCTGGATCAGAGAAGATATAAATATCTCCATCTGGATATTCTTTAGATTCAGCATACATTCTTGAAACTTCTTCATTGATAGCTTGGAAGTTCAATAACCAAGAATACATAATGTTTTCTTGAGTTTCAGGAATGCAAAGATGAGCTTTTACAGAGAAATCTTTATCAAGACCAACGATAGCTTGTGCGTGATAAAGTTTTTTAGTACGTGCTTTATAGATAGCTTCACTGATTTTAAGTGCATATTCACCTTGGTTAATGCCTGGCTCACCCATAATCTTACGAGCAGCAGCAGCACGGCCACTTACAGCTCCATCATTAAAGAGAAGAATCTTAGTATCTTCATCAAGACCTAAAAGCTCTGGTTTATATACAGGAATATCTGTTACTACAGTACCAGGAGAGTTTTTAGCAAGTTTATAAGCTTCTTTTAGAGATGTTACAGGTGTTACATTATTGCCGTAAAATGCTGTTTCAATGGTGGTACGGATTTGGTGAAAAATAGGGTTGTTCGCTCCGATGTCAGTTCTAGAAAATCTTGCTTTGGTTGACATATGTAAATCCTCCTTAAAATAATAAATAGTACTTGAATATGCTATTTTGTTAAATTTGAGATAAATTCTCTTATAACCATTATCAAATATTTTAGTTAATAAGTCAATAAATATAAGTATTATATATAATAATTATAAAAAAAATAAATAATTTAATAGGTAAAGAATATAATGTATATTTTCTGACGAAGGATGTCATATAGTCAAAAAAAATAATAGTTAATTAGAGAATGATTCATAAAAAAAGTTAACTAGAATATAATTTTAGGGGGGTGAAGTATTGAAAATGAATAATAGGAGTTATAGAGAATTATTTAATGGTATAGAAGAAACAATACAGCTTGCTGATGGCCGAGAAATTTGTCCAATTAACTTTGATAATGCAGCTACAACTCCGCCCTTGAAAAAAGTAGACGAATTTATTTATGATAATATTTTAATGTATGGTTCAGTAGGAAGAGGAGGACATAAATCTTCATATTGCACAAGGGCTTATGAGATTTCAAGAGAGGAAGTTCTTCGGTTTTTTGGATTAGATTTAAATGAGGATTATGAAGTTATCTATGTTAAAAATACCACAGAAGGAATTAACCTCTTGGCAAATAACCTTTGTGAAAATCGGCAAACCAAGATATTAGCTACAAGAATGGAGCATCATGCCAATGATTTACCTTGGAGATATCTAGCACAGCCCTATTACTGCGAAATCAATTTAAAAGATGGGAGACTCCACTTAGAGCAGGTTGAAGAGCGTTTAAAGAAAGCACAAGGTACGATTAAATATGTAACAGTAACAGCAGCAAGTAATGTGACGGGATATATTAATCCTATTCATGAGATGGCTAGGATTGTCCATCAATATGGGGCTAAACTTATAGTGGATGGTGCCCAATTAGTAGCCCATAGGGCAGTTGATATCAAGGGGAAATGTCAAGAAGAAGCTATAGATTTTTTTGTTTTTTCAGGTCACAAAATGTATGCTCCTTTTGGAAGTGGTGTCATTATAGCAACAAAAGAAATACTAGAGCAGTGTCCTCCATTCTTAAAAGGAGGAGGTGCCGTATCCTTTGTATTAGATAATGATGTGTATTACAAAAGTACCCCCTATAAAGAGGAAGCTGGAACCCCTAACTTTCTTGGAGTGATGTCTATTATAGCGGCAATGACAGTACTAAAAGAGGTAGGTTTTGAAGCTATTAAAGTTCATGAAGATTTATTAAGGAATCGGTTAATTTCAGGATTAAGGCAAATTTCTAAAGTAACACTCTATGGAGATCCTCTAGAGCAAAACAGGGTAGGTGTCGTACCTTTTAATATACAAGGTATACCAGCAGATACAGTAGGACAGTTGCTTCAAGATAAAAGGGGGATAGCTACAAGAACGGGGTGTTTTTGTGCACAACCCTATGTAATGAGGCTTTTGGGGATAGATAATGAAGCAAGATATGCTTATTTAATGAATCCAAAGCTTGAGAAACCTGGGATGGTTAGAGCAAGCTTTGGTCTTTATAATACAGAAGAAGAAGTAGATGAATTTTTAAATGTGATCGAGTGGATTGTGAATAATGATTAATTGAGAAAAGGGATATGCTTTTTTAACCAAGCCACATCATCTGAAGACAGGCACTCTAAAATAAATAAGATGATGAGGTAAATCATAGTAGAAAGCCCAACACCTAAAATGACTTTAGTGGTTAAACCAAATTGATAACGGAAGAATTGATTGATAATAAGCCTAGAAAAGCTTCCCCCAGCAGCAACAGCTACAGCAGGTTTGAGTAGCCAATTGGAAAACTGAAACTTAATGGCTGTAGCTCTCATAAGGGTATTAAAATTAAGGGTAGAAGTTAAAATGCAACTTATAATCATAATTCCCATAAAGGCAGTCATACCTTTAATAGGAAGTAAAAAGTAAATAAGGGTAATGCGACAGACAGAATCTAGCATACTAAACTTTAAGCAACTCATTTGCTTGCCCAGACCTTTAAGGATACCATCACAGACCACTTCGGTATAAATAAAGGGAATAATGATGGCCAAAGTACGAAGCATAGGACCAATGGCATCACTTTTGTAGATTGCAAACCCTAGTTCATTGCTATAGGTAAAGAATATACCTACCACTAATATACTTAAGATAAATGTAAGTTGCAGGACACGGTTAGTAGTGGTGACAACCCGCTCCTTGCGCCCAAGCACATTGGACCTAGCAATCTCAGGGACAAGAGTAGTGGAGAAAGCTGTTAAAAAGGCAGCAGGGAAAAACAAGATAGGAAATACCATACCTTTTAACATGCCATACAATCCTAGAGACTCTTGCAAAGAGTTACCAAACTTCTTAAGGCCAGATGGAATTAATATGTTCTCAAGAGACATGAAAACATAGGCAATATAGGAAATAGAAGCAATAGGTAATAGCATATGAATAAGACGTATAAAAAGATGTGCAAGGGTATCGCTATTAGAGTTCTTATCTTTTTTATGAGATTTATAGTAATTTCTTCTATCTAAAATAAAAAGAGCGCCTAAATAACTCCAAGATGTCATTTCGCCTATTGTAATGCCTAGACCAATGGCAGCATAGGTATAGGATTGACCTAGAGGTAAATAAATACGGACGAGGGTCAGGATGAGACCCAGTTTAACAATTTGCTCTAGGATATCTGCACTAGCAGGAAAGACGGTTTTCTTGGTGGCATAGAAATAACCTTTAAAGCAAGAAGAGCAACTAATAAAAGGAATACTAATAGAGAGCAGTCTCAGTCCTATGGCAGCGTGAGAGTCATGAATAATAGAAGTAGCTAAAAGGGGGGCACTCATAAAAAGTAAAAGGCCTATTATAAAGCTGAGAATAAGTGCAAAGGTAAAAGCGATTCGCATAATTTTAGCAACATTTATAAAAGCACTGCGGCCGAGTTCTTCTGCTACCAGTTTGGAGACAGAGACACAAAGTCCAGCTGAGGCAAAAGCAACTGCTGTAGTATACACAGACATAGTCAGTTCGTAAATACCAACACCTTCTGCACCTAGAATATGAGATAGAAATATAATAGAAATCATACCTATCGTACGGGTAAAGAAGGAAGTGGCAGTCAATATCAATGTACTTACCATTAGGGATTGTTCTTTCATAGGTGTCTCCTTTCTATATTTAATAAGGAAATGAATGGATAGGAATTCTGGTTATGAACTCATTATATGTATAGAAAAGATAAAATAGGACTAGTTAGCCCAAAATAGACGTTGCGTTTCAGAAAAATAGTTAGGTATAATAACGTATAGAGTATTATTATTGGAGGAGAACATGAGAAGTCAGAGACAAAAATTAATGAATCGTATAGATGAAAGTCCAGCCACAACGATGCAGAAGGATTATGCAAAATCCTTAGGAATTAGTTTACCAGATACTGCTACTAAGAGTGATGCAAAGGCACTAATAGATTTAGAATTAGACTCAGATGAGCCTGCACCTAAAGGCTTAAAAGCATATGCTAAAGAAAAGAAAATGAATTTTTCTGAGTATGTAGGAGAGAAGTATCTTTATAACTTATTATTTGATAACCTTGAAATGGTAGACAAAATTATTTTCTTTTGTTACTGTGTATATAAATTCCATTATGGAAATAATGAAGAAGAGTTATTAAATCACCCTAAGTGGGAAATTTTTGAGAGATTTGGCGTACAGTATGTTAAGGATACACTATTTATAGTCTCTATGGAAGAATATATAGGTGAAGAACTTATTGCCTTTGGAAAAAGTGAAAAGATAACCAAAGAAGGAAAAAAGAAGAACATCTATGGAGGAAGTATCCTTACGAGAGCCTATAAAAATGCCTATGAATATCTAAAAGCTTATATTTAATATGAAAAATATTAAAAAAACTTAAGATTTATACTGCAAGGTAAAAAGTGAGGTATAATGAGAGAGGTTAGTTATAAGAAATTTTGGTAGGGAGGTTTAAAGATGCCAACAATTAATATGCTATCGGCAGCAGACAAGGTAAAAGGACAAGGTGTTGGTTCTGCCTATCTAGAACAATTAGATTTAATGCAAACTGGATTAGGTGAGGAGTACACAATAGAGGTTAATAAGATGAAATGTGCAGATATTATGCATTATCATACGATAAATTTTCCTTATTATTTAGGTTTGCCCCTTGCAAAAGTCAAGAAAAGTATAACAGTAGGAGCAGTACATTTTCTACCTGAAACAGTAGATGGAAGTATTAAATTACCTAGTATTGCAACCCATGTTTTCTATAAATATATCATTGAATTTTATAAGAGCATGGATTATCTTGTAACAGTTAACCCTAATTTTATAGAAAAGTTAGAGGCTTATGGGATTCCTAGACATAAGATAGCCTATATCCCAAACTTTGTATCAAAAGATAAGTTCTTTAAAATGACTGATACACAGAAGACGGAGCTTAGAAATGCTCATAATATTCCCAAAGATAAATTTGTAGTGCTTTGTGCAGGGCAATTACAAGTTAGAAAAGGTGTTTTTGAATTTGTAGAGATTGCAAAAAGCATGCCAGATGTGGAATTCTTCTGGGCAGGAGGCTTTTCCTTTGGCAATATTACTTCAGGGTATAAAGAGGTTAAAGAACTTTTAGAAAACCCACCTGGAAATGTTCACTTTTTAGGGATAGTAGAAAGAGATAAGATGAATGAACTCTATAATATGGCTGATTTGATGTTTTTACCATCTTATAGTGAATTATTCCCAATGATTATTCTAGAAGCGATGAACTGCAACACCCCTATTCTACTAAGAGATTTAGATATTTATCCGAACATTCTGTTTGACTATTATATGAAAGGAAATTCTAATGAGGAGTTTATAGGGCATATTAAGAGACTGAGAGAAGATGATACTTATAGAGAAAAATATATCGCTAAATCAAAAGAAGGTAGTGAGTTTTATTCTAGAGAACATATTTTATCTATGTGGCAAGAGTTTTATGCAGAGATATTATGTGAGAACAAGAAAATATATTTATCAAGTGGAGAACTCACCTCATGAGAAAGTACGGATGGAATGTGGTATTAGTACTATTGTTAGGTATCATCATGGCTTGGATACTTCTTGGTATTGGGGAACCAAGCAGTATCATAGAGAGTATGAAATCTCTGGCACCTAAATGGTTAGCTATTGGTATGGTATGTATTTTATTATACTTAGGCGTAGAAACTATCATACAGCACATGCTTACTAATAAGATGCAAAGAGGACATTCTTTATGGAATGCATTTAAGGTAGTTATGACTGGGCAATTCTTTAATGCTATTACGCCATTTGCTTCAGGGGGGCAACCTATGCAAGCTTATATGATGGCGAAGCAAGGCGTACCAGTAGGTACATCCATTAGCATCTTGATGACTAAATTTATCATTTATCAGCTTATCTTAACAGTCTATTCTTTTATCGTTTTAATTTTACAGCTCTCATTCTTTTGTGAGAAGATTAACGGATTAGTTTACTTATCAGTCATTGGATTTTTAATTAATCTAGGAGTTGTTACGATTTTAGTAGCCTCAGCATTTATGAAAGAGCCCCTTAAAAAGGCAGGCTTTTGGGGCATTAATTTATTACATCGTATGAGAATCATTAAGCATCCAACAGGGCACAAAAGAAATATTATAGCTCAGATTGACTTATTTAATAAAAACATAGGATTGTTACGAAAGAATGCAGGGCTACTTTTACAAATAAGCATGTTAACGGCAATGCAACTGACAGCCTATTTTATCATTCCTTATACGATTTATAGAGCTTTTGGTTTGAGTGGGACAAAGGTATTTGTTATTATAGCAGCCGCTGCCTTTATTTTAATGATTTCTTCCTTTATGCCTGTTCCAGGGGGATCTGGAGTAGCAGAAGGTAGCTTCTTTTTATTCTTTCAGTTATTCTTTCCAAATACTATTTTGCCAACAGCCATTTTATGTTGGAGGCTTATGACCTTTTATATTCCTCTAAGTATAGGAGGGGTAATGACGATGTTACCCAATCATAAAGTTAAGGGATTGGCAAGTAGTAGAAATATGTGAGTTAATGGAATAGCAAAGCTAAAAATAGGTGATACTCCTCTTAAGAGGAGTGATAAAATGAACATACAAGCAAAATTAATGGAGAAGTTCCTCAAAAGATTTGAAGGGACTTCTTTTGACGTTAAGTTTGAAACAGGTGAAGAAATTCACATAGGACAGCTACCTTCTAAGTTTAAAGTAATTATTCATGAGCCAGTAGCTTATAAGAAACTGCTTAAGAGTACTTCATTAGCATTAGGTGAGGCTTACATGAATGGTGATTTAGAAATAGAAGGAGATTTAGTAGAAGTTCTAAATGAACTATTTAAATTTCAAAGCCAGTTTAGTACAGATTATGGTGCCTTAAAGAAGTTATTGCATACTTCTACTTCAGCCAAAAATCAGAAAAAAGAAGTATGCTCTCATTACAATTTAGGAAATGACTTTTATAAACTTTGGTTAGATAAGTCCATGAGTTATTCTTGTGCCTATTTTAAGAAGGAAACGGATACCTTAGAAGAAGCACAATATAATAAGGTACATCATATTTTAAAGAAGCTTCATTTGCGCAAAGGTATGAGACTACTGGATATTGGTTGTGGTTGGGGATATTTACTCCTAGAGGCAGCTAAAACTTACGGGGTGAAAGGCGTAGGCATTACACTAAGCGAAGAGCAATACAAGGGATTTAAAGAAAGAATACAACAAGAAGGCTTAGAAGATTATTTACAAGTTGAATTAATGGACTATAGGGAGCTTCGTGCCTCTGACCATACATTTGACCGCGTTGTCAGTGTAGGCATGCTTGAACATGTGGGCAGGGAGAATTATGACCTGTTTTTTAAAAGTGTAGATTCAGTATTAAAGCCTCAAGGGGTATTTTTATTGCATTATATCAGTGGATATGGGGAGTATCCAGGAGATCCATGGATTAAGAAGTACATTTTTCCAGGCGGTGTTATCCCAAGTTTAAGAGAGATTATTCATTTATCAGCAGACTATAAATATTATGTACAAGATGTAGAGAGCCTAAGAAGGCATTATGTGAAAACTTTACTTTGTTGGCATGAGCGCTTTGAAGCACATTTGCCAGAGATTAGAAATCTATTTGATGAACGTTTTATACGTATGTGGGAAATGTATCTCGCCTCCTGTGCAGCTAGCTTTAATAATGGCGTTATTGATTTACATCAGATACTTTTTACAAAAGGTGTTAATAATGACATGCCCATGACAAGAGACTATTTATATACGATCTAATAAAAATATAGAATAGAAATGAAGAATGTCAGTAAGATAAGTGACATTCTTCATTTTTTCATTTTGAGCTATAAATTATATAAAGACGAGTTACATAATTCATCGTGTTTTTTTACATAATAAGAGGGAACATTAATGTTAAAGAAAGGATGTAATCATGAAAAAATACGTTTGTACAGTATGTGGTTATATTTATGAAGGTGAAAAGCCACCAGAAAAGTGTCCTATATGTAATGTAGGAAGTGAAAAGTTTGAGGAGATGAAAGAAACGCTTCAATGGGCAGATGAACATCGCATTGGTGTAGCCCAAGGTGTAGATCCTCAAATTTTAGAAGGTCTTCGTGCACACTTTATGGGTGAATGCACAGAAGTAGGTATGTATCTTGCTATGAGTAGGCAAGCTGACCGTGAGGGTTATCCTGAGGTAGCTGAAGCATATAAGCGGATAGCCTATGAAGAAGCTAATCATGCAGCTAACTTTGCAGAGATGTTAGGTGAGGTCGTTAAACCAGATACTAAAGCTAATTTAATGGCTAGAATAGATGCAGAATATGGTGCTTGTCAAGGGAAAAAGGATATAGCAACTCTTGCTAAAGCACAAAACTTAGATGCCATTCATGATAGCGTTCATGAGATGGCAAAAGATGAAGCACGTCATGGTTGTGCATTTAAAGGCCTACTGGACAGATATTTTAAATAGCATAAGGAGGGAAAAGTATGCCTAAAATTCATTGTGGTGTTGATACTTGTTCATATAATCAAAATAAAGTATGTTGTGCAAGTCTTATTAATGTAGGGGGCAAAGGAGCTACAACTAATCAAGCTACTTGTTGTGGAAGTTTTCTTAATCGTAGTGGTTACAGTAATCTTGCCCAATATACAGAAAATAGGGGAGATACAGATGCCATTCTCTGTCAAGTAGATACATGTAAATATCATTCTAACGATCATTGTAGTCTTAATGAGATTCAAGTGGATGCTTGTAATGGCAATGCAGAAATTTATACAGAGACAGACTGTATGAGTTTTGAACAAAAATAAATAAAGTACAACAATAAAAATCTATTTAAGCTATGGCTTAAATAGATTTTTATTGTTGTATAAGGAACATATTTCCAATTAGATAAATAAGATAATATGAAAGTAACTTTAAAAGAGGTATTGAGCTATGGACAAGAAAGCCATTTCATTAATGAGTTTAAGTTTATTAGTAGCAAGTGGGCTACTTAGAGGAAATGAAAAATCAAGACTAGGTAGAAGAGATACTGAAAACAATGAAGAATTGATTGTACCAGGGATTGCAACAGATGAATTTGTAAGTGAACGTTATAAAGTAGCCTTTAAATATCCAAGAACTTGGAGTAAAAATCCTAGATATTCAGATAAATACGAAGGAAGCACGGGTTTCTTTGAAGTAAGTGGGTTTTCGGGTACTGGAGAAAATATAGATAAGGCCGTTCAGTCTCAAATTGATGAGCCTTATACACCCTATGGCACTAATCCTACAGTAAGAAGTTTTGTAATAGATGGAGAACCAGCAAGGGTCATCTATCCTTCAGCTGACCAGCCAGATTTCTTTAAAGACCGGGATGAAGCTTTAGTGGTACAATATAAAACGCCAACTACAATAGATGGTGTACCCTATAAATATGTGGTTGTATGGACTTCAAAGGAATATATGCCACTCATTATAAGCTCATTTAGATTTGTGGAAGATTAATAACGTATGATGCGAGGTACTGCTATGTAGACTGGCTAGGCAACTTACTTCCAGTTGCTGTCTCACTCCGTCAAGAGGCTCTAAATTCGTAATCCTTATGAACGGCTGAAAACTCGCTAACGCTCAGACACTCAGCCTAAAACCCATAAGGATTACTTCATTAAGAGCCTCTAGACTCCACTCCAAGGCAGCTTCCAGCAAGCTCCCTATCCAGCCTACATAGCTGCTGCTTGGCAAGAACAAAATACTGGGTAGCCCTATACGTTATTGTTTGGGCGCCTGCCCCAGGTTTTTTAGTGTTTAAAGTACTAATGGTTACTATTTCTAAGATTTTAGAGTTTTACAACTTCCCATAGAATTACATATCTTTCGGTACTTCTATCATCATCTTGGTATGATTTTTCAGAGCAGTTGTAACTTTAAACACCAATAGGCACCAGGATAAGTATAAAAAATATATATCCGCCGAGAGCACTTGGTTATAAATACTTATTGCTTTCACGTCGTTATGAACCCCACCATCGCTGTATGAGGTTCTTTTGGTACTATAAAAGTGTAGTTGTTAAGTCAGTATTACTGATAGGACAGCTGCACTTATTTTTTATTATAATTAGGGGAGTAATTGGTCTAGCGGGGCTCTTTTTGGATTAACTACATCCGTAACAAAAACTGTTAGCCATCCCTTATTATAAACATTCGATTAAGCAGGTTGAAACCAATAATGGCTTTCGTGTAACGAACCAAATGTATCGTATCTAGTTGTTACATATTCCTCCAAAGAAAACGAAGAAAAACGAATTGTGTTATGGGCGGCTAATACTCGAGAAATAATGTATTTCTCAGATTTGCATTATAAATACAAACCAGTTACAGGTAATATCGAGTTATAAGTATCATTGGGTATAATAATTAAATCCCAATTTGTGCAGAACTTGAAACTTTCAGTTGCACAGAGATCATCTAGACAAATCATAAAATCGCATACACTTATACAAACAAATGTAATTTATTGCTGCAGGGAGACACTTTATAACAAGTATCTCCCAGTTTTATTTATAATCTGAAATTATAATAATATTTTTTATTGTTCTTCGGGCTGACTGTGGAGATAGTAAGTTATAATGCCTGTTACAAATAAATATCCAAACATCTTGATGCTCAATACATTAGGAGCAATTATGCATATTTTATAGTATAGAAATAACATAAAAAAATACTTATAGGCTTAGTTTGGCATTATGTTTTTACGCACAGTCTCACTCAGCGTGGTAGTTTGTAAGTACAATAACGCTGAGAGAAAGGAGAAGGGAAGGGCTGTCTGGAAGGGCGACTTGGGAGTATTTTTTAGAAGCACTTAGCAAACGTTTTAGATGGGTTTTAGCACGAGTGCCGTGTGCCCTGTGGGTATTTGAGCGTAGCGAGTTTTCGTGCGTTCATCTAAATAAGTGAGCTTAGTGATTCAAAAAATACGGACTGGAGTACTGGAAGATAGCCCTTCCCCTCTCCTTTTCGCCTATCACCATCTTTTACAAACACCAAAGCAAATTAGCATTGTATAAGGAAAGAAAAATATAATAGAATAGAGTAAAGCTAATAAGGGAGTGAGAAGAGTGAAATATTTTGACTTACATTGTGATACAGCTACAGAATGTTTTGAAACAAAACAAGGTCTTTATAGTAATAATTTGCAGTTGAGTATAGAAAAAGGTTTGAACTTTGAGAAATGGGTACAGGTTTATGCCATTTGGATGAATGATGAACGAAGAGGCGAAGCAGCCTATGAGCACTTTTGCATGGTGTATGACCATTTTATGTTAGAGTTAAATAAGAATGCGGATTTAGTGAAAGTTTGCACAGATGGTGCTCAAATAGAGAAGGTATTAGAGCAAGGGAAGAGAGTTGCAATGTTAGCTATAGAAGGCTCTGCTGCATTAGGGGGCAAAGTAAGTAGGGTACAGGAGTTTTATGATAAGGGAATTAGATTTATGACACTGACTTGGAATGGTAAATGTGAAGTGGCAGATGGATGCATGGTAGAAAAGGCAGAGGGACTTACTGAATTTGGTAAAAAAGTAGTGAATGAAATGAATAGAGTAGGGATGATTGTGGATGTTTCCCATCTAGCTGAGAAAGGATTTTGGGATATAGTGAATTATAGTGACCAGCCTTTTATTGCAACTCATTCTAATAGTCAAACAGTATGTCCTCACCCAAGAAATCTAAGTGATGAAGCTTTTAAAGAGATTGTTAAGCGAAAGGGATTGGTAGGAATGAACTTCTATCCTATGTTTATCAATGGTACAACCACAGCAATTATGGCAGAGCTTATACCTCATATTACGCATTTTTTAGAGTTGGGAGGAGAGGATGTAATTGCCTTGGGTTCAGATTTTGATGGGGCTACAATGCCAAGTGATTTAGAAAGTGTGGATAGGATAGGAAGGCTTTATGATAAACTTACTCAGTACTATGGTCCTGAGATAACCAATAAAATATTTTTTAGAAACTGTTCAAGGTTTTTGGGGATAATAAAATAATTTACAAAAAATTAAAAAAATAAAAAATTAACAAAATAATACAATTTTTTTGAAAGTCTAAATTGACAAGGGAATAAAATCATAATACACTTGAATTAGAGTTATATAATTACAGAGGAGACTTGAAGAAAGAAGGAACCCCCGTGAGCGAAAATATGCCATTTTTATCTATAGGTAAATTTACTTATTATCAGGTTATTGAAAGTATTGTTACGGCATTAGATGCAAAGGATACATATACAGCTGACCATTCAAGAAGAGTTGGAGAGATGGCAGACTTATTATGTGATTATTTAGGGGAGAATGATAAAGTCAAAGAAAAGGTGCATATAGCTAGTAATATTCACGATATTGGTAAGATTGGAATCCCAGATCATATTTTAAATAAACCAGATAAACTTACAGAAGAAGAATGGGAATGTATGAAACGTCATACTTCTATAGGTGCTCATATATTAAAAAAATCAGAACCTTTTAAGGCGTTAAGTGATATTGTGCTCTACCACCATGAAAGATGGGATGGAAGAGGGTATTATGGTTTAAAGGAGAAAGATATTCCGTTGGAGTCTAGGATTATTGCAGTTTGTGATTCAATTGACGCCATGACTAGTGATAGGGCATATAGAAAACCATTATCCTTAGAAATTTGTAAAAATGAGATTCAAATGAATATAGGCAAGATGTATGATCCTAGAATAGGAAACATAGCTGTGCAGTATTTTGATAATATACTCAAATTAAAGACAAATTGTTTATAGGTTAGGACATTGGATTAGATATTGAAATATTGGAGATACTATGTTAAAATAACACAAGTTAAATAGCCAAACATAGTGAAGAGAAGAGTAGGTTTAAAGAACTTTCAAAGAGAGCTTCGGGAGCTGAGAAGAAGCAAAGGAAACTAAATCGAACATGGCCTCGGAATGGTGCACCGACAATCCTAGGATTTAGGCTGCAACAGGTTCGCCTGTTATAGCGAAAGAGTATAACTCCAAATGACTTTTAAGATAGAGAGGAATAAATGTCTTATAAGTAGAGTGGAAGTACTTAATGAGACTTATGCTGTAAAGTATAAGTGAAATAGAGTGGTAACGCGGGCATAAAGACCTCGCCTCTATAACAACATGTTGTTATAGAGGTGAGGTCTTTTCATAGTCTAGGGAAAGTGTGTTATTTACTTTCCTAGACTATGGGGAATGCAGAGGGCATCTTTTTTGGCATATTAAGGAGGTATACCACTATCTATAATTTACATTTTACCAAGCAGTTATCAAAGCTAAGTCTTATCTTCGGAATATTTGGCAGAAATTAGCTGAGTAGTTTTAATTAATGATGAAAAAGGAGATTTCATATGAGCAAACCAACGTATTATATCACTACCCCTATTTATTACCCAAGTAATAAACTTCATATCGGTCATTCTTATACAACAGTGGCAGCTGATGCTATGGCAAGATATAAGAGACTTCGTGGCTATGATGTGATGTTCTTAACAGGAACTGATGAACATGGACAAAAAATTGAAAGAAGAGCAGCAGAAGAAAATGTTACGCCACAAGCATTTGTTGATAACATTGTTGACTGGATTAAAGATTTGTGGAAAACAATGGATATTTCATATGATAAATTTATTCGTACCACAGACAAAGAGCATAAAGAAACTGTAGCACAAATCTTCAAAAAGCTTTATGACCAAGGGGATATTTATAAAAGTGAATATGAAGGTCTTTACTGTACACCATGTGAAACGTTCTTTACAGAACATCAATTAGTGGATGGCAAATGTCCAGACTGTGGTAGACCAGTAGAAAAAGTAAAAGAAGAATCTTACTTCTTTAAATTATCAGCATATCAAGATAGACTGATTAAACATATTGAAGAAAATCCGGATTTCATTCAACCAAACACAAGACAAAATGAAATGCTGAATAACTTCCTTCGTCCAGGCCTTGAAGATTTATGTGTATCTCGTACCTCTTTCAAATGGGGTATTCCAGTTGAGTTTGACCCAGGTCATGTGGTTTATGTATGGATTGATGCTTTATCAAACTATATCTCAGCTCTTGGCTATCTTCAAGGAGATGATACCAACTTTAAGAAATTCTGGCCAGCAGATGTACACTTAGTAGGAAAAGAAATCGTACGTTTCCATACGATTATTTGGCCAGCAATGCTTATGGCATTAGATTTACCACTTCCAAAGCAAGTGTTTGGTCATGGATGGCTTGTTATTAATGGTGGTAAAATGAGTAAATCTCAAGGAACAGTAGTAGACCCATCTATACTTGTAGGACGTTATGGTAGTGATGCAATCCGTTACTTCTTACTTCGTGAAATTGCCTTTGGTCAAGATGGTAACTTCTCTAATGAAGCCCTTATTTCAAGAATCAACTCAGACCTTGCAAATGACCTTGGTAACTTAACGTCTAGAACTGTGGCGATGATTGAAAAATACTTTGGTACACTTAAAGAAGCACAAGAAGGTAATGAGTTTGACGCAGATGTAGAGAAAGTTGTTAAAGAACAAGTTGCTAAAATGGAAGCTAATATGGAGAAACTCTTCTTTAATAATGCCCTTGAAGACATTTGGGTAATCATTAGAAGTATGAATAAATATATTGATGAGACAATGCCTTGGGTACTTGCAAAAGACGAAGCAAATCATCCAAAGCTTGCAGGTGTACTTTACACGCTTTCAGAAGTCATTCGCATTGTAAGTATTATGATTGAGCCATTCATGCCACAAACACCAGAGAAAATCTGGGCACAATTGGGTATTGAAAGAGGAGAGCTTACAGCTTGGGATTCAATTCATAACTTTGGCATCCTTCCTCGCGCAGTAACTGCTAAAAAAGGTGAAAATATGTTCCCACGTATTGATAAAGAAAAAGAATTAGCAGTACTTGAAGCTCATGCTCCAACAGTAGAACAAAAGGAAGAGCCAAAAGCTGCTACGAAAAAAGCAGAAGCTAAAAAAGAAGAAAAAGTAGAAGAAGTATCAGAAATCACAATTGATGACTTTGCTAAAGTAGAACTTAAAATTGGTGAAGTAATCGCTTGTGAAAAAGTGCCAAAAGCAGATAAACTTCTTGTATCTCAAATTAAAATTGGTGAAGAAGTAAGACAAATTGTATCAGGTATTGCGATGTACTACACACCAGAACAATTTGTAGGTAAAAAAGTAGTAGTAGTAACTAACCTTAAACCAGTTAAACTTCGTGGTATCCTTTCACAAGGTATGGTGCTATGTGCATCAGATGACAACGGTAACTTAGTAGCTGTAGGTCCTCTTGGAGAAATGGTAAGTGGTGCAGTGGTTAAATAAGCCAGGTAAAGTGATTAAGCATACGTAACTTAGGGATATGCAGAAATCAATAAGGACTATAAAGCTAACATATTAGTTTTAGCTCTATAGTCCTTTATTGATAGATCATTATAAATATTAATTATGTTACAACCTTTATGATACAGAGTCCCTATTCTTTGGGTTAAGACATACTAGAGAATTTTGAGGAACTTTAATGTCAGAAGCGATAACATTACATTTTGTCATCAATAAATAATAAATATTTTTTTCTATTTCTTCACTTAAGCTTTCATAGTTTCCTTGACCTTTTGCAATAACAATATCTGCCTTGTTGTAGACTTCTTGAAAGGCTTTACTTGTACGATGCAAGACTGTACCTAATGAACGGTCCCCATTACTGATAATCTTGGCATACTCATTAATACCTACGAAGTAGGCGTCAGCTTCTATGGAATCATTGACAACAGGTGTTCCTCTAACGCCAAAATGGATGTTAATATGAGGGTTAATAGATTTTATTTGCTTCAAAAACAATTTATCAAGGCAGATTTCTCCGCAGTTATCGCCTAGATAGAGGAGGGTATGACTTGCTTTAATGTCTTCCTTTAATTGATTTGCATCATTAATAACAAGACTGAGTTCATCTGCTTTATCAAAGTAGCCCATAATGTCCTTTTCAGTAATACTATGAATTGGGTTAAAATCTATAATATTTCCTATGATGGCATATTTGAGGGCCATTTCAAAAGGTGTTAGTCCAGTTTCAATTCTTTCTTCTATAGCCTTTGATTTTTCAAGGAATAATTCATTGTAGTATTTTCTAAGCTCCTTGTAGGGGTCTTCGTTTTGAATATGATTTTTTAATATCTCAAAAGTTCCTCCTACGATTTCAGGATTTGTTTCTTTGAAGTCCAAGGTACTTAAGTACTTAAAAACTTTCATATATAAAGCTTCTCTATCTTGAGCGTTCGTTATATTTGCAACCTTTATCACTTGATTCATCAAGCAAGGTAAGCATTGATCATTCATTTTCATCTATAGATCTCCTATGAAGTATCTGTTTTAATCTAATAGAATCATTTTATAGGATAAAAATAAAGTTTTCAATTCATATTGTAGGGGATAAACTTTTATTTAGAGGATAAAAGGCTATTTTAGGATATCTATTTACTGAATAAAATAAATTGATATGACAATAATTAAGTCATATAATAAATAGTTGAAGAACAGTAAAACAGGAAAAGGGTGATTAAGTACATGACAAAAATAGATATTATTTCAGGATTTTTAGGTGCAGGTAAAACAACATTGATTAAGAAACTGATTAAAGAAGGCTTTAAGGGCGAAAAGCTTGTACTTATAGAGAATGAATTTGGAGAGATTGGTATAGATGGTGGTTTCTTAAAAGAAGGTGGGGTAGAAATTACCGAGATGAATTCAGGGTGTATTTGTTGTTCCTTGGTAGGGGACTTTGGGGCTGCTTTAAAGGAAGTATTAGCAAAATATAGTCCTGACCGTGTGATGATTGAGCCTTCAGGGGTAGGAAAGCTTTCAGATGTGATAAAAGCCGTAAAGGATATAGAATTAGGAGAAGGCGTTTCTTTAAATAGTAAGGTGGCTGTAGTAGACACCCTCAAATGTAAGATGTATATGAAGAATTTTGGAGAGTTTTTTAATAATCAAATAGAGCATGCCAGTAGCATCATATTAAGTCGTAGTCAGAATGCTACGGAGGAAAAATTAAATGAGGTAATTAAGCTTATCAGAAGTAAAAATATAGAAGCAACTATTGTGACAACACCTTGGGAATTAATCAGCGGAAAGAAACTCTTAGAAGCAATGGAAAATAGCAACAACTTAGAGAAAACTTTATTAGAAGAAGAACGTAAAGCTCAACATCATCATGATGCAACCTGTGGATGTGGAGACCACCATCACTACGATGAGACCTGTGAGTGTGGAGAACATCATCACCATCATGATGAGACCTGTGAATGTGGAGAGCACCATCACTATGATGAAGCCTGTGGATGTGGAGAACACCATCACCATGATGAAGCCTGCGGATGTGGAGAGCATCACAACCATCATGATGAGACTTGTGAGTGCGGAGATCATCATCACCATGATGATGAGACCTGTGAATGTGGAGAGCACCATCACTATGATGAAGCCTGTGAATATGGAGAACACCATCACCATAATGAAGCCTGTGGATGTGGACATGACCATCATCATGCAGACGAGGTGTTTACAAGTTGGGGCATAGAAACTGTACGTCGTTTTGATCTAGGAGAACTTAAGGTGATTTTAGAGAAATTAAGTAACACAGAGGAATATGGCACCATTTTAAGGGCTAAAGGGATTTTACAAGATTCAAAGAGTAATTGGTTTTGTTTTGATTTAGTGCCAGGAGAATATGAAATAAGAGAAGAAGCAGCAGACTATACAGGGCGTCTCTGTGTTATAGGAACCAAGCTTAATAAGGAAAAGCTTAAACAAATATTTGGGACATGCTGATAGAAGGGGAGAGAAGAAATGAGAATACCTATATTTTTATTTAATGGGCTACTAGAGTCAGGGAAAACAGTTTTTATTGAAAATCTTTTAGAAAAGCCAGCCTTTGCTGATGGAAAAAATACACTAGTCATTTGCTGCGAAGAGGGAATAGAGGAATTTAATCACAAGTTATTTAATGAAAATCATATCACTTTAATTACCTTAGAAGAGGAAGAAGAATTTACAAGTGAACTCTTACAGGATTTAGCCGTTACTTATGAACCTCAGCGTGTCATTATAGAGTTCAATGGAATGTGGAAATTAGACAATGCCTTTGATGTAAGATTACCTGAGAATTGGTTTTTATATCAGAGTATTGTGTTAGTGAATGGAGAAACCTTTGAATTATATATGAATAATATGCGTTCGATTATGGTAGAACATTTTAGAGTAGCAGATTTGGTAGTGATAAATCGTACGACAGAGCAAACCAATCTTGCATTACTAAGAGGGGCAGTGAAATCCATTAATGGTGGGGCAAAACTGTTTACAAGTTCTAAAGATTTTATAATGGAGGAAATAGAAGAGGAATTACCTTATGATATTAATGGAGACATCATAGAGGTAGAGAAAGACCACTATGGGACTTGGTATATTGATTTATGGGACCATCCTCAGCGTTATTTCAAAAAAAGAATAAAGGTAAGTGGCCTGTTTTTTCAGCGCCCAACAGATCCTAAGGATTGTTTTAACTTTGGACGTTTTGCCATGCCTTGTTGTGAGGATGATATTGCCTTTATGGGGTTGTATTGTAAGAATATTGGTAAGCCTCGAATGGCAGATAAGGATAGCGTAGCAATAGAAGGGGAAATTCATTGGGAAGAGGCAGAGGTCTATGAAGGCAAAGGACCTGTCTTCTATGTAAAGCGTATAAGCAAGGCTGAAGTCAATCAAGAGGACATGGTAGTTTTTTAAATAATTAGTCATAAAACTATTGACATTTGGAAGATTTTATATCAAAATGTATATCGGTTAACATAAAGTTAATGAAGAAATCTTCATTAACAATAGCAAAGAGCAGATGGGCGGCTAACAACCCATTTGCTCTTTTTTTGTAGTCTAGGAAAATGTGTTCTTTACTTTCCTAGACTATGGGGAGTACAGAGGGGAGTCCCCTCTGTCGTATTAATGAGGGTACTCAGCTGACCACCTTTTGTCAGCGCCGAAGGGAACCTAGGGTTCCCTAGAGGAAGAAATGTGGACGCTAGTCCACCTTTCTTGTTGCAAATAATTAAGAAAGAGGAGCAATATGAAAAAAGTATTTAAAGATAAAGTATTTCTAAGTACAATGCTGACATTAGCAGTGCCTATTACATTGCAAAGTTTTGTAACGTCATCTCTTAACTTAGTAGATACCATGATGGTAGGGACACTAAAAGAAACAGCTATTTCTGCTGTTGGTCTTGCAAATCAATATATGTTTATTTTTACACTTTGTATATTGGGAATTAATGCAGGAGCTAGTGTATTTATGTCTCAATACTGGGGGAAGAAAGATTTAAAAGGGATTAAGACTTTCTTAGGCATTGACTTAACAGTAGGTTTTGTAGCAGCTAGTTTATTTGCCATTATGGCATTTTTCTTCCCACATACCATTATGAATATAATGACAGGAGATGCAGCAGTTGCAGAGTTAGGTATTAATTATTTAAAGATTATTGCAATAAGCTGCCTATTTATGAATTTTACCCAGGGGTATTCTTCAGCACTAAGAAGTACGGAACAGACGAAAGTACCTATGTTTGCAAGTTTAATTGGTGTAGGTGTTAATATTGTTTTAAACTGGGTTTTCATATTTGGAAAACTTGGAGCACCAGCAATGGGTGTAGAAGGTGCGGCACTTGCAACCACGATTGCCCGTTTAGTGGAAATGATATTTATAGTAAGTATGGTTTATTTAACTAAAAATAAAGTAGCAGCAAAGGTTAAAGAGCTATTTAACTTTAGTTTCAATTTAGTAGGTGTATACTTTAAAACCTCTTGGTCTGTTATTGTAAATGAACTAATATTTTCAGTAGGTTCAGCTGCTTATTCAATTGCCTATGCTAAGATCAGCACCAATGCTTCAGCGACTATGCAGATTTCTAATACCCTTATTAATATGTTCTTTATTTTCCTTATAGGGGTAGGAACAGCAGGTGCTATTATGATAGGAAATAAAATTGGAGCAGATGAGGAAGAAGTGGCAAAGGATTATGCCTATAATGTAGCCAAGTTAACTCCAATTATAGGAATTATATTAGGTGTTGGGATATGGATTTTGGCACCAACTATTTTAACCTTATTTAATATTGAACCTGAAACTTATCAGTCAGCTATCGTAGTGTTGAGAACTATGGCTATATTCATGCCACTTCGTTCATTTAATGCTATTATGATTATTGGTGTATTTAGAGGCGGTGGTGATACCACATACTCTATGTTAGTACAAGCAGGTACAATATGGCTTTATTCAGTACCATTAGCTTTCATTGGTGCAGTAGCACTTAAGTGGTCAGTAGATGCAGTATTCTTCCTTGTTTGCACAGAAGAAATTATAAAATTACCATTTGAATATTTTAGATTACGTTCTAATAAATGGATCAAAAACTTAGTTCATGAAGATGATACGCCATTAGCTTAAAGAAGCTAATGGCGTATCATCTTTTTTTAATGTAATGAATATTGTGAAAAACACAATGATTTGTTAGACTAGAATGAACAATATACGTACATATGAGAAATATCTGTAGTAGATATAGAAAGACAATAGAATATAACAATGGCATTACATATAAATTGAAATTTGAATAATAACGTGTAATGCTAGGAGCCGCTATGTAGGCTGGCTAGGGAACTTACTTCCAGCTGCTGTCTCACTCCGTCAAGAGGCTCTAAATTCGTAATCCTTATGAACGGCTG
>JAEZJJ010000026.1 GCA_023436395.1 Bacillota bacterium | reverse complement strand
CCCCATTCGGATATCTACGGATCAAAGTTTATTTGCAACTCCCCGTAGCTTTTCGCAGCTTATCACGTCCTTCATCGGCTCTCGGTGCCAAGGCATCCACTCTACGCTCTTAGTAGCTTGACCTATTTAGAAGTCAGTTAGTGAAATGAGTGCTCTTCTCATTGAACTTACTGCTTCTCACCCCCTTGTGGGGTCTGTTGAAGTAGCAGGCAATTTAAGAGAATAACTCTTTCCTGTCTTCCTATTTGTCGTTTGTGCCTTGTTAATCAACTTTCGTTGAATACAAAGAATACTTGATTAGCACGTATTTTGTGCTAATATTATTTATCGGTTAATTGTAGATTTTACACCCTGACAAATTGTTTATAGTGCTTACGTTACGCACTTTAGTACATTTTATCGTTAGGCGCAAGTTACTTTCGTAACTTACAAATCTATAATTGTTGTAGTATTTGTTTTTCAAAGTACAAGTAATTACTTATTAGTAATCTTTTATTTGTCGCTTGTGTTCCTGCGACTTGTATAATATTACACTACTGCATTACATAAGTCAATACTTTATTACATTTTTTATTTTATATTTCATATAATAACTTTATCTTTATAAAACATATGTACTCTATGAATTAGAATGCTCTATTTATCGTAATATTCCTACTATTACCGACCTTCTTTTTAATTATAAACAAGCTATACATTACTCGAGAAAACAAATAATGTATAGCTCCTATAAATTGTATGTACTTTAATTTAATTCTATAATTTCTTAAATACTTCTGTCTCTGTTTTTAATTCTCCTGCAATCTTATGATTTTCATCAATTAATGTTGTAATGCTGTTCATTTCCACTACAAGATTTTGTGTACTTTCAGCAACACCACCTATTCCTTCTGTACTCTCATTAATAGCACATGTAATTGTATTTATGGCTTTTACAATCTCTGAAATACCTCCTTCTAGGGCTTTTGTTTTTACATTAAATTCATCCATAGCTGTTTCAATATAATTTGCATCTTGCTTATACTGATTACCAGATTCTACAACTGTTGAAAACTCTGGGAGGATAGATTGCTCAAGATAATTAATAAGTGTATCCGTATGCTCTGATAAGTTTTGTACTGCATTTGTTACAAGTTCATTGGTTGTTCGAATATTATTAGCTGCTTCATGACTTAAATCAGCTAATTGTCTAATTTCTTCTGCTACAACCGAAAAGCCTCTTCCAGCTTCTCCTGCCCTTGCTGCTTCTATTGATGCATTTAATGCTAATAGATTTGTTTGACTAGCTACATTAAGAATCTCATTTGTAAGATTATTTATACGATCTATATTTTTACAGTCGTTCAATGCTTGGGTTAATCCCCCTAACATTTGACTTACAGTTGCTTCGATTTGTTGCATATTCATACGTGCAGATTCCTCCATTTGTTCTGCACATTGTTTCATATCCTTTGAGTATGTATTAATTTCTGATACTCGCTCTGCTATAATTTTAACCTCTTCACCTACTACAACAGCATTTTCATTAATAACATATGTATTACCAGATACCTCTTCCATTGTAGCTGATAGTTCCTGTGTTAAGGCTGATAAATCTGATACACTATCTTTTGAAAGGTTAATACTTTCAAGTACTTCTTCTTCTACATGGTTTAGTCTAATGCAGTCCTGGCTGATTATACTAAAAATATGTTGTAATTTATCTAAGAAGGTATTAATTCCATTCCCCAATGCACCTATCTCATCATTATATTGAACCGTAATTCGTTTTGTTAAATCCCCTTGTTTTTCATTGATTCCTTGAATAATATTTCCTAATTCCTTCTCAGTCTGTATAATGGGTCTAATAACTTTTTTCATAATATAGTAAATAGCTATAATAATTGCAGCTATGCTCCCTATAGCAATAATAACACTTGCAACAATAGACTCCCAGTACGTCTTTTCTAATTCTTGTCTTGCTACTTCTGATGCATACTCAATAGATTCCTTTAATATCGTAATTCCTTTATTCATTTCTTGGGCAGCTACTGCTAATTCTACATTTGCAGACGTATATGCTTTTTCTGCATTATTCGTAGCACTATATGCTGTTACATTAGCCAGAGCACTTTTAAAGCTCATATAATTTGATAAAAGCAGATTATAAGTCTCCTCTTCTTCTACATTTATATATTGCTTACAATCTAATAAATTCCTCTCTAACTGAGTACTTTCTTCCCTAATAGATGTCACACGTTCTATTTTAGTATTTAAGTCCATGGCTACAATATGTCCTAATGCTTGCTTATGAATGTTCTCTGTTGCTCTTTGAATTTCTCCTAAAGTTGAGATACTTACCATATGTTTATCTGCTATTTCTGTTGCTTTTTTATTGACGCTATTGGTACGAATAATCCCCATCCCGTTAGAGATAACTGCTACTATTGCTAATAAAATAACTGGTCCCATGATCAGTAGTTTAATACTATTTAACTTTCTTTTACTCATTGTCTCCTCCAATTGATGATCTAACTATTAATCTGTGACTTTCATGGTAATTTGTTTTACCATAGCATCCATTAGTTGTTGCATATTATGAGCTGAAGCTATTCCCTCTGTTAAACTCCCACCAAACTCAGAAGCTGCCTCCCAATATTTTGCACCTACTCTTTGTAAACTCGCATGTTGAGACTGTTCAATCAAAGCCTGAATAGCTGGTGATTTTTTCACTTCCTCTTTAGCTGATGCTATTGTATTACTTGGTCCTAATCCTCTATTTATAAAACGAAGTGTTTGATTCTCCTCACTAGTCAGCCATTGAGCTAATTTTATTGCCCATTCCTTTTCTTTAGAATAAGCATTAACCCCTACCATCTTATAACCTGCGTAAGAAGATAATTGTACCTGCTTATCTGCAACTGTATACGTTGGAAGTTTAACAGCTGCAAAATCATCTCCCCAAGCTTGTTGTAATGCATTAGCCATCCATACACCACTTACACCTGCTATGACACTACCATCCTTTGCACCTGTCATTAATTGATCATCTCCACCGTTCATAAAACCCGGATTTTGAGCAATTGCCAACATAGCGTTACCTACATCCACGCCTTTAATTTCATTAGATTTACTATTCCAATCACAATAATTGGTTAGGCCATCTGAATTTAATCCCATTTCAAGTCCTGTATTTCCAAAGAAGGCGTACAAATACCAACCTGATGTCCAATCCATTGTCACTTTTTTATTTAAAGAGCTTGCTACGGAAAGTATCTTATCAAGTGTTGTTACATCTTGCTCTGATAAGTATTTCTTATTGTAAAACATAAAGTAACCATTATCAGCTGTCATTGGATAAGCATAAATTTTTTCATTAATAGAAGCTGCTTCAATAGCCCCTTCTACATTCTCTGCCTTAATTTGAGACTCTTCTTCAACAGCCTCAATTACACCCGCTGCTGCCAACTCCATAAGTTGGTCATCCACAAATGAAAACACATCTGGTGCTTGATTGATATCTGAAAGTATCTTATTCTTAGCCTCTCCTTCTTCTGTAGCTGCAATAGTTACTTCAAAGGTTGCTTCTTCTCTATACTTATCTTTAAAACTTTCAACCATTCCAGCTAATAATTGTTGGTCATCAGACCCTCCCCATAAAGTTAAATGAATGACCTCTGATGTAATTTCTTGGTTTTCTACCTGTATATTCGTAGTTTGTGTACAACCACTTAATATTGTCAGTGTTAATACTAAACTACTTATAAGCTTTAACTTCTTCATAAACTTCTCCTTTCTCCACATTTCTCTATATATCGACATTTTTACTAAAAAACATAATAAATGGAAAAAAATTCTTTAAATTAAATTTTATTCAAAAAGGGCTATTACGTTAACTCTTAACGCAATAGCCCTTCACACATATACTATTTATATCGTTTCTATATATTAAGTTTCTATGATACTAATGAATACTTTTTAAAAGATTATTACTTACACCTTCTAATGCTACTAATCTTTCATTTACACTTGTAAGATTTTCATTTTGAACTTTAATTGAGGCGTTAACTTCTTCTACCATAGCTGTATGTTCCTCAGAGATACTTGTTAGTACACCTGTTTCTTGATTAATTTTTGTAAAAAGTTCTTCTATGCTATCAATACTTTTTACTTCTACCTCAATCTGCTTATTAAGCTCTCCAATAGATGAAGCGAGTCTTCCAAATGCCCCTTCAACACCAGTTACAATTTGACTTCCACTTTCTACAGCTTCAGCCCCAATAGAAACTTGTTCTTTGGTTAAATCTGTTTCTTCTCTCAGACTTACAATAATATTATTAATTTCATCTACCACGCTAGCACACTCTTCTGCAAGTTTTTTTATCTCTTCAGCAACAACAGCGAAGCCTCTTCCAGCTTCTCCTGCTCTTGCTGCCTCAATGGAAGCGTTTAATGCTAATAAATTGGTTTGACTTGAAATATTGCTGATGGATTCAAGAAAGACAGCAATATTCTCTGTACTTTTTTCAAGGTCTATTACTGTATCTAAACTAGATTTTACAGCTTGTGTAATCGTTACCATTTGACTATTCATCTCATTAATGACTCTAGTATTTTCATCTACCTCTTGTTTCATATTCGTACTAATTTCGTTAATACTCCTAGTTACTTGGATAGTAGATTCTACTTCCTTTTCTGCATGCTTCATCCAATCTGCTACTTTTACAATCCCTTTTGCTTGTTCTTCAGTTCCTTTGGCTGTCTGCTCTATTGCAGTTGTAATTTGCTGATTAGCCTTTGTTAATTCCCCCATATAATGAGTTACTTCTTGGAGTTCTTCATTTAGACTAGTAGATGTGTGTTCAATTGCCTGTATGGCAACTTGTCTCTCTTCTAAGAGTTGTCTGCTAGCTTTTGCATTCTCCACACCAGATTCCATATAGTCACTGCCCCACTTAGTAATAAAGTAAATAATACCAAGACCGATATTAAGCACGATTATACTTTTAATAAGTACAAACATACTTACACCTTCCCCTATCATACTAGATGGGGTTATAAAGCAGAGTGCAATAAGCACTATATTTACGAGTGCAGAATAAATAAGATTTGCTCCAGGATTGAAAAACAACCCAGAAAACACAGTACTAGCTGCTACCACTTGAAAAAATGTGTCACTTCCCCCATCTATTACTGGAATAAAAATACACATCAAAGTTGGCACTAATGGTAAAATAACAGCTCTTACCGTATTACTGATTATTTTGCTTCGAATGATATATGTTGTAAAAACAGGCATTAGCAGAATACAAAGGCCTGTTATATTAAAACTCTTAGTTTGTATCACTCTTTGTCCTGCCATTACAATTGCTGATACCAAAACCACTACATTAATAAATTTATTAATTTTTTCTAAATCATAAGTTTTTATTTTTTCCCCCATGCTTCACCTCTCTAAATATTTTTATCTATATTTCGACATATTTAGAGTTTGCTTTATACCTACAATAAATTTTTCTCCATCTTATTACTTTTTTTAAAATTTTATGCTTAATTGGTATACTTTATAATTTTACAATACGCCTTTGCCGTAAATATAAATCTTGTTTCAACCATATTTCATACACTTTGTTTCCAGCTTCCTTCAGATTCCTCTTCACCGAGGCACCCTTGCTCTTGGCTATGAACCCGCACTCGGGACTTTCACCCGTTAGATTGCGCCCATGCCAGGCGCACCACAAAAAGGGCTATTACACTAGTTCTTAGCGTAGTAGCCCTTTACACCTATAAATAATCCCTATATCATTTCCTCTACATTAATGGATATTCTTTAAAAGATTATTACTTACATCTTCTAATGCTACTAATCTTTCGTTTACACTTGTAAGATTTTCATTCTGAACTTTAATAGAAGCATTAACTTCTTCTATCATAGCTGTATACTCCTCAGAGATACTTGCTAGTACACCTGTTTCTTGATTAATTTTTGTAAAGAGTTCTTCTATACTATTAATACTTTTTACTTCTAATTCTGTCTGCTTATTAAGTTCTCCAATAGATGAAGTGAGTCTTCCAAATGCTCCTTCAACACCACTTAAAATTTGACTTCCACTTTCTACAGCTGTAGCTCCAATAGAAACTTGTTCTTTGGTTAAATTAGTTTCTTCTCTTAGGCTTACAATAATATTATTAATTTCATCCACTACACCAGCACACTCTTCTGCCAGTTTTTTAATTTCTTCAGCAACAACAGCAAAGCCTTTACCCGCTTCTCCTGCCCTTGCTGCCTCAATTGAAGCATTTAATGCTAATAAATTGGTTTGTCTTGAAATATTACTTATGGATTCAAGAAATACGCCAATATGTTTTGTACTTTTCTGAAGATCTATTACTGTGTTTAAACTAGAATTTACAGCCTGAGTGATAGTTGCCATTTGGCTATTCATTTCATTAATGCCTCTTGTATTTTCATCTACCTCTTGTTGCATATTCGTACTAATTTCATTAATACTCCTAGTTACTTGAATAGTTGACTCCACTTCTTCTTCGGCTTGCTTCATCCAATCCGCTACTTTTACAATTCCTCTTGCTTGTACTTCAGTTCCTGTAGTTGTTTGATCTATTGCACTTGCAATTTGCATATTAGCCCTTGTTAATTCACCCATATAATGCGTTACTTCTTGCAAATCTTTATTTAAACTAAGAGATGTCTGTTCCATTGCCTGCATAGAAACTTGTTTCTCTTCTAAGAGTTTTCTGCTAGCTTCTGCATTCTCCATGCCAGACTTCATATAGTCGCTGCCCCACTTAGTAATAAAGTACATAATAACAAAACTGATATTAAGCACTAATATACTTTTAGTAAGTACAAATATACTTACACCTTCCCCCATCATACTAGATGGGGCTATAAAACAGAGTGAAATAAGCACTATATTTAAAATCGCAGAATAGATAAGATTTGCTCCTGGATTGAAAAATAATCCAGAAAACACAGTACTAGCTGCTATCACATGAAAGAATGTGTCACTTCCCCCTTCAAATACTGGAATAAAAATACACATTAAGGTTGTTACTAATGGTAAAATAATAGCTCTTACCGTATTACTAATTTTTTTGCTTCGAACGATATAAGTTGTAAAAATAGGCATTAGCAGTATAATAAGTGCTGACATATTAAAACTCTTAGTTTCTATCACTCTTTGTGTAGCCATTACTATTGCTACTATTAAAACAACTGTGTTAATAAATTTATATATTCGTTCCAAATCATAAGCTTTTATTTTTTCTCCCATACTTCACCTCTCTAAATATATTTATTTATATTTCGACATACTTAGAGTTTTTATTATGATTTTATTAAATAATTTACAATTTTTTAATAAAATCATAATAATTATTATTTTCTATTTTTTAAATTAATTTGTACACTTTACAATTCTGTAATATGCCTTTGCCGTAAATAGATAACTCACCATATACAGTATCGTAAATACTATAATAACTAGCCCACTACAAGTGTAAATAAGGAGTTCGTTATAAAAATAAAGTACGCCTAGTAAGTTCTTTACCACTTGTAAACCAAATGCCATATGGACTACCGAAAAAATAAGTGGTAAGAAAAATACAACTAGGATTTGCCTTTTAATAGTACTCTTCACTTCTTGATCACTCATCCCCACCTGTTGTAGAATCTCAAAGCTTTTCTTATCTTCAAACCCTTCGGTAATTTGTTTATAATACATCATCTCTACTAAACACACGCTAAAGACAATACTAAAGAATATCCCTAGGAATATAAATCCACCATTCATTGCTCTTGTTTCTTCTCTCCATGCCTCAACATAGGCACAGGAAAGTTCACCATAATTTGAGTTAATATAGGCGTTAAGTTCTTTCATAACTAAATCTTTATTAACTTTCTTTCCCTCCATATTAAAGTGAATATTATATAGTTCCCCATATGGGTCACCTTCAGTTGATACAATCCCTAGCTTATTGGCTAGACGAAGAATATCTTCCTCATTTTTTAAGATTACATAATAATCTTGCTGTAATATACTTCTCTCTTCCTTGGCTTCAATGCTAAAATTTTTTATTTCTTCCTTTACTTTAAAGGTTTCATCTTCTAAAATAAGTTCCTTATGCCCAAAATCCTTACTCTTACTAAAAATCACCACTTCATCATCTGCTAAGAGAATCTTCCTATTCTCAATCCTATTATAATCTTCTAACGTCATCAAACGTATATCAAACCTGTCCTCCCTGGTACCTTCATGGATTTGTACATTTACAAAAGCATTATCATTTTTATATCCCTTTACTTCACGAAAAGTAAACGTCTTGTAATCCTTGACTTGAATAGCATGAGCTTTTGCAATTTCCTCTAACTTTGCTTTAAAAACTTCTTGTTCTTCCAAAGTATCAAAATCTGAAATATCAAAACGATATTCTGCATCCATAGGATAATTAAAGCGTACTGCCCCTTCTTCCCCTGTTAATACTGTTAAGGTACAAATAAGAGTAATCATAATCATGGTGCTAAAAATACATATATTTGATAATCCCTGAGCATTACGTTTCATACGATAGAGCATTCCTGATATGGTGACAAAATTCTTTTTCTGATAGTAAATGGCAGGCTTGTTTTTCATCCATTTTAAAACAGCTATCGTTCCTGTCTTAAAAACAGAACGGGTTCCTAATACCACTAACAGTACGGCTAAAAAGAAATTAATAAATATCATGCTATCTATCTCAGTAATCAGTGCCACATAATAACCAGCTGCTAAAATTAGAAAACCTATAACTGCTCTAATGCCTAAAAATCTTACCTCTTTTTCACCTTTTTTACTGCTCTTAAGTAATTCTATAGGCTTTGTTCTATAAACTTGCCATAAACTAATTACTACATTAATAAGACTTAATACTCCAAAGTAAATCAGTGTATATTGATAACTTTGAAAACTTCCCACAAACTCAGTATCTACAGGTAAGCCAGCAATATTAAGTAGTACTAAATAAATCAGCCTGGAAAAAACATTAGCTATTAATATACCTGCCCCTATTGTAATAACGTAGGTCAATAAACTTTCAATGCACATAATTAAACCAATATACTTTCGATCTAAACCTAGCACATTATAGAGTCCTAGTTCACTTTTCCTGTGTTTAAGTAGAAATTGATAGGTAGATATAAGAATAGGTGCTAAAATAATGCCTAAAAGTACCCTTCCTACTTCCATAAGAACAATCACATAGAATGCATGAGGTAAATCATATAGAATTTTATCACCACAGATAGCACTAAAGATGAAAAATACAAATACTGAAAAAGTAGTAATCAGCATATAGGGTAGATAAACTGTGCTATTTTTCTTAATACCATTAAGACTTAACTTTGGTAAAAGTATAGCTTTATTCATGCTCTTCGCCTCCTGCTTGTAATACTGTTAAGGTATTAGAAATATGACGATACATTGCCTTATCATTCATCTCTCCTCTATAAACTTGATTAAACAAATTCCCATCCTTTATAAAAAGTACACGACTTGCATGACTTGCAGCTCTCGTACTATGGGTTACCATAACAATCGTCTGTCCCATCTTATTAATCTCTGCAAACAATTCTAATAACTGATTAGAAGCTTTAGAATCCAGGGCTCCTGTAGGTTCATCTGCTAAGATGATTTTAGGCTCTGTAATTAAAGCCCTTGCAACAGCTGCTCTTTGCTTTTGCCCACCTGATACTTCATAAGGAAACTTAGAGAGAATCTCTTCTATTCTCAGTTGTTTTGCTAAACTCTCTAATCTTTTTACCATCACTTCATACTTCTCGCCTTGTAGTACTAAAGGCAAAATAATATTATCTTTAATAGAGAAGGTATCTAGTAAATTAAAATCTTGAAAAACAAATCCTAAATGATCTCTACGAAAAGCACATCTTGCACTAGGTTTAATGGTGGCAAAAGATTTTCCTTCCAATAAAATTTCACCTCTTGTAGGTGCATCTAAAGAAGCTAGTAGGTTAAGCAGTGTTGTTTTTCCTGAACCAGATTCCCCCATAATCGCTACATATTCGCCTTGCTCTACAGAAAAACTTACATTATTAAGAGCTTCTACTTGTGCTCCTCCAAATCTTGTTGTATACACTTTATTTAAATTTTTAACTTCTAAAAGTGACATCTTTTTCTCCCCTTTTTATTTCATATTTCCTAAATTCCTCTCTTAGTATAGAAAAAAAAGAAATGCCTTGCCATTTCTTTGGCTTACATTTCTTTATGCAAATATGACATTTTTGTAATCTAAAACTTTATCATCATCTCTTAATTCATTGGTGCAGTATGTATTCAATTCAAAAAAGCTTAGTTCATTTCATCATTTAACTGATTCTTAAGAAACGTAAGAGTAACTTTTGTCCCTTGTCCCACAATAGATTCCACTTCCAGATTGTGAGAAAGTCTTGTAGCCACTTGCTTGCAAAGGTAGAGTCCTATTCCTGTAGATTTCTTATCCATCCTCCCATTATAACCTGTGAAACCTCTATTAAAAATGCGAGGAAGATCTTCTTTACTAATGCCTATCCCACTATCTTCAATCATAAGCTGTGTTTCTTTCTCTGTATGAGTGGCACGAATGATGATTTTGCCTTCTCTTGTATACTTTAAACTATTAGACAAAATCTGCTCAATAATAAAGCTTACCCACTTCTCATCTGTTAATACCATTTCTTCAAAGGGTTCAAGTTCTAAAGTAAGCTTCTTCCCTATAAAACTCATGGCATACTTCTTAACAGCTTGTTTTACAATCTGCTCTAAAGAATAGGGTTTAAGGACCAGGTCTGCTGAGATGCTTTCCAAGCGTAAATACTGAAGTACCATTTCCACATACTGCTCCACCTTAAATAATTCCGTTTCTAATAAATAACCATTTAACGCTTCTTTTTGCTCCAATAAAAGCTTCATAGCTGCAATAGGCGTTTTGATTTGATGCGCCCAAAGTGTATAGTAGTCCGTCATTTCTGTGGTCTGCTCCCCTAACTTCATCTCCATCCTCTTCTGACTTTCATAAAGAGCCTGCAGAATCTCCTGATAAACTTCTTCTATAAGCCCTTGTTGAGGAGGCAATTGACTGAGTGAAATACTTCTATTCTCATATACATTTAATAGATGATTATACTTTGCAATATACTTTTGACAATCCCATACGCTTATCGCTACTCCTAAAAATGCAAATACATAAGTACTATATAAAATAGGTGCCATAGGTATTTGGGATAACCACCCTACAATACAATATAAGGACATGAGTATAATGTATAATAGAATGCCTTTTATGTGATCTCTTAACCATAATCTTATGAGCTTACCTAATGTTTTCTTCTCCATAACCTTCTCCTATCTGCATCGTATCCCCAACTCCCATTTTAAATATCATATACAGAGTATATTATACCATTGCATATTTAGAGAATCATCATTGTATATAAAATTAAAAACAAATCCTACAACATAAATGTTATTTTCTTTATGTTGTAGGATTTTGTTTTTCATCTTCATTCAAATTTATTTCTTCTAAATACTTCTCTTTACGTACCACAATACGTTTTGTAACATTGTCCATTAGTAGGCGGTACTGTAGTATAGTCTTCATTAATTTGATTATATGCATATGGCTTACGAATTACTTCTAGTAGCTGATTCAAGGTACTCATATCTCCCTTAAGGGTTGCATGCTCTAAGGCTTCCTCTACTCTATGATTTCTTGGAATGACCACTGGATTATTCTGCTGCATCAGTAGTTTAATCTCTTCTCTTGATTGCTCTTGCCTCTCTAATCTTTCTTCCCATGATTGATGCCAAGCGTTAAACTCTTCTGTTTTAAATAACTGTTCCTTAGATAAATCTCCTAAGGTTAAATCTTTAAACGTGTTAGTATAATCAGCTTTTTGTTCCTGCATCATATTAAGAAGTTTTTGAATTAATAATTCATCCTTTGCTTCTTCACTAAATAAACCTAATTTCTTTCTCATTCCCTCGAACCAGTAAGTTTTATAGAAGGTAGTAAACTTGGATACTGTCTTTTGAGCAAGCTCTACTGCTTTTTCTTTATCTTCATGTAACAGTGGGAGTAGGGTTTCTGCAAATCTCGCTAGATTCCATCCTCCTATTTTAGGCTGATTACCATAAGCATATCTGCCCTCATGATCAATAGAACTAAACACTGTACCTAGATGATAGGTGTCCATAAAAGCACAAGGTCCATAGTCTATCGTTTCTCCACTAATGGTCATATTATCTGTATTCATCACCCCATGGATAAAGCCCACAAGCTGCCACTTGGCAATAAGCTGTGCCTGCTTCTTTACCAATTCTTGAAGTAAATAGAGATAAGGAGCTTCCTCACTTAAGCCTTCTTTAAAATGCCTGTTAAGTGTATAGTCTGCCAAGGCTTTAAGTGCCTCTATCCCTCCCCATTTTGCAGCATATTGAAAAGTGCCCACACGAATATGACTCTCTGCGATACGTACTAATATAGCCCCTTCTAATGGCGTTTCTCTCATAACAATTTCCCCTGTGGTGAGGACTGCTAAACTACGGGTTGTGGGAATACCAAGTGCCTGCATCCCTTCACTTATAATATATTCTCTTAGCATAGGCCCTAAAGCTGCCTTGCCATCTCCTCTCCTAGAATAGGGTGTCTGCCCTGAACCCTTGAGCTGAATATCATATCTTTGATCATCCTTAGATACATATTCCCCCAAAAGAATTGCACGCCCATCTCCTAACATTGTAAAATATCCAAACTGATGCCCCGCATAAGCTTGTGCTATAGGTGTGCTGCCTTCTAATATTCTATTTCCTATGAGAAACTCAATACCTTCATTGCTCATTAAAAAGTCCTTATTAAGTCCTAGGTTCTCTGCTAATGAGGTATTAAATAAAATAAGTTTAGGATTCGGTACTTGAGCTGGATTAACTTGAGAATATAAAGACGTTGGGAGTTCTATATAAGTGTTTTCTAAATTAAGATGTTTATTAGTAATAGATGGTTGTACTGTCATCCACTGTTCTCCTTTAAATGTAATATTCATTATTAGTTTACACTTAAGTCTAATAATTATACAGTTGAAACTTAAAAGAAAAAAGTACTCCAATCTATTAGGGTAGTGCTAACCTATAGAGTAATCCCTTTAGTAAAATAGCTTTTCCCTTGCGCATTTTTCTCCCTCTTGCCTCTAGTTTTACTCTTCTATCTTTAGCCATAAAGCGGGACGAACGCCACCAATACATTTGCCATCGCCAATATTACCTTTCAATATATTATTACCTTGGATACCTATATTCCCATCACCATGGATATATGCAGCTTTTACATTAACACGACCAGGCGATCGAAGCCACCACCATGAAGCCCATTCTTTACCCTGTGGTCTTGCTATTCGTTTACTGTTATTTTCATCCTTTCTTTCAAACCAATATTTTTGATTTTTCCCCGGATTTTGTAGTTTTGAACGACTATCACCGAAATATCTGCACGCCTCCTCAATACTTAATAAAAATATACTATCCCTCGTATCTACTCCACCTTTTGAACTATACCACTGATTGTCAAGATTTTTATTTATCACAGGAATTATTCTTCTTTTATCAGCAATATTAAATGAGTCATAAAATTCACTATTGAGGTATTTTCTTAGTTCACAATCAACCCAAGTTATATCTTTATAAGCATCATGATAAGGGCGTTCCTCAATAATATCCTCGGTTATTATCAAAGCTAAATTACTTTGTATATCAAGCACACGCCAAAAATAACACCCGAATGATACTGATGCCCCAAGCTCAATATCTTTCATTTGTGTACCTCCTATCTTCTCGTTCTTCACTCAATCGAAATATTATATATTGTTTTTCAGCTTTATAGGAAAATATCTTTGCATTTGCTTATATCCAAGTCCCTTTTCTATGTCTTTATAGACAATATCCCTTCCATCTTCATATAAATAAGGCATATTAAACATCATGTCGCGACTTTTATCAAGTTCAAAATTTGTGTTTTCAACCCATTGACTAACTTTATCTTCTACTTTTTGTATACTCTCGTTGTCTTCATCAATACTAACTGCCATAGCATATAAGCCTCCATTAAAATCGAACAACTTAAACGGGCTTACATTTTCATTGGTAACACCATCTTTAACGGCACATATCCATTCGGCTTTGTCATTTTTAAATAGTAAAAAATCAAAGCAGTCAAAAATCACTTCTTTGTATAAATGCACATGCTGCCACAATTGATGCATGTAGCCACCGTCTTTAAACATATCCTCCCATGATTGTTCTCCTACTGTCACAGCTCTAAACTTCGGTATATTAACAACCATTATATCAGGAATTTTTTTATCTAGTTTTTCTGTTACCCCAAGCAAGCGGTTTATATTGGAGGGCTTGCCAATATAATCAATACTTATTAATTGCGTTTCAATATCTTTAGCCTTGTTATACAACAGTTTGATGTCGGAGTTGTCTAAAAAGTCCATCTCTTTGATTTCACGCATAAAATCTAGCACGATATCCTTAAGTTCATGTAAAAGTGCAACCTCATCATCTATACTCTGTACTTTCTTTCCTAGCACTTCTAGGACTACCTCGGAACCAGGAGTATTGAAAATACGTTGAATGTCTTTTATACTGATATTCATCTTGCGTAGAATAAGTATTTGCTCAAGCCGTCTAACAGCATTTTCATCGTACATTCTGTATGCATAGTCATCACTTCGAGTACTGACTAACAAACCCATGTCTTCATAATAACGTAGTGTACGGGCTGTAACGTCATATTTACATGACACATCTTTGATTTTCACTAAGTTGCTCATTTGTCTCCACCTCTTTTATAAATAATTTAGTATGTACATAGTATAAAGTATTTCCCAAAGGAAGAGTCAAGTTATTGATGAAATTTTCTGTTAATAACCTAGTATACATAAATAAATTCTTGGATTAAGTATCATAGCGCACTTATTACACCTCTTTGTATAGCCATACAATATGAAGATGGCGAAACTAAAAAATTACATCAAGAACGCCTATGTATGTTTGAGCATATAGGATTCTTAAAAGACTCACCTCATGATATGAAATTACTAAAGTGCCCAACAATACTTTTGTATTATGCAACGGTACTATTGTTACCCACTAAAACAGGCATCTTATAGCAATCTCTCATGCACTTGCTGCAAAGAGTGAAGTAAAAATACTTAAGGTAATATTCACCTAAAGACTATTTGAAAGCTATACCATATAGATTCTAATTAGACCTACTTCGCCAATGCTATACGCTGTATCACAGGCATTGTCATAGCTAACCAATAGTCTTCCATCTTTTGAGGGTCTTCTTTCATTCCTGTATCAAAGCACCATTTGATTAATTCAATTAAGCTACCTGTTATATGATGTATTAGTAGATCTATTGGAACAACTAGATTACTAGTCTCAATACCTAGCACCTTGAAATGTTCTATTAATTTATCTTTTAAGTAAGCCTTACTACTTATAAAAAGCAGTTCATTTACTTCTGAGTTCAGATGTCCTTTCATCACTCTTTTATGTTCTTTGATATGAATGAATAGATTGGTAACTGAAACATAAGTTCTTTGGTGTCTCCAGGGTGAAAAAACTCTCTTTTAAATACATCTATATTCTTCTCAATGCAGCTTTATAACAAGTCATCTTTGGTAGGGAAATGGGTATAGAATGTGGTTCTCCCTACGCTTTCTTCTATCTAAATAACCTACAAACTCCATTGGCATTATCACATTTTCTAGAACCGTTAGAGTAGGCATCAATTTAAAAAACTGAAAGACAATCCCCATATGTTATCCTCTAAATCTTGTAAGTTCCTTTTGCGAAAGTTGATTGATACTTTTCCCTTCAATCAGTACAGTCCCACTTGTCGGATAATCTACACCACTCATTATATTATGTAGGCACTAAGAAAATCGTCATACTATCATGCCTTTGCATGCCATAATTTTTAAGGCTCAATACCTCAATCAGGAATAGTGTTCCTGATACTAACAAAAATGCCCAATCCTTTTTCATACTTTTCTGCTTAACCCTAGTAAGACTCATTCCTATAGCAATAAATAGCGGTGCAAAAAATATACCATTCCTTGTATAATCAAATACTAAAAATAAGTTTTTATAAAAATCATTAACAATTGGCACGCCTTGGATAAATCCAAAGTAGCTATCTCCAAATAAGCCTATACTATATAACACGCTACAAATAATCAGTACCCATCTTTTAGAGCACTTTTTCCATAATCCATAGACTATGCTCATTCCCAAAATCATAGCAGGTAAGTACCATAGATGATAAAACGTACCATTACATACAATCGCCTTAATCACTTGCCACAACGTCAAATGATTAGCGAAATCCCCCTTATAGATATTTAAAGGTAGATAAATCACAATACTCACCAAATATAGCCAGCCTATCTTCTTTATAAAGGCATATAGTACTTTATTATTTTTATTACCATTTCCTAATTTAAGAGAAAAAATAGCCAGATGCTATAAAGAAGAATGGTACTGCTACCCTAGCAATCACATGTCATAAAATATAATTGCCAAATGCACTGTAAAAACTTAGTGGATCTATATGAATTGCTACCACAAGTAGGGCAGCTACAAATTTAAATAAATCTATGCCACCACTATTTATTTTACGGTCCATTTTATAAGGCTCCTTTGGTGTTCACTTGCCATAGGCTTAGCTACATACTGCTGGGTAAAAGCAAGTCCATTTTCTTTTATAGAGCTATCATAAATTTCTCGTTGCTCTTGTGCTATACGAAAACCACTTACAGCAACTATTTTTTTGCTAGCCTGACATGCCTCTATGTACTCTTTGCCACCTTGTACAAACCCCTCCTCTATCTTATTCACCTCTACACCTCTTCTTCTAATGCTAATTCAATCAGTCTCGTAATAATCGAACTATAACTTAAGTCAATAGAAGACATCATGTTAGGATATCTGCTACTACTTGTAAAACCAGGTAATGTATTAACTTCATTAAAATCAATTCTATTTCATCCACTTCGCCTACAATAGGATTTTCATTGCCTAATACGGCACACCCAACCTCAAATCCATCTATATTCTCTTCAACAACTACCTTGTCATCTTCTAATAATGCCTTATTTACAGCTTCTCTTAATTGGTATAAATGAAATACCTTCGTAATACCTATTGAAGAACCTGATTTTGCTGGTTTTATATAAGCCGGTAGCTTTAACCTCGCTTGTTTGACTATTTCTTCTACATTATTATCCTTTTTATATAAAACGACTGACTTAGCTACTTTAATCCCCTCTTTCGCTACTAGACTATGTGTTACAGCCTTGTCCATACAAATTACTGAAGATAATGTCTTACACCCTACAAAAGGAATACCAGATAGTTCTAGCAATCTTTGCATTGTTCCATCTTCTCCAAATTTTCCATGTAAAATAGGAAAGACTACATCTATCTCTGTCATTTTATATCCTTCTTCTGTTATTTCAATTAAACCTTTTCTTTCTCTAGAAGGTGATATAAATGCCTCTACACAACTCTTATCTGTGTACCATGTATTGTTTCTTATCATTTGGATATCCCCTGAGAATTTAAACCATTTTCCCTCTCTAGTGATTCCTAGCATAATTAGGTTATATTTATCTAGATCCATATTTTCTATAGCCGCCGAAGCTGATTTTAAAGATACTTCATATTCATTTGACATCCCACCAAATAGGACAACTACACTTTTCTTTTTCATTTATAATTCTCCTTTTAATCCTGTTTTTCTGCAAGCTTTGTCTCTTGCTATATATCTATATTAATAGTTCTTTATGACAATCCGCCTTATGTTTTCATCATAATCTTGTAGCATTTCATAATTATATGAAGAATTTGAATAAAACAAAAATAGTTCTATCTCAATAAAAGATAGAACCTCATTCCATATGTCTTATTATATTAAAATCTTTCAAAGTAATATATCTTGTTACGCCCTCATATCCTCGTCTTGGCTTATCTGCTATTTCAAGTATCATCCAATGCCCTCCAACTTTTCTTGCAGTTCTAAGTTTTCCTCTTCTAATCCATTGTCTTACTGTTGTTGTTACATTGTACTGTGTTGCATATTTCTCAACTGTAAGATAATTACACTTTCATTTTTGTTAACGTTTCTCCTAAAAATACTAAAATCCCCAATACACCCACTAACGGGTGCCTCGAGGACTTGATGCTGACATTAAGAAAATAGATACCAGGTTTCGTTTATACTTTTATGAGATGATATTTCTATTCTTTATTCAGAAATGGTCTTGCAAATTTTTGATTAAAGTATTCTATTAATGGTCCCATAAAAAATGCTGTTATGATCGTACCCACACCTACAATGTTAGGAATCAGTAGCAGTGTACCACCACCTACCATAAAAATACAGATTCCCATGATGACGCACACTAAATCTGTGCAGATTCTAACATACTGGAACTTTCCTTTCTTCCATGTTCTATTAATGATGAGGGCTACAGCATCATAAGTAGAAACCCCAAGATCAGCAGTCATATAAAAGGCAGAGCCAAAACAAATAATAATAATACCTACTAACAAGCAAAGCACTCTCACTATCATAGAAGGATTACCCATAAGCTTTTGTAAAATTTCATAAGTAAATTGCGTAATATAGCCTAGCAAGAACAGATTGATAAATGTGGCAATACCTATGTAATGTCTATCTGCAAATAATGCAAATAGCAAAAGAACTGCATTGACTATCAAATATAGCGTACCAAATGATATAGGAATGAGTTGACCTAGTCCACTCATAAGTGACTGAAATGGATCAACTCCCAAAGCCGCTATTTTAAAGATGCCTACGCTAATGGCACAAATAATAACACCAAAAAATGACATAAATATTCTTCTAGTTTTCATCGTATTCATATCTGTTGATCATAAATCCTTTCATAAATTTTATTCTACTACAGTTTTAATCTTTCCATCGTTTCTATCTCCTGTGTCGTTCATTCTAGTCAAAGTATGGTCGTTAATTATCTTAATTATATCATCATTTACAAAAAAAGAGGAGATTTATACTCCTCTTTCGCAAATCTAGGTATATATATTATAAACCGTACCATAACGCAATTTGCTACTTACTTTGATTATCAAAGATTAGATTCAATTATTCGAGTTATTTATGGTATGGTTCAGTATTATCAATACTAAATCTCTTTATTTTTCTAAAAGGTAGCCCAGCCCTTTTTTAGTGGTAATAAAGTCTATCAGTCCTACCTCTTCTAACTTTTTACGAACACGTCCCATATTTACTGTAAGGGTATTATCATCTATAAAATAGTCTGTGTCCCACAGTTTTTTCATAATCTCTTCTCTAGAT
The DNA here is from genome assembly GCA_023436395.1 of Bacillota bacterium. Classification (GTDB taxonomy): domain Bacteria; phylum Bacillota; class Clostridia; order Lachnospirales; family Cellulosilyticaceae; genus Cellulosilyticum. The sequence continues at coordinate 29,400 of JAEZJJ010000026.1, read as the reverse complement.
ACAACCTTACCTTTATTCTCAAATAAAATATGTAACATAAGAAATTCATTTTTAGTAAGTTTAACAATCTGTTCTCCTGAAACTAACGTAGCATCTGCTAAATTTAGAATGACACCTTTATGTTCTAGCTTAGTGCATTCTTCTATAAAATCATAAGTTCTTCTAAGCATAGCTTGTACTTTTGCTGCAAGCACCTCTAATTCAAAGGGCTTAGTAATAAAGTCATCTGCTCCCATATTCATTGCCATTACAATATTCATACTATCACTAGCTGAGGATAAGAAGATTATTGGCACTTTAGAGTATTTCCTTATTTCTGTACACCAATAATAACCATTATAAAAAGGAAGCCCAATGTCCATTAATACAAGATGAGGTTCTACCTTCTCAAACTCTCCTATTACCTGTGTAAAATCATAAATGTGAGATACCTCATAGCCCCACTTCGTTAAATGCTTTGATACCTCTTCACTAATAACAACATCATCTTCAACAATCAGTATTTTATACATATGCTCTCCTCCTTATTAGCCCCATTTTATATTCTGTATGATCTATTCCTTACCCTTTTATAACTTTATTACCCTATTAATTATACTAAATTTTCATAAAATGTATCTAAGTATTAACATTTTTTACAAGTATGCTATAATACCTTAATAACTATATCATTTTGGGGTTATGTATTTATTAAGTGTAACAAGTGGGAGGAAAAAAGATGGATATTTTAATTAGAACAGCAAGAAAAGAAGATGCAAGAGAGCTATTAGATATATATGCTTATTATGTTGAAAATACAGCAATCACATTTGAACATGAAGTCCCCTCACTGGAGGAATTTACTTCTAGAATAACAGAGACACTTAATCATTATCCTTATCTAGTGGCATTAGTTAATGAGAAAATCGTAGGATATATTTATGCAGGTAGATTTAGAGCAAGAGCATCCTATATATGGAGTGCAGCCACATCTATATACATAGATAGGCACTATCATGGAATGGGAATTGGAAAGATGCTTTATACAAAACTTGAAAATCTTTTAAAGCTGCAAAATATTGTTAATGTATATGCTGGAGTTGCTGACCCTGTTGTGGAAGATGAATATCTTACACGTAACAGTGAATATTTCCACAATGCTATTGGCTATACAGTTGTTGCAAGATTCCATGAATGTGGAAGTAAATTTGGCAAATGGTACAATTTAATAGAAATGGAAAAAATAATAGGTGAGCGAACATGCCCACCTAAGGAATTTATCCCATTTCAGAAATTAAAATAAGCATGGAACTTACTTATAGATCAAAACACATAAGGTACTATGCATAGCCTTCCCAATATACTTTCATAACTATTATGGTGTATGAATTATTTTTGTATCACATACACTAAGTTAATATTGAATTCGTTAAAAGGAGCTTGCTATGCATTTACTAGAATTATTTATTTTAGCAGTTGGCTTATCCATGGATGCCTTTGCGGTAGCTGTTACTAAAGGACTTGCCATGAAAAAAATGTCCTTTAAAAATGCTATTATTATTGGATTATACTTCGGTCTCTTTCAAGCTGGAATGCCTCTTATTGGTTACTTTTTAGGCACACAATTTGAGGATAAAATCGTTTCCTTTGATCATTGGATTGCCTTTATACTTCTTGCTTTCTTAGGCATCAAAATGATTAAAGAAGCCTTATCCAAGGATGATGAGGAGGAGAATGAAGAAGAAGGAGCTTCTTTAGATTTTAAAACTATGTCAATACTTGCTCTTGCCACAAGTATTGACGCCCTTGCAGTAGGTGTTACCTTTGGCTTTTTACAGGTAGAGATTATTCCAGCAGTATCCTTTATAGGTATTGTAACCTTTGTGCTATCCGTTGTAGGTGTAAAAATAGGTAATGTGTTTGGTGCTAAATATAAATCCAAAGCCGAACTTGCTGGTGGCATCATCCTTATTGGTATAGGACTTAAAATTTTATTCTCTCACCTTTAACCAAACATAAAGAGTGGGACTAAGTATATAAGAAACTAGAGATAGTTGATCACTTAGAAATAGGGTAACTTTCCAAGACAGATTGCTATGAATAAGTAATCTGTCTATATTAATATATTTTCGTATAATCCATGCTATAATTTATTTGATTCACAATAAGGTTATTTCATTTTTTAATATACTAAGTGACTAAAAATATATGAGAAGGGATATAAGAATGTTAATTATACAGAAAGCTAACGAAAATGATTTGGAAGCAATACTTCAATTACAATATCTAGCTTATCAAAGTGAGGCTAAGCTTTTTAATGACCCTAATATTCCACCATTGAAACAAACTTTGGAAGATGTCATAAACGAATTTCAAAAAGGAATTATTCTAAAAGCAGTTGATGAAAAAAATGATATTATTGGATCCGTTAGAGCCTACTGTGAAAATGGAAATGTTTATATTGGTAAATTGATAGTACATCCCAAAAAACAAAGAAATGGCATTGGCACAAAACTTCTTTCAGAAATAGAGAAAGAATATCCAAATCAAAGATATGAACTTTTTACTAGTACTAAAAGCATAGGCAATATACAATTATATGAAAGACTTGGTTACAAAATTTTTAAGAAGATGCCCATAACAGAAGAGTTACAGTTTGCATATTTAGAGAAATGATAGAAAACTGACCCTATAAATTATTACGTTGTTTTTGACCTTCAATATATTAGAAACCCTCCTACATATTTTATAGTTTAAAAAGAACATAGAAAATCACTTGTAAGCTTAGTTTAACATCATCTTTCACCACACAGTCTCACACGCCTTAGTAGTTTGTAAGCACAATAACGTCTAGGAAAATGAGTGGTCAGGGGTATCTGGAGTAGTGACTTGAGAGCATTTTTCAGAAGCACTTAACGAATGTTTTAGATGGGTTTTAGGCAGCTGTCTGAACGAAGTGAGTTCTGCCGTTCATCTAAATAAGTGAGTTTAGTGCTTCGAAAAATGTGAATCGGAACAACGGAAGATATCCCTGACCACTCATTTTCTCCCAGTACCCTCACTTACAAACACCAAGGCACATTTCAATTTATTTTCTTCTATCATTTTTCTCTACTTTTGATATACTAATACTATATCTATTTCATAATAAGGAGTGATACACATTGCATACTTTTGAAGAAGTTCAAACACTCATCTCAGACAACAACCTTTCCCTTGCTGAAAGTTACCTTAATAAATTTACTGAAAAAACGTCTAGATGGCATTATTTATACAGCCTTGTTGCCCTTAAAAAATCTTGGTTTGATTCGGCTCTTACTCACTTAGAGGAAGCTATTGCCCTTGACCCTAATGAAACACTTTATACAGATGCCAAAACGACACTTATGAGCCGTCATCATCATTACAGTGATGATTATTATCATAGACCTAGACGCAGACATAATGATTGTTGCTGTTGCTGTGATGATTGTTGCTGCGAGTTTAACTGTTGTGATTTAATCTGTCTTGATACTTGCTGTGAATGTATGGGCGGTGACTTAATTAGTTGTATTTAAAAGGAGCATTGTATGTTTGGTTATGTAACCCCTTTAAAGGATGAACTAAAAATCAGAGAATATGAGGAGTTTAAGAGCTACTATTGTGGTCTATGCTTTCATATTAAAGAACACTTTGGGAATCTCCCCCGTATGATTCTTAACTATGATATGACCTTTTTGGCCCTTCTCTTAGATAGCTTAAGCCCCACTGAAACTATGCCAACACAAAAAGGATGTATGACTAATCCCGTCAAGAAGAAGCCTGTACTCCTTAACAATCAAGCACTTACTTATGCTGCTGCTATGAATGTGGCACTTGTCTACTTTAAACTACTAGATGATCAGCAGGATGACCATAGTTTTAAGAGTAAGACTCTAGGCGCCTTGCTAAAACCTTATAAGAATAAATTTCCTTCTTCTATGAAAGAGCTCTATATCATTATTGAGGAGAATTTAAATACCTTAACTGGCTTAGAAGAAAATAAAAACTTTTCATCTATTGATGAAGTTGCTCATCCTTTTAGCTTAATTGTGGCACACATTTTTCAGGATTATCCTTTCGAAATTATTAACGATGATGCTAATACGCGTAGGGCACTCTTTGAGTTTGGATACGCCTTAGGGAAGTGGATCTACATTATTGATGCCGTAGATGACTTAGAAAAGGACATGGAAAAGCATAAATTTAATCCTTTAGACTTCCTGTATAATAAAGAAGGACTTAATTTTGAGGCACTTATCCCTAAAATTAAAGATCGTATAAGCTTTACCTTACTTAATTGTGGCACAACTGTTAAAGAAGCTTTAGGAGAACTTCCACTCCAAAGAAATGAACCCATCCTTCATAATATTATTTCCCTTGGCATGATGGATAAATATACTAAAGTCCTTCATAACTGCCAGTGCAAAAATAAAAAGCAAAGGAGAAAACATTCATGAAAGCAAGTCATATTGCCTTCGGTGGTATTTTAACGGCCATGAGTTTAATCTTGTTTTATCTAACAAGATTAATTCCTACTAATACCCTCACCCTCTTAGCTCTTCTTTCTTTCATTCCACCTATTGCGCTTATGGAAAAAGGAGTGAAAACAGGGGTACTGGTTTACATTTGCTCAAGTATTGGTAGCTTTCTATTTGTACCACTCAACATTAGTATCCTCTATATCCTTTTCTTTGGAATATATGGTCTAATCAAAGGCTTTATTGAACGCCTTAATAAGACTTTTATTGAAATTGTACTTAAATTAGTTTTCTTTAATATTGCTCTCATCCTTGGATTCTTCATAATGAAGATTATACTCGGTATAGACGTGCAAATTATTTTCTCTAGACTTTTATCTAAACTAGCTTCTCAAGGACTTAATCAACCTACTAGCTATATAGTGATTTATCTCTTATTACAACCTGCCTTTTTAGTCTTTGACTATGCGCTCACCTTATTAGTAGGTTACTACGATGATTATATTAGAAAATATATTAGGCAAGGCTTATCCAAATAAAAAATGTATTAACACGAAAGCACAGACTATAAATCAGATAGTCTGTGCTTTCACTATTTTCACCTACGCTAAGGCCTTATTATTTTGTACAAAATTCCCTTTTGACTTTTTAAACAAAATCATTCCTCGCAAAATCTGAAAGTTCACTATAACTATATAGTTGTAACACATGAAGTGCCCTTGTACATGCTACGTAAAGTATTTGCTTATCTATTGGTGTATGATAATATTCCTTATTTACACTTGGAACAAATACCACATCAAATTCTAGACCTTTTGCTAGGTAGGAAGTTGTAATGATTATTCCTGAGATAAAGGTTTTACTTTGCTCCGTAAGTAGATTAACCTCTATATGGCCATTTAGATGTGAGTAAAGCTTTTCAACCTCTGCTTTAGTCTTACAAATAATAGCTACTGAGGTATACTCCTCCAAATCCAACGCTTTTAAGTCTGCTCTTATAAGCTCTAACATTTCCTTATAAGACTTACTTACCTTGAACTTTGGTGTTTCTCCATGCCTTTCAAAAGGAATCATCTCTGTTTGCTGAATCATATTCTTCCCGAAGGTAGCAATTTCAAAGGTGGAACGATAGGTTCTATTAAGTCTTATGAGTTCTATCTCCTTAAAGACATCTTCTAAGGTTTCAATAACTGTACATGGTTTCGGTTCTAGCACTTGATAAATATCTCCTAAAATCGTCATCTTACAGTTAAATAACTTCTTGAGTATTTCAAATTCAACTCGAGTATAATCCTGCATCTCATCTACTACAAGGTGCTTGACATTATTATTCACCCTAGAACCACTTAAAGCATATTTAAGATAGAGCAGAGGAAATACATCTTCATAAGCTAAACACTCCCTATTTACCTCTAACTCAAAGTCTAGTTCCTGCATCTCACTACACCACTTAATAAAATACCTATAGATTCCTATTAAATCTGTTTCCTTGTACATAGATTGAAGTTTAGCCCTTAGGACTTTCCTCATATCTTTTGTAAGCTTTCTACCTTGGTAATCTTCACTATTTCCAGACAAGTAGCTTACTATCTCATCTCCTCTTGTTAAAATAGGATAACCAGAAAACCTATAGCAAAAATGATGCTTTAATTCTTCTTTTGTAAGGGTCATTCCCTCTAGATTAATATCTTTAAAGACCATGCAATAATCTGCAAATTCATTGATAAATCTTTGAAGTAATTGGTAAAAGGCCTCCCCTTGTTTATAATCTATATTTTTCTTACGGTTGGTATCCCCTTGCCCCTCATTAAGTAAAAATTCTATTTGCTCAAACTTAGATTCTGTTTTAACCACATCTCTAAGCTCCTCTTCTATTAGTTCCTCTAAACTATATTGCTTTATATTTTCTTCTCCTAGTTCAGGAAGGACGTTTGAAATATAATCTGAGAAAATAGGATTTGGAGAAATAATCAAGATATCACTTGCACTTAACTGCCCACGATTTTGATAAATCAAATAAGCAATACGATGTAGTGCAACAGAAGTTTTTCCAGAACCTGCTATTCCTTGTACAACCATAATGCGTGCTTTATCATTTCTTACTATGGCATTTTGTTCCTTTTGAATAGTAGTTACAATATTCTTCATTTTGTTATCCACATTATGACTCAGTTCCTTTTGTAGAATCTCATCTGCAATTCGCATCTCATTATCTAATTCATAGATCAATTGTCCGTTCTTAACCTTATATTGCTTCTTTTTTATGATTTCTCCATGCATCTCACCTATAGGCGCCTTATAACTAGCTGGACCTAACTCATAGTCATAATACATACTGCTAATAGGTGCTCGCCAATCATAGACTAGAGTTTCTTTTAAACGGTCTGAAGTAAAGTCCCCAAGGCCAATATAATAGGCTTCTACCTCTTCACTAGAATCTCCCTCAAATATAAAATCAATTCTACCAAAGTAGGTATTGTTTTGCATGCGTATCAACCTACTTCTAATCGCCGTTCGCTTTTCTAAATTATCAATGTCGTTTGAGATGATTTTATTATTAGTAAAAATCTCCATACTATCCATATCTGTATGATTTTGAACTACATACTTGTGTGCTTCGAAGATTTCGCGTTGCTTCTCCTCGGCTAACGTATCTAAATCCTCAATAGTTTTACTTATTTCTTCTTGAACCAATTTCAAATATTCCTTCTCATTCCTACATAAATTAATATCCATCTTTTATCCCTCCTTATGTTACAGATCTTTATTATAGGGCACAAAATAAGTCTGGTGTTTTAATGGAGGGTTTATGTTTATAAAAAAATGATTTTTATGTAATTCATTTTCTTTTCATATTTGCTACGGCTTGCATCTTTAATCTAGTAGGAATGATGGGAAGTATCTTATTTTTCCACCCAGGTATAATTATCTCCTTATTCTTCATCAAGCTAGAATAGGCATAGTTAGCTACCTTCTCTGTAGACATAGCTGACTTTGGCGTTTCAAAACCTTCTTGTTTAAAGAAATTTGTCTTTGTAGCTCCGGGGCATAATACAGAAACTGTAACCCCTTTCTCCTTAGCTTCATAACGTACTGCCCTTGAGTAACTTAATACAAATGCCTTACTTGCAAAATACGTACTTGTGTAAGGCCCTGGTTGAAAAGCTCCTGTAGATGCAACATTTAGTATTCTGCCACTTCCTCTTTGATACATCTCTGCTAAAAATAGTTTGCACAGCTCTACTAAACTAATGTTATTTAGAATCATTAGTTGTTCGTCTCTATTAAAGTCTATAGTCTCCGTAGTTCCTGCCAATCCAAACCCTGCATTATTAACTAATGTATCTATGACGAGCTGCTTCTCTTTTATTTGATTATATAAATGCTTTGCTGCGCCTATTTGACTTAAATCTTGTAGGCAACTAATAATAGGAACTTTAAATTCTTCTTCCAACTTCTTCTTGGCTACTTTAAGTCTCTCATGATGGGAACCTACTATTACGATTCCCCAATTATCTTTTGCAAAACATCTTGCTAATTCGTACCCTATACCACTTGTTCCCCCTGTGATTAAAACATATTTCATTACTATCACTCCTTTTATTTGAGGATTACTATCTGTAATACCTCTATCTTCTGTTCAGCCTAATGTAACAAAAAATAAGAGTCTTGTAATTCACCTATGTTAATTATTCTTTCTTATGCGACTTAATGATTGTGGACGTATCCCTATATAGGAAGCTATGTACTGTAAATCTATCCTGCCACATAGCTCGGGATATTCGTCGCAAAAAAATTCGTATCTTTTCTTTGCATCTAATAGTACTAAGTTCTTTTTCTCTATTTCTAATCTTTTTATCTCATTAACCATCAGCCTATTAAAGACATTTTTCCACTGACTGTTCTTCTCCAATATCTGATGAATTAATGTGTAAGGTAATTGAATGACCTTGCATACTTCCAGTGCCTCAATGGTAAATGAAGCATTTTGGCCTGTAAGAAACCTCTCCGCAGAGAAAAATTGTTTTTCACTCCTAAAACACTTTGTAATGTCATTCCCCTTTTCATCGATATAATAACCTCTCACTATTCCTTGAATGATAAAGTAAAGATGCCTAGATAATTCTCCCTCTTGCACAATCACTTGTTTAGAAGCGAATTCTTTTACTTTTGCTTCCTGCTCAATATACTGTCTCAAAGATTTTTCTATCTCAATTTGGAACGCTTTACTTAGAAATTCGCTAATCATTACCATTACTTCTCAGCCCCCCATTTTTCCTACTTAATAAGTGGTTGACACTGACTACAATAGTAAATGGAGCCACCTAAGTAAGTCTCCTTGGTAATTTCCCCACCACAATTAGGACACCCTCGCCCCATACCTTCTTTTGACATTTTCACCTGATAGCCACCTTTGTTACCCAAAATATTTTTCTCTGTATCTCGTCCGCCTGCTTCTATCATCTCTGATATAACATTCTTAATACTCTCTAGTAATCTTTCTTTATCTTCTTGACTAAAAGTACCGACTTTACGTTTAGGATGAAGTCCTGCTCTAAATAAAATGTCTTGAGCTGTACCATTGCCAATCCCAGGAAATCTTTGTTCAGTAGCTAGGAGCGCCTTAGCACTTAAAGTAGGCTTACTTTCCTGTAATATTCTATAATAGTGTGCTATAAATTCTTGAGACATAGGTAAAAGGCCTTGTTTACTTTTTAAATAATACTCATTGTCATAACTCCCATCATGCAAGAAAATGCCACCATACATGGCAACTGTGAAAACAAGTATTTCCCCTTCTTCTAATCCAATAAGCAATTGAAAATCTTTTGGTTTTTTATCTTCACTCATAAGCCTTATATTGACTCCGTCATTAAAGCATAGCTTGTAACCATTCTCAAAACCTATCTCTACAAAAATGCCAAATCCTTCTGCACTTATTATTTTGCTTCCCTTAATCACCGACTCATAGGCTATTGGTTCCCCATTAAACCAACAAAACTTATGAGGTTTAGTAGGGGGTAATACCCTAACAACCTTCTTTCCGTTCACATGTTCTCTCAGTTGTTTCGAAATATTTAAAGATTCCGGTAACTCTAACATCCTTCATTCCTCCTTAAGAATCTTTTGAAGATGATGTCCTCTAAAATGATTTAAACATATAATTTTTATATTTTAAATATATTTTATTATAATATTTAATATTTTCTCAAAAAATTATTAGGGAATCCTCTTTTTCATCACATATATAGAGTGTAAAGGTAAAACAAATAACCTCTGTAGCAGAATCACCACAACATAGCGTACCGCGCTGACCGGGTCGACCAAGTCTCAATCTATTGTTATAGGTACCTCTGGATCTAAGGAATTATTGTTCGAACGCTAGCGGGTAAAGGGAGGCGCTCTTTTATAGGTTGTTTCATCATACTTTACACAAATAAAGTTAAAGCCAGAGTCTTAAGGTCAAGGTTTCCTAGATAGGGACAGTCCGGACCAAGACTTTAAGGAGCTCCTCACTCATGGGTTAAACTTTCATAACAAGTCTTAGTAGGCGCTTTCTATCTCATGAAGGTGCTGAGGAGCTACTTTATGCCTTGAAATAAAGTCTACTTACTTGTTATAGAGGTTTAGCTAGAGTCTGGAATGCTAAAAAGCCAACTATCATTTTGCGATAGTTGGCTTTTTGATTGTTCATTTATAGTAAAGTCTAATTTACTGATTCTTAGTCCTTTACCCTAGATTGTACTACCTCTACAAAAGCTACTGGATTAATGATTTTATTTCCTTCTTGATTCAAAGTGGCTGTTGCATCTAATAATGCCATAGCTTCCTCACCTGTAAGCTCCGAGTCTATTTGCCATCCTAACGCTAGGGTTCCTGCTACATATGGAATGCCCCAACTTAAACCTGCTCTTCCAGAATATTGATATGAATAACTCCCCTTTTCATAAGTTTCTGCTGTAGTGCGATAACCTACAGGAGCTAATATGACACTTGTGTTTACCATAACTGTCCCATCTTCTCTACTAAAACCTGCTTTATAAGTTTTTCCATTTTCTCTATCTTTTCCATCATAATAGCAAGCACCTATCTTTCCATATGTACTAGTACAATCTAATACAAGAATGCCTTCATCACTAGCTAATTTCACTGCTTCATCCCATTGTTCATTATTCTTACCAAAAGGGCTTCCTTCACCTGAAGGGGCCGCAGATACAGAGACTACATGAATACCTTTTTCTTTAGGCAACGCTTTATTGCACTCTACAATCCATTTAAGCGCCTCTGCATAATAAGCAGCATCGCCATTCCAAGATGGTGCTGCTGCATAATAAATATTCACCTTTGGAGCAACCCCTATTGTATCTCCTGCTAGTAAACTTGCCACTGCCGGCCCATGCATAGAGGATTCCCCACCTTCAACACCACATAAGTTCTTATATTCTACTATTTTTCCCTTATATTCGGGATGATTTAATTCTATGGGTTGGTCAATAATGGCTACATTTACGCCTTCTCCAGTAATTCCCTTTTGATGTAATCCTCTCACACCCAAACCTGGATTCTTTCCTTCTTCCATTATTTCATTGGCTACTTTTTCAAAGCTCTTAAAGTCTGTTGCTTCATTATACCAATAAGATAAGATAAGTTCTTTGGACAATTCCTTATCCGAAATCTCTTTTTTCTCTAATCCTGGTATGATTCTTACATCACTTCCAACAGGATATTGACTGCCCTCATCTTTTACTTTATCTCCTCTTACTTCTCCTTCTTTTTCTTCTTTCACTATATTCTCTACTTCCCTCGTTTTCTCCTGTTCACTTTGTATTTTACCTACCCCTGAACAGCCTGTAACTAAAGTTATACTTACTGATGCTACTATTAACATTTTGAAATGCATATCTATCCTCCTTATACTGACTACTCTATTTTTTTACTAAAACATAATAACTGGGGCGTTGGTCGCCATAGATATAGTCACCATTTTTACATTCATAAAACATATAAGTTTTTTCATTAATCTCTTTTATGTAACATTTTGATACTGTTTTATCGTTTTCATCAATGATTTGATGCCCACTCCACTTTATTCTATCTCTAAAGCGCGTACCGTCTACTGTTACTAGTTCTAACACCCCTTTTTCATTTATAACCATTTCACTTAAGGATCGGTCAGAGTAAAGATTCATCATAATGTGGTTTTCATCAAACTCCTGAATCTGTGATACATAATCTACTACCTGCCAATTTCCTAGCATCTCTTCTGCATTTTCAAACTTAATGTTAATATCATCTATATTGATTCTCTTTCCTTCATTTTCTACAGCATTTTGCTGTACTGCATCTAATTCTCCTGGTTTAAGCACGTATATATAAGGCTTATCTAAACGCCTAAATGTATAATCTCCACTTTTCCATTCATAGAATAAATATTCTTCATCCTCTATTTCCTCTATCCAGTAACGGGACTTTGTCTGCTCTTCTTCACTAATAATAAATCCTCTCGTCCATTTCTGATTAGCCCTTTCAAGAAAAGGTTTTTGTTCTTCCGACTTCTGATAAACCATAGTGACCTTCCCTCTTGGTTTAAAAATGATTGCTTGAGTATATATATCACCTACCCATTGTCTTTGTCCAGGTACAAAATCACTTTTTTCCTCTACAAAGTCTACTGCTATCCAAGTCCCTAATACTTCCTTATCTTCTTTAAACTCATAAGAAATATCATCTAACCTAAGGATTTGCTGAGCTCCTACTACAGTTCCCATAATAACAAGACTAGCTACTAAAATAATAGGCCATTTTCTTTTCTTTCTCATCTTATTGTACTTCTGTTTTAATCTTCCATCACTTGACCATATCTGTTCAAAAGTAATGCTTGTCTCTTCTTTATCTAATAGTTGGTGCATTATTTCACTTATTTTTTTATCATTCATTAACTAATCTTTCCTCCTCTCATTACATATACTTCTGTACTTAGGTGTTTCCTTAATTTATTTAGTCCTGCATTTAATCTAGATTTACATGTGCCTAGGGGGATTTCTAAAACCTCTGCTACTTCTTCTAAAGTCATCTCTAAATAATAATGCATATAGATAACCTCTTTGGTCCTTAGACTCAATTTCTCAATTTGCTTCCATAATGCTTTATTTTCCTCTTGCTTTATAAGATCATCTTCTATCCCCTCAGATAATACTACTTCTGCGATATTATCAAGGGTTTCCATATACTTAGATCGAGATATGGCGTTTCTTACTTTATTGAGCATTATTTTATATAACCACGGTTTGATTTCCCGTTTCTCATCAAAGGTATGATATTTTCGGATAACTTGCATAAATACTTCTTGCGTGATATCATCAGCTATTTCTTTTGATTGAGTTAAAAATAATGCCCCTCTATAGACGTAGTTTGCGTAGTCTTCAAATAACTTCTGTGCTTTTTCTCCTGAAATGGCGCCTTTCACTGACTTACCTCCCTCCTGTTAACACTCTATATACACTCTAAGAAGTAAAATAGTTCGTTTTAGTAATGATTTTATTCTATATAACGCCAAAAAGCCAACTATCATTTTGCGATAGTTGGCTTTTTAATTGTTCACCTAAGGTAAATTTTATTTTGTTGATTCTGTAAACATTTTTACAGTTGATTCTTTTACTTCATCATTTAAGATAAATAAAGCAACATAGTTACCTTCTACGATAATTTCAGCTTTTTCTGCTGCTTCTTGTTCAGCAGGGTAGAAAGCGTTTCCTACTTGTGCTTCTAAAAGTGCTTCCATGTTCGCTTTAGCTTGGTCTAATTGACCTTCTTTTGCTTTTACCATAACGATTAACCCTGGTCCTGGTGAAATACCAGTTTGAGCAATTGCATACTCTTCTACTACTTCTAAATCAATATGATAAGCTTCTTGTGCTAATGTTTCATCTACAGGCATTGGCATACGTACTGCTCCACCTTCAACCATTTGGTTTAATAACTCTTCTAATGGTGCTTTTTCTACTGCTGCCTCTGTATTACTATTAACCTCTGTATTTGTTTTTTGAGCTCCACATCCTACTAATGCTGTTGTAGATGCTACTAATATCATCATTGCTGCAACTAATTTTTTCATTTGATCCTCCTACTTATGTTCTTGCCTGATGCTTTTATTGTTTGTCTTTTCCTTATAGCAAGAGCGCTCTTTAGTATAGACGTAAGGATTTCATGTTTTGTTCCCATCTAAGATCTCTATTTGCATTTTATTTTTTAGCTTAGCCTTCCATAACTGTTTTTCTTCTAGTCCCTTTAATCGTCCTTGTTTACACAATTTTTTGACCTGCTCTCTAGATATACTTAATTTTTTACTCAATACTTTATCTATCCTTAAATCAAATACCTCGTCACATTCAATTTCTAAAGTAATGTTTTCCCTTAGAGTTTCTAAATCTAGTGGATCTCCCTCTACCCTATAGTCTACTATTTCGTAGTTTAAAACTGAATTATTCTGCTTATGGGTACTTATATCAAAGGCATAAAACCTAGCCAGAAGCTCGTCATTATTCATCAACTTGTGATATTCTTCTGGAGGTATTTCTTTTGGATTAACTCTAGATAAGATCGTCATATTCCATGTTGCTTTACACTTTTTACATTGATAAATAAGCCAAACATCTAATTTACTTTGATTGGCATTTACCCTAAACTTTTTGCTACTTTCAAAGTGGGCACCCCCACCACATTTTGGACAATTTTTGATTACCTCTGGTTCACCAATAGGTATAACCTTCCATTTAATAATCTCCTGCATTTTTGTGCTCCTTTTCTATGAAGCTGCACAAAAATATGAGATTTTCTCTATTTAATGAATCCCTATTTTCATACAGCTTTTATTGAATGAAATAAGAACACATTTGAACTGGTGTAGTCATACAGTTTTTCCCCCTTTATTAAGATACCCTTATGATATCACCCCTTCTATTTAATAGGTACCTTAATCTCTTTACACAAATAAAAATAAGGCAAAAAAAACACCCACTTGCTTCATTAGCTTGTGGGTGCTTGATGATTATTAAAATGTTTTAGCAAGTAGGCTAGCTTTGCTTATTCCTTCTTCTAGCTTTTCCTCAACGTTAACGCCTATCACATCTACATTTTCTATAGCAATTGTTTCTATTTCTCCTATACCGAAGAATCCTAATATAGTTCTTAAATAGCGATCCCCCATCTCATAAGGTGCATTGCCATATTCGCCGCCTCTAGAAACGATGTGTACTGCTTTCTTGCCTTTGAGTAGCCCTACTGGCCCTTCTGCTGTATATTTGAATGTGATTCCTGTAACACTTACATAATCTATATAAGCTTTTAAAATAGCTGGGATACTTAAATTCCACATAGGTGCTGCAATAACATATTTATCTGCTTCTGCAAATTGATAGGCATATTTGAGTATAGGATGACTTTTACTTGTTTCATCTTTAGGTCCAAAGATGCCACCTAAATCTTCTAATCTTAAAAAATCTATTTTCTCTTTATATAAATCTAATACAACTACTTCATCATCTGGATTATTTTTCTTGTATTCTTCTATAAAACTATTAGAAACTTTGAAAGTCCTTGATGTTTCCTCATTTTTAACATTTGCTTTAATGTATAATACTTTACTCATAACTCTTTCCTCCTTCTTAATCATTACAAAATCTAAATTTCTTCATTGTTTTAATTTCTCTTTTATGAATAACATGCTCAGCTCTTGAAAAACTACTCAAGCATATCATTTGTTCAATTAATTATCTTCTAATAATTATTATTATATTTATATTTCAAACTTATCACTAATTACTAATAATGTCAATACATCTTTTTTATATCATTAGTCTTACTCGACTACAAAAAAAAATACCTACTCGCTTCATCAGCTTGTGGGTATTTTTTATCGTTACGCGATTTCACGTTTCATTTTTGTAATAATACCTTGAATACTTTTGACAGCAAGACAATATTCATCTGCTAATTCTCTTGAAGATTTTCCTGATTGATATTTTCTATAGATTTCTGTGTTTCTATGGGCTGTTACTTGTTTAGTACAAGTCTTTGCTCCCCAATTCCTCTTACATTCTTCCTTACGTGGAATGTAGAGATACTCCCCATCTACATATTCTTGAATCTTCAAAAGTAACTCCTTTGGTAATACACTAACTGCTTTATGATAGCCCATACTGTGCCTCCTAATCCTATTTAAAATGGTTTTAGGAATGCAAAGGCTATTACACGTGCTTTAAATGCAATAGCCTCTGCTATGCACTTATGATATCAGTAGTCATCTATCTGCCCCTCCTTTTTTCTTCTTATTCTATACCTATAACTTCTTAAAAGATAAGGTTGCATATGTCAAGAAGTTTTCAAAATATTTCCTCGTCTCCGTAGGAATCATAACAAATTTTGCATGGATTACAGATTCTATTTCTTCTTCTATTAATGAAACTATTTGACAAGATAAAGCAAATATATCTTGGTCTACTTTAAACTCTATTATAAACTCATCCATATCTACTTGTTTATCTGTTCTAATTTCTAGACCACTTAAGGATATATTAGTAATACGACCAAAAAGTCTCTTTCTTCCGTATCTAATTAACGCTTCTAATTCGCAGGCATATCTGGGTTCTTTTCGCTTCTCTACAAAGCCACTCTCGGAATTATCCATATTATACCCTCCACATTTGTGAATAGATAAACCATTTTAAACTTTTATCTATACATTATCATTTTGCTTATAGCTATAAGATAGTTGAATATGAATAAATACAGTTCTTAGCTTGTTTATCTATATACACATATTTAAGTTAAAATAGTATATCTATATCATATCATTTATGTGTTCTTATTACTATAATATTTTACAGAATTATATATAAAATTAGATAAATATTGCTATAAAATTAGTAATTTTTCATGATATTTATTCTACACATCAAAGGTACAAAAACAAACTATTCCCCTTATCTATTACTTTTCTTTAAATCAGGCCTATTTAAATTGAACAATGAAACTAATTATCCTATTCTAAATATGAAATGGAGGTGGATTTAAGATATTCTTTATAAAATTCTTCTTAAGTTCAGGCTCTGTATTAAGCCAGTTCTGCATACAAGTAAATAATAACATCCTTCGATAATTAAGAAATGTTGGCATTTCTTGATACCACCTATCTTCTAAGTGATGATGCGTTTCATAGCCATTTATAAAACGATCAAAGAAACGTTTCAATCTATCTTCATCATTAAACGGAGATACCATCCCTCCTACTATATCAAACATAATCCCTTGTGCAGGTGTTATAATGTCCTGCATAAAAAATTGTCTGCCTGCACAGTCAAAATCAATTAAAGTAATCTCTTTACCATTTACAAGAATGTTTCCCTGGTGGTTATCATTATGTATAAAGCCATAGTCATCTAATCCTTTTGGCATCTTACTTAAATACTGTTTCATTTCTATCCAAGATCTTTTAATCTCAGGTTCTTTACACCAGTTTTCAAAAAAATCTACTTCATGTTCATAGTTTAAATAATGATTGTCCTGACCTTCCGTGAAAGTTTTAGTTATCCCATGTGATTTTCCAGTAAGTATTCCCCAATTATAAACCAAGTCATCTGTCAGCTTACTACTTTCGGGATTACTACCTTCACAAAAATCCATGATATAAGCTGTATAATAATATTTATTATCTAAACTGACCTCATATAAATTTCCATTTTTATTATGAAGCGGGTAAGCCAGTTTCATTCCATTTTCTCCAAGATAATTGGCATATTTAATACGTATTTCAAGATTCCTTAGTTGCTCTTTTTCTGCCTCTTTTATAGCTAAAATCTTAAGCACCTTTTTTCTAGTACCTTCATGATATGTATAAACTGTTCCATCAGAATCTTCACGTCCCCCTCCAAGATATGTTAATCCTCGTAAATCAATTGAAAGCTTTTCACATAATTCCTTTTTTACCTGATCCGTTACCTCTATCATTATTTTCCTCCTTGTTGGTATATGGACTAAAAAACACTAAAATATAAGACTAATATAGCTAGTATAACATATATGCTGCAAATTAGTCTGAATTGACCGAATAATTAGTTATACCATATTCCAAAACCTTAAACACATCAAAAATAATATAACAGATACAGTAAAGATGCTAAAGAAATATCTTTTTGTTCTTGTCCAATAATTATGTTTCCACGCTAATACATTAGTTACTAATAAACCTACTGAAATGACACAAAGTAGTAGTGGAATCATCAAAATCATTTTCAAACTAAATGGGATGCCAAACATAAAAGCATATTTCCCAAGTTTCATAGTAATGATGGCTGTTAATAAGCAAAATATCACTATTAAAACTGATGACAAAAGACCTATATATGCTCCATACTTTTCTAAGAAGCTTTTTTCTTCTTTTTTTAGCTTTCCTCTAATAAAAATATTTACCCATATAAATGGGCTCACGATTACAATCAATAGTGATACTACTCCCAGAATAATTGACAGTATAGGGTTCTCATACCATCTTACTTTTTCAAGGGCCTCATTTTTAAAATATAAATAAGTCCTATTTATCTTAGCACTCTTAGTCTTAAAAGTTATAATTTCTTCCCCCTGTACTTTTTGAAATACTGCTGGTTCTATTTCCCTATACTCGCCCATAGCTTTTCCATAATAATCTGTAAGTTTTAAGTTTCCGTTACCAGTCTCCTTTACACTAATTAATCCTTCTGACATCAATACCTCTATCTTATCTATCGTATCTCTTGGTTTTTCTACATTCCAATATAATCCCTCATACTTTTTAGAGCTTTCCTTATCTTCATTTAAATCTGGTATTGTTTCATCCTCTGTTACTGGATAAAAAGTATCTAAAAAGCTAGATAAAAATGATGAGCGAAGTCTATCTGATGTTAAATTGTAGCAAAGTATAAATCCTATCTTTTCCTCTGGAATCATATATAATAGGCTTGCATAACCATCAGTAGTTCCTGTATGAAATAATGCCCTTTTATTATTTTCAAAGCTTTCCCAGAATCCATAAGCTTGTCCAGGCATTTTCTCATTATGTGTAAAGTGCTGCTCGTGCATCTCATTCATTGTATTTTTATCCAGAATCTGATTATCTTTGTACTTTCCATCATTAAGATTAGCGATAATAAATTTAGACATGTCCTCAACTGTTGTATAACATCCACCCGCAGGTACTACATGATAATACATGGATGGTGTCCTAAACAGGCGTTGTTTCTGAACTTCATAACCATAGCCTATTGCCTGGTTACTCTTCATATTTTCTGGAATTGGCTGCTTAAAACTACTATCTTTCATTTGGAGTGGTTCAAATATGTTCTCCTTCATATAGTCTTCAAACTTAATTCTTGAAATACATTCTACGATATATCCTGCTAAAGTCATCCCTTGATTTGAATATGAAAAGAATGTCCCCGGCTCATACTTTACTTTAGGCATTGCTGTTTTTAGATAGTTTCCTAATTCCTTAATCTCGTCTAGATTTCTTGTTCCAATACCTATACTGGATTGGATAAACCCTGAAGAATGTGTTAACAGACTCTTCATGGTAACGGGGGCTTTAAAAGTATTTTTTACTTTAAAAGCTTCCAGATATTCATTAACATCTTTATTTAAATCGATTTGACCTGCTTCAACCTGCTGCATGACAGCTGTCGTTGTTAATAGTTTACTTATGGACCCTATCCCAAATACTGTTTTTTGTGGTTCTACTTTTATTTTATTTTCAACATCTGCATAGCCATACCCCTTCATAAAGGCAACCTGATCATCCTTCACAAAAGCAATTGCTACACCTGGCACATGATATTGCTCCATATTTTGTTTCAAAAATTCATCAGTAAAGTCCTCTACTTCCTTCATATTAATTAATCTGACTTCTGCCTTTATTGTGGTATGGGATAATAAAATCAAGATCAACCCTATAAATATGCTAATATACTTTTTTATAACTCTTCTTCCCTTTAACAATGCAAAAACCTCCTTATGTATGATTAACTTTGTTTTGCTCTTGTTAATAATACATAAGGAGGTGTTAGCAAACTATCGAGAACTGGTATGATTTTATAAGAAGCTCCTACAACTTTTGTATGATACCTTAATTTCACTCTATTTTCTTCTCATTCATAAGCTTAAGTAACTGAAATTTATTCTTTACCTCTGTTTTGGTATATATATTGTGTACATGGGTTTTTACCGTAGCTAAAGAAATGGAAAGTTCTTCAGCTAATTGATTATATGTATATCCTTTTATTAAAAGTAAAATAATCTCCTGCTCTCTATTGGTAATATTAAATTTAGCAAAAAAATCATCGTATTCTTCTTCCTGCTTCCCTCTACTATTAACTTCCATCCTTATATCCTGCTTAAAATATTTAGCTATTAAATATATGCTCAGTAAATTCCACACCATATAAAATAAAGGAAGTGATAAAATCCCATAAGGAAACAATTGATTTAAAAATGATATTTGCTCTGTTTTTGTATCTAAATACATATAAGGGAAAAATAATACTGCACTAAGTAATAGGATCTTTAAGATTCTTTTCTTATATTTATTTACTATTGTTTTATAATTGAAGTATATAAAAAACAAACAATACAGTATAACTAAAAACAAAATACTGCTTAACACTATACTGATTAAATTTTTGTAGGGTGTTATATAGTATATTATTATTCCTAAAAGAGGTAATACACTAATGAATTGAAAAATCCTTCTTTCCTTTGTTGTCCATTCTTTCCCCATCATTTCATAAATAAACAAAGGCAAAAAATAGATAATTATTGCTGCCGCAACATAGGATACGATATTTAATATGATATTTAAAGTTGTAAACTGTACGATATTAATAAGGTTATATGAAGTTATGGTCTGTTCTAATAAAATAATTGTAAGCGCTATTAAAAAAATAATATAATCTTTTATGACCTGATGTCGGTATTTCATATAGCTCAGAATCGATAAAATAACTACAGTAAATCCAGTTAAAAATGATAAGATATGAAAAAAAAATATAAAATGCTTCATGGTATATACCCCTTTTATCTTCATCTTTTACATTGAATCTATATACCCAAAATGTATTTATTTTAAGATTCTCAATGTATAGTCATGTATAAACTTTATTATATCATATTGATAAAAAATAAGGAGGTGTAAACAAGCTGAGCACTGAAAAGTATCTTTAAATGTTACATATTTCATGTTGCAGATTACTCTATAATGTTTGAAATACATCTAATATATTATCACAATAGCTAGCAAACCCTTTTATTTTTTCACTGATAGGTCTCATTTTTTCAATATCCTTAAATGTTTCTGGTGATATATTAAAACCTCCCTCCATACCACCATTATGATAAGCAAGCTCCTCAAATAACACTTGTTGTTTGTCATAAATCGTTATGAGAATATCAATAAATGTCATATCAGGATTTAATTCTCTTGCTTTCCTGAGAAATCCTCTTGAAGCTCCATTTGTTCCAGCAATGCAAAGATATGCTCCATGTATTTTCCAAGAATCTAGTTCTTCTATACCTATGCTTTGAAATCTTCCATCTATAAAACTCTCTGCCCAATCTAAAAACCCTTGTTTTCCAAAGCTTATACCGTTTTTAGTCTGCATTGTAATGAGTGATGGAATTTGCAAGACTGCTTTTCTATAAACATCTGGCAAACTGGGGGATGATATCTTGTTTCCTATAAATAATAAGCACTTAGCAAATTCTAACAGTGTTTCACAATTTGAAGGTGATTCAGAATCTCCTGTTAATATCAAGAGTTTATCCCCATTATCCTCATATCCGCAAATAACACAGAAATCACCCCAGATATCTTTATATCCTCTTGAAATCACAGGTAGTCCCTTATTAATATATCCAATAATTCTTTCTTTCCATTTTTGTGTGTTTTCTTTTATTTCCGCTTGGTCCACATAAAGAAAATCATAACCGCATGCATCGAAAGCTTTTTTGGCAAGCTTATAGTTGAATGTATCTTGGGAAAGACAATTTGCATAATCATTGTAATCTTTTTTATGTATTTGAGTAAACGAATCTCCTGTAACACCAGAAAAGAACCAATAGTTATATTCTTTATTTTCATGCAAACACTCCATTATGTATTGCATACATCCGTTAAAAAGATAATTTTGCCCATGATTCCATGTAACAACCTTATGAATATCATTTAAAATCTTTTGAGTAAATTCTTCCTTATTCATTACATATCCTCCTAGATATTCTTTCATTGTACTAAGTATAATGTCTTTTAATTTCTTCTTGCCTAGATACAACCTATTTGCAACTCCTGATTCTGTTATTTCAAGTTCAACAGCAATTTCTTTATATGATTTGTTGAATGCATAGTAAAGTAAAAAAACTTCTTGCTGCCCCTCATTTAGCTGTAATAAAGCAGAATTGACGAGAGTCTTTAATTCTACCTCTTCAATATGTTGATATGGGTAGTCAATCAAGTCGGTAATTTCTCCATCTTCAAAGAAGGTTTCAAACTTTTCTCGTTGTAGTATTCGATAGCAATTGTTAAATATAAGCTTTCTAAGCCAGCTAGTAAATGCTTTTGGTTCTTTTAAATTGTGGATGTTACGAAAAAGTTGTATGAATGCTTCTTGAGAAGCATCTTCTGCCCTATGGAAATCATGTAGTATTGAATAGGCATATCCGATAGCCATACTTTGAAAACGGTCAATAAGATATTCTATACTTTTAACATCTCCCATTTTTGCCTTTATCACATATTCAAAATAGCCCATTTTTATCCCTCCTATTAATAAAGAGTCTTCTTTTTCAAGAAAACTCTTTGGTTATTTTAAATTATAATTCTATTTATGCTCTGTTAAAATAATCGGGAATAACTGCCATAATTCCTCTAAACTCATTTCTGAAAGAGCCTTCCCCATTTTTATCTCCTCCTCGTTTAATTGCTAATGTCTCTCTTTGCCATATCTCGTAAAGTCTCACCCGCAATTCGATAGACTGTCCAATCTTTCATGGGTTCTGCTCCTAAAGATAAATAAAAATCAATACTTGCTTGATTCCAGTCTAAGCACCACCATTCCAAGCGTCCACAACCACGCTCCACGGCAATTTTAGCTAATTGTTTTAAAATGGCTTTGCCATATCCTTGACCTCTATGTTCAGGTTGAACATAAAGATCCTCTAAATAAATTCCTCCTCGTCCTAAAAAGGTGGAAAAGTTATGGAAGAAAAGAGCAAAACCTATTTCCTTTCCATCCACTATGGCAAATAAAACCTCTGCCTTATTCTTATCAAAAATCCATTCCTCTAATAATTCTTCTGTGGCCACTACTTCATCTAGCATTCTCTCGTATTCTGCTAGTTCTTTAATAAATTTTAATACAAGCGCTGTATCTTTTCTCTCTGCAAATCTGAAAAGTAATTCCATCCTACTCTCCTCCTATTGAAAAACTTCATTCTCATCCTTAGATTATATATTATATTCTTTATTATTATAATACTCAGAAAAAATTTAATCCTAAATTTGTCTTTCAAAAAAGCTAAAAAGGCCATGGAAATCTGTCCACAAAAGACATAACTATCCATGGTCATAAAGATCTATAAGGAATAATTTCTTATTTTCGCTCTACCTCAAAACGCATATGAGATAAGTCTCTCTCTAATAATTTATCCTCTGCCTTTCCAATTGCCACAGCTGCTGCTGCCTCATATTCTTCTGGAATTCCTATTTTATTCATTAAACCTAGATTGCTATTCAATGCCGTAGTAACACCAGTTAAAAATACATTTCCTAAGTTCATTTCTGTTGCTACTAGAATCATATTTTCTAATATGCAAGCAGCACTACAATACATCCCCTTCTCATATGCTCCTTCTAACTTTTTTATAGCAACAATAATCAATGTTGGTACATTATAAATAGCTGATATTTCCATACCCATCTGCATATATAGTTCTCTAGTTGTAGCTTCTAATTCATCTAACAAATCCTTATTCTGAATTACAATAATCTTAATATCCCCTACACGATTCCTAGCAACAGGTGCTGCATTACCCGCATGTAAAATTACCTCTAGTTCTTCCTCAGTAATTTGTGTTGTGGCATATTTACGACAAGATCTTCGTTTCTTTAATATATTTAGTACCTCTCCTTGACTAATTCTCTCCTCATAATCTTTCATTCATCTCACCCCATCCTATTATTTTATCCTGTTGTAATCAACAGAATAAATCTATTATAATCTCCCTGTTTTTATATGATAAGTACGCAGTTTTTTATAACTTAGTACACTAAATAATACTATGACTATGCTATACTATTCATAAATCATTTCTTATGGAGGTAATATATGTTTCCTTTCAAATCAGAAGTAGACTTCTTAGAATACATTAAAGCAATGGATTTACAGGGCGAAAAGTGCCCACTTGCTAATTCTATAGATTTAATTAGTAGCAAGTGGGCACTAAAACTTATTTTTCAACTTCTTAAACATGATACACTTCGATTTGGTATGCTCAAAAAGTCTCTTCCTGGCATCACTAACACTGTACTTACAAGTACCTTGAAAAAATTTGAACAAGTAGGTATTGTAAAACGTACTCAATTAAATGAAATTCCACCTCATGTTGAATATTCTCTTGCAGATTCTGGTAAAACATTAATTCATGTCTTCTTTGAACTTGCTAAATGGGGTGAAAGCTCGCTTAATGAATAAAAAAACTTCTTACTCAACCTCTAACTTATACATAAAATCCATATTGTAAAGTACAGCAACATGGTCTCTAAATAGCGTAGTTCTTGTGATACGGATTGCCAAGATAACCTCTAGACGGCCATACTTAATATAATTATAAAGTTTTTTTGTACAGGCTACTTCTTTACTGTTTAAATCTCTAACTTTTAATACATTATTAAATCAAGTATCAACTCATTCTTTAAAAATATACTAAATTTTTAAGATATATTAAAAATTTAGTATATTTTATTGACAAATTAAAACCAAAAAAGTATACTAGCGTTATACTTTTTGAATTTGTTAGGAGGTAATACTATTATGTCACGGAAGGAAAATGAAGAAAGGCATAGAGAAGCCTTTATTACGTCAGCAGAGCATGTTTTTGGCAGGATGGGGTTTGATTCGGCTTCTATTGATATTATTACAAATGAAGCAGGGCTTACTAGACGTACTCTATATAGATATTTTAAAAATAAAGAAGAACTGTATTTTGCAGTTGTCCATAATATTTATTATAAATTACTTTGGCATATCAATCATGGATATCAGTCCGAAAAAACTGGTTTTTTAAAGCTATGTGCAGCAAGTAAACAATTAGCTGAATTATATAAAAGTAATCCACAAATGTTGAAAATCATTAGCTGGCAGGGACAAGTGAAAAAAAAAGCTCTTCAGGACAGTTTTTACCAAAGAGAATTGATGAAACTAAATCAACAATTATTTGAAGAGACTGCTTGCGTGATTGCTGATGGTATATCGGACGGTAGCATAAAGCCAGGAATTAATCCGAAAAAAATAGCTTTTAGTTTGATATTTATTATGACGGGATATTATAGTCTTATGGCATCCACAGGGGATAATTTTATAAGCTATTTTTCCTTGGAACAAGATTTCAATGATATATCAATGGATTTAATACTTGGAAGTTTAAAAAATGATCAAGATTGATTATTATGAGTAGATGAGGGGTAATATATGCAATTAATGAAACGAATATCGAACAAAATGGACAACTATGCAAACCGAAGATTTCTCATCCCACTATCACTTATATTATCAGGGATTCTCCTAATAATGCATCAGCTTACTTCCCGAATAAAAAGCATGAATCAAGAAATTCCAGACATGAGATACTGGGGATACAACATGCATTCACTTAAGGAATTTATGGATACAATCGGAGTGATGGGACGAAATGACTTCATTAAAAACCTATATGTTGATTTCTTATTTATTCTGATTTTTATGCTGCTCACTTCTCTTTTTATTACATATCTGACCAAGAAAGTAGGTATTCATTCATCACTAGGATATCTGAATCTTCTTCCTTTTGTAAGGAGTTTATTGGATATAGGTGAAAATATTTTGCTTCTTTTTATTTGCACCCATTATCCATCCAATTTTCCCATGCTAGCATCATTCTCCAGCGTAGTGACAATAATAAAGTTTGTTGTACTTTGGAGCATGATAATTGTAATACTTTGGCTATGTGCCATAATTTGGGTAAAGCAAATACGAAAAGGAAAGAGGTGACATATTATATGAAGAGGCAAAAGGTTAGAAGAGGTATTGTGCTTATTACATTTTTGACATTGCCAATCGTTTTCGATTATTTTTCACCAGCTATTCCTTTTTTTGGGGCAATAGAGGGGATTGTAAGTGGAAGTCTGATGTTCTTCGGAATGCTATTCTTGTCATCATTATTATTCGGTAGAGCTTACTGTGGCTGGTTATGCCCAGTTGGCGGCTTACAAGAATGTTGCATGATTGCCGTTGACAAAAAGGCAAAAGGTGGTAAATTGAATCTCATAAAATTCTTTATCTGGATTCCATGGTTATCAGCAATTATCCTAGTTTTCTTTCTTAACGAAGGAATCAAAAAATTGGATTTTACATATATTACTATCGCTCATCATGGGATTTCATTGATGGATATTAAGGCGTATATGGTGTATTATTTTTGCTTGACTTTGGCTTTGCTTATATGTATGCTCGGTGGGAAAAGAGGTTTTTGCCATTATGTATGTTGGGCAGCCCCCTTTATGATTATTGGTAGCAGAATAAGAAAACATTTCAACTGTTCATTTTTAAAGCTAAAATGCGAACCGGAAAAATGCTCTTCTTGTGGATTATGCAATAAAAATTGCCCAATGAGTCTGGATGTCAAGAATATGGTACAAACAAAAGAAATGTATAATTCAGAATGTATTCTCTGTGGCAGTTGTGCTGATACCTGTCCGAAAAAGGCAATCAAATTATCGTGGTACGCTGTCAATAAAATGGGTTGATCTTTTTTATTCATATCTCCTTCCTTTCTAGCAACATATATGTATTTTCTTCCTAACAATAATTGAGCACTTACTTAATAAAATATTAAGCAAGTGCTCAATTATTGTTATTGAACAATGAAACTAATTAGATCATTTATACCTCTTCACCATCTATGTATTGTGTACTACGATCCTCCATCTTCTTAAAAGGATTTTTCTTTATACTGATCACTAATGGAATCACCATAAATAACCACACGATAGGTTCGGATACTATGACACCAAAATACCCAATACTAGGGACTAGGAGATAGGCAATCATAACTTTTCCTATAAGTTCAATCACACTAGATATTAAGGGTGTTTTTGTATCCCCAAAGCCTTGCATACTATTTCTCAGGATACAAATTACTGCAGGTAAAAAGTAAAAAATCACATTTACCTTTAAGTATAAGGTGGCTGTTTCAATAATTTGTACCGTCTCACTTGCCGTAATCAGTTGAACTAGGTAGGGTGAGAACATAAATAGAATAACTAAAGCAATCCCACTCCATCCCAAGGCTGCTAGAATAGTATCTCTCATGCCTTGTTTTATACGTCCATACTCCTTTGCTCCCAGATTCTGCCCACAATAAGTAGCAAGGGCTGTACCTAAAACAAAGAAAGGAATCAGAAACATTATCGTAATCTTTCTTGCAGCTGTATGAGCAACTATTATATCTGTTCCTAATGTATTAATGCTTGTCTGCAAGGCAAGTGAACCGATTGTAACAAAAGAAATCATAAAACCCATAGATAAGCCAGTGGGAAGGAGTTCTTTATAAATGGCTTTGTCAAAAGCAAAATAACTTTTTTGGAAAGAAATCAGTTTGTATTTCTTTTGCATATACCCAAAGCATAAAATAGCAGATAATCCTTGAGCGATTACAGTAGCAATGGCAGCTCCAGCAACACCTGTATGTAATTGTAAAATAAAAAAGTAATCTAAGACTATATTAAGTATGTTAGAAATGATTAAAAATATAAGCGGCGTAAAGGAGTCCCCTATGGCACGTAAAATGACTGCACAAATATTATAGAAGGTGGTTGCAACAAGCCCTATAATAATGATTCTGATATAAGTATAAGCTTCACTACTTAGCTCCTCTGAAACATTCATAAAATCTAGAATTTGAGGCAAAAAAACAAGTCCTATTCCACTTATAGCAATGGTTATGCCTAAGCTAAGAATCACCGTCCCCCCAATGGCCTTCTTAAGGTTTTTCTCATCCTTTGCCCCAAAGAAGTGAGCAATTATAATACCAAACCCACAAATAAAACAATTTAAAAATTCAATAAGCAAATCACTTAATGAAGTAGTGGTACCTACAGCAGCAAGTGAAGCTTCCCCTAGTGTTTGACCAATAATTCGTGTATCAACTAAACCATAAAAAAGCTGAAACAGCTGACCAATATAAAGTGGTATTGCAAAAGCCAAGATTACTTTTAAGGGCTTCCCCTTGGTTAAACTTTTCATATACGTCTCCCTATTATCCATTCTATAGACACTCTTCCCATATAAAACCTAACTTACTTGTATTATTTTCAGATTTTTCTATTAATTAATTATACAATACAGTTGTAATAAAAACCATATCTCTTTTTAGTATCCATTCTCCATAGTTTAATAACTGGCTTATACAATACCTTGCTCCTCTTTTATTTTTCTCAAGGCATCTGCCATCTTTTTATTTTCTATTTTTTCATTTCTAATAGAAAATCCAGTACAAGCAGCACACCCTATGCTAAAGCAAATTAAGAATCCCAACCAAGCCCACCACATACCTACTTTGAACTCATATGTTTCCTCACAAAAGAAAAAAGCTTTTCCTGCACAACACTCATGTGTTAACATTCCAAGCTTTTTTACTATTTTCATTTATACTTAACAGTTATTCTTCTAATAATACCTGTGCCTACTGCTGCCTTTCATTGATTCGCAATACAATTTCATCTGTACCTACTTGTAATTTAATCTTATCACTTATAAGTTCCGGAATGTCTTTCACAGTAAGTACATCTCCATTTTTCAGCTTATCAACATCAATCGTAATGGTATCAATCATATCTTCTGATAAAGAAGTATACGGGATTTCCATGAGCATTTTCTCTAGCTGAGCCCCAAATTTTTCATCATTTTTAACAAAAATATGAATAACGCTATTAACCTTTTCATCTGCCACTAATGCCTGGAAGCTGATGTGTAAAATTTCTCCTTTTAATGTATCCAAAGATTTTTCCTTGATTTGCACTGGAATCATCTGTCCTTCTACATTCAGTAAAAGCTTGCTTCCTTCACGTTTTTCACGTATCAATCTGCTTGCTATAGATTCTTCCATCTGAATAGAAATGGACTCCGGAAGGTTTTTACCAAACACGCTTCCCGGAACCATTCCGAGACGCCTCATTTTTTTAGCCTTTACAGTAAAATCACGCTTTTGAACACTAATGTTTTCCATTTAATATTTCCCCCTTGTACTTTTTATTTATGTCTATTTGTCGCCTTAAACGTTACAAATAACAGTCCTCACTAACTACCTTCCCATCAAACTTATAAAAAAAGAAGGACTCTCCATACAACGCTATTAAGCGTAATATCAAAAGCCCTTCTTTAAGACGGTTCTTTTTTATCTCATTTGATTGTTTGAAAATAGTATAACATAAATCAGAATAAAAAGCAAATTTAGAAACTATTAAGATCGTGTCAATTTACTGTAGGAAAATTAAACTTAGATTTTTCCTAAGGTATATTTCTTTTATGCTTCAATCGTTTTATAGTATTTCAGATTTTTTACTGCAGTATAAACTGCATTCTTTTTACCT
>JAEZJJ010000002.1 GCA_023436395.1 Bacillota bacterium | reverse complement strand
TTTACAAGTGTTTCATCTATTGTTTCTAACGTTTCCTTAACAATATTTCTTCCTAATTCATCTGTTTTTTCTTTTACTGTATTTGCAAATGCTCCTAATTCAACTTCACCTGCTATTAATTTTTCTGCAAGTTTTTCAATTTCTTGTATGACATTTTTCATGAAATCCTTTATAATAAGTTCCATAAGAGATTCTCCTTTTATTTGATGTTGTTTCGCGATTTCATTATACCAAAAGGATGAATCTCTTTTTTAAATTTTTCCTACAATAATTTTACACTAACGTCATATTGCTTATTCATAAAAGCTGTTTTATATTAAGAAGAGATGCATTATTACTACTTGAGGAGACTTAAATGAAAAATAATTTTATTAATTACAATCGTATTTTTAGTATTCTTATTGGAACCTTACTTCTTGCCATTGCTACCAATGGCGTACTTATTCCTAATCAACTTTTAAGTGGTGGTGTAAGTGGGATTTCTACCCTTCTGTATTTTCTTTTTCATACTAAAGTCAGCCTTACTGTTATCTTACTTAACATTCCCATTTTTATACTTGGTCTTATTTTCCTTCGTAAAACGTACTTAACCTATAGCTTATTCGGTATGCTTATGCTTTCCTTTTGGCTAGAGGTCACCGCGCCACTGGTGATTACTCAAGGTAACACACTTTCAACCCTTATTGTTGCTGGCTTTTTACACGGACTTGGGACAGGTATTATTTTTAGAGCAGATGGTTCTACTGGTGGAACTGATATTATAGCCAAAATTATCAATAAATATTTTTCTATTAATATGGCCACTGTGACACTTGGTTTAAATGCTATCATCCTTGTGTTATCTATTTATTTCTTTGGCCTCGATATTGCAGTGCTTACTATTAGTACCATGTTTATAAGTAGCCAAGTAGCCAACTTTGTTGTAGATGGAATTAATCGCAAACGTACACTTTATATTATTACTACTGAACAACATGCCCAGAAGCTTTCCCATTGCCTTCTTAATGAATTGCAGCGTGGTGTCACCATGATACCTGCTATAGGTGCTTATACTTCTGAATCTAAATACATTCTCTTCACCACTGTTAGCATTCGTGAAGTAGCTAAGGCGAAACAGACTGTACTTAGTGTAGATTCTAAAGCATTTATGACTGTAACTGAAACTTCACAAGTTATCGGAAATGGTAAAGGCTTTTTACCATTAACAGAATAAAGAATTCCCTATAGCCTTATAGCTAGAATTAAAAGTACCACGAAAACATATTGATAGTTTCGTGGTATTTTTAATTCTATATTATCTAACGATTGGTGGAAAACCTACTTTCTTTTGAACCTTACGTAATGTCTTTGTTGCTAAGTAGTTTGCCATTTCTGCATTTTTCTTGATTATGCCATCAATATATGCTTTATCTGTTGAAAGTTCTTTAAAACGATTTTGTAATGGTTTTAATTCTTCTGCTACAGCTTCTCCAACCTTAAGTTTAAATTCTCCATATCCTTTTCCTGCAAATTCATTTTGAATTTGTTCCATTGTTTGACCAGTAATAGCCCCATAAATGGTCATTAAGTTGCTTATACCTGGTTTATTTTCCTCATCAAAACGTACTTCTGTATCTGAATCTGTTACTGCCCGTTTAAATTTACGAATAATGGTATCTGTATCATCTATAACACTAATAGATGCATTGATATCTGTATCTGATTTTGACATTTTCTTAGTAGGATCTTGAAGACTCATAATCTTAGCACCTACCTTTGGAATATAGGCTTCTGGTACTTTAAAAGTATTGCCATATAAGTTATTAAAACGAATTGCTAAGTCTCTAGTAAGCTCTAAATGTTGTCTTTGGTCAACCCCCACGGGTACCAAATCTGTTTGATATAATAAAATATCTGCTGCCATTAAGGCTGGATAAGTAAATAATCCTGAATTGATATTATCACTATGCTTTTGCGACTTATCTTTAAACTGTGTCATACGATTTAATTCACCCATATAAGTAAAGCAGTTTAATATCCAAGCAAGTTCTGCATGGGCTGAGACGTGAGATTGCATATAAATAATATTTTTCTCTGGATCAAGTCCTGCTGCAATATAAAGCATCATTAACTCTCTTGCATTCTTTCTAAGTACTGCTGGTTCTTGTCTTACAGTAATAGCATGCATATCTACAATACAAAATAAACAATTATATTCATCTTGTAAGTTTGTCCAGTTCTTAAGGGCACCCAGATAATTTCCTAATGTAATAATACCCGATGGTTGCATCCCACTAAAAATGACCTTTTTTTCTTCATTCATTTCGTGCACCTCTTTTTTCTTTTTATCTTATTTCATGTTATCAGACAACTTGTTCTAAATCAAGGGAAAAGTCTATATTCTCCACTATACGAAAGTCAACTTTTAGGCTATAATAATATATTATTATAAGATATTGATTGCGTTTATATAAAAACTTACAGAGAGGTGTAAAATGAAAAAAATTGCAAGCTTTACTGTTAATCATATTGATTTACTACCTGGTATCTATGTTTCTCGTATAGATACAGTTGGTGAATACACTATTACGACCTATGACCTACGTATGAAGCGTCCTAACCTAGAACCAGTCCTTAATACTGCTGAAATTCATGCTATTGAACATATTGGTGCAACTTATCTCCGTAATCACCCATACTTTGCAGATGAAACAATTTATTTTGGTCCTATGGGATGTCGTACAGGATTTTATCTTATTTTAAAAGGGGAAAGAAGTTCTAAAGATATTGCCCCTCTTATTACTGAGTTATTTGAGTTTGTAGCAAACTTCCAAGATGAAATTCCAGGCGCTTCTGCAAGAGATTGTGGTAATTATTTAGATCTCAATTTACCAATGGCTAACTATGAAGCCAAAAAATATGTGGATACCGTACTTCATCAATTAACAGATGCTAACTTAAATTATCCTCAATAAATATGGTACACTCAGATTAATACGCTCAAAAAAAGTCATGAAAAACTCATTCTTGCTCAAGTTTTCATGACTTTTTTAATACTTCTTTCCTATTAACTCATCTTTATTTCTTTTCACATTATCTTCCATTTTATCATATAATAGGTATAAATCGCTATTTTATAAGGAAGTGACTATGATGACTGTAACGTCAAAACATTACTTTGTATGTGCCAACTCTGCTAAAGGCTTCCAAAATTTCTTTCCATCCAACTTAAAAGGATTAGATAAAATATATATATTAAAAGGTGGTCCTGGCACAGGAAAATCTTCACTTATGAAAAAATTAGGTCATGTATTAGAGGAAAAAAAATACCCTGTAGAATATATTCACTGTTCATCCGATCCTGATTCATTAGACGGTATTATTTGCCGTCTTCTCAGCTTAGGTATGGTAGATGGTACTTCTCCTCATGTTATTGAGCCTACTGCCCCTGGTGCAATTGAAGAATATATTAATCTTGGTGTCGCCTGGAATATCCCCTCCTTAAGTCAACACAAGAAAGAAATTCTCTACCTCCAAGAAGAGATTTCTGCTTGTTATCCAAAAGCCTATGATAAATTTGCAGAAGCACTCTGCATTCATGACGAATGGGAAAGAATATATACTGATCATATGAACTTTAAAAAAGCGAATACCTTAACCCAAGAAATTATTAATGAGGTACTTATTACTACACAACTTACTAAAAAAGGAACTATTGTCCATCGCTTTTTAGGTGCTTCTACCCCTAAAGGTTCCTTTGATTTTATAGCCAATTTAATTAGTCCAATACAAAACCGCTATTTTATTAAAGGTCGGCCTGGTTCTGGCAAGTCAACTTTACTCAAAAAGGTATTAGCTGCAGCTCAATTACGGGGCTTAGATGTAGAAGTATATCATTGTGGCTTTGATCCTGATACACTAGATATGCTTATTATTCCCGAACTTGATGTCTGTCTATTTAATAGTACTGCTCCCCATGAATATTTTCCTGAAAAGTCACTAGATCATACTATTGATATGTCTAAGCAACTTATTCCTAGTGATATCGACTCTCTTTATGAAAAAGAACTTGCTCAAATTTCTAAACGTTATAAGCTCTGTATTAAGGATGGCATCTCTCATCTTTCTTACGCTAAAATTTTACATGATGATCTTGAAAAATATTATATTGCGGCTACTGATTTTAAAGTCATAGACAATATTTCTGACCAACTTTTTGAACAAATTTTTACGCTTACAACTTCTTAATAAATCATTTAAAAAACCTATGAATTAAACTAAGGGTCTATTTCATAGGTTTTTATGTTATTCTTTATCTTCATTTACCTCATCTTCAGTTAAAACACTCTTACTTGAAACTAGCTTCTTACAATGATTACAAAAATAATTGGTTGCACCACATGCAGCAATCACTTCTACCTCTTTTTTACAAGTTGGACAATAAACCTTTTCTTTCATAATTCTTCTTCCTTTCTACCTCTCTATTTCTATGCTTTATTTCATTAACCTTGTTTAGCTTTTAATAAACCTAATTGATAATATTCTACAAGAGTAATAAGCGCTTTGATTTGTCCATTAATCTCCTTACCTATATCTGTATCTTTTACTCTTTTGCGTATAGGTATATATTCTATTACATTCCTAGAAGTTACCATATCCTTTTCAGACTTAATAGCCTTTTCAACTCCCTCAAAAGGTTCATGAGAAGCTAGTTGCAGTCCGAATGAATTATAAATGAGTGTATACCCTGCAATACCTGTAAGTTTCTGATAGGCTTTAGTAAATCCTCCATCAATAACAATAATCTTACCACCTGCCTTAATGGGCTTTTCTCCTCTATTCACTCTAACTGGAACATGTCCATTAATAATATGAGCTTCTTCATTATCAATTCCAAATTCAACTAATATATTATTTGCTATTTGCTTATTATCTAAATATTCATAGTAGCTATTTTTAGGTTCTTTCCAAGTCTCTTTATCCTGTATAAAGTATCTTTCAAATGTTGTCATCTTTTGTTTTCCAAATAAAGGAGAATTATTCCCACACCATAGATACCACATCATATCCATACCTTTTATTTTAGCTTCTTTATCTGTTAAGTTAAAGTATCCTTCTCTCACTACAGTTTCTAAATAATCCAGATAGGCCTTACCTGAATAAGCCTTTCCATCTAAATATACTTCTTTAAAGTCACCTTCTTTGGTTAGCAAAATACATCCATGATACAATAAATTATCATTATATACCTTATACATACTACCATTTGCAAATAAAAATTTTATATGCTCCTGTAACTTATTACTATGTAAGAAGGAGCTTTTAAGACGATTGATGACCTCTATTTCTTCTTTTGTTAACTCATATGGTGCTTCTGGATTGATATTTTTAAATACATCTACATTTAGCTGATATTTTTTATCTCCTACATGAATTGTATAGTCCTCATAATTGATTTGATCTAATAAATTCCTGTTCTTCATCTCTGAATCAAAACATCTTTGGATAACTTGATGCTCAAGCTTAAATTGAATAAAGGTAATAGCCATGTGCATCAGTGCCACTAATCTAACATCCTCTTGCTTATTCTCTAAATCATGCTCTACTATAGGTATAAATAGACTATAGTCTTGATTCCTATATTGTTCTAAGGCAAAGGTAGCCAAAGGTAATAAATTAATGCCATAACCATCTTCTAATGTCTCTAAATTAGAATACCTACAAGCATTTCTAATAACATTGGCTATACAAGCTTCACTCCCAGCAGCAGCACCCATCCACACGATGTCATGATTTCCCCACTGAATATCTAATGAATGATATTGCTGTAAAATATCCATGACTTTATCAGCACGGGGGCCTCTATCAAAAATGTCTCCTAAAACATGGAGGTGACCTATAGCAAGCCTCTGAATCAAATGACAAAAAGCACACATAAAAGCTTCTGCCTTATTCAAACTAATGATACGATCTACAATTTCATAATAATATTGTTCCTTATTAGGGGTATCAACCTGCTCATTTAATAGTTCTTCCATGATATAGGCAAAATCCTTTGGTAATGCCTTTCTTACCTTTGAACGGGTATATTTAGAAGAAATAACCTTACACAATCTAATGACACGTAATAAGTTAATACGATACCATTCATCCATTTCTTCTTCAATTTCTACGATTTGCTCCATTTTCTTCTCTGGATAATAAATTAAAATTGCTAGTGCACGTCGTTCTTTTTCAGACATTTCATTGATGAAAATTTCATCTATTCTGGACTTTAATACGCCTGATGCATTACGTAATACATGAGAAAGCGCCTCATATTCACCATGAATATCAGATACAAAATGCTCTGTTGCTTTAGGCAAGTTTAAAATTGCCTGCAAATTAATAATTTCTGTAACCGCATGATCTGTTGTTGGATATTGTTTTGCTAAAAAATTAAGTAACCTTAAGTTAATTTCTTCTGTTTCCATATTATTTACCTATATTTCTGCTCTATTATAATGCACTTATTTACTTCCTTCATTTTACATATCAACTAATACAATAGCTTGGCTTGAAATGCCTCTTTCTTCACCAGTAAACCCTAGTTTTTCTTCAGTTGTTGCCTTAATATTCACTTGACCCACTTCAATGCCTAATGCCTTTGCAACATTCTGTCTCATTGTAATAATATGTGGTGCCATTTTAGGTTTTTGCGCAATAATAGTTGCATCAATATTATGAATGACTGCCTTTTTTTCATCTAAAAGTTGTTTCACATGCTCTAATAGTAATATACTGCTAATTCCTTTATATTTTTCATCTGTATCAGGAAAGTGCTTTCCAATATCTCCTTCCCCGATGGCCCCAATAAGGGCATCCATAATAGCATGTACTAAAACATCTGCATCTGAGTGGCCTAATAAACCTTTGTAATGCTCAATCTCCACACCACCCATAATCAACTTTCTTCCTTCTACCAATTGATGAACATCATATCCCATACCTATTCTTAACATCTCTTATTATTCTCCTTTACATTTCCTATAATGTAACTCAATGTATTTTGCCACACCATCTTGATGATTACTCTCTATCATACCCGTTGCACATGCCTTCACTTCTTCTAATGCGTTTTCTACAGCATAGGCTTCATCGGCAACCATAAACATACCTATATCATTTAAATTATCTCCAAAACAGATTACTTCATCATAATCACTTTTCTTTAATTTATGAATAGCGTTTCCTTTAGTTGCTTTATGACTATAAACTTCTAGAATATACCCGTCCTTACTATAAACATCTCTATACATGACAAGGGCAATTCCTTCTATATCTTTAATGGTTTCATATACTTGACGTACTTTTTCTTCTACATCCATAAATACAAAATAGGCAACATTATTATACCCTACTAAGCCTTGTTTCATAAAAGATTTATAAGGTGTTCCCTGTCTCTCCTCATAAAAATTTTCTTTATGTTTATTCTCTAGTTCATTATAGTATACAACAAGCTTATTATCATTAATTGTGTAAATAAAACTTGACTTCACCAAATATCCTAATTGGTTCAATACCTTCTTTACAACCTCTTGCTCTATAAATTCGATATCTAGATAAGTATGAGTTTCTAGGTCATAGATGACTGCACCATTCATTAAGATAATAGGTTCCTGAATCTGAATACCTGCTAAAAGTATTTCCACAGTTGCAGGTGTTCTTGCCGTAGCAACAGAAATCTTACACCCTTGGCTAATCAGTTCATTAAGCTTATCCTTTGTATAATTTGAAATTCGTTTATGATTGTCTAACAATGTACCATCTAAATCTGATATATATATTCTTTTCATTCTATTAGCTCCATCATCCTTAATAAAAAAAGAACCCCTTCGGATTCTTTACTATTATATCGCAATATCAATATTATTTCCAATATGAGGCTTTATAATGTGCAATATCCAATTCCTCACCTCTTTGCTTATTTATATGCAATTATATGTATTGTCTAGAGACGTCAGAAAGTTAATGTACTGAAATCCAGTTTATTCCATTTTTTCTTGTAATTCTCATAAAGATAATGTATTATTTATTTATATAAAAAAAGCACCTAGAATAAATCTAAGTGCTTTAATAGCGGAAGAGGGATTTGAACCCCCGACACCACGGGTATGAACCGTGTGCTCTAGCCAACTGAGCTATTCCGCCATATAAGTGGTCGCTATAGGGCTCGAACCTATGACCCCCTGCTTGTAAGGCAG
>JAEZJJ010000116.1 GCA_023436395.1 Bacillota bacterium | reverse complement strand
TTCATGAAATCCTTTATAATAAGTTCCATAAGAGATTCTCCTTTTGTTTGATGTTGTTTCGCGATTTCATTATACCAAAAGGATGAATCTCTTTTTTAAATTTTTCCTACAATAATTTTACACTAACATAAATATTTAAAATCCTATATACTAAAAAGCTACTATATCACTAATAAAAAAACAAGATTATCAATTATTAACAAAAAAGAGGAAACCCAGATATACTCTAGATTTCCTCTCTTTATTTAGTAAGCGCGAGACGGGACTCGAACCCGCGACCCTCTCCTTGGCAAGGAGATGCTCTACCAACTGAGCCACTCGCGCATATTTGCGTATCATTTATTCTATAAATAAAACTTATGTAAGTAGTATATATTGGTTGTTTACTTATGTCAATACTTTTTCGGTAAACTTGTAAGACTTTATCTTAAAACAACATCGTAGAAAATTTAGTGAGTACTAAAATATTAAATACTCACTAAATCTTCTACTTATTCTCCTTCATTTTCTAGTATTATCTAACTTTAATTATTTTATTTTTTATAGGATAAAAGTACCCATTAAAAGCAATTGGTATGCCCTCTCCCTGCCAGTAAAGTTCATCCTTTGCCTTCGATACCTGCATATGTATATGAGGCCTTGGGGTTAATCCTGAGTTACCTACACTCCCTAAGAATTGTCCTATCTGAACTTTTTCTCCTACTTTAACCTTGATACTGTTCTTTTCTAGGTGTCCTATTACGATATAATACTCACCTTTTTTGATAACAATATGATTCCCTACGTTATAAGGATATTTCTTAGAAAATGGTTTATTATTATTACTATCGCTTACAACTTATATAATCTTCCTTCCACAGAGACTATATACTGGTTCATGAAATATTTTATAGTCCCTATTATCATCAGTTAATCCACTACTTACTGTCCTACCCTTTTTATCTATTAAAACAATATCTACAGCAAATCGCATAGATGTATTTGTATTTTTTTCAGTATGTATATTGGCCTTATAATGATAGTTGATGCCTGCACATTTTTTACCATCTCTACCATCTGTTATTAAATAATGTCCTCTCCTAAAAGGAAAAAGCAATTTAATAAATTACTTCGGCTTTTTAACAGCTAATGCTATCTTTATATTGTAAATAATAGCCCCTACTATCAGTACTCCTAGTGTAGCCATTCAAATATATTCTCTATCTAAGTATTTTGTTATCACCTTCACCTGCAATACACAATAAATACTAGTAATTGCTTATTTGAAAAAAACATTTTTGTCCCCCTTCCCTCATTTCATTCTTATTAATAGTGTACCATATTCCCTCTTAATTAAAGATACTTATCTCAATATTTTTGTTTTTCTCTATTCTATTTTATTATGTATTTATAGATAGTAAATGAGTGTCACAAAACTATTTTATAGTTTTACGACACTCACTCTTATACACTTAGTTAATTATAATCTTAACCCTTAACAGCACCTACAGTTAAACCTTCTACAATCTGATTACTGAACATGCAATACACTAAGGTACTTGGTAAAATAGCTATAATAATAGCTGCAAACATCTGAACATAGTTTGTCGAATACGGCGCCACAAAATAAGTTAGCGAAACTGGTAGTGTCTTTTTATTAGCATCTGATATAAAAACTAATGCCAAAAGTAATTCATTCCAGTTTGCTACAAAAGTCATCAATCCTGCAACAAAAAATCCTGTCTTTGCAAGTGGTAATCCAATTCTATAATAGCACTGATAAATGTTACAACCATCCATACATGCTGCTTCAAAAATTTCTCCAGGCATACTCCTAAAAAATCCCTCTAACAAAAAGATTGTTAATGGTAATGAAAATGCAGCGTATGGAATAATAAGCCCGGCTAAAGAGTTTGTTAATCCTAGTTTTGTAAATCGTACAAACAGTGGAATGAGTACGCAGTGCACTGGTATCATCATTCCAAGTAAGAAAAAGGTCATGGTCCCTCTTGCTAAACGCCACCTCATTCTAGCAATTGCAAAAGCTGCCATGGAACCGAAAACCATACTGATTACTAATGAGGCCACACTAACCATAAAGGAATTTAATGTGGCTATACCCAGTTTTCCAACAGTCCAAGCAAAGATATAATTTCCTATCTGCAAAACTTCTGGTAATGTAAAAGGTGACTTAAATACCTCTGTATTTGTTTTTAAAGAAACGTTTACCATCCATAATATAGGATAGACATACACAACTACAATCAAACTTAAAAATATGTATATTAGAACTTGCACTGGAGAAATAGGTTTCTTAGCTTTTTCCGTACTCATCATACTAGCTTTTTCTTTTTTTGATATAGTATCTACTTGGCTCATCTTGTACTCCTCCTATACCTCATAGTTTTCAACTTTAATACATTTATTAATAATGAAAGTAATTATTAAACATAGTAATAGCAAAATAACAGCTATCGTACTTGAATAACCATATTTAAAATATCTAAATCCTTCATTATACAAATGCGTTGCTAGTACTTCTGAGTTATGATTTGGTCCACCTTGCGTCATACTATAAATTAAATCAAAGAATTTTAATGATCCTATGCAGTTTAATGATATAGATGTAATCATCATTGGTTTGATTAATGGTAAGGTAATATAAAGAAATGATTTTGCTTTAGAGGCACCGTCAATATATGAAGCCTCATACATATCCGTAGAAATGCCCATAATTTGTGCCATATACAACATCATGTTTTGCCCTACATATTGCCATAACGCAATGAATGCAATAACCCACATAGGTAAGGAAATGAACCCAGACACATCCCCTAACCACATAGGTCCCTTAATTCCAAAAACAGCCAGAATCTGATTAATTCCCATTTTAGGATTAAACATAAACGCCCATAATAAACCTAATGCTGCAGATGATAAGACACAAGGAAGATAGTAAATATTTTTAAAGAAATTTCTCCCCTTTTTTATATTGGTTAATAATACTGCCAAAAGCAACCCTATGATTTGTTGAGAAACAACAGAAAAAACCATAAAAAATATTGAATTCTTTAATGCCATGCGCATGACTTCATCATCAAATAGTGCTTCAGTATAATTATCAAATCCTATAAATTCAGGTTTACCTAATGCACTATACTCACAAAATGAATACCATATCACTTGAACTATAGGGATAAACAATACAAACACAAATAATATAAGTGCAGGTGCTATAAAAAATGCGATCGCCTTCTTATTTCTTAAGAGTCTTTCCATAAAATCCTCTCCTTATCATTTTGGGATACTTTTAAATTAAATATGGGGTTTTCACCCCATATTTAATCTTCCTTATTTGTCATATATTAGTTATTTTAAGCAATATATTATTTATTTCTTACTTTCTTATCATAATAATCTTGTACTTTTTGGAATGCTTGTTCTGGTGTTGCTGTGCCAAGGAAAATCTCTACACAAGCATTATTAAATGTATCTCCAGCTTCAGCATTTATAAGAGATTCATTATAGAAGCCAAGTGTACCTGTTGTTTTTGATAATATGTCTTGAATAAATTTTAATTGATTTGGTGCTTTATCTAAATCAAATTCAACATTTGTTACAGGAATCTTTCCACCAATTTCAGCAATGTATTTTTGAGATGTATCATCTGTAAACATCTTCATTAATGCAATACAAGCATCTGGATGTTCTGTTTTAGAACTCATACAAAGGTTATCTGTTTTAACAATCATACGGTTAGGATCTGCTCCCCCTTCAATACCAGGGAAACGGAATACACCACACTTTTCTTCAAACTCTGGGTTACTACCATTTACTTGACCAATTGCCCAAGAACCTTGAACTAACATAGCAGCTTCTCCATTATAGAAATGTGCTGTTGCAATATCGTTAGCATCTCCTGCTGCTGATTCTTGGAAATACTGTGATAATTCTTTGAGTTTTTTACCAGCATTAATAAATGTTTCATTAGTCCAATCAAGAGTACCATCATTAATACCTTTTAGATTGTCTGGTCCACCTTCACGATCACATAAGTAACCTCCAATCATTCCTAAGCACCATGCAGTACCTGCTGAACAAGAAATAGGTGCATAACCTGCATCTTTAATTTTCTTACAAACATCAATTAATTGATCATAAGTTTCTGGCACTTCAACGCCAACTTCTTTAAAGATTTCTGTATTATAGAATACACATGCTGCTGCAAAACATGTAGGTACTGCCATAATCTTTCCATCATATGTTAATCTTTCATAAATACCATCACTAAAGGTTCCATACCACTCTGATTCTTGGTTTTGTAAGATATCTGTTAAATCTGCTGTTGCACCAGCTTCAACATATCGTGTCATCATTGGGCCTGGATCACACATAAATACGTCAGGTATATCTCCTGCTGCTACTAAAGCATTTAATTTTGTTGGGTATTCATCTAAATTTGTTGTAATTACATTAACATGATATTTACCCTCATACTCTTCATTGTAACGATCAATAACTTGTTTATAGCCTTGAGTAATTAAATCCTGTGTTGCCTCTAAATCATCCCAAAACATCCATGTGATTTCTACTTCTTCACCAGTAGCCTTATCTTGAGCTTTACTCTCTGACTTAGTTGTTGCATCTGTTGTTGCTGTAGAGCCAGTAGATGTAGAAACACTACAACCACTAAATATTGTGGACATTACACTAGTTGTTAATAATGCCGTAATTAATTTTTTCTTCATATTGTTTGCCCCCCATTAATTATTGTTCTTTCATGATTAATTATTGTTCTTTCATGTATTAATTATATGCTTCTGCATTGAATTTATCAAAAATTCACTCTATTGTCTACTAAAAAATTGCCAATTTGTTATTAAATATTGCTATTTTTTTGTTACTTTATACATATTCTACCTTTTATGAACATCAATACTCAATATATTGACTGTTGATTTAAGCCAATAAATTGTTTACCATGTATATATAGTGAATTGTTCTTTGCACCCAACCCTTAGGAGGTACAAATATGATTGAGCATTTACAAGGTATACATGAAACTGTTAACTATAAATCTAATACAAATATACGACTATATGATAATAGCGTAGAAGAAGACTACCCTGCCCATTGGCATACGCCACTTGAAATCATTATGCCTATTGTTAATGATTACACTATCTATGTTGGGAATAGAGTGCATAAGCTTAATGTTTCAGACATTATATTTATTTGTCCTGGTGTTATTCATGAATTGAAATCACCATCCTATGGTAGACGTCTTATCTTCCAAGCTGAGCTTACAGTTCTACGTGAACTTAATAAACTGGACCCTATTCTCAACCTTATGTCACCCACCCTCATAATTACTAGTACTAACGCCCCTCAACTTCATGCTATTTTACAAAGTAAACTTTTTGATATCTATGATGAATATAATAGCAATAATTTATTGTCAGAACTAATTATTTATTCTAAATTATTAGAAATGCTCGTTTGTGTTGGTCGTGCTGAATCTCTACACTCGGAACATAACGATAATACTACTAAGATGCAAAAAGAGTATATTGAACGCTTTATGGAAATATGTACATATATCACAGCGCATTGTACAGAAGACTTATCGCTAGATAATGTGGCTCAATTAGCTGGATTTAGCAAATATCACTTTACTCGTTTATTTAAGCAATATACTAATACTACTTTTTATAAATATCTTACACAAAAACGTATAGCTTATGCAGAACAACTTTTAATTGACCCTGATTTATCTATTACTGAAATAGCACTACAATCAGGCTTTTCAAATCAATCAGCCTTTATAAGAATGTTTAAACTCGTTAAGGGCAGCACTCCTACAAAATTTAGAGACATTTATTCTAGCTAATAAAAAGCATGAGTATTACCTTCAGAATGATAATAACTCATGCTTTTTTATTATTAATTTATTAACTCTTCTAGTATCTTTTAAGTGCAGCTATCTTACTAATCCTATGTACTCAAACCAACCAAAATCTGCATATTGCTGGCTTTGAATATGATTACTACTAGCATACATCCCAATGCAAGTACCTACAAATCCTCCTGCTACTTCAGAGGCTAGTATAGTTGCATCTACATCTTCTGCTAATAGGTTGCTACAACTCTCATCTTCTCCATAGTAAAAATCAAGTTTTTCATCTACTGCAATGATAGATAAATATATTTTTTGTTTATCATATAAACATTTCCCCACAACTTCATCAATACCTGCTTTTCTTCTTGTCACTACTATCCCTTGTCGTCCCTCTAGCATTCTTCTTTCAAAACGAATATTAAAATTTTCATTTTGAATAAGCACTATCCCTGCGGTTTCTGCTTCATGTTCTGGTGTAAACTCTAATACTGTACTTACTCTATAATTAATATGTTGTTGTCTTCTTACAATGAAGGTAGGATTACTTTTTTCAAAAATAGT
This sequence comes from Bacillota bacterium, assembly GCA_023436395.1. Lineage (GTDB taxonomy): Bacteria > Bacillota > Clostridia > Lachnospirales > Cellulosilyticaceae > Cellulosilyticum. The sequence goes on along the minus strand of JAEZJJ010000116.1, from coordinate 1,752 downwards.
CTCTGGTCTAAGTTTTAAACTTAGATATCCTTTGCGCCTTGTTAAACTATACATGTCTTCACTAGGTGCTCTTAGGCACATCCATTTAAAATCTAAGGTTTCCTTTTCAAAATGGTCACAAACATTTTCTGGTATATATTTATCTGTGCTTAATTTAGGTGCTTCCATCTCAGGTTCAACACAACCTTTACCCTTATTAATGATTGGCCATCCATCTTCCCATGTCACAGGTACTAAAAATGTTTCCCTTCCCATATTGCTATACTGTCCATTATATGGTCTCGATGCCAATAATACCATCCACCAACTATCATCTGGTGCCTGTACCATATCACCATGCCCTACATACATAATAGATGTGTAACGCCCTAAGTGCCTATGAGTTAATATAGGATTAGATGGATTATTTTCATAGGGTCCAAATAAGTTTTTACTCCTTGCAATCATAATAGCATGTTGTAAGCCAGTACCCCCTTCAGCTATTAATAGGTAATAATAATCGTCTTTCTTATAGATATGAGGTCCTTCTTGCCATACTGCATCCTTAACAGCACCTTCCCATATGACACATGGCTCTCCTAATAATTCTCCTGTTTGTATATCTAATTCCTGTAACCATATTTCATTATCTCCACTATATCTTGATATAGCTGGTTCTTTTTCTCTTGTTCCTAAATAATATGCCTTATCTTTATCAAAAAATAGAGTAGGATCAAATCCAGGAGCTTTTACCACTATTGGATCAGACCAAGGTCCTTCTGGTGATGTAGCTGTCATATAAAAATTACCACATCCACCTACATTGGTAGTAATCATATAAAATACATCATTATGATACCGAATAGTAGGGGCATAAATTCCTTGTGAATAGCCTTCTCCAATAAAACTCATTTGACTTTTTCGGTCAATTATATTCCCAATTTGCTTCCAATGTACTAAATCCTTACTATGAAAAATAGGTACACCGGGAAAATAAGCAAAAGTAGAATTCACTAAATAAAAATCATCATCTTTTCTACAAATTGATGGATCTGGATAAAAACCTGGTAATATTGGATTTTGATATGTAGTCATGCAGCTCCTCCTATAGGATTACTTAAGAAATGTTATTTATTGTCTAAAATTATATTCCCTTTGTATTTTAGAGTTTCTAAATCATATTCACTTATTTCATCATTGTATTTATAATATAAGCTTTTTCCTATACATATAACATATGAAGTATTAGAAGTATAGGTTAACCCTAGGGATATCTTAATCTTAGAAAGTTGTCCAAACTATTGTAATTTATCATCCCCTTCTACATTGTAATTCAAACGATATAGTGAACTTATTTTTATTATTTTTTAAAATTTACTTACTAATTTCAATATAATTATAGTCTTTAATATGTCTGTTGGCTATTATTATTATTTTTCACAAAAAACACCTTCTTCAGTGACTTGTCCCTTATATAATGATACTTCTTACTCCATCTCCTTTGCCCTTACGCTTTAATTCGGTGTATTTAAAAGTATGCGCTACCGCTTATACTTTTAAATACAAAAAAACACCCTTTCGGGTGCTCTCATCTCTTATACTTTCAAAAACAAATACTACAACCTTTTGTTTAACCGTTATTATTATTTAGGTCAAACCCTCGAACCATTAGTACTTAGTACCTGAATGTATTACTACACTTACAGCCTAAGCCTATCTACCTCATAGTCTCTAAGGGGTCTTACTCCTTTCGGATGGGAAATCTTATCTTGT
>JAEZJJ010000110.1 GCA_023436395.1 Bacillota bacterium | reverse complement strand
GCTTAATCAGTTTGAAGCGTAAAATCAAAAACAAGCTACTCAAACGTGTGACTAAGATGCAATGTTACAAGGTGGCATTATTTAGCAGCGCCTAGATTATGGAAAATTGAATAGTAATCCAACTATTTATACCCTTAATGCATCTACTTTTATTGGATAAATATAGCAATTATCAGTTTGAATCTGTAAAGCACATTTTAGAAGTATAAGTCAATGGAAATTTTAGTTAGTAACTAAACAGTAGTGTATCAGTGATACTATAGAAATTAAAATATGGTATAAAAAACAGATATAGTAGAAATTGATACTATTTTTTATACCAATCAATAGCTATTTTTTGTAGTCTTTCAAGTAGTTCAATATGCGCTCTATATTTCGTGTTATTTAAACATCTTCGTTTTTCCGTTAAGTTGATTACATTACTTGCTTTTTCTTCTAATCCAGTACTTCTTTCTGTTCCAACAATTACTTGCCCTTCATCTGATAAAAATAACTCTAATGATTTAAATATACTCTGCAAATTAGCAGCATCTTGACCTTGTTGATTAGGCGTGTCAACTACATAAAAATTAAACGGACTATATGCTTTACTTAAATTGTAAAGATATAATGCAGATTGATACATATAAACTAATCTTGAAGTTTCACTACCAGTACGGTCTATCACCTGTACAAAATCTCTTAATTTTATAAATGTTTTAGGAATATTTATCGCCTCAGCTAAAATACTACAAAATCCTTCAATATCACTTCGTATTTCTTTTGAACGCTCTTTTGATTTCATTTTGCTAATTTTTTCGTCCAATAGTGCAATTTTAGAAACATAAGAATCTATCTCATCTTCAATAACTTTCAGCTGATTCTTACACGATTCATATATTTCATATTGTCCCTTATTCTTGTAGAATGATGAATACGTCAATAATTCTTGAGATTTTTGTATTTGCTGTTCAATAAAATAAAGTTCATTAGATACTCTATCGTATTTTTCTTTAAATTCTTCTAAACTATGCATAAAAACAAATAAGCTATTAACTAGCTGTGTATTAAGTTTTTCGCAGTGAGCATAATCTGAAGTTATATTTAATTGCTCATTTAATCCATTGGAATAAGTAGTTCCACAAATAGGGCATACCAATTCATCTTTCAGACTCATTGCATATTCAATATCCTTTTTTGTTTCCGTAAGATTATGCTCTACAATGTGCAATTTGTGTTGATTAATGTATATTTCATTTTCAAGAACAGCCATTTCCACTTTGATAGAAAATTGTGCTTTTCTCAATTCTTCTGCTTTAGCAAGTAACACTTCAACATTTGCAGTAACTTCTTCAATGGAATCAATATTCTCAACTTGAGTCAACGTAGAAGCAATACGAGAAACAAAACCTTGATTATGGTTTAGCTCTTTCGTTTTATTATCTTTTTCAAGTATGTTTTCTACTTTTTGTGTTTGAAGTTCATAATATCTATCATCAAGATATCCGCATACATACTTATTGGTGTTTGCCTTCCAATCTTTGATGTAAGCAACATTACTGAAAGAATCCGCTATTTTACTCCAACCTTCATCTTGATCAATATATTGAAATCTTAAAAGTAACGGTGGAGTTATATTGAACTGTTTTCCATCATTAGAAATACAGGGCATTTTGATTTCAAAAATATTCATTAAGCAATTACTATATTCATGGAAAGCTTCGGTTTCAATAATACAGGAATAATCGTTGTTATTATTTTCAAAAATCCTAAACTTTTTATTTTCACGAACAATGCAGAACTGTTTATTTCCATATTTAATAAACAGCAAATAAGAAGAAATTAGCTTCTTCCAATCATTTTCTATTCTTTTGCATTCACATCCCAAAGTAGTAAATATGCTTTTAATAATTGAGGATTTTCCAGTCTTATTTCCACCTAAAATGATATTAAGCCCATCCTCAAAAGAAACCTCTAACGAGCGCGACTCACTTTGACTGATTACTATCAGTTTTTTTATCGTTAGCCTTTTCATTATTTTTTTCCTCCTGTTGTTTTCGTAGATTTCTAATTAAAAGTCTATATTTCTGCTCCAGCTTAATTACCTCGATTAAATTTTTGCTCATAATACAACACCTCAAATAATGTTTCATCAAGTGAATCTGACAGAAGGTTATCTTTTTGTAATACCTGAATACATACATTCTTTAATTCAACAATATCTATATCTTCTCCTAATGCCTCAAAGTACATAGATATCGTTTTTCTCAATAGAATTACAATTTCTTGATATTTAACATCGCTAACATCTAGCCACCTTGTATCGTGAAGTGTCTTAGCTGATTCTATACGATAAAGTTGCTTGTCTGAAAAAGATTGGGTCTGCAAGTATTTATGAAATGCATCATAGTTTCCGCTTTTTCCGATATTACCATCTATCTTTTTGCTTATTTGCCCAATTACTACACCCTTTTTATCAACCAAACTTTTCATGCTAATCGGCGTTTTTATTTTTTCTTTACTCTTTTTTCTCACATCGCTTAGTAATTGCTGAAAAATAAGATTAGCTGTATTGGTGGGAATATTTTTATCTGCTAAGTGATTAAAAAACTTTCCCATAGTTTGTGATTCATATGTTGTTAATTGTAATTCTGACTTATGTACAAAAGTATTGTGTATAAATTTGCAGTAAACTGAATCAAAATTACTGGGCATATCATCTAAGAATTCATCTTTAATTCTGTCTTTAATTCTTTGATATAAGGTAATATTTTCTAGCTGAACATCTTTTTCATCCTCAATATATGACTGCCATAACCTAATATCTTCATCATAATCATTGTTTGACACAAAATGACAATGAGTACATTCTGTCCCAAAGCTTAAAAAGTTATAAAAGATAAACCCTAAAAAGGATTTCTTGTATCCGCCACCTTTTTTCTTTTCACGTTTTGACATTTCGGCGACTGTCCAATCCGAAGATTCTTCTTTGGTCTTCACTTGAAAAAACTGATATTGTTGACTATCGGGAGAAAACTCTACCATATCATCATGAAATTCGCAAAATACGATACATTTTGCACCATCTTGAAGTTTACTTATAATATGACAAACAACCCAATGGACTTGATATTCAAATCTATTGTATGAATCAGAACCGGCTTGCTCTCGTTGTTGTAATGAAAGTACATACGACATAAAGTTCTCTCCTTCTGATTATATTTATTGAATAAAATAGAAGTTATACGTTAGATAAAAGTAATTTTACTTTTATCTAATATTTACTAATAGATAGGAATTAAAATAATATAATTTTACATCATATTACAATTATATATTAAATATTTAGAAAATACAAACAATATATATTCTACCTTTTTCGTCTTCTTCGTGTGTTTCGTTATTAAATTCACATACTTATCGCCTATATAATCAAATAAAACAAATGCATCGTAGGTATTGCTAGTCTTTTCGGAATAACACCCTATTATCTTTACTTTCCCCTTTTTAGGCAGCTCTACTGCAACGATTTTGATGAAGTTATTTTTCTTTTTTATTTTGACTTTTTTAATGCTAGTTACATTATTATCTTTTACATGAACAACTGACACTACTTTATTAGATATGTAATCATTGCTTCAATTACTATTACAATCCGAAGCATCATAAACCACTTCATCTCAGGTGTTCTTATGCTCTTTAGCTACTCTAATCAACAACATTTTTTGCTAATGCTAACTATCCTTCATCTTGCTTGCTACTATCTTCTAATCCTTTATAAAGTTCAAACTTCATTATTAGTTTAGACTCATTGCCTATTAATTGCATAAAACAGCACTAAGAAAATATTGTGTTTTATAGTCTACCAACCTTCTAATTTCACAAGCTAAAATAGGTTCTATAACTCCTATAAACCTAACAGGCGTTACAAAATTTCATATGCTGTATACATAATCAAGATAACTTTAATAACTAATTCTATATTTCATAGATCAAGCTTTAGGAGCTTTTCTACATCTCTTAGCTCTGATTGTAAGCTTCTACTGGTTTTATTAGCTTCACTAAGTTCCTTCACAAGGGGCTTGGTATCACCACCAACTTCAATGATAATCCCTTTACACTTATTAGCTATATCTGTCACCTCCTCCCATTTAGATCTATTCTGCGTATAAAAAAACACCTACTGTTAAGTAAGTGTCTTAATGTAACCTATCATTCTCTTTAAAAAGAATGTTGAGATAGTCTCTTTTTCCATACAATATTCTATAAATATAAACGTAATGATTATCAAACTTATAGAAGATAATATACTCCCCAGAAACTAAAAAACGATAGTCTGTTTTAACATCTATTTTAGTAGATAAACTCCCTCCAAGTGAAGGAAAGTCTTTTAGACGTTCATAAGATTCAATAATAGAAAGGATAGTTTGACTAGCTGCAGTAGGATTTTCAAGCTCTTCAGCTATATATGCTTTAATAGCTTTCAAGTCTTCAAGTGCTTTTGGATTAAGTTTCAATGTATACATCTTATTATAATCCTAACTCTTTTTTTACATCATCACTTGTAAGCCACTGCTCACCTGTTTCGATTACTTTTTCAGCCTCCCCAAGTTTTGATAATAACTTAAGTGTTGCTTCTTGTTTTTGATAGTCTACCATATCAATAATGACATATCGTCCACGTCCATTTTTAGTTAAAAAAACAGGTTCTCCTTCCGCTATATCTTTTAATACTTCATTGTAATTTCTTAAATCAGATACAGGTTTAATATTTGGCATAATAGCACCTCCATACTTTTTATATTACTATTATACCTCTATTTGCTGTAAAATAATACTGTAAATTTTACAGCAAATGTATTTGTTAGAAGCAGTAAAAACTATTTCATTCCTTCTATATCTTCATTTTCAAAAGCAGCACTAAACTTATCCAAATAAGCAGGTGCATCCTGTATATATCTTCAAACTGACCCAGACACCCTCGTTAAGCAGCAGAAATGTTATTTTTAGTATCTAGAAGTATATGATTGACATTGACCCTACGTCAACTAATATAATAGTGGAAAGGTGGTGATGTCTTTGGATTTAATTAGAATAAATGAAGTTGTTGACAACTTCGGTATATCAAGTAGGACACTAAGATACTATGAAGAGGTGGGACTTTTATGGAGTAACCATCCTGACAATAGAACCCAACGTTATTATGATCCTGCTGCACTTGAACGGTTGAAACAAATTATTATTTTACGCAAATTACAAATCCCTATTAAAGATATGGTCGTTATATTCAAAAGCAAAAGCACGGAGGCATTGATTCAAGCGTTTGTGAATAAACTTGAATCACTTGATACGGAAATTTCAGCCTTATCTGAACTAAGAGATCTTGTCAATGATTTTCTTCATAAAATGGTATTGAGTGGTATCAAGAAAATATCGGGTATTACATTACTTTATGAAGAAACCGAAAAAAGGCTTGCTATAGTAGAAAAAAATGAGACAGTTACATTTAAAAAGCTATCGGAAATCAGCCGTGAAGCATTAGGACTACATGATGTTCGGATTATTCGATTACCACCCATGCGTTTTCTTACTTCACGATTGAAAACAGGGGAATTAGAAAATCTAGATGTTCAAAAAATGCAGGGCTTATTTACAAAATTTGGATTTACACCAAATCCCGGATTGCGAAATTGCTTTTATCGTAAAGAATCAAGTAGTGAATGGATTATGCTTATGGAAATACCAAGTAATTATGAAAATACAACAGATTATTCAGACGAAAAATTTATAGGTGGGTTATTTGCCATAGCCAGTTCCTTTATGGAAGATATGGATGATACTTTTATTTTGCTAAGAGACTGGGTAAATAATAGCGACCATTATGAGCTTGACGTAAGTGCAGAAGGAGAACTGCTTCGTTACGAAATGATTGAGGAAATTTTACCCTGGGAAATAGCGACTAAGTTAAACAGATATCAGCAAGATATATTTATTCCCATACAACTAAAAAAGGAAAAGAAAAAAGTGAAATAGGCCCTTAATAGCCTAATAGGAGGATACACTCATGAGCAAGAAAACAGAACTCCAGAAGATTAGCGAAGAAACTATGATCTTTATGCGAGGAAAGTATGTTTTGGATGAAGTAGGCAACGGCAAAGATGAATTGAAATTCCGCAGAGGCAAGAAAACAGTACTAACTATCTACATACGAGAAGATCATTATGATTTTCTAATTATCTTAGGAAAGGCAGAACGAGATTTATTTGAGGCACGCTACGATGAATTTCCACAGAAGATACAGGAAATTTACGATAATAGCAAAACACATCATGATGGTAAATGGATGTTTATTTCCGTTACAGATTTACATACACTAGAAGCTATCAAGCAGCTTGTTATGATTAAGAAAAAACCAAACCGAAAGCCTTTTCCACAAGAGCAGGCGGTGTATTCTAGCTGCGGACACCGTTGCGATTTGTGCGTGCATTATACTGGAGTAACAATAACCGAGGCGTTACGAGCCGAGTTGAAAGAGCGACTCATACGTGTTTACGCTGGAGGTATAGGTGATGGCGGATATTGGGGAGATGATATGGCGTTCTGTGATGGTTGTGATACAGGTGGATTAGATAAAAGCTTTAACTGTGATTCCTTGAAATGTGCGGCGGAAAATGGGGTTGATAGATGCCAGAACTGTCATAAGAATCCTTGTGATATAGCGCATCATTTATATCAAGGCCTTAAACCTGAAATCCATACAAATACTATTGTTGCCGACGATGTTACATGGGTCATTCTGCCTTATGTGTATAAGCAATATGGAAATTAAGTGGAGTGATTGCTTACACAGCTTAAAAGGTGGGTATAGCAATCACTCTTGCTGACCTCTAGAAAGAGGGGCTTAACTCAAACTATATCTAGCTAAATAGATTTTTAATAATATCCGCTCCCGCCACAAATGTACCTATAGAAGCCCCAATATTTGCCATGAATACAACAAGGATTATTCTTAAAAACCTGTTCCTAAAAAAGCCCTTAAAAGAAAAGATATCCTCTGGTATTCTTTGAATATCTAGAACCGTTGGTTTCTTTATTGTTGCTTCTACCAGTCCTGTTAACCAGCCACAGGCGAGAACAGGATTGATTGTCGTAAATGGCGCTACGATTAGAGAACTTATAATACTTAGAGGATGTGCTAGGGACAATGCCGTAAACAGGGCTGCCATTATTCCTGTCCATAGAATCCACGTGGATAATTGTTCAAGTCCAGTCTGCATGCTAACAAAAAAAGCATATGAAAACAGGACAATTATAGCTATAGGTATAAGCCAGCCCGCAATTTTGGAAAATGGCTTTTTAGGCGGAATAGTTGCAAGGCTATCTACATCTTGCGAACGGAAGATTTCATTCATCACACCAGGTACATGAGCACCACCTAGGACAGCCACAATCTTTTTACCAGGTGCATCCTTTATCTTTGCAGCTAAAAATTGATCCCGTTCGCTAATCAGTATCTCTCCGATCTTCGGATATTTTTTGTGCATGTCAATCAATACCGACTCAAGCATGTCGGCTTTCAATAATTCCTGCAAATCCTTATCCTCTATTGTGGAATCTTCATCAAAAGAGAACAACAGGCTAACGATTAGCTTTACCTTTTCCCATAGACTGATTTTTCGCCATATGCGAAGAAAGGTAGTTTGAATTTTTCTATCAGCAAGGACTAAGGTTGCACCAAACTGCTCTGCGCTTTTAATTCCTTGTATCATTTCTGCTCCAGCATGAGTATCTAACTGCTTTGCAATCCTTTTCTGATATGAGCTTAATGCAAGGTTGGCTAGCAGAAAACCAACTCTTTTTGACTTAATGACTTTAATAATGTCGGTATTCTCCCACGCTTTAGGATTTTGAATCGTGTTATATCTGTCCTCGTCAAGTTCAACACAAACACTGTCAGGGTGTTCTGCTTCAATAACCTGCTTTACAAGCTCCACGCTTTCCTTAGACACATGGGCAGTAGGGATTAATATAATTTTTTTGCCTTGATAATCTAACATCGTTATATTTTCCATTAACTTTTTTCCCTTTCGATTGTCATAATGCTCACACTATCCTAATATCCATGAACAGATACATAACAGCCCCTATAATACACGCTAATAATAACGTAATCAATATACCTTTTAGAGTTGATATCACCATTCCCATTTTCCATCTTCTTGAAAGTTTCTTTACTGCATCAGCTTCAGTTAAGTTTTGCTCTAGACTATTAATGGGTAATACTTCATCCATTGCTTTCAACTCGGCCTTGCAACTTTCGCAATCAGACAGATGCTCTTCAACTGCAGACCTGCTCTCTTTGCTGCATACACCATCGTGATATAATGGCAGTAGGTCTTTAATAATTTCACAAGATATACTCATCTAATCGCCTCCCGTAATTGATTTTTTGCTCTATAAAAGATTAGCCTTGCCCAACTATCCGTTTTTCCAAACAACTCACCAATTTGTGAGAATGGCAACTCTCCAAAAACTCGTAAAGTGAAAACTTCCTTGTATGGCTCATTTAAGTTATGTAGTGATACATGTAGTCGTTTAGCTGCATCTTTATCACAAAAATCACTTTCTAAATTATTAACTATATCTGGTTGTTCTATGTACCTATTAGAATTAATACTTTTTTGCTTCTTGCATAACGAAAAGTATGTGTTTTTAGCTATTTGACAAAGCCAAACATAAAGCTTGCAGGTTCCATTGAATTTATCAATGTGTTGCATGGCCTTAAAAAAGGTTTCCTGCGTGACTTCTTCTGCAATAGTTACATCTCTACAAAGGGATAGGACATATTTATATACATCATAAAAGTGTTCCTCATAAATCTCTTTAAAACCTGCCACTTTCTCACCTCCTCGTTCATAAGACTGTCAATGTACAAAAGTGTTTCAAAAGTTTTCGAATCACTTTTAGTTTTCACTATAGAAAGATTACATATAGCATCTAAATATCAGTTGGATATAAAACTTTTATCTCCCTTACTGGGAAATTCCAGTTATCAAGCACCCATTCCTCAATCCATTGTCGCTTTGCACCTTAGAATTTGTAAGTGCCATCCAACGTCCCATTTCATTCCATGTATCTTGTAATGAGGGTAAGGTTGTTTTCATAGACATATATACTTTTTGGGTAACAATCTCCAACTCAATAGAACCTTCCATATTATCCTCAATATAATCCAGTGATTTTTGAATTCGTTCATAATAGTTCATTCGAAAGGCACCTCACGTATTTCTTAAGATAAGTACATTATATAATTAATCTTAATTCTTTACCCGTCATTTTTTCTCATTGATACTCGTCTCTCTACTAAAAATGAAGATATCATACAAGCCTTTTCCTCTTGAAAGTAGTACAATAGTACCTGATAGGAGGAAGTTACATGAAAAAAGAAATACGAACAATCTGTTACGATGAAGATTTAAAATTAGAATCCTACCGTCTTGAAGGCATTGTACAACCTTTCCCGAATCATTTCCATGAATACTATGTTATTGGATATATTGAGGAAGGAGAACGTCGTCTCTCCTGCAAAAACAAGGAATATATTCTTCATAAAAATGATATTGTTCTTTTTAATCCTGGGGATAATCACTCGTGTTATCAAACAGATGGAAAAACTTTAGATTATCGAGGCATTAATATATCAAAGGAAAGTATGCTGAATTTGACAAAGGAAATAACTCATAATGCGTTCTTGCCTTGCTTTAGCAAAAATGTACTCCATGATGAAGAGTTGACCGGCTATCTTGGGCCACTTCACCAGATGATTATGGATGGTTCTAATGAGTTTGAAAAAGAAGAGAATTTACTTCTTATGATTTCTCTACTGCTTGACCGATATAGCCAACCTTTTGAAGACTGCACCTTACAATGCCAAAAAGAACTTGATGATACCTGCGAGTTTATTAGACAACACTTTGCAGAGCCCATTGATCTAGAGCAACTTTGTAAATGTTCTGGACTTAGTAAGTCCTCATTGCTAAGAGCCTTTACTAAGTCAAAAGGTGTGACTCCCTATCGCTATTTGCAAACCATTCGTATCAATGAAGCAAAAAAACTATTAGAAAAAGGTGTTCCACCTATGGAAGTTGCTATCCAAACAGGTTTTGCTGACCAAAGCCATTTCACCAATTTCTTTACTATGTTTATTGGATTAGCTCCCGGTGCTTATCGTGAAATATTCCTAAATAAAAAACAGGAAGAGCAGGGAGGTAAATCAAATGGAGAATAAAACGACTATTGGACACTTATTTGCTTTCGTAACCATACTCATTTGGGGCACAACTTTTATTTCAACAAAGATTCTTTTATTAGACTTCCAGCCTATAGAAATCCTTTTTTTCCGCTTTGTAATGGGCCTTTTAGTTTTAGTCATTGCTCATCCTCATCCCATGAAAGGAACTACTAAAGGTCAAGAAGCTATATTTGCATTAGCTGGTTTCTGTGGTGTATGTATGTACTATCTTCTTGAAAATATCGCATTAACGTATACACAAGCTTCTAATGTGGGCGTTATTATATCAATTGCCCCATTCTTTACACTAGTATTAACACACCTACTGATGAAGAAAGAAGAAAAGCTACAGGTGAATTTCTTTGTTGGTTTTATGATTGCCATGATAGGTATCACCATGATTAGTTTTCAAGGAAGCAAAATGCAATTAAATCCTTTAGGAGATTTTCTAGCTGTCATGGCTGCTCTTTTATGGGCCTGTTATTCTGTACTTATCAGAAAAATTAGTAGTTTTGGATACCCTACGATTCAGACCACAAAACGTGTATTTACATATGGTATCTTGTTTATGCTCCCTGTCATATTCTTTTTCGATTTTAGTTGGGACGTAACGCGATTAGCAAATCCGGTTTACTTATTCAATATTATTTTTCTTGGCGTGGGGGCTTCGGCACTGTGCTTTGTGACTTGGAACTACGCAGTCAAAATTTTAGGAGCAGTAAAAACCAGTATCTATATTTATATGGTTCCTGTCATCACAATAATCACTTCAATGCTTGTATTGCATGAAAAAATCACAATACTAGCAGCCATTGGTACTGTTCTCACATTGGTAGGATTAGTGATATCCGAAAGCAAATTGGGACATAAGAGAATTAAGAATTCTATCCATTAATTGATCCACTATTGGTGCCAATGTATGAAAACCAAATAAGCAATTGTTTCTCTAAAGTCTACCACTTACTAGGTACAAAGGATACAGTCTTCTTATTGCAATGAAATACGTGGTCTATAAAAGGGCATTTCATATCCCTATTATTAGAATCAAAGCTCCTATGAACCTCTTTTTTCTTATATTACTTGCTTTTGTCTTACACTTGTAAGATTTGATATCAAAAATATTTTTCTATTGAATTTCATAAATTTTTATCCCTTCTTTTTCATATTGAATTAAAGTTTCTGATGTTATAGGCATAATACAAAGATGCAAACTTTCGCCTATAGCAAAATAGGGATACACGCTTATGCCATTTTTATAAAATAGTGCATAGGGAACAGCTTGATGATGGTATCCTTGCTCATTAGGAAGCATATTCTCATATGCCATTTCATTGATCGTGGTATATAGCTTGGTAATTTGTTCATCTGTTAAATCCGGAAAAAATACCTTTAATGTATAAAAACATATTTCCTCATATTTTTGATACATATCGGGATTATAACTATGATCATCAAAGCTAAGCGCTACTTCCTGAATATAATCACCCTCTGATGGTACATATACATTGATAGTGGGCAACGACCATATCTCCTCATTTTCAGTAAAATTATATTGATAAGTTTTATGGGGTGAATGAATACCACAGTCTTGTATCTGTAATCGCCAAGAAGAAACGGGAGTAAGATAACTTTTTTTATGTTCCTGCCAGTAATAACCATTATAACTGTCTATAAAATCATTAATAGAAGCTGAAAAAACCAGTTCATTTTCGCGATGTGTCATCACTTCCATACTTAATTGCTTCATTTCTGCTTCTGGTTCAGCATTTTCTAGCTGCATTTCATCTTCTTCGGAATCATTCATCATGCTTTCTTGAGAAGAGCCAATCTCAATAACGTTGCCCTCTATATCATAAAATGTCCATCTGATAGGTAGTGGCTTTGGTACCTCTAGCATAGGATCACCGCCCCCACTGCCAAAATACTCGTAACCTAATCTTTTTCCATAAAACAAGGGATTGATATATTCATAATAATAAACTTCTTGCTCCAAAAAACTTTTAACACATGCAACCATTTTCATATCATACCGTGATATCACATACTCTTTTGGGTAAAAAATGCCTATTTTAAGCAAACTTGCTGTAAATACCATAAGGAAAATAGGCTTAAAAAACGCTTTTAGCTTATCTACTCTCCTACTTAACCAAAAAAGGAAAATCCCAAAGCTAACCATCCCCATAATATTCAGTAAATAACAGGGGATGACTCTTAATGTGATATTAAAAGTTTTTTGAATAATTGCTACACAAAAGGTGCAAATGATAAAAAAAATGAACGGTAGATATCCCCAAACAGCTTTTCTTATTTTTCTCATTCTATTTCCTTCTATCTTGTTGTATTGATTTCATAAGACCCATTTCTTCCTATACCTGTTTTACCATAAAGCTTAATTAACCAATCATTTCTTTTAATAACCATCTCCCATTTTCTTTAATAGCTACTCCTTGCACTTCATAGCGTTCTTTAATGGGTGTGTCCGATGGCTCTTCCACAGATGCAATAGCTGTAAATTCACAGACCTCTGCTTCATTTTTTGTAATCTCAATCGTATAATCCGACCAATCTACATAATACCCTCTAGCTCCCATATAGGAGGCATCCATATATAATTTCCCTTCTTGCTCTACATACTTTTGCTGTCCTTGTTCAGGATAATGATAGAGAAGATGCTCAGCCTCTGCTTGGCAATAAGTATCCTTGATGTATGTTTCAAAGGCTGCATAATCCTCAAATACATCCTCCTTAACCTGATAAAGCCTTGCTTTGTTGTAATCTATTTCTTCTTCAACTAATGGTAAATCTCCAGCACCATAGATATGCCCATAGACATAATTATTTCTATCAAGTAAGTCTTTCAGTTCTGTTTCTGAAAGCTCTACATGAGATGTTGTTTCTATTGGGGTATCCTCTAACTGAATACCCGTTGTCTCAGTTAATTGCTCTGATGTAACCTCATCAACATTTCCACAACCTACTAAAATTAACCCTAATATAACGCCACACAAAGTTAAATTATTCTTTTTCATAAAAGTTCACCTCATCTATTTTCATTATTTTCGACTTTTATATATTCAATATTTTAAATTTTATTATTTTATTAACATTTAATCAATACTATTTATCTTATACCTCATTCCATATTTAATCAAATTGCCCTATTCTTTTTATCAAGTGTCACATCATCTCATATTTTTTCTAACAACTTAATTTCATCTTCATCTATAAACTGAGGAATTGGAAGCATATAATTCCCGCCTAATCCCTTCTAAAAATATGTAAAGGCTTAGAACAAAATCTGTTCTAAGCCTTGGTATTACTAGAGTTTAACATGATAGTTTAACAACTGTTTCCACATACCTGTGGACATAGTTAGAAAACTATTTGGCAAAATAATCGTTAAATAGCCTATGTGGGATCGTATTTTATCCCTTCTATTCTCTATTATTTCTTATTATTTCAAAGCGTTGTCAAGTCTTACGAGCACTATCATAAGCTCTGCCCTTGTAACGGATTTAGTGGGTGCCATATGTGTGCGATTCACACCACTTATAAGACCTGCTCTTACGCAGTAGTCTATAGCCTCTTTATAAGGTGAGTTTGCTGTATCTTCAAAGGCTATAC
>JAEZJJ010000080.1 GCA_023436395.1 Bacillota bacterium | reverse complement strand
CGACCGTTCATAAGGATTACGAATTTAGAGCCTCTTGACGGAGTGAGACAGCAGCTGGAAGTAAGTTCCCTAGCCAGCCTACATAGCGGTACCTCGCACTACACGTTATTATTCAAATTTCAATTTGACAATTATTATGGCCATAACTTTAGTTGTTCCAGCCCTGTAAATTAGCCTTTCTAAAGTAAATAAATTGCTACTAGAACAGAAGGTGTACTTCCTAAAATGGTCATTGATATACCCTCTTCAATCTATATAGCTTAAACGCAGTTTTTCTTCACAAAAAGGATGACGCATTTTTGCGTCATCCTTTTTGATTGTTACCTTTACTTTTCAATTACTATAATATCTTCACTCTTAGCTTCTACAGCACCTGTTCTTAATAAACTTACCTTTTCTCCCTCTTGTAGATTTGGAAATACAATAGGTGTAATAAGAGAAGGGACTTTCTTTTCTATGGCACTAATATCCACTGTAAGGAGTAAATCTCCTGCTTTCACTTCTTGCCCTTCTTGTACATGGGCTGTGAAACCTTCTCCTTTTAGAAGAATCGTATCTAAGCCAAAGTGCATCAGCACCTCATGTTCTTTTTTAGTTTTAATAACTATCGCATGCTTACTTGGGAAGACTGTGATAATTTCTCCATCTATAGGAGCATAAAGCTTACCTTCTGCCGGGTTAATGGCAAAGCCTTGTCCCATCATCCCTTCTGAGAAAACAGGATCTGGAATGTCTTTTAAAGTTAGAAGTTCTCCTCTTAATGGCACAATCAGCTTTTCAACAATTTTTCCATGCCCATCCCCTGGTGTCATTTTATAGCTTGCCTTCTTTACATGTTCACTCTTTTGTATAGGGTCTGATTCACTGCCCATAGCAATCTCAATATCTTCTGGTTTAATGCGGCCTTCCATAATATCTACAATATCATTTTTAATATTGTCAGAACGCCCACCAAAGATTGCTTGTACATTATCTCCCACTTCCAGAACACCTGTGGCACCTAGTGCTTTTAGGGCTTCTTTGTCCACTTGATTTTTATCATGAAGGCCTACACGTAGTCTTGTAATACAGGCATCAATATTTTTGATATTTTGCTCTCCACCTAATGCTGTTAGGACTCTAGCTGCTAGGACAATTCCTCTAGCTGCCCCTTCCCCATCAGAGGAGACACTCTCCTCATCTTCTTCACGCCCAGGTGTCTTTAAATTAAACTTTCTAATAAAAATATCAAATAGCAAGTAGTAAAGGACAAAGAAAATAACGCCTACGATAATAATATAAAACCACCTTGTTGGTACACCTGCTCCTGCTGGAAGTAGTCCAAAGAGTGCAAAGTCAATCAATCCTCCAGAGAACGTCATCCCTACGAATACATTTAAAAGGTCCATAATCATATAAGATAACCCTGCAATCACAGAGTGAACTGCATATAATACAGGGGCTACAAATAAGAAGGTAAACTCAATAGGTTCTGTAATCCCTGTAACTGCTGCCGTTAAAGCTGCAGAAGCTAGAAGCCCTCCTACATAGGCTTTCTTTTCTGGCTTTGCATTTTTGTACATAGCTAAGGCCGCCCCACCCAGACCAAAAATCATAAAGGGGAACTTACCTGCCATAAAACGTGTGGTACCTTGTACAACTTGGGCCATAGTAGCTGGATCTGCTCCTACTAAAGCTGACATATTAGAAAGTTGGGCAAAGTAAGCTGTATTTGCACCATCTACAATCATTGTAGTTCCATTTGGTAAAAAGACTGTCCCTTGTACAAAGCCTGTATACCAAAATGGGGTATAGAATACATGGTGAAGCCCTACTGGGATTAATGCTCTTTCTATCGTTCCATAAAGGAAAGTGCCTACTGCCCCTAATTCATTCACCCATTTTGCCACAACAGCTATACCATTTTGCACATATGGCCAAATAAAAGATAAGATAACCCCTACAATAAGCATCACGACTGCTGTAACAATTGGGACAAAACGTGATCCCCCAAAGAACCCTAAAATCTGTGGTAATTGAATCTTATGATAACGGTTATGCAAGATAGAGGCAATAATTCCCGCTATCATCCCTCCAAAAACGGAAAGATTAAGGGTAAAAATCCCCAGTGTGGTACTAATATAAGCATCATACTGTGCTGGTACATTGTCTGCTGTTAATACACCAAGTGAAGTTACCCCTAAATTTAGCATTGTGGAAATAGCCGTGTGCATAATAATGAAGCCAACTGCTCCTGCCAATGCTGCCGTTCCCTTATCTGAGTTGGCAAGTCCAACGGCTATGCCTATGGCAAAAAGTAGAGGAAGATTGCTAAATACAATATCCCCTACATTCCTCATCACTGTAAGGGCTACTGTTACACCTCTTAGATTAATAAATGTAATTAAACCTCGATAGATAGCTGGAGGATTATCAAGGGCTGCTACATTTAGTAGTGCACCTCCTACGCCTAGCAAAATACCTGCTGCTGGTAACAGGGCAATAGGTAACATAAAAGCTTTTCCTACCCTCTGTAATACCCCAAACACATTACTTATTGTGTTGTTTTTTTCCTTCATTTTTATTCTCCTCTCCATTGGCATATTGATTCTCCTGCTTTATAGATGTCATGCGATGTGTTTCTTTTTTCTTTTTTCTAAATACGTAACTGTAACATACAACTATAATGAGCAAAATAATAATCAGTATAACCACTAAGTAAGTCCAATTTGAATTTAATCGTGCTATAAAGGACACCCCTAGTAGTACTAAGCCTATTTTTGATAAATCCATCTAGAATTTCCTTTCTACACTTTTAAGCAAATTATTTTATCCTCTGTAGTATGTGTTAATTTTTATCAATCTATTTATGATATAACTGAATTTGTCCAATAAAAAATGCCTTCAAAAGACTCTCTTGTCTCTTGAAGGCATTTTTATTTAACACGCTTCTCTATTTTTACGTAATAGTTTATAAATACCATATAGTATTTTAAATACGATATAACCTATCCCTGCACCTATGGCATTTAAAATGATATCGTCAATATCGGTGACACCTGTACAAAGTATATACTGTAATATTTCTATGGAACAAGAAACCATGGTTCCAATCCAAACGACCCGCCAAAAGTTTCTTTGCCTTTCAAATAAGGCTGGAACTAATATCCCTAGGGGAACAAACCAAGCAAAGTTTCCAATTACATTGTAAAATAAATGCCACCAAACACCCTTTACAATCCAATTCCATAATTCTGCTATAGGCATCATATTAGTTCTAGTATGGCGTGCCATCATATGATCAATATTCCAACCTAATCCCCCAAATCTAAGGGCTGTAATTTGATATAAACACAACAAATAAAAAATGAACAAAATAACTGGTAGTTCCTTCTTCCAGCTCTTTATAGGCCATCTTTCATTTCTCTTTAGATAGATAACCCTTATTGCCATAATAGGAATAAAAAATAATATAGCAACAACAAATGTTATGTCCACATATCTCACAATATCCTCTATTGCCATTTCATATTTCCCCTATCCCTTCACACTTTTTACTCTATAACTCACGCATTTCAGTATATACTATAATCTAATTAAATTAAAGTATAAATAAATGTATACATAATAGTTATCCACATTTTTACAGCTTTTAGTCCATTAAATCGAACAGATATTCTATCTTATCCACATTTTATCTGATTTTATCCCAAGTTTGTGTATAACTTCAGTAAAACAAAAAAGATACCTCATTAAAAAAGATAAGGAGATATCTTGTATATCTTTTGTACTTTTAGTTTCTCTTATTACCTGTGGCAATAAAAGTATTACCTATAACCTTTGTATAGTTAACGAAATCAAAACCTGCTTCAGATAAGAAATTCTTCACTTCATCTTCTCCATAAATTCTAAGCCCTGCCTCTTTACTTAAGGGATTAAATAGGTTCTTTACAGCCCTTAAAGGGTTGATGGTACAAAAATCACAGAGTATAATCTTCCCCCCCATTTTAAGAACACGATACATTTCCTTTACAACTTTTTCAGGATCTGTAATGTATCTTAAAATATCACTTGCCACTACTAAATCAAAGCTTTTATCTTTATACGGCAATTCTTCTGCATCTCCTTGCGTCAGTTCTACACGCTTTGGGAGCTTTTCTCTAGCTACTTCTAACATCTTTGGTGAAAAATCTAAGCCAGTTGCTATTACTTGTGGTTTATTATCTAGAATCTGATATAATAAAGTTCCCGTTCCACAGCCTATATCTAAAACAGTTTCAAAACTTATAGGCATTAAGGTATTAAGTATATACGGATAGCTTTGTTTTGCAAACTGGCTTGCCTTGCTCCTATCATACTCTTTAGCTTCTTGATTAAAATTATTTCTTATTTTTTCCTTATTTTTATCCATAATAGCCCCTCCTTACCTATCTCTTATTATTAATATATTCTACCCTATCCTTATCTTACTCCGAATTACATAAATAAAAAAGATGTTTTTTGTTTTTTGTATAAAATTAATATATTTTACATATTTTTTTGAGATGACAATTATTGCGTTCACTATAACAATGGTTTAGAATATACATAAGATGTGTAAAGTAGAATTACACTTTTCCCTTAAATCAACGTCAAAACATAATCTAAGACATCCTCATATTCCATTCCTCTAGCAGTGGGAGTAGCTTGGATAACTGCTACTATTTTCTTTTTGGGAAGCACTGTGATATTTTGTCCCCCAAAGCCTTTGCATCCATAGCCATCTTTTCTTAGCCACCAGAGATAGCCATAGCTTGGCTGACATCTAGAAGGGCTAATCGCCTGCTGGATATAATCTTCAGAGACAATCTGCTTCCCCCCATAGATGCCCTTGTTTAAAAAGAGCTCCCCTATATGAAGCATTTCTCTGGCCGTAAGGTTGGAGGGCTGTTCCTCTAATCCTCCATTTCCAGCCCCTCCATAAGCTACACTATAATAGACACCACATTTGCTCTTCCACCACCTACCACTTTGAATTTGTAGGGGTTCAAAAAGAAACGTGTTTAAAAAGTCAAAGAAATCCCCTCCTATAGCTTTTTGTAAAACAGCTGTAAGGAGCATGACATCCCATTCTTTATAGTTATATTTTGTACCTGGAACACTTGTAACGGCTGTATCAGCAATATGTTCTATCCAGTCCTTGGAATGATGGAGCCCTGTTAATTGAGGACAATGGTAATGAACACCCCCTACCCAGTAGATACCTGAGGTCATGGTTAATAGATGCTGAATGGTTATAGCTCTATGAAAAGGATCTAAGCCTTGTGCAAAAACAGGTAAATAAAGATAAATAGGTTCTTCTAAGCTTTCAATAAGCTTCTTATCTAGGCAAATTCCTGCTGCTATGGCTAGAATACTCTTAGCTACGGAACGAATCACATTTCTACTTTCTTCATTAAATCCATTATAGTAGCTTTCTACTAATATTTTATTATCTTGTTGGATTAAAACACTATTAACCTGCCTATAATGCTTTTCCCTTATATATTCACCTACTCTTTGGGATAACGCCATAGCTTCTCCTCCCCTTATCCACTTTTTTATAAAAGAAATTTACCAATCATAGAGGCAGGACTGCGTTTAAGCTCCAAAGGTGTCCCTAAAGCAATTACTTCTCCGCCTTCTTTTCCTCCCCCTATTCCCATTTCAATGAGATAATCGCAGTTAGATAAAATATGAGGGTCATGTTCCGTTACAATAATTGTATTGCCACAGTCTACTAGCTTGTCCATTAATTGTAGCAACCTTTCCGTATCATAAAGGGAAAGCCCTGTTGTAGGTTCATCTAAAATATATAAACAGCCCTTTTCATGTTGCTTTCCTTTTGAAAGCTCCTTAGCCAGTTTGATACGCTGACTTTCACCACCAGATAAGGTGGGGGTAGCCTGTCCTAAAGTCATATAGCCCATCCCAACCTGCTCTAAAATCTCCAGTACTCCAGTTATCACCTTATCCCTCTCCCTAAAAAAGGGGATAGCCTCCTCCACACTCATATCTAATACCTCGCAAATCGTCTTACCCTCTAAACGTATTTCTCTTGCTTCTCTTACATAGCCTGTCCCTTCACACTCTTCACATACCAGGTCTATAAAACTACCAAAGCCTACAAAATGATGGACAATCCCATCTCCTTTGCACTTGCTACAGCCTCCCTCTGAATTTCTAGAAAACAGGCTAGCCGTATACCCTCTCTGCTTAGCAGTCTCAGTCTTTGCAAATAGTTCACGAATTCTATCAAAGATACCTATATAAGTAGCTGGGCAAGACGTCTTGCTTCTCCCAATGGACCGCTGATCAATAATATAGCATCCCTTTAAATGCTGGGTTCCTAACAAAGTAACCTCTGGTGCCCCATTCTCTTGCTCCTCATATTCCCCTTGTTCCTTATTGCTTTCTTCTTCCTCATAAATGCATTTTGATTTCAATAATTCCTTTAACTTAGGTACTAATGTATCAGATATAAGACTGGATTTCCCACTTCCAGATACACCCGCTACTCCCACCATAACACCTAGTGGAATCTGAACAGTAATATCCTTTAAATTATGTAAGGAGGCATGCTGCAGGATAAGCTCCTTCTTGGGATGAGGTTGCCGATAAATAGATTTAACTGGAAAGGCATGCTTTCTTGTAAAATAGGGGGCTGTTCTTGAACCTGTACACTTTAATAATTCCTTGTAGTTTCCTTCAAAAACTTTAAGCCCACCCTTTACACCCGCTCCTGGTCCCATGTCAATAACATAGTCTGCCTGACGGATAAAGTTTTCATCATGCTCCACGGCTACTACGGTATTACCTCTATGAACTATTTCCTTAAGAAGTCTCATCAAATTTTGCTTTTCAATTTCATGTAAACCAATGGTTGGCTCATCAAAAATAAAGATAATGGAGTCCATACCAGCCATCATATAGGAGGCTAAAAATAATCTCTGTAATTCTCCTCCAGAAAGGGTGGGAACTTTCCTTGATAAAGTGAGATGACCTAGACCTACTTCTAATAAGCCCTTTAATTTCATTAGTATTTCACCTAATAACTTATTTTGGGGGTCTGTATATTCCTTTAAAAATTCATATAGGTCACTAATATACATCTCTTCCAGCTCAGAAATTGTCTGCCCTGCAAAGGTTGTAGAAAGTGCCCGGGTTCCTAGCCCTACCCCACCACATTTAGGACAGGTTCTCATCCCTACACAATCAAGCTTTGTCACCCAATTTACTCTCCCACGACTTTTATGGTATTTATAGCTTTCCTTAAGCCATGAAATCACTCCCATAAAACCATCCTTCCCTGAATTACCTCCCCCATTGCCATACTTAAAGAGCTGTAATTCTTCTGGATTTAAAGAAGAGAGTTTCCTCCTTCGATCAATATGATAGATTTTTTCCAGGCGATAAGCCAGATGAATATAATGGGTTTGGTTCCCATGGAATAGATCTTCAATAGTTACTTCCATATCTTTAAAAATTTCATCTTCATCTATAGAAAACACCTGCCCCGCACCTAAACACTTGACGCACATTCCTTTAGGAGAATTCTTTAGAAACAAAGCAATCTCTACAGGCATTCCTGTATCATAAGCTGCATCGCACACCCCATAATTGGCAAGAAGAGCGGCTAATAGGGTATCTAACTTAATACGTGTTCCTACTGTACTTCTAGGATTTGACTGACGAATGATACGCTGCTCCACTGCAACTGTTGGAGAAAGTCCTGTTATACTATCAAAAGTACTTTCTTTATCAATCATAAATTGAGAGCCTGAAAAGGTAAGGTATCTCTTTTTCCCTTCTTCATATAAGGTATCAAATGCTAAACTTGACTTGCCACTGCCTGATACACCCGTAATCACCGTTAATTTATTTTTAGGAATGACGACGTCCACTCCCTTCAAATTATGAATACGGGCATTTTTTATCCTTATTTCCTGCATTTCATTCTCCCCTTTATTTGAGATACTTATCTTATCTCTCTTGTAATATCTACAATTTCTGCCTCACAGTTTTCTTCAATAAAATCTAAGATATGGTCCATTGTACTATCACAATTTGCTGTATGAGCTGCCATTAGGGCTATGCCTATTACAATGGTTTGATGTATATCTTGTTCTGCAATCTCATTAACGGAAACATTAAATTTATTACGCAACTTTCCTATAATACTTTTTACAATCATTCTTTTTTCCTTCAAAGAGTGTACATATGGTGCGTGAAATTTCACTTTCAGTATTCCAACTAACATAAGCTGCCTCCTTCTCGTCATAAAGTGTTTAAGTTGTGCTATACTTTATCATATGCTAAAAGCCTATACTTGACTCCAAAACCTAATGGACAAAGAATAAAAATTTACAAAAAAGAACAAGGTCTATTTTACGCCTTGCTCTTCTTTATCCTAGTCCTTATATAGACTCTATCTATTCTTACCAATAATAATCAAATAAATCTAAGAAGTTCTCATTTACCTCATCCTCAATATAATCTGAAGCTTCTTCAATAACCCCTATAATAGAATAGTTCACATCATAACTATCAAATTTAACTAAGAAGATGATACTAAATACTGCAACAGCACCACATATAACCCCTGGATGAAGTACTTTCATAACTACATTTACTATTGGCATACTACTACGTACTAGTCCATATGCGATCATCAATAAGACACACATAATCACTGCAACAATAATGATACTATTTAAAAGCTGGTTATCTCCTGCCTGCATGAGAAGACTATATTTCCCATTCTCCATCATCTCATCCATATAAAAATTATTAGAACCTCTCCTATTTACATATCTACTTAGAGAAATTGTATAGCTTGCCATTTTAGCTACTACACTAAACCCAATTCCTAACATCGTACTCATTAGCACTGATTCTTTAAGGGCTGTTTTAAAGTTTATTTCTCTTCCTTTAAAGAATTTATATGCTATTGATAAAATAATACATATACTAATTATTACGGCTATAATAATCCACCATTTCATAAAATTATCTACTTTGTCTTGTATACCATACATATCAGACTTTACATGCATAAGTGTCATCTTGAGCTTTATGACAGACTCCGAATTTGCTATCACTTCTAGCATATTATATTGTCCTGAAACTAAAATTATCGCAAAGAGACCCGTTAGATAAAGTCCTACTATCAAGTAAGCAATCCACTCTGCCCCTTCTGGTAATGCTCCTGCCTCCATAAATATTTTCCCTATGACACTTAGTGCCATTACAAGAGCAAAACCAAGAACAGCAAAAGTGATTCTTCTAACTGTAGTAACCATCCTTTGTTTAGATACATCCTCTATTTTATTCTTCATCACAATTTGTAAAGTAAAGTAGGTAAGTGCAGCTATACTAAAAAAGGTGAAAACTAGGCCTACACTTGAACTTGCCTTCACTATACTCAAACTTGCATCTAAATCATATGTACCATAAAGGTCTTTCATATCATACTTCATAGAGCCATTAAGTAAAGCACCTAAAAGTGTCATCACACCACCTGTCACAACAGCCATTATACCTGTGCCAATTAGAGTTCTTTTGCAACCTGTCATCTTTAATCTTATTTTTTCTCCAATAACCATTATAAGCACACCAAAGATTCCTCCTAGGAAAGGCAGACCTAATCCTATTGTTTCTTTGATTCCACCTATAGTAATGGATAGATTGATTTGTCCACCAAAAAACAAATGGTAACTGATTAGTTTTAAATTTAAAAATGTATCCATAACACTTCTTTCAAAACTACTTGCATTTCTATAACCTCTATAGAAATATTCTCTATAAATAGTATCTTTAATTCCTAACCCAATAAAGGCACTTATACCGATACCTATAACTGCAACAATCATAGCAAATAGGAGGCCTTGCTTTACCCATTTGATGATTCCTGATGGATTTAATTTTTTTACTAATACTTGATTTAGTCCTATATTTTTTAATCCTTTTTTACTAGGAAATATATTATTTTTTACTTTTGCTTCTATTTTAACTGTATTTTCTCCACACGCTGCACAATATCTACCTTGTACTGCACCACCACAATTTCTGCAAAAGCTAAAGTTTGTTTCCACTACTTGCCCTAGCGGGGTATTTTGTTTCATACTTGCTCCGCAATTACCACAGTACTGCTGAGATTCCTCCACTTGATTTCCACATTGATTACAAAACATACTGTGCTCCCCCTATTCAGCTGTCTTTTCTAAACTGAATGCTTTTACCTTCTTAGTACCACATACACTACAGTAGTTTTGCTCAGCCTGCATTGGTGTATTACAGTAGCTGCAGTGTTCCACATACATAGCAAAATGTTCTTCAACGGCAAAGCCACACTTACTACAGAACTTAGCTTCCTCTTGTAATTCTCCCTGGCATTTAGGACAAATGCCTTTCACTAACTTATTAGTGTTCTGACCAATTTGAACATCTACTTGTTTTACTTCTTCTGATAAGCTCTTTGCCTTCTCTGAGATAACTGCATCGCCTCTACGTATTGCACTATGCACCTCTTCCCCCAGTGTAACTAATAAGTTGAGGCGTTTCTCCTTTAACTCATTCACATTTAATGGTTCCATCTTTTTTCTTCCTCTCTTTAAATTGATTTATAGTGACTTATCATACTCTAAATTACCTTTTCAAAAAGTACCTAGACTATAGATTTCTGTATAATGTTTGACTTATCTTGTTTCTAATTATAACAATTTCAATAACCCTTGTCATTCTTTGATTTGATATTATTCCATTTTAGAGTCTATAAAGATAAAATGCTCCCTTTAAAGAATAAGTTATTACTCTTTAAAGGGAGCATTTTATCTTCATTTTTAGAGGAGATATGAAAAGTCTTTTCTTACTTGTTATCAGTTTAATCCTCTAAAGTGATAGTTTCTTGATGACTAAGTGTTTATTATTGGTTTTCAAATCTTTCTATATGTTCCTTTTTACCAATTACAATAATAATATCTCCTTTTGTAAACTTATAGGTAGGATTAATCTCTGTAATAATATCATTTGTACTTTGTTCTATAGCAATAATATTAAGCTTATACTGTTTACGAATATCTATTTCTCCAATAGACTTATTAATCCATTGATCTGAGATTTTGATTTCAGAGATTTCTATTCCGCCATTTAAAGAAAGGTAATCAAGTACATTAGCTGCCACAATTCTTTTTGCAACTCTTAATGCCATATCTCTTTCAGGATAAACAACTTCAGCTCCTAGCTTTTCTAATACACAGCCTTGTTCATGGCTAATTGCCTTAGAAATAACTTTAGGCACACCTAAACTTACTACATTTAATGTTGTTAAGATACTTACATCTATTCGTTCACTAATACACACTACTACCACTTCACAATTTTGAACCCCTGCCTCTTCTAGAGTTTCTTTTGTAAAGTTATCTACGACAAAGGCATATTCTGTATAATTTCTAATCTCTTTAATCTTAGCTTCGCTTTCATCAATGGCTAGTACTTCTTTCCCTAGTTCACAAAGTCTTTGCGCGAGGGCCATTCCAAATCTCCCTAATCCAATAATGCCAATAGCACCATTTGCTCCATTAGTTCCATTTTTTTTAATTAAATTACTAAACATATCTATTCTCCTATCCTATTGTAATAAGTCCTTCTGAATATTTTAAGCTTGATTTCTCTTTTGTGAACCACAATGAAGCAACAGTTAAAGGACCTACTCTTCCTATGTACATAATGATAATTAAAACGATTTTACTAGGCGAAACTAGCTCAGGAGTAATACCTGTAGATAACCCTACTGTACCAAAAGCTGAAACCACTTCGAATATATTCTGAGCAAAAGTATTATAAGGTTCAAAGATACATATGGCAAGGGTTCCCATTATGACCACTGACAAAGAAAGTAAGGTTACCATGAAAGCTTTCATAATTGCCTCTAATGGAATGCTTCTTTTAAAAGCCTGACAGTGTTGATTAGTAGCTGTACTCTTTATACTTTGGATTAATACAAATAAAGTTGTGGTCTTGATACCACCCCCTGTAGACCCTGGTGATGCTCCAATGAACATAAGTACAATCATGACTAAAAGTCCTGCCTCTGTAAAATTCCCAATTGGATAGGTGCTAAAACCTGCTGTTCTAGCAGAAGTACTATTAAAGAACGCTACAAGCCAAGGCACATCCTCTGTCCATCTTATTAATAAGGTTCCTATAATCAGCAAGCTTATTGTCATTGTTAGTACAACCTTAGAATGAAACGTTAGCTTTTTAAAGGAACGATTTTTTATCACATCAATATGTACTAAAAAGCCTAAACCCCCACAAATAATAAGCCCACAAGTCGTTAAATTGAGAAGTACATTGGATTGATAATCTAATAAATTTTTAAAACCTCCTAAAATATCAAAACCTGCATTATTAAAGGAAGATACTGCATGAAATATACTAATACCTATGGCATCCCATGTTTCATAGTGTTCTCTAAAAACCATAAAACTTAAAATAGCGCCTATTAATTCAAAACTTAAAGTCATAAGCAGAATAGCTCTTACTAACTTAACAACACCTCTAAAGGAACTTAAGTTAAGTGCTTCTCTTACCAGTGTCCTTTGTTTTAATCCTACTCTCTTACCTGTAAGCCAAATAATTCCTACCCCGATACAGGTTACTCCTAGCCCACCTGTTTGTATCAACAAGGCCAGAATAGTTCTTCCAAAAACATTGAAACTATCTCCTGGGTCTACTGTTGCCAGTCCTGTTACACACACTGCACTTGTGGCAGTAAATAGCGCATCTAAGAAGTTTACCTTTACTCCTTCATTTGCAGAAATAGGTAACCACAGCAAGATAGTCCCTACTAAAATAACCATCATAAAACCTAATGCTATAATTTTGCCTGGAGCAATCTTATTAAGATTAATCCCCTTCATATTCATTCTCCTTTTCATATCTATCACATTAACTCCATTTTTTAACAAAGACGTGTGCTTCTTAGCTTGCTTTTGGTGTGAAGCATACAGCCTACATTATATACATCGACTACATAAGTCTCAATTGTTTTTCGGAAAATTAACGAATACTTAACACTTTCATTTTTATTCTATCTTTTTCAAAACCAATTGCACATATCTGGGTAATAGTTACCTTCCTTTTATCTTATGCGCAGTAATAATAGTATAACTATATGCATTCACAGTAATTTCACAACCTGCTATTTGAACATACCAGTTCTTACCTTTTCTAGTGATCAGCGCCTTAGCATCCTGTATTGTCTCTTTGCACCAACTTACCACATCTGTATCTAGCAATCCTAAATTTCTTCTTATCCGCTCTATGCCTAATACAGTGGTGTGAATCTTATCGATATTTACAACAAGATCACATGTATCCTTATTTTCCTTTTTTACTTCTTTATATTCTCCCATATTCTCCTCCATCTACATCTCTATACCATCATACAAATCTATAATAACTTTTCTATACAAATTGAATCTTCCATATGAATATAAAGATCGAATTATATGATTTAATATTTATAATATTCCATTATATTATTTTATGCAAATAAAAAAGTTTCAATAAGCATTTGCCCATGAAACTCTTTTATTTTTTGATTAAGGTTTCTGTTTATCCAGGACATCTGTAAGTTTTCCAATACTTTTTGTAAGCTCCTCCATTTTCCCTTCTATTCTTATTAATAGGTACATAGAGAGAACAATAGGAAAACCTATATTGCTAATTTGGACTAATAATTCTTCCATGGTGAATCACCTCCTTTACTCTTTATATGTAAGCTAAGAGGCAATTCCCTAGAAAATTTTTTTAGTAAATGTTAATTCACTTTATTCTTTGATTGATTTTTGTCAGTTATTCTATTCCCTTTACCACCTGCTTGGTGATTACTTCCCATATCACTTATTGAAATGCTACTTGCATCTATTAGCTTATCTGTCTGTGTTTTTTGTCCTTCTGTAGTAGATGAGATTTCTCCATTTAGTTGCTTTCTAATACTTTCTGTTCTTAGACTAATAAAGCTCTTTAATGTAGAAACACCTTTTTGGAATTCTTCATAAGTATAGAAGGCGGTAGGGTCTTTTTGGATATAAGGACTAATCATCTCTGTTACTCTATCAATTTCTGCAGCCACTGCTCCATTTTCTAAATAGTTCTGTAAGAACTCATCAAAAAGTTTATGATACTGTTCTTTATAAGTGGCATTATTAATAAGTTGTCCCCATAATGGCCTATCCTCTTCAGTTGCCCCAGATAGAGGTGTATCAATTGCCATATTCACCATTTGAGTGGCTGAGTCTTGATTATTTGCCTTACCTTCTTGTAATTTAGTTGGTGCTGCTACTTGTGTTTTATTTTTCTCAGTGCTGGTTACTGTTTCTTGTTTTTCTATATCTTTGTCAGAGGTTTGCTGTTGATTTCGCATACCCTTTGGCCTAGGCATACCTTCACCATCTCCAAAGCCACCAAAACCACCAAAGGCAAGGTTATAATCCCAAGGTAACATAGAAAGCTTACCCTCTTCTTCATAGAGATAATAGTTATGCAACATTGTACCTGTATAACTATCATAATTATCTACAAAGTTATGCACAACAAAGTAACGTAAGGTGGCTTCAATATCCACAACATCCTCTAAGTTTTCCCCTGACGCTAATTGTTTTAAAGAAGCAATAAGACGTTCTTTATCCGCATCATCTATTTTAGTCTCAGCATTATCAAAGATATTGGCATAACTTTCTATATTATCATCAATATATTTAAGGTCTGCGCCCTTAGCTGCCATATTGCCGCCCATTCCCTTAAATCCTTCTTTTCCTATTTGGGTTGGATCAAATCCCTCTGGTGCTTGTGGCATATTGCTAGGATCAAATCCTTCTGGTACCTCTGGCATATTATTAGGGTCAAATCCTTCTGCACCTTGTGGCATATTGTTAGGGTCAAATCCCTCTGCACCTTGTGGCATATTGTTAGGGTCAAATCCCTCTGCATCTTGTGGCATATTGCTAGGGTCAAATCCCTCTGCTCCTTGTGGCATATTGTTACGGTCAAATCCCTCTGGCATTTGTCCCATATTATCTATCGCTGTACCCGGTTTATAGAGTTCTCCATGGTCTTCTCCATAGATTCTTTCTAGGAAAGAGTTATCAATATCCTCTACATTTAAATAAAGTCCCCATTCCTCACCATTAATGGTTATATAACTGTAGCTTACATAAGGAGAAGCTACACCAAAGTCCCCCATCATTTTATAAGATAAATAGTCCTTCATAAAAGTAGCATCTTGAATAATATTATTTAAAGAAAGCTTTTCGAGTCCATAATAATCTTGCTCTTTATCAAACTTATCAAATTTAATCTTAAAACTATAACGGTCTGAATCTGAATTAGCCACCTGAGCAAGGGAAGAATTTCCTTTTGTTCTTAAACCTACATTTTCATAAGTTTCCCCATCTATAGTGATATTACAAGAATAATAGGTTTCGTCTAAAGCATTCTCTTTTAAGTCCTCCCAATCCTCCTCAGATATCTCAATATTAATACTATGCACATAGGAACTGTCAAATAGTTTATCTGTATATTCACAGTCTGTTACATTGCTTTTATTAGTAGTGGATTGGGTAGTGGCAGTCACATTTTTATCATTACTTGTCTGAGTACTATTACAACCTGTTAATGCAATAGTAAGTGCTATTAAACATACACCGAATTTCCTTACTGCTTTCATCTCATTTCTCCTTTATATCTCTCATTCTCAATCTATTCACATCTAAAGGTATTTCTATTTTAAGAGTATAAAGGAAATAACTTAAATTAATCTTAAATTTCCTCGCCAAGATGGATTTCCTTATGACAGTTTGGACATAAGGCTATGGTATTAGCTAAAGTATCTTCTCCCTCTTCCCTAAGGCTTTTTATATGATGTACTTCTAGGTAAGTTTCTTTTCCACATCTCTCACATTTACCCTCTGCTAGTGCCAATCGCTCTGCTATTACCAATGGATTATAGGCAAAAAAAGTCTTAGTGGTAATAATTCTTTTAGGTTTGATTGGCATGGCTGCCAATCGTTCTTGCCGTTCCTTACTACTTAGTGCTTGAGCTAACAATAATTCTTTATCCCATTTTTCTTTAAGCCCTTCAAAAGACTCACTCAGCTCCACTTCATACTCAAAGATTTTATAGAGATAGTCCTCTATTTCCTTCTCAGTCTTTGTACGATAAGTTTCCTTAATACCTGCCTCTACTACTTTTTGATACTTAGAAGAAGCAATATTAATGACTTTTCTTGTTTTATTGGTAATTGCCTTTATGGGAATCCCTAAATACATCCCTAAATCTACTTCCTTATCATACCACTCACTACTACGACCTGCTTGGTCCCTAATCTCCTCATATTGTTCTGCCTTCACTAGATATGCTCTCCCTAAAGTCTCACCTGGTTTATGTGTATCTATAAATATCACACCTTTATAGTGCCAACTTGGATTATTTCCTGCCACATAAGCTTCATAAGGAATAATCATTTCAAGGCTAGCTAAAGGAAGACTTTGATCGCTACATCCATAATACTCCTTATGATTAAACTGACAAATTCCCCCTCTTATGTAATGCAAAAATTTCTCATATAAAATGTCAGAACCATAAGCTACATACCATATATAATCTCCTTTAATCCTCACCTTATGATGACTTACCTCATAGGCTAGATATTGATTAATCTCTGCTTTTTTTAACTTATTAATTTCATAATGAGCCTCTTCACTATTCCAAAAAATATTCTCTTCAATATCCTTATCTATTTGCTTGATATAATGATTAATCTTCAAGTTTAAAATAGCATTAATCATTACCCCCATCTCTATCTCTAATTCCATCCCCATTTTTTTAATGCTAACAGGATAATGACATCCCCCTAAATAGGCTACTAATAAAAGTTCCAGTTCATTTAAAGCTAATAACTGATTCATATATCTTAACCCTCTCTTATCTCTTCCCCAATAGTATCATCTCATTTAGAACAAACTCTCTTTTTATTTAATATCCATACGCCTTCTCCTATAAGCATGACACTCAAAAAGGTTATCCCTGAGCCAATAATCCCTGCTACTGTTGTACCAGAAGTTCCTTGTTTAAAATGATAATCTGGTAAGATGACGATACTTTCTTGTAAATTTTGCACTACTTCATGAACTTGACTTATTTGTCCTTGCTCTAATTGTTGAGCATCTGTTACTTTTGAAATAGACCATTCTAATCCATCTGGATTTGTAGAAGCTAAGTGAGAAAGTGCACCTGTTATTACAAGAATAATAACTAACCATAGCCCTAACCAACCATATTTACTTTTTTTAGTCTCAGATTCATAAAGTTGCGCTGTAAAATGAGGTGTTGTTTTATAAACAAGGTTTAAAACTGCTCCTGTAATACAACCTTCTACTATTCCAATGGCTAAATGAATAGGCTGCATCCTTGCTACAAAACCCACAAAAGGAATAGCTGTCTTCCCTGAAAAAGCGGTTTCTATTACTACCCCAAAAGCACCTAGCTGTAAAGCTACTATTGAGGCAAGAAGAGCTACTAGCCCAATTTTCTTAGAATCAAATCCTTGCTCTCTCTTCATAAGTGGTTTGAATATAAGTGGATAAGCTACAAAACAAGAAACAAAACCCATATTAAATAGATTTGCACCAAAAGCTAAAAGCCCTCCATCTCCAAAAAACAATGCTTGTACAAGAAGAATGGTAGCCATAGTTAAGAACCCTGCATAAGGCCCTAATACTGCAGCAAGCAAAATCCCCCCGCATAAATGCCCACTAGCACCTGTTCCTGGTATAGCAAAATTCAGCATCTGCGTAGCAAATACAAATGCTCCCATTCCCCCCATTAAAGGCAGTTTCTTTTCCATCTGTTCCTTCTCTAGCTTCTTAACGCAATATCCTCCTACTCCAGCTGTTACTGCTAGCATTGTCCCCCCTACAACAGGTGAAACCAGTGCATTAATCATATGCATACTACCATCTCCTTAATCAGTCAATTAATAAAAAAGAGCAAACTTAATAACGCTGCTCTTTACACTAATCCATTATAACATTCTAAATTTTTCAAATCAATTTTATGATTTTCTTTATTAAATAACACTAAATAATACAAGCTCTATAATAGTTATAATAGCAGTTAACAACCAAAGCCTCTTATTATAGCGGGCAATTCTTCCTGCTCCATAGGCTTCAAAAGGATATAATGGAATAATTAAAAATACCAATAAAGAACAGCTTATATTGCCTACTGCTTGAAGATAAGGTACCCCAGTTAATTTCAGTAATGCTAATAGAGAAAAAAGACCCCATTTAATCATTTCTGGAAAGGCAAGTTCCTTATTAAACGCCTTTGTATTTTCATATGTATCTGGATACCAGTTTGCATTCATTGGGAACATACTACACCAAATGCTTAATAATATAGGGAGAAAACTTCCTCCATTATTCAATCTGAAATGCCACTTTCGTTTGCTAAGCATTCCACCTATGTATCGTGGTAAACAATAAAGTAAAAGTACTGTAAAATAGGCAGGTAAGAAAAACTGAAGCTGCTTTTCTGGGTTACTATAAAGCTGTATCCAACAAGGTAGCATTAATAAGATATTACCTAGAAAGAATGCTAAAGCTTGAGAAAAACCCTTAGCTTTCTCCTTAACTTCTTCAGACTCTGTAAATAAATAAAAATCCATACCTACAGCCATACAAAATGGTGTGAGTATATACTGCTTTATAGCCCCCACTATACCTAACTGCTTAACAATCTCTCTAAGGCTCACCCTTTTAAAACCATTATCCACAAATAATTTCCATGAGCCAACATTATCATCTTTAACCAATGCAGTAATTCCTTCATAACCTTGATTTCGTAAATACTTAAAGGTTTCAGCATATAATTTTTTGCCTATCCCCATTCCATGATAATCAGGGTGAACAAAGGCATCTTCAATATAAACGATTTTTTTATGCTTGGTATTCATAGGCTTATAGATAATACTACCAACAATTTTACCTTCGTATACCGCCACCATTGCTGTTTTGGGATTAGGAAGAAATAAAGCTTCTATAGATTTAAAGGCCTTTCTTCCCACCTTTAATATAGTCTTTTCTTCTCCCTGCTCCATTTGACGTATAATCAGATTAGTCGTACTCATATCCATACCCCCTCCACAAATATCTTTCCTATACAATATATTATCACAGATTTTTATGTATAACCCTTATCCTAGATTTACTATGCTTTCTGCTATTTCTATAAGCTCACGTTCACCTTCTATATCACCCTCATAAGGGTATGTATGCGTACATTTTTCAAACTGTCTCTTAAATGCTCAAGAAAACCTTCACAACCTTCTACTACATCCTCGTAAGTCTCATCAAAATTACTACTTAATTTCACACCACATTTTATATTAGTTATCATATATCATAACTTCAGTCCCTGTTGATAAATAATGTAATTTGTCCCCAAGAATGAATTTCATTCGTTCATATGCCTTTAGGCCTGTACAATGACAAGTATAATAATCACTTTCTTTCTCTTTCAATGCATTGGCCACCCCATCAATCAGTACATTGCTTTCATATTTTTTAGTTGGTGGATTGTATAGATGAAAACCACCAATTACTGTTGACATTCTGTCCGAAGCTATTAACTCCGCTTTACCTTGAATATTTACAATCCCTGCATGGGAGCATCCCGATATCAATGTTTTTTTCCCCTCAACCGTAATAATCAAATTTTGCTCATGACAAAAGTCATCTAACACTAAATACCCTTGTCTTTTTACAAACAGCATACTGTTTGATTCTGAAAAATATGTATCTGTTTTTACACTAGAAAACAAAAGTAACTCTTCATCTATCCTCATTTTCTCATCAGTAAAAACTATCTGTCTGCTATTAAGAACTTCCTGATCCAATCCTACCTTAATAGGAATATTTTCTTGTATTTAGCATTCAGAGCTGTATTCTCAACCAATGTAATAATTCTAAGCATAACTTACCTACTCCTCCATCTGAGTAAAACTAACTTTATTTAAAGTTAAATATCCATGGTTTTACTTAATTCTCTATTATCTTATTTGATTATGACTTCTTAAATGCTCAATGAGCCCTTCACAGCCTGCTACTACATCCTCATAAGTCTCATCAAAATTGCCAGTATACCAAGGGTCTGCTATATCTCCCTTTGAAGGGGCAAAGTCTAGAAGTTTATACACCTTGTTTTTGGGGTCTTCATTTAGTATTCTCATAATGTTTCTCACATTTTGAGTATCCATTGCTAGGAGATAATCATACTTCTCATAATCTCCTTTGGTAAGCTGGACTGCACCTCTTCTTTCTACAGGTATACCGCATGCTTTTAATTTCTTCTTGGTGCCTGGGTGTACATCATTTCCTATTTCTTCCCTACTTGTTGCACAAGAAGCTATGTAAAACTCATTTTCAAGCCCAAGCTTTCTCACTTTGTCCTTTAATACAAACTCTGCCATAGGTGATCTACAAATATTGCCGTGGCAAATAAATAGAACTTTTATCATTGTTATCAAACTCCTTAAAAAGCCGAGAAATAGCCTATTTTACAAGGTATCTTAGCCTCTTCTATTTTTTTCTTATTAGTGTGTCAACTAAGTAAATTATAGCATACTTTCACCTCTTTCATATCTCTACGTTTTGTTATATGAATCTGCCTTTATCATCCCATTGTTAAAATCATCTATTAAAATAACGTTGTTCATTTATTCATAGAAAAAATGCCCCAGCCGAAGCCAGAGCATCCTCAATCCTCTCTATTAAGCTACCTCAAACATTATCTGTGATATCCCTTTTGCTACATCTTTCAATTGGCAGCCATATTTCGCAATCACTTTCTGCAAAATCTTCTTCACAGGGTAGAGCATACATTTCAACATTATAGTCTCCAACAAGTTTATAGTCCTTACAATTTGGCAGCCATTCTTTCCACATCTTTGTGTTAATATCTTGTAAATTCTTTAGCTTACAAGGAAATATAGCCCATGTCCCGGCAGGAATTGTCCGTGTTTCATATCCCTTAGGAATTTCTTTCCATGGTAAATAATTATCTGCAATCAGATAATTAAAATTTGGACCATCAGAGTCCATACAAAGCCCATACATTCCACAAACAACCTCTCTTCCTCCGTCTTCGTAATGTTCTTTCCAAAACTTCGGAATCTCTTGATAAGCTGTTTCATTATTAAACCTTCTTTTTCTTCCCATTACAGTAAATGCAGCTTTTTCTTCAATTCGGTAATCCAACATCGTTCCACCCTCCAATGATAATATGATTTTAAGTGGTGCAAAATCTCGAATCTGTGCACCCTTTTCTTTTACAGCCGATGGTGTGATTCCATGAAACTTGGTAAAAGCTCTTGAAAAACTGTCTGGTGAATCATAACCGTACTTTATTGCAATATCTATTATCTTTTCTTCGCTAACCACTAGCTCTCTTGCCGCCAAAGCCATTCGTCTGTTACGAATATATTCAGCAACACTAAAGCCACATAACACAGAAAATATACGATGAAAATAATACTCTGACACATATGCTTTTTCAGCTATATCCCTTACTTGAAGGTCTCCTGTTAGATTTTCTTCCATATATTCAATAGCGTTTTGCAATCCTTCTATCCAAGTACTCATGTTTCACTCTCCTTCTCGGCTATATTCTGTATTATAATAATATTTTCAAAAAACTTCCCGACTTTTCCTGCTATGAAGTGTAGGTAGAGTGGCCCCATACTAAATATGTAGACGTAGAATCTCCTAATTCATTGAAGAATGACTATAGATATAAAATTCTTCTTGGCTTTCTCTGTATGCTTTTTCTTTTGGTTCAAATAATTGATCATAAGCCTCTGCCTCTTCACTTTTAAACTCATAGGCAGTGCTTTCATGAAAATTCCACCTTTTCCCTTCAAGGTCCACTGGCTTTAATTCTTTTACCAGCATTGCTGTAGGAAAATAATTATCTCCTACACATATATTATATTTCTTACAACTTTTAAATCCTGCTGAAATATAATTACCTGGATGCCCAAATATCACTACCATATCATAGCCTAACTCCAATGCCTTTTTAAAGGAATGATTCAATAAGGCTTTACCTATTCCATTTCTTTGATATTCTGGCAGAACACTAAGAGGCCCAAAACTTAAAATTTCTTTTTCATTTCCATCTTCGTCTACTAGTTTTGCTTTTGTATAGATAATATTTCCTACTATTTTTCCATCTACCTCTGCCACAAAATCAAGTTCTGGAATATAGTCCTCATGTTGATGGAGCACATGAACTAAATAGTGTTCATCACATCCTGGTGCATGATGATTCCAAAACGCTTCTCTTGTAAGCTCTTCTACAGTTCTATAATCGCTCTCTACTTGATTTCTAATCATCATATTTTTCATTTCTTATCTCCTTCTTGGTTTTCACCTATAAATTTTAATCCATTCTTTTCTTCACGAATATCACGAAATAATTGGTTCCAAGCATTCTTTAATATGGTCAGTTTCGATGAGCTCATCATCTATATAAAAAGGCCTTTTTATCTCTATCTCCTAAAAAAGAGCACAAAAAATAGCCACACCACTTAGATGTGACTACTCTAGTCTAGATAGTTCACGAAGAGGTTTGTTATGATGGTACCAAAATAAAACCTTCCTTATGTGGGCCTTTTCCTTTTGGTACTGACAATATTAAATTAGCTTGTTAATACCCCGCTTAAATTAATACTTTTCATAACATAATCTCCTTTCTTTTATTTACTTTATGATAGCACTTGTATTCAATTTAGTCAATTTACAATATTCAAGTAAATCAACTTTTTAATAAATCATTCAGCTTCGACATAAATAGTACCTGTTACACTATCTCAGACAACGACTGATGGATTCTTTAATCTATATAATCTACATAGCACAAGAACTAATAAAATCCAACGTTTTGTTTTCCGCTTTGGCTGACTGCCAAACATCGTAATGTAAAGAATAATAGTCCATAAACCCATGTTCTGCAGGATAATTCATAATTTCTATATTAGGGATACTGCTTAGAGTTTCTGATACCGAAACCACATCAAAAGAGTCTTTTTCTGCAAATATTATCAATACTGGACACTTTGGCTGTAGATATAAATAATCTCGTATACGAGAACCATAATAAGCAATAATGCCATTGCAATTAGGATTTTCACAACATAACCATGCTAAAGTAGCTCCTACACTATATCCAATCACATAAATAGCTTCATATCTTTCACTTAGTTCATCAATCATTTTCCAAACCAAATGATAGACATCAAACCCAACATTTTTCCTAAAATAGGAATAAGCAACATCTGTTTCTATGTAGAAAAAAACTTTTCCTTCGTAAAAATCAGGGCAGTATACGTCATATCCAAGGTTCTCATACTTTTTACACTCTTCTTCTATAAAACAATTTTTCCCATAGATTTCATGAAGTACAATTATTGCATTCATATTTATTTCCCCTCGCCTCTATTTCAGACATTGGTTTATAGTTTTCAAAGAAACCCATTACTCTCGCCAATACACTGAATCATCTTTTAACCAAAATACATAGTTCTGTCACAATAATCCTTCCAAAATCAACATTTCCTTTATCATTTGTAACATATAATCTGTAAATTTGTGTGCTTGTATTTTATCTATATCCATTTCATTTCCATACATATAGCTTTGTAACGCTTCCGAAACTAAAATTTGGTATTCAAATGAGAGATTTTGTAATGCCCATTCTCCACCTTGTTTTTTAGACAGAATTAAATCATTTTTAAGAAAAGCTACTACCCTACATAAATTCAAAATGATGTATATGGGTTCCTCTAATATATCTTCTATGGCCCCTTCTATATCACCCCAAATACTGTCAATATAATTTTCCTTTGGTACATCTGAAAATACATCTTTTATCTCTGCTCCATACAAAGTCATTCCATATTTCTTTATCACATTAAAATGTGCTGCCAAATCCTTATCTGTCCCCTTCATTTTACAAATATACTCTGTGGGATTATCAATAAACCACTGTAAATGCATATTCGAAAAGTGTAGTTCAAAAGGTGTTGGATAACTAAATTCTTTACAGAATACTTCTTTAACTATGCTCAATTCAATTCCTTTGCTTGGAGCTACTTTATTTAGCTCCACTACTTCATTCATAAATTTCAATTTTTGATTATCGTTGATATCATCTTTAATTACAATAATTAAATCAATATCACTTTTATCTGGATTAAAACATCCCATTGCCATGGAACCATGAAGATATATGCCAGTAAGCTTTTCTCCAAAAATTTTCTTACCTTCATCCACAATCTTATTTAGTATATTCTCATACATCATAGCAAATCCTCCCTAAATACTAATAATAGCTTCTCAACGTTTCTACTATAAAATTACATCACGAAGATAAGCCTCTTTATCTTCAAGCACTTTCTC
The DNA here is from genome assembly GCA_023436395.1 of Bacillota bacterium. Lineage (GTDB taxonomy): Bacteria > Bacillota > Clostridia > Lachnospirales > Cellulosilyticaceae > Cellulosilyticum. Next base: position 3,021 of record JAEZJJ010000080.1, on the reverse strand, counting down.
TTTTTTACTCTCTATAATTTTCACGAGTAAAAGGAGCATTAATTTCTTTTTCAATTAATATTCCATACTTTTTGGGATGACGATAAGTATTACCTTGAACTTCTCTTTGTCGATAACTACGGAGCATGTCCATATCTAAATCAGCTGTATAGATTCCTTCTTCGCCACCTGCTTCTAAAATACAGGTATCTCTAGAACCATTCATCTCTGGTAAATAAACCACCCCATCAAAAATAGAGGAATGCCCATTGCAATCTGGTTGCCCCTCAGGCTAATCTCAATCGTTTCATATGTATAGGCCTCCACCCATTTTATTTTTCCCTTAAATTAGACTATTCAGATTACATATATCATATACTACTTCTATTAAAGCTACAACTTTTGATGAATTTGCATTATCTACAAAAAGAGGTTTCGGGTTAAATTGAAATTTAAAATAAAACTTCAATTCAACCCGAAACCTCTATCTTAATCAAGCCATCAGCTAAGTTGGTATTTATTGACTACTATCTCTCCTAACTAGCATCCACTAACTCAAGGGGTGCTAGTTAGTTAATAGATGTTTGATCTAATGTAACTCCATTTCGAACCCTCAGCCAATACATTACCAGCTGCATCCTCTATTGGCGAATTTTGAGTTACAGTGGGTTCACCAGATATATTATCATTGTTAGCCTCAACTTTAAGAACTACAGTCTTAGTTCCCCTAGGGGCTGATATACCCGTTATTGTGAAACCATCTACAGAGAATGTATCTACTGTAAGAGGTGATTCTTTACTATCTTCTGAAATATCTTCTGAGAAAAAAATGGTGAACCTACCGGTTGTACCCTGTGTTATACTATCTAAATCAACTAAAATCTTAGCAATATCATCCGTCGATTGATCATTATCATGATCCCACCAAACAATTTCAGGAGCTACCTTATCACGAAGAGGTGCTTTATCGTAATTAGCCATTAACTTACTACCACTCACTGATACTGATTTTGGAGTATCACTAGTAGTAATCCCAATCCTAGCTCCTCCCCCATCTGTTACATCAGTAGCTAACTCTTTGTCTAAAAACAACTCTACTTCTGATTTTCCATCATGAGTCGTTAGTTCTCCACTTCTTACAATATTAATTGCATCTGGAGTTGTTAAGTGAGTCAATACTATATCTCTCCAATTAAACTGCTCCATTTCCTTGTTGAATACAATCTTAATCTTATCCTTAGCTATTAATTGAGCTTCTTCAATATAAACACTTTCTGAATCTGTATAGTCCACCGTGAAAGTATAACTATAAGGTGATGTGTTTTTGTTTTTATAAATATCCTCGTAACATGTGATTAACAACTCATATTCAGTATTATCCTCTAATTTAGGATCGAATTTCAATTCAACTACTTTCATTGAATCATCAATTGCTACTGTAAAAGGTGTTTTATTATTGTATGGAACTCTACTTACTCCATAGTATCTGGGATCATTTGCAACCTCTTTATTAAGTTCTTCATCAAATTCTATCTTAATACTTTCACCCTTGTATACTTTGCAACCTATAACAACAGGAGGAATTTCCTCAATTATATTATAGCAAGTATGAGTCTGGCTTGGTACTTTTACACCATATCCATCCCTTATCTCTTCACCATTAGTTTCGCTGTTTACCATGTAAAGTATAATTGACCCATGTGGTAATAAATTGTCAAATGTAAATGTAATTTCATCTACATAGCCATTCGTTGTTGCTTCTGCCTTGTAGGCCTCATTGTATTTCTGTGTATGATATAACTTGATGTTTGAACCCTTAACCGGCTTGGAAAATTCAAGAACAATTTTATTTTCCTTTACTGACTTAACGGTTACCACTGCTACTGAAGTGTCTTTAGCGTACTTAAATTTATGGTCACCTTTAAATACTTTGTGTCCTGCGTAATCTCGGATTGCATAGACTTCGCCATCACCTGCATTATTTACTGTTACAGTGATAAGTTCTTCCTTAAGCTCAGAATTAAGTTCTAAATTGATAACATCCAGGTTTAATTCAGCCCCTTGAACATTGTAAGTATTTTTTTCGCCAACAACTTTAAAATTACTCACATTTAATGGATCATTATTACCTCCATAAACTGGCTCTGAGAAAGTAATTTGTACATTATACTTACCAATAGCCTTAACTTCTTTAACAGTAGGTAATATACCATCTTGTACATCTACTGTAAATTCTTTATCTGCACCTAAATTCTTTTTACTAGCAGTCATAATGTTCTTGCTAACTATAACTTTTGCTTTAGATAAGTTAGTCAGACGATCTTCAACAGTACTATCAAGAGTTATAGTAACAGTCTTCTTGTCATCACCTAATTTACAACTAGTATTAGTAAGAGTCTTTTCATCGGTACCCTTATCATTGATTTTATAGTTTGCTTTGTCCTGAACTGAATTTTCATCCATTATAGCATTGAATTCTATTACTAATTGCTTAGGGTTTAAAGCTTTAACTGATACAACTTCTAATTTAAATCCTGAATCCTCACCACTTGATCCACTGTTTGAACTGTTGTTCTGTCTTAAACCAAGTTCTTCAATCCATGCATTCATCTCAGCTAAATGAGCTCTCATCTCAGCTAACTTAGCAGCTAACTCAGCCTTTGAAGTCATTTTCCATAATTCATAATTGTTTTTATTAGCAAGGATATCATCCATAACCGTTTTTCTACTAGCCATTTCAGCTTTTAGAACCCCATATATTATGCCAATAGCATCGTCTCTAGTTAAATCACCGGTTAAAGTTGCATCAACCTTACTCCCTTCAGTTTCTGCAAGCTTAGCAACTGACTGTCTGTAATCTGCAACAGTATAACCCATTCGTCTGAGTATGAACGTAGCAAATCTTTCAGCTGTCGCAGTATCCTTCGCACCTACAAAGAATTTTCCATCATTGGTTGAACCACTTAAAATACCATTTGCTGCTGAATAACCAACTACATTCTTAGCATAATCTGATATACTAGCAGCATCATCAAATTTAAC
>JAEZJJ010000062.1 GCA_023436395.1 Bacillota bacterium | reverse complement strand
ACTACGCGTTCTGCTCCATTTGAATCAGGATCATCTAGCTTTGAAATAATTGTGCAAACAGTTTGTCTGCCTGCTTTCATGTCCTCACCTAATTTTTTGATAAAAAAAGAGGATACCTTGTTAAGCGTTAATTGCCCTGTACAAGAATATCCTATTATTTTTTGTGCTTTTGCAAGTCTTCGTGTCATATTGACATCTGTTTTATCTAATGTCACCTTAGCTTCAAAGGCTGTTACTTCTGCCATATAGGTGCCATCAATCCATATTTCTCCCCAAGTACCATTAATGACTTGGTGCGCTGAAAATTTGTCCATTCGTGCCTCCTTAATTTGGGGTATTAAAAAAGGCCAACTACTAAGTTGACCTAACCCTCTTTATTGCTGTTTAATAATATATTTCTGCTTAAGATAACATATAAGGTAAATGAGAAGATAAATAATAAGCACATTTACCAAAAAACCTCCTATATTAGTACCTGTAGACATAATTATACTGCTACCAATAGGCTTATTATAAACTGTAAAAAATGGTATAGGATATCCAAAACTAGTAGCAAATCCATCATTTTCTCTATACGGTAATACAAATGTTAAAATAATTGTTATCCAAGCTGCAAAATTAAAGTATTTCCAATTAAATTTCATAACTACCTCCCCAATAGTTCTATATCAATCTACACACTACTATACTACATTTTTATACAATCTAGATACTAATATCTAAATTTATATCCTCAATTGCATCTAATATCTTAATACTAGCTTCTAAAAACACCTTATCTTTTGTGTTATACTCTTTTAATTCCTGTTCACTTAAACTCTCTATATCCACACCTATTGATTTTAAATAGACTATCTGACCTTCAATATCAATATAAACTTTATTATCAAATTTATTATCTAAAATCCCATCAAGTACTAGTTGATCTAAATAGGCTTGTATAGCTGTAATTAATAAGCATTTATTATCATAACTATTTGCATACTTACCGAGATAGCTATCTTCTGCCGTTTTCTTAATATCCTCATGAATCATGTGCATGGCATCTACAAGCTTAATCTTTTTAAAACTTTCACCTTTATCTTGTATTGTAGTAACTAGACTATTTATTGCTCTTGCTACTTTAACCTTTTCTCCATCATGATATAAAATCAGTTCACCTTTATTAATAGCTTCATCCATTTCAGCTTTTGTTTTCTTTTCAAAGTCTACTACTTCATTAAGTGGCGCAAAGGTAGCCGATATAGTCATAGGTGTACCTGCTAGAAGTCCTGCAATACGTGAACAATATTCTGCTGTAGTATAGGTTTTGTTTTCTGTTACAATACCATCACTTGTAAAATTGATAATGCTCTCATGGTCCCCTTTACAATGTGGTAATACTACTTTTACCCTTTTATCTAAAGACTTAATCCATGTTGCAATAGTTGTTACTTCATGATGTTCTATTTCAGGAATTGCTAGATAATCCCATTTTAATGTTTCTAAGTGTTTCATCACCTCGTTGTAATTTGTTTCTTCATCAGATACCACAACTACGATCACCTTCTTAGGAGGTGTTTGATACCCCATTAAGGCAAGTTGTATTTGATCCCTATTAAACTCCTTTAAATCCGTTGGTACATCCGAAGGTACTAACACTTCATAGCTTTTAATATTTTCCACACTATCATGTAGCACCAATGCCACAATCCCTCGCTCTCCCCTTTTAATCGCTGAGGAGGCTGTTTCTTTAAAATTAATAATAACTGAGGGTAATCCCATCATTTCACCTCTTTCTATCTATTTGTAAATAATCTTTCTTGCTAGTTCACTACCTGAGTCAGTAGAAGCCAACTCGTAATAATTAATATCAAATGTAAGCTGATAGATATCACCATCCTCTCCTACCTTTTCAGTATTTATTTCCTCTATTGTAAACTTCCTATTATCCACACTAAGCACCTGCCCAAAGGCTACTTTAAGTTTCTGCATCACCTTGTAGTTTTTGAGACTCTCAGTAGTATTGGAGAAATAACTGACTGTGATAAGTAGTTGCTCCTCTTTAATGCTTTTGGTGTGGTTAATGCTACTTACTGGCATGATGCCAATAAAAAAAGAAGGTGTTTTATAACCCTCTCTCACTTCATCGCCATATATAGGTATATTAGGAAACACTCTTTTAATAACCATTGTTACTGCTTTTGCAATATCTTGATATAACACCATTATTTTAATCCTTTTAATAGTTTATCAACCATTTTTTCTACTTCTTTAGGAAAGGCTTTTTGATACTCTAGAACTGTTTGCTCAACCATAAACTTTCCCTGTACTCTTTTCCCAGTATCCCTGCCCTTTTTATTAACTATTCTATGTCCACGTTCTACTAAATGGAAATGAGGTGAGGTAGACCTAAATTCTACATAGAGGTCTTTCCCCGCCCCTTGCACCTTACTTACTCTATAGGATTTCATGAGTTTTCTTTTACTTTCATAACCACTATTAGGTGTCCTCTTCTTAACTGAATTTCTAAATTTATTACCCATCTTGGTAAGTAAAACTTCCGATTCATAAGGATACCGATTAGAAATATAATTAAGTTTCTGTTGTAGGGTATCTAACCCTTGTATTTCTAATCCCACATTTCACCTTTCCAAGTTGCTGTAATTTCTAGTGCAAAGTGCCTTTCTTCAATATCTAAGACTTGATTAATATAGAGCTTCTTACCTTCATAGTTAATGAGCATTTCTTGATTGATGCCTTTATGATAGCGAGTTAATATTTTATAGGTAGTTTCACTACTTAACCTTTGTGCCTCTGTTTGTTGATGCCCTCTTATTGGCTCTAAAAAAGCCCAAACCATCTTTATTGGTACAGGCTGTTGTATAAGTTGTCCTATTTCATTTTCTGTTTCTGAATAGGATATAAATGTAATTCGTTTATTTAGTTTTCCACTATCGAAATGTATTGTATCACTCCTATTTTATTCTCTTTGATTTTAGAATATCTCCTAATTTATTTAATTCTTCATGTGGAAATGGCATCCATTCTTTTTCGTAGTGTTTCAGCATATCACCATTGCTGTAATTTTTAAACTCATGATATACGTTTAAGGCTAGGTTATATAATGAATCCTTAGCTTCAAAAAATATTTCACTATCATCAAACACATCTAAACTTCGCCCCTCATACTGTAACTTGTACGTGTTTTCAATATTACAATCAAGTATTTTTGTGTTAACCTTCCCATTATTTACTTCAAATTTCCAAATAAGTGCTCCTGGTTCATCTTGCCAACACAGTCTTATAATTCCTGATTCTAAACTAAACATTTGTACTAAATTTTTTATAAGTATTCTTGGTGCATCATTACCCATATAATATGAATTAGTAATTATTATTTGATCATTTAACATTACTTCAAACCAACCTGCTTTTATCTCAAAAATACTAAACTTCATGGACTCCCCCTAATATCGTTATTTTACTTCTACGTATTTTGCTAATCTCATACCTTTACTAATTTCAGTTTGATATGACTCTGGTAATTGTGCAATTTTCAATATTTCTTTTGGTGTATATCCACCCTCTATTATTTGCGCAGAATACTTAATCCCAATATAATTATAATTCACTTTTAAATGTTAGAGATGATTTAAACAGTATTTTCCTATTAAGGGTTCCAACATACTATTTATTCTCAAATTAATCAGTTCATTAACGCTTATAGTACAATTATCATAAAACTCGGCACATAACACCAACACTGCAATCGTTAAATCTTCACTTTCTTCAAGTTGTTCTACCCCTTGCCCTGTATACTTCACAATATAATCTTTAGCACCTTCTAAAATGGCTTTAATGATTTTACCATCTTCATCACCATCTTGTCTGAGAGATTCATGTTATTTGTTTGTTTGATTTTCCACTGTCAAAATGAATTGTCTCACCTACTTTGTTAGTTTATTCATCAATACTCTCTAAATACTTTTTATTATTACTAAAAATAAAGCACATACCATTGTTTTCTATCTTTGCCATTCCGACCAATTCTAAATCAAAGCAATCTGGTACTGGTATGGATGTATATCTTATAATATACGGTTTTTCCTCTATGCTTGTCACTGTTTCTTCTATATAGCTTTTAATTTCTAGAATTTTTTTTATTTCATTTTCTTCATTCTCACCTGTCCATGAACATTCCATTTTAATATTTGCTATTAATTGGTCTAATGTTAAACTATACTTCCAAGAATCAATTGGTGCTGTAATTAATAAATATTTAAAAGGCCCACTCTTTAACTCATTTAATTCGAAATAATTATTATTCATTTTATCCCCTCTAACTTATATTTGAATTTTCGATAATTATATAATATTAATACATTTATATCAAGTTTACACTATACCTACCAATCAAAGATTCCAACATCATATTAACTCTCAAATTAAGCCTATCATTCACATTTATTGTTCTATTATCATAAAACTCAGCGCATAGTACCAATACTGCAACGGTAAGGTCCTCACCTTCTTCCAACTGTTCCAAAGTCTGTCCTGTATACTTCACAATATAATCCTTTGCACCTTCTAAAATGGCTCCAATGAGTCTATCATCTTCATCACCATCTTGTCTTAGATACTCCTTAACAAAAGGTACATCAATCTCTGATAGCTTCATTAAGCTACTTTACTCCTAGATGTCTTAGCTACACTTCCTACCGTTCCAAGCACCATAGCTTCTCCTAAAGCTTTTTTAATGTCTAATCTCATATTTGCCTTAATTGCAATTTCATCATTAATAAAACCATATTCTGTAGATTTTTGAAGGGATAATGCTTTCCTTTCCCCTACAATAAGTGCACGTTTTAAGTCTCCAAAATAAATAACTGTTCCTGTACCATCTAAATTAGCAATATGCTCATTAATAATAACTGGTCTACCTAAAATAGTGGTTTGCATTCCTACTGGTGAGCCATTATAAGAGCTTACAAGTACTGGTCTACCATCTACAAACTTCATATCAGTTAGTGCCTTAGCTGTTTGGTCTGAAATTACCCAAGTAGCTGTGCTTCGGTATCTAATAGGTAGTGTAAAATATAACTCTGTTAATGTTTCAGGTGTAATATTTCCTGTTAACTTAACTTCTTTTGCTCCATCCTCTACGCTAAAACTATTTAAGCCTTGCACATCATACTCAACATTTCCTTTTACAATAAGTTCATCAAGAGTCATGCTATAGGCCTCTGCCAACTGTCTTAAAAGCTCACTTTCTAAGTTATAACCAGTATCATCTAATGCTTCTTGTGAAAATGAAATAAGTGTTCCAAACTTATGAGCTTCTAATTTAATAGCCTTAAAATTTGCTACTTGCTTACTGTATTCTGCAAGCTCTTGCATAGGCACGAATTTACCCAGTTTATTTGCTTGTACTGGAATCTGATGTTTACTATTTCCAAAGCGTTCATGCCTTACTGCACCATATAATGGTGATACATAGGCAAGTTTATCTAAGATGTAATCTGCAAAGGTTGTCTTAGCAATATTTTGAGTTGAAGCATTTCCTGAGCCAATAGCTGCATCTGAAAAGGTGTGTGTAGCATCTCTTAATTCCTTTGTACCAATTTCTAATTCTTGGTCTGATTTAAGTGCTCTAATCTCATCAGAAATAGAACGTTCTTCATTATTAGTTGGTGTGGATGAAGCTGACTTTTTAATAGTAGTCATTAGATCCCTTGCTTCTTCCTTAGTTTTAATGGTTTCATCAATCTGAGTAATTTGTTCTTTATACTCATTTACTTTTGTTAATTCTTCACCTGAAAAAGCTCTACATTCCTTTTCAGCCTTTTCCATGATTTCTTCAATCTGTGTAATGATTTTACTTCTCTTTTCTAGCAATAATTTCATTCATGTCTCCTTCTAGTCTTAATTTTAGGCATAATAAAAGGACTCTCACAATTAGTTCATGGAGTCCTAGTTATTTATTTTTCATTAACCACACCCTTACATCTAGCCACTGCTTCTCCTTATCATAATCTTCATTAACGATAGGTTGCTCTTTTTCTACCACACCCTCAGGCCTGCTTCTCTGCTCAATGCCTTCTGCTCTCACTTGCACCGATGTAGCAATATAGGCTGGCTCAATAGTTAGCAATGATACTTCCATTAGGTCAATATCCTCTAGCGTACGCTTTGCTACTGGCTGTTCTTCTTCCCATGTATCAGTTAAAGCTCTAAAACCAAATGACCATCCTTTTAAATTACCTTGCTTAGCTTCTGCAATTACATCTTTATCATAAATAATTGCCTTTGCATAAAGACCTATATTATCTTCTCTAAGTTGTAGCGTTTGATTCATGGTACTAGCTAACTTACATCTTACATCATGATTTAATAGCATATCTATATTATCAGCTCTAGCCAATGCCTTATTAAATGTTTCAGGTTTCACTTTCTCAATAAACTTTCCTCGTTCTGAATAAAGCTCCTTAGAATAGCGATCCACCGCATTCACATAGCCACTTATCTCTAAACTACCATCATTTCGCATCTCTATTTGCATGATTTCCACCCCCTTTCATCATTTTGGTGCTTTATGATAACTATTTGATATCATCCTGACTCATATTGATGTTTTTAGTATCATTTTTTGCACCATTTTGCACCACATTAGTGTAATTTTGATTAACTTTGGTGTTTGTATTAGGTGTATAGATGCTTCCTGATGCAATATCCATCAAAACATCACCAAGATTCAGCTTAACGAAATTTAAAGTAGTGATTTCATTTAAATCTTCTTCAAAACGTACTTCTGAGGGTGTCATAAATCCATTTTTAAGTGCTATTTCATAGGCCTTAAAACGTTTCTCAATATCACCTTTGTTGAGCTGCTTAGTATCAAAAGCAAAGTAATACTTACCTTTTTCTTCTGATTGTAGCAAACACTTATTTAAAACCTTCTCAAACTTATCTAAAATGGGGGTAATGGAGAGCTTTATAAATGCATCCCACACTTCTGCAGGAATACTAGACTCAAACATATTAACTGGCACATTAAATAACTTACAAATGTCTGCATCAATAGCTGATTTACTTTCAATCATTTGCATTTCAGCTCCTGTTTGTTGGAGTTCATGATAGGTAATACCTTCATTTAGTACAATGCAGTCATTATTTTTCTCATAAAGCCTTTTCCATGCTTTCTTTAACTCCGCAATGGCTTCTGCTGTAAGTCTTCTTGTACTTTGTAGTACCCCTCTTTTGACCCCACCAGTTCCCATAGTGCGAGAGGTATATTCCATATTATCTAAAGCTTGTTTTAGGCTAGCGTTACATTCAGCTACAATTCCTCTACCTTCTACTCCATTTAAAGTATTTTTAGTACAAATCATAAACTGGCTAATATCATAGGTCTGACCTTCTATAAGCACTGTAACTTCTTTTAGAATAGCTCCTGGTGAAAGTAAAAGGCTAACTTTATGGGTGGGTATATAATGGAGTTTTTGTTTCTCTTTACTTAAACCTTGTCCATCAATATAAACATAGCAATTACCCTCTAAAAGGTAATCCCTCACCATTGCTTTTTTAAGCTCATCACCAGTCATAAAGGCATTTGGCTCATCATTTAAAAGAATCATTCTATAATCTTCTTTTACTTCCTCCACACTACCCTTATTTTCCCTATATAGCTTGATTTCTAAATTTCCTATAGTACTTGCTATCAGTTCCACATTTGCGTAAACAGAGGGTAAACTTAGGGCTTTTTCCCTAGTTATAAAATCCTTGTTACATTCATTTGTTCCCTCTAGGTGCAAATCTAGTTCTTCAGATTTTAACTCAATATTTTTCTGCATAAAAAAATCTCTTAAGCCCATTTTTCTTCACCTTGAGCTAAAGAGTTCTCTTGTGCATTTGATATTCGATTTAAGGCAACATGGAAATAATTTTCATCCATTTCTATGCCTATAAACCTTCTATTGGTATTCATACAAGCCACACCAGTTGTCCCTGAACCCATGCAATTATCTAACACAGTCATACCTTCGTCTGTATAAGTCTTAATAAGATACTCACACAACTCAACTGGTTTTTGCGTAGGATGTAAACCTCTCTCTGTCTTGATATTTAACACATTAGTAGGATAATTAGTCCATTCTGAAACATATTCACCATATAATCTTGTACTATAGGCTGTATCTATAGGATTAGCTTTTCTAGGATTTCTATATTTTGCCTTTGGTTTTTTCACTTTTACTAAACCCTGTGCATTATACATAGGTTTCTTTTTGTAAAAGATACATATTTCCTCTACCTTTCTAAGTGGCTGAGACTTAGCAAAAGCAAAGCCTGTTACCATATTTTTAATCCAGTACCAATTATATCTATAGAGCTTCTTGTTGCTATTTATTAGTTTAGTTGTAAAAGGCTGTGCTGAGGTAAGCGCTATTACTCCATTTTCCTTTATGATTCTTTCATATTCTTTCCAAACCTTATCTAATGGAATGATTTCATCCCACTTACAGTCAGTTGTGCCATAGGGTAAATCACATAAAATCATATCTACTGAACCAGTAGGAATGTCCTTCATTATTTCTAGACAGTCACCTTGATGTAATTCGTACATTTTGCCTCCTTTCTAATTAAAAAACCTGAACTACAAAGTCTTCTTGAAGCATCTCCTGTTCTTGTAGGTATAGAGCATTAATTAATGCTGCCACCATATCAATCTTTCCTGTTGATTTCTTCTTGTTGACATATCTGTTCAGGTTCGTATCATATAAACACCTTGCATTGGCAAAGTTAATTTCTAGTAAACGGTTATTTTCATAACCAAATTGCTCTGTTAAAACTAATTCTTCTAGTAGTTTTGTAGGACTATGAAGTACACTTGAATGTTGCTTAATCTCTGTGGTTTCATGACCATTATTTTCTAGCTTTTGTGCTGTACTCATACAGTTATATCTATCAAAGCCTATTCCAACTATTCGTACACCATATTTATCTTCTAATCCTAAGATAAAGCTCTCTATAAAGCTGTAATCTACCACATTCTCACCACAACTAAAGCAATTACCATTTCTTATCATAGCTCTATAGTCTACTTTCTCTATCCTAGTCTTTTCATCAATCCTATCTGCAGGAATAAATGCCCATACATTAGCATAAACTTTGCCATTTTCCTCAGTAACCATTGCTACTGAACAGTTATCCGTTGTCATAGCAAGGTCAATGCCTAAATAAACATTTCTACCACACCAATCAAATGCCTCTTGTAGTCTACACTTCTTGAGTTGATCCGTTGGAATATAGATTTCTCCCACATCACCATCTAGCCATATATTTAAATGCTTACACTTGAAGGATGTTAACTTTGCACCACCCATTTCAAGTGCCTTTTTATATTCACTTTCTAGGTACTCCCTACCATCCTCTAAGGTACTCTGCAAAGGATTAGCCTTCATGAAATTCTCCACTACCATTTCATCTTTTTCATCTAAGCTGTAGAGCATGGCAAAGAGTTTTTCATCATCTACCACACCATCTATAACTTTCTTGCTGTAATCAGTCCATTCTAGGAACGGATTCTGTGTATTGGGATAACTGGTAGAAATTAATATTAAAAGCCTATTTTGTACTGATAGCATACCAGATGTCATAGATTCAATAAGTCCACCATCCTTAGCAGCTCCCACCTCATCTATACAAGCGGCAGACACTCTTAAGCCATCTGTAGTGTTAAAATCACTTGATAAAGCTCTAAGTGTATTCTGATTTAATTTGCAGGTAATAACATCCCTTTTAATATCAAACTTATCTCGAATAATAGGACTACTTTCAAGAAGTTTTCTTGTTTCTCCATATACAATCTTGGCTTGATCTCTTGTATTAGCACAAAGATAGAACTCTGAATACTTAGGCTCTAAAATCATAAGAATAATCATTAGCAAGCTCGCATTTACTGACTTACTATTCTTACGCGATATCCATAGTAAACAAATTTCATATCTTCGCTTTTCAGGTTTGTCTTTTCGTTTCCAACAGAAAATATTGAGTATAAAAAAATACTGATATCCCACACAAGCCTCATATAATGATTGGCCTGCTACAGCACCAGTAGCGAAATTAATTAACTTCATGATATTAATTATCTTGTCAGCCACATCATAATCAAAATAATAAAGAAGCTCCTCCTGATGGTCTATTTCATAAAGGAACTTCTTGCATATTGCTTTTATATATTTATTTGTAGGGAACTTGCCCTCTAGTACATCTATTGCATACTGATAGGCTTTTGATTCTTTAAAAGTGTTATAGTCTATTACCCACCACCCCCTTGAATGATTCTAAGTAATGGATCTTGTTTCTCTTTTTCCACACCAACATTAATATTGGCAAGTCTAGCTCTCGACTGAGGGCTGAGGCTTAGCTCGTTGCAGAGCCTGAAAAACTCCTTCATATAATTAGATTTCATCTTTAGATAAGCACGAGGCTTTCCTTCTTCATCTAAAAGGCCATTCTCATTTAACTGCCTTTCACATTCATTTATTCTATCTATTGTAATTGCAGTATGTGTTAGCACATGAACATCTATATTACCTAAAATTCCTGATGGAGTGAGGTAATCTACTATACCCTTGAACAACTTTTTCTGCTCTTTAGATAAAAAAGAAGGTGGCCTGATTTTATCAGACTCACCCCTGAGCTTTGCTTCATATTCTAGTCTTGTATCTATTTCATTTTTACTCATATGTCCTGTTCTTGTTGTTATGCTTTTTGTTGGCCGAGCCATGATTGTCACCTTCTTTCAATTCTGTTATGTACTATTAATAGGAATGATAACTTGGGATTTATGCAGCTCCCCAAGTCAAAAGTTCCCAATCTCCATTTTCTGTGCGAACCAAATACCAACTCCAACAATATACACTGTTAGCGGCCAATGTTGGATTACCAAAAATAGGAGAACGGAATCGAGAATCAAAAACAATACATTCATCATACACCGTACCTTCTGGTGCAAGGGCATTGCAATCATCCAATTCGCTCTGGCATCTTTCGTCCGATGTATAGCTGATAGAATAGAGTTTACAGCTTTCCCATGAGTTGAACTCTTCCTTAATTACTTGAATCGCAGTTTCTCGTTCATCCTGAGTATATAGTTCCGAAGTTCCATAGTCTATCTTTGCTTGTCCGCAACCAGTCAATGCGAACACTACGGTCAATGACAATACAATTGACAAAATCTTTTTCATATCTCACGCCTCCTCGTCAAATTCTAATTTGTCTAATTCTACGGCATATAGAAATTTTTCATTTTAGGCATTTTGTGTCTCTTGTTGGGGGCACGTGGTCTTGAGTATAAGTTTATATTTTAGTTCAATGAGTAGGGGGATTCTTACTTCTAATACTCTAACATCAATTAAGTACTTGTTGAAATGGATGTACACGCTTTGCATGATCACGAGATAGGTCAACATTATTCATTATCATATCCTCAGTAATGTAAGTTGACAAAGCATCTATTCTCTTGCCTGTCAAATATGAAATTTCTTCTATAGCATATCCACTGTCAAATAACTTTCGAATCAGTTCTGTAGTAATATTTTCTGGGCAACAATCATCCCATTGAGCATTCTTACTAATATCTCTATATATTCTCCCTATAGTGGTTGAATTAATAGCATTGTACTTTCCTTCATAATATCCTACAAAAATATACTCACTATTGATTTTAATATTCTCTTCTTTTAACGCCAAAATATATTGTTGAATTTTGTAAGGCAAATACAATCTTCTATTGTTCAACTTTAAATACTTATTGTCTTCTAGATTACGCCATTTTAATGCAACAATTTCATTAATACTTAATCCACAATATAAATTTAATAGGAATATTGCTTTATTTCTGTTACTGTTTTTTCTGGTCCCCAATTCACTCAATGCCTTTTTCACTAATTTTTCATTAAGTTCAAACGGCTTTTGATCCTTAATTGGAACTGTTTCTAAATATAATTTCTTAACTTCCTCATCTATACTATGCTGGAAATTACTATTCTTAATATACGAATATTTATCTAATGTTTTTACCATAGATGTAATATATCTAACATCTTTTTGACATGTCCTTAATGAAAGATTTTCTGTAGTATGTAATACCTTTGTTTTCCAAAAATCCTTAGTCATAGAAAAGTCAATATTATTTAATCCCCTATACTCTCCATATAACCTAATTAAATAATCAGCAAATGACCGCAATGTACTTTGGTATTGCAACCAACTTGCACTATCCTTACCAGGATACTTTATAGCTTTGAATTGAGCAATATTTACAAAATACATTGTTGTTCTATTTGTAAATATATTTTCCCTACTCATATACTTAATAAAAGCCTTTTCTCCTGTTTTTTTACGCTTAACCTCGTCAAATACCACGCGATCCCTTAAAGTAGCCCCCTCTATATCCTTAATCTTAATATCATTATTTATTAATATATATCTTTCACCATTAGTAATAATTACCCACGTAGTATTTTCACTTAGACTTGATATTGCTTTTTCAATATCTTGTATTGAAATAATACTTTTAACATTATTAATCAGTATACTTAATGAATTATCCTCTGTGGTTAACACAATACTTTTTTTATCTTCTCTATATAGTTCTCTTAACTCACTGCCTTCATATCCTAATAATTCTAATACTGGCATAACCACATTTTTCTGAGTATGCATTAAGCCACGATTCAACCCTCCACTTAAACATTTATCTATACAGTTAAAAATATCTTGATTCTCCACCATCATATCCCCTATTCTTCATAAGCTCACAATAATGATAATACTACCAATCCACCACACTACTATCCCCTACTTGCAAGTTACACACTCTAAAAAGTACAGCCACATTATCTAAGTTTCAACTAAGAGATAAATTGATTTTTATCCACATGCTTAAATACGGGATACACCGCATAGATTGTTATACAATATTTTCACCCAATATTATTTTAGGCATTGTTGTTAAACAACGATTCCAACGTTTATAAAACTTCTCTATACCAAGTTTTGATACTCTAGCATGAACCTCTTCATTTTCCAAAACCCAGTACAGTACATAGGTTACTTTACCCACATTTTTTGTAAGGCGTATAGGTAATTCACCTTCTTTTACTGCATTAAAATCTTTCTGTCTATGAGTACGTTTAATGTAATGAACTTCTATGACTCCTTCCTGCTCTGAGTAAAATGCAGCAACTTCTTTCATTAATTCTTCAATTTCATCTAATTTTGTTAATTTAGCTTCATATATGCAAACTTCGTTAAACATAAGATTTCTCCCATCAAATTCATATTTACCAGTCTTTTATATTTTTATCGCCAATCTGCAAATTACACCCCCTACATAACACTACAATATTATTCTCATCTAATCTCAACTCTGGATAATCCTTAAACGACTTAATATGGTGACCTTGCAAATTCTCAGTAGTGATTATTTTGTACTTGTGCCAACATCTCTCACAATAAGGATGTTCTTTTACTTTTCTGTTCCGTAATTTCTGCCAAGCATATGATGAATAAAATTTACGTTTCTCAGGTGAAATATTTCTGTTATATGTAATGTTAGTTCTGCACGTACACATTTTGTTATATTCAATTGTCTTACCACATTTACTGCATATCTTTTTCATTACTTACCTACTGCTGTTACTTCTCTATGTACTTACCATTTATAACCACACTTATTACACTTCCATGTTTTTCCTATACTGCTACTAAAAATACCAAAAGTAAGACCACTTGCAACCCTACCTGTTATTGATATTTTATTTGTACTAGTACTACTACAATTAGGGCAATTTATACCTAACACTTGCTTTTTTAACATATCTTGCTGACTAATTTGCTTGTTTTCAGTATTACCGCTTTGTTTAGGCTTAACTTTTCTTATTTCTGTAATAACTCCTTTATCCCTTAGCAAGTCACTTAATCTATTAACATCTTCAAGATATAAATTGCATTCTATTGTACTAGGTGCAGTATCTATGTATTTTAAAGCAGTTTTATGAGAAAAATTTAATTCTACCTTTAATATATTAGCAACCAACTCTTTATTATTTATACATGATTTAATTACAATATTATAGCGGCTAACCTTATTATCTCTTTTTATTGGCTCTCCACAGTGAGGACATGCTACTGCATTAGATGAAATTTCTCTTTCACACATAGGACATTTAATTAGTGGCATAACTCCCCTCCCTTTTATTTATCTTTATATTCTGAATTTATTTTACTATACTTGTATCATCTAGTCTACTTTTAATAAATTCACTAATATATACATAAATATAACCCCCAACATTTCTGCTGAGGGCTCATCTTGGGAGTGTTAATGATTTAAATTTACATCATATTAGCTTTTACTACTTTATTATTCTATCACTCTCTATATACACCTTATAAGCTAAAAAACATATAACTTTTATACAGTTTACATACACTTTTTATAAAGGTTATCTGTAAAGAACCTTGGCATCAATTTCTTAACTATAATTTTCTTTTTCCTGTTACTAAAAGTGGTGGGTGTGATCTCTAATAACTCACACACTCTATTAATGGAGTAATCTTTAAAATATCTAAACTCTACCATCATCATCTCCCTTTCTGTAAGAATCTGTAATACATTTTCTATCTTAGCTATTTCACGTTCCTTTTGTTTAATCTGCATCTTGATATGCTCAATTTTTTTCTGCCTTTGAATGACTTCGTTTTCTACACTACTACTAAAAGCGTGTGTAGGGCTTCCTGCTTTTTCGTTGCTACTTTCTCCTGTAATCCCTACAACTTCTTGAGCTTCTTCTAAATCAATTTCTAGGTTCTTTAAGTCTACCTTTAAAACAGGATAATTCCTTAACTTACGTTCTACTGCTTGAAATTTATTGTCCTTCATTGGTGCCTCCTACTACTTAAGCAATTCATTTATTAAATCCAGTATTTCAAATTCCAATACACTATTAAATCCATCAGCCTTAAGCTGCTTTAATTTATCTTCTATTTCAAACAACCCCATGAATAGCTCATATTGGCCTTTACCTTCCTCATATAACTTAATAGCTTGTGCCTTTTCTTCTTTTGCCTGTGACAAGCTGATCTGCCCTGTAGCGTATTGCTGATACAGGCTTCTTGAGGTGATATAGTAGCACTGCTCATACATAGCTAATCCTTGTGGCATAGGCTCGTTATGCTTGGCTTTGAGGTCTAATTCTTTTATATTCATTTTTCCCTCCATTGTCTGCTGGGTGGCAGTGGCTCACCTATTTTAGTTAATCTTTTTCTCATTACTTATGAGGTAAGTCATCTAATGACATTATTCATTCTATTATCTAGACTTCTTTTATTATTATCCACACCTATCTATTTATTTATAAAACCCAATCCGTTGGGTTACTAGTTTAGCCATTGGACAGTAAATGGGACACTATACAAATCTCCTCAATCCATTGACTATCAATGGAGGGACAGTAGAACACTAGATTACATCAACAAAGTGTACGTTACTATTACACCCCCTATACCCTATATATATAATATATATCCTTTTATATAATAGTAGTGTTCCTACTGTTCCATATCCCCCTAACCCATTGACCATCAAGCAATAAGCCCTGCCACACTACCCCACTTTTTCACTGTCCCTCTGCTGTGCCATCTGTTCCACTAAAACGGTATGCTATATCCCTTAATAAATGGAAGTTTATAATATCTACTTTTAGTCTTACTATTTTTAACCTTAGTATTCTGTTGCTCAAATCCCATTGAAGTTAATGCTCTTCCAACTCTCTGTGGACTCAGCTTCTTCCCATGCTTTTCTTCTAAATAATTACATAGAGCTGTGCTTGTAATATACCCCCACTTCTCCTTAGGCTGATTAAGAGGTAATATATCCTCAATAATAAGCTGTTCATCCGACTTAACAAAATAAACTTTATTTCTATCATTATTTAGTTTAATTTCCTCTTGATTAAGATGAGTATTCTCGCCCTTTAGATACATTGCCACTATCTGTCCCCATAAGAGGTCAACATCAATGTTATGGGTGTGGTTAAGTGCTTCTACATCAATAACAATAAACCTTCTATTTCCTGTATCATCTCTTAAAAATTCATCATCATTAACTGTGGACGCAAAAAATGTTCTACGTGGAAACTTCTCAGCCTTTCTACTATATGGCATCCTAAACTCATCATGAGTAGATGTAAGCCATGCTTTAAGAGCGTCTCGGTCTGACTTTCTCATAGTTCCACCAAGCTCACCTAATTCACATAGCCAATAAGATGTGGCTTGAATCACGCTATCTTTACTTGATAAATCTAACTGTACACCATCCTTAAAGAAGTCAACTAAAAATTCCTTAGGCATTAATGCCCTAAACCATCTTGTTTTACCTATTCCTTGTTTTCCTTTAAATACAATTGTAAACTCGGCATTAAAACTTCCATCATTCATGCCCATTTTCACTCCACTTATTAGCCACTTAATAATCATCTTTTCATTAAATAATCTATCCTCAATAGAATAATGCACTGCATAGGTGATTGTATCAAGTAATTTTCTTAATTCATCTGCCCCCTTAGTAGCCTTAAATTTCTTATACGCTTTTTTCAGGTATTTTTTTACTGGATTATAAGCCTTTTGATTAGCTATATAAGC
>JAEZJJ010000061.1 GCA_023436395.1 Bacillota bacterium | reverse complement strand
ATAAACTCTGGTAAATACTTCTTTAGTCTCATATATTAACCACACCTACCAATACTGGCACTTCTTCTCCTGACAGATATAAATTTCTATCCGAGCCATTGATTTGTGTACCTTCAATATCAATAATATCCTCTATCTCTAAAATCCTTGATTCTACTTGACTGATTCTAACCACTAAGTCACTTTCAGACCAGTTAGCTCTAAGCTCATTAAAGTAATCCTCAATGACCTGATTCACTTGGCTACTTACGTTCTCCCAACTGCTCCTCTTAAATGTGAGGTGTGTGCTCAGCTCTACTTCTACTTGCCTTGCAGATTCTACTGTCACGCTATGACCTATAGGTGCAATACCTAATCCTTCTCCACTATTTTGAACTGGATCAATCAGTGTTTGTACATTCTCAATTAAATCTGTAGAAGGTACATTGTCACTTGAATCAAGTAATTGTAGCTTAACTGTTCCTCCTCCATTCCATGCAGGATAAACCTTAACTTGTCCTACCCCATCAATACTTCTTACCCTCTCTTTATAGTCAGCTATATTTCCTCCAAATGCTTCCTTTTCAAAACTATTAAAGTATCTGCACCTTAATGCATCATCTTGCTCCTCATTTGCACCAAATTGCACCACTTCACCTAATATTGCTGAATTAATATTTTCTACTGCATCTATATTAATCAAATTACCATCATAACGGTTTCCAATTACACCACTTTGCTCACATCTGAGTAAATATGCACCATCTTGCACCAATTCGATGACAATATATGTTGCTTCTTCTTTTCCCCATCTTGAGCCTATTGGTACTGCATTATCAAAATAAGCTTTTCTAATTGAATGAGTAGCTTGTTTTCTATAAATACCACGTTCTGCACATCTTCTTTCTAGGTATTCATCATATGATGTGTCTGCATAAACTCTCTTCTCTAATTCATCAATATAAAGATATGCCTCATATAATTCAGCTACACATGGTGCAACGGCATCAAATAAAAAAGAGCCTTCGCTAGTATCTATACCAGTGTTGACTCGTTGTAATGCCCTATTTAAAAGGCTTTCATATGTGATTGTATTAGACATTAATTGTTACCTCTCCAAATGTTGTATCTACTGTAAAACTGATTTGTAATTGATCATTTATAAGGTTAATATCAAAACTATGACATCCCTTGATGTGTTCTTTTATCATCAGGCATTCTTGTATTCTTCTTTCTACTTCACTTTTGATGTAGTCATTTTCATAACCTTGTCCTATAAGTTCATCTAAATCCTGACCATAATCCCATGAATAAATAGGATAAATATATCTTTTAGTTAATAGCGCCTTATAGATCCACATCTTAAGTGCTGTTTTTCCTTCAAGTATCCTACCTGCTAATGTGTTGTTCTGGAAATCAAATTCATATTCTTTATAGGTCGTTATTAGCTTTGTTTCTTCTATATCATTTCTCATAAATGGAAATAAACTCACATATTCACCACCTTACAAAGTACAATATACTTTTGCTTATTAGTTGTTGGAACCATTGCCAATATATCACCTTTATTTAATTCTTTTATATTTTCATTTACCATTAAATCCTCTCTATCTAAAAATAGCTCACCAATGCTGATGGATAAAGGATTAGTAGTTGTAACTTTTCCTATCACTACAGCTGATGAGCTACTGTTATTTTGATGTTTTATTATGTTTAAAATTCCGTTGTACGGGTTGCTAATTAGTCCCACTCCTTGCTCTTTATTCTATTGTTTTATTGTCGATCAGCCATGTATTTTTCTATCTCATCTGTAGTTAACTTTCTAACTCTTGTATCAGGAAATTCTTTATATTGCTCAACTGAAAACACAGGAATCATGCTCTCACATTTCTTATCTTTATTCTTTTTTAAAAATATATCTAACTCTTCATTGCTTGCAAAAATTTTATAAGACACTCTTCCATTGACGTTTTTTATCTCATAAATCCCACATGACTTTTTCATTGTATAATCAGCTGTTCTTAAATATAGTTTTGCAATTTCTAATGACTTAAATGGAAAATTCCATCTCCTCACATCACGCTTTTCATCATGATCAATACATATACATCGCCCACACATTCCACAGATATATTGTGTATGTTTCTGCAAGCAATCTATTGGATTAAGTAATGGCGTAATTCTATTATTATCACTATAACATTCTCCACACATATTTTTCCTCCCCATAAATACTACTTTGTCAAGACTAATTATACTATGATGTTTCTTAATTATCATTATATTTGTGCATCTTAATAAGCTACATTAATAATTACTTGATGTTGCCCATTACTCCACTCATGCTCATCTGATTCAATATAAAAAGAACCCACTAGTTTTGTAAGTGAGTCCTCTACTTTTATTGCCTTGCCACTTATGCAACTAGTATTTCCCCTTACCGTCACTTGTGCCTCTCTTGCTATACCTTGTAACATGCTTTGTGCCACAGTTTTTGCCTGCTTATCCTCTTCCTTTATATAAATCTCTTGAAAAACACCAACTAAGTTAATAAGCTCATCATTCTGTACTACTCCTAAATACTGGTCATTCTCATCATATATCTTAACCTTATTAACCACACCTTCTGCATTCTCTGAGTAAGTACTCTCTAGAATATTGGAGTCTGGTTTTAGGGTATAATCTAGCACCTTCTTTCCTACTTCTTCTACATAGAGCTTACCTTGCTTCATAGTGATGTGATATTTCTTCTTATTCTGCTTACTCGCACTCTCATAGGCTGACTTTATAATTTCATACATTCCCATATTGCTACATAGCATCTTTTGGGGTACGCCTGTACTAGCTAGCTTACCTATACTAATACCTAAATCATTACAAACTGTCCTAGTAATAGATTCTGCTGTTTTATTCTTAAAGTTATATGTGCCTTTACTCTTTGAAAGCCTAATCGCATCATCATAACAGGTTATTTGTATAGTTCCCTGCTCACTTAGTCTTTCATTATATAATACTTTGCCTCTAAATAATTCCTCCCCCTTATCATCATAGAGGTACATAGTGTCACCAATGTGAGGATAAATTTTAGGAGTGTAGTAATCATGCAAAGGATATAAAAACTGTAGTTCTAATACCCTTGCTATTTCCGACATACTACCACTCCATCTAATTTCACTTATCATATTGGTTACATCAGTTGTGCCTGTTTTATTCTTTAATTCTACTCTTGGCATTAAATCACCAACTTTTGTCCTACATAAATCTTATCAGGATTAGTAATATTATTCTTCTGTGCTATAGCTTTATAATTAGACCCATCACCAGTCACTTTCTTTGCAATAAGCCACAGGGTATCACCTTTTTGAACTGTATAGTGGGTGGCCAACGGCTTGGTTTCTCGTTGTGTGGTAGGTGTGGTTAATTCAGTTGTACTCTTTGTAGTTAAAGTATTACTTGAAGGTGTTTTAATAAATTTATATTCCTTAACCTCTAAAGTAAAATAGACATCTCCTGTGCCATCTACTTCTGAATAAATCAAGCTTTCTATAGCCATTGCATAATTGATTGGTGTACCAGTCACAATCACTCTAATTGGTTTACCTGAGTCTTTCCATTTAAGTAATTGTTTAATATACTCATAGGGTTTTTGAAAGTCTTTATACAAGCAAAAAGAATATTGCTGATTTGGGAAGAAACTCTCTATTGTCATACTCACCAAACCAGTTTTACCAATTAAATTAATTTCACCTAACTCATTAATATTAACTGTTGTATTTTGATGAGGTATAGTTACCTCAAAGTAAGAAGGAATGACTGGTAATCTTATCCTCTCCTTGTTGTTATTAAATGATAAATAATAATCCATCAAACCTCCTTATGCCATATTTAATGCGTGTTTCTTAAATTTCCTATATAAAGCATTTGCTATACGATCTATGTCTGCATCTTCTCTTACTACAATGGTATCTGCCAGTTTTGCTATACTAAAACCACTACTACTGTTTCTACCATCATTAAAAGCCTTTTTAATACTTTCATCATGTGGGTATACTCTTGCTCCTCTTGGCAGGTCTACAATTTCAGCACCTCTATCATGAATCATAGCTGTGCCACCTTTCCAATTATCTGTACCTTTATAAAGCATAGGAATCTCAGGAATATTAAAGCCAAACTCATGACCACCTAACCAATCAGGCATCTTGATATTGAGCTTATTTAAACCTCTAATGGCTCCATTAATAAAACCTATCACACCATTCATGACACTTTTACAAGCACCACCAATCCCCTCAAAGATACCCGTAAATATACTTACAATACCTTCCCAAGCTCTTTCCCAGTCACCACTAAAGACTCCTGTAATAAAATCAATAAGTCCAGTAAAAACATCTACCACACCATTAATGATATCGCCTAGACCAGTCATCGCTCCTTCAAAGTATCCTATAATCCCCTGAAAGAATATCTTAAATACTTCAATAAGGGCATCTACCCAAGGTTTAATCAATTCCCATAACCACACAAAGCAGGCCCAAAGTCCTTCTATAGCCAGTCCTATTGCTTCCTTTGTCTTTTCCCAGGCTTCTTTTAACTTTTCAAAATCTACACCACAGTTTCTTAGTATCTCTTTAATTTTTTCAAACACACCTTTAAAGAATGCCTTAATTGGCTCCCAATACTTGATGACTAAAAAGGCTACTAGTGCAATAGCTGTCACAATTAAAACAATCTTATTAGCAGGGGTCATAATCACTTTCATGACAGAGCCTGACTCCTTAACTGATTTACCAAATTTACCAAAGTTCTTAGCCACTTTTCCTATACCTTTGATAAGCTTTCCAAAGATTAAAATAACTGGTGGAATAATCGCTATAATACCTGCCCATTTAAGAAGTTGGTCTTTTTGTTCATCACTCATATTATTAAATTTATCCACTACCCCTTGGATAATCTCTGCTAATCTTCTTGCAAAAGGCATCAGTCTTTCACCTATAGCGAGTGCTAGTGATTCAATACCACTTTTGATAAGGGTAACTTGCCCTGATAAATTATCAAGCATTACCTCCGACATTTCTTCTGCTGAGCCAGTTGAATTATCTATAGAGTTTGCTAGTTTATCAAATGCTTCATCTGAGGCATTCATAATGGCAAGAAAACCTGCCATCCCTGTCTTACCAACAAGTAACTCTGCGTTCGTTGCTTTTTCTGCATCAGTTAACCCTTTAAAGGCCTTACGTAAATTTCTAAGCGTTTCTCTAAAAGGCTTCATAGTCCCATCTGCATTAGTTGTTTCTATGAGATAATTACCTAGATTTTTACTACTTAATTCAATCGTTCCATTAAGATCAGTCATCATCCTACGAAGGGCTGTACCTG
>JAEZJJ010000051.1 GCA_023436395.1 Bacillota bacterium | reverse complement strand
GTCTTGTACGACTTCCGATTTCTTCATTATCAAAGCATACAAACATAGAGATACCTTTTTGTGAGGTAGTGTTGATAATAGCATTTAAACCACCATAAGTCATAGAAAGGTCATCCAGTCTTGGGGCAGAGATAAATTCTTCCTTTAATCCTACACACATACTTTTTTCAAAAGGATAAAGGTATAGGTCAGCATCTAGAATATCTTCAGAGTTTACGCCCAAAGTCTCAGCTAACACTTCAAGGATGTAAGATTCTTTTACTGTTTCATGAGTGTAAGTAAGAATTGGGAGTGTATCTTTTTGTTTATTAAAGTTAACCCCTGTATTCACTTCACGATTCATATGAATTGCTAAATTTGGAATAATAACAAGAGGTCTCTTTAAATCTACAAGACGTATTTCAGGATGAAGTAAATCTTCTGATTTTAGTGCCACGCGACCCGCAATAGAAAGTGGTCTATCAAACCAAGTACTTAAAATACCACCGCCGTAGCCTTCTGTATTAAGTTTAACATAGCAATCTGTAGTCATTTGTGCATTAGGCTTAATTCTAAAACCAGGAACATCACCATGAGTACCGATGATTTTAAAACCTTCGTTAACAAAATTATCAGAGTTAATAACAAAGGCAATCAGTGCGGAATCATTCAGGGTAATATAGTATTTGCCCCCTACTTGAAGGTTCCAAGGTTTATGTGCTTCTAATAAAGAGAAAGCATTTTCCTCTAAAATATTTCTACATGATGCAATAGTGTGGAACATAGTTGGACTTGCATCAATGAAGTTCATCAGATTTGTCGTTAATGCATTATTCATGGTAAGCCTCCTTGAATGTATTCTTACTATAAAAAGCTTCTGTAGTTATTATACATGGAAGCACTATATTTTCATACGGATAAAATGAATTAGTTATCATCTGATTTATTTTAAATTAAACGAAAAATAAACTCTATTTTAATTGACAAAAAAATTAAAAAAATATATTATATAATAAACGTATGAACAAACATTCATATGAAAGGGGTGGAGAGATGAAGTTTACATTTAAAATTGAAAACCTAGACTGTGCAAACTGTGGAAACAAGGTAGAAGCAAGATTAAAAAAAGAACCTTATATTAAAGAAGCTGTATTAAACTTCATGTTAAAGAAATTAGTAGTTGATATAAAAGATGATTTTGCACAGAATTACTCTGAAGATGAAATTAGGGTAGACATTGAAAGATTAGGAAATGAAATAGAAAGTGGTATTAAAATTATTAGTATTGTAGAAGAACAAGAGGCAGAGGTAGATACAGTACCAAACTCCTGTGAGTGTGAACATCATCATGAACAAAGTCATTATCATAGTAAAGCAGATTGTATGCAACATGGAGACAAGAAAGAGAGTTGTGAATGTCATCTAGGTAGTAATGAAATAAGGGCAAGGGAGAAGGTTAAGGAATTCTTTAGTTCAGATAAAGGAGAATTCACTCTATTAGTAGGTGGAGTTGTTTTACTAGCTTTAGATGCAATCTTAAATCTAGACATACTTTTGATCTTGGCATATATTTTTGTGGGTTATGATGTAGTAATCCAGGCAATTAAGAATTGTATCAAAGGGAAGGTGTTAGATGAGAACTTTCTGATGACGATGGCTACAGTTGCCGCTTTTATAATTGGTGAGTATCCAGAGGCAGTTGCTGTTATGGTATTTTATAAAATAGGAGAGTTTTTACAAGAAAAAGCAGTTAATTATTCTAGAAAAGAAATAGAAAAAGCAATGGACATTCGTCCTAATTTTGCTAGAGTAGTTAGCAAAGGGAAAGAACAGATAGTATCACCAGAAATCGTTTTAAAAGGTGAGATTATTGAAGTAAGAGCAGGAGAAAAAATACCTCTAGATGGTGTAGTGCTAGAAGGGTTCAGTACTTTAGATACATCAATGCTTACAGGAGAAGCATTACCTGTTGTAGTGCAGGAAGGAAGTAAGGTATTAAGTGGTTCTATTAATAAAGAGGGTGTTATTAAAGTAGAAGTGACAACTAGTTTTAAGAATAGTACAGTTTCTAAGATTTTAGAGCTGATTGAGAATGCTAGTAGTAAAAAATCAAAATCTGAAAATTTTATTACTAAATTTGCAAGATGGTATACACCTATTGTAGTAGGTTTAGCTATTTTAACAGCTATTGTACCTTCTTTGATAACAGGAAATTGGCAACACTGGGTTTACTCAAGTGTAATATTCCTGGTTATTTCTTGTCCATGTGCATTAGTTGTTTCTGTGCCTCTTGGCTTCTTTGCTGGAATAGGTGCAGCAGCACAAGTTGGGGTTTTGGTTAAAGGAAGTAACTACTTAGAAGAACTTAATACCATTGATACAGTTGTATTTGATAAGACAGGAACTATTACAAAAGGTAAATTTGGTGTAAGTCATATCATTACTCAAGGGATTACACAAGAGGAACTTTTAGCACTAGCAGCACGTATTGAAGCAAAATCTAATCATCCTATTGCAAAATCTATTGTAGGTACTTATGGCAAATTAAAAGATGAAGAAATAGTGGGTGAATACAAAGAAATAAGCGGAGAGGGAATGACTCTTAAGCAAGGAGAATTAGTATTATTAGCTGGAAATGAAAAGCTCATGGCACATTACCAGATTGACTATAAAGAAGTAGGAGAAATCGGCTCTCATGTGTATATAGCAAGAGATGGGCAGTATCTTGGATGCATTGTAGTTGCTGATCAAATTAAGGCGGATAGTAAGGCTGCTATAGCTGAGTTAAAGGCAGTGGGTATAAAGAAAGTAATTATGCTAACTGGAGATAAGAAAGAAAACGCATATAAGATTGGTAATGAAGTAGGAATTGATACAGTTTATGCAGAGCTTTTACCACAAGATAAAGTAACTCAGTTAGAAGAAGCTTTAAAGGACGGAAAAGTCGCTTTTGTAGGAGATGGTATTAATGATGCACCTGTACTTGCTAGAGCAGATGTAGGTATTGCTATGGGTGGTGTAGGTTCAGATGCAGCTATTGAGGCTTCAGACATTGTATTAATGACAGATGAATTATCTTCCATTGCTGATGTGATGAGTATTGCTAAACGTACTAGGAAAATTGTAACAGAGAACATTGTATTTGCCTTAGGTGTTAAAGTGATTGTGCTAGTATTAGGCATTTTAGGAATTGTAAATATGTGGTTGGCTATTTTTGCAGATGTAGGGGTTTCACTTTTAGCAGTTATTAACTCCATTCGTGTATTAGGAAAGAATATAGGATATGCTTTAAGAATGGTAAGAGGTAAATAGAAGAAAAGGTAGAAAAATAACTCTCAAGTATTGAGAGTTATTTTTTGCCTATTTATTCATAAGAAATTAGGTCTAAATAGTACTTACGTAGATGTTCAGCTACAGAAAGTTTATTTGAAGGAATAGGAATTGAAATGACATAAGAAGGTGTATCATCTATATCATACTGCCCATATATAAGTTGTAAAACTAACTCAGTATCCTTAACAATCACAATATTTTCAAGAAAGAAGATAGATTTTTGTGGGGTAAAAAGTTGTTCCATAAAGTAGATACAATCTTCACCGAAAATAACTTCCGTAGTTTTTTTTAGAGCGTCACTATAGTATGTTAATATAAAACGAAGAGCCATAATGAAGCCCAATAGTGTGATGAGCAAAAGGACATAGCCAGTATACAGGGTATAAATACCGCCACTATAGGCAAATACAAGAGAAAAAATAATTCCAAGTATTAAACTTAGAATAGCTGTAGAAATGGTATTATTTTTTTGCTCTTTTAAAGTTTCTTGTAGTATGCCAGAGCTTTTTATATCATAAACCCAGTGGGCAAGTATAGGAATATGATGATTAGTAAGAGCTTTTATTTTGAGATACTTTTTATAATGAACAGTAAAAGCGACTAATCCAACAACCATAAAGCAAATGGAAAATAAGAGTAGTGCACTTTTACTGGAATGGGGTATGGTCTGTAATAAAATAGCTGAAATGGTAAATACAATAGAGAGTAAAAAAATACATAAACATAAGATACAACTCATAGATTCTTTTTTCATAGTATCCCTCCTCCGGAATTATGAAAGGAGTGTCTATAGTCATTATATGTAGGAGGGATTACAATGGTTAATCATAGTAAAAATATTTATTAAGGCTTATTTTTCATTGTTTTTGCTTTTTCAGTAAGGTCACTAGCAGTGGCAGAAAGTTGTTCAATAGATGCACCAGTTTCAGTAACAGAAGTAAGTAAGGTACTAATGCTTAAATTAATGTTTTCAATAGTAGTTTGAAGGCTATTGATCATTTTTTCTAAGCTACTAATGGCATTTTGCACATTGGTTGTGTTAGCTTTAGTACTAGAAACAGCAGTTCTAGAGTCTTCAGCAAGTTTTCTGACCTCATCAGCAACGACAGAAAAGCCCTTGCCTAATTCTCCTGCTCTTGCTGCTTCAATAGAAGCATTGAGGGCTAATAGGTTTGTTTGACTAGAAATATTAATAATGGCATCTGACATTACATGATAACTTTCAAATGCATGTAATAAACTATTTACATTCTTAACAGCAACTTTGGCAGTTTCGTCTAAGTGATGTACTTGTGAACTAATTTCAGCTAATTCTTCTGTGTTTTGCTCTGTTACAGCAGTGATTTCTATGGCTACAGCATCCAGATGTTCAATATTGGTACTTAAAATAGATAAGAAATTATTAGTAGTATGATGTGCTTTTTCTAAGTCTTTAAGGAGACTTTCTGTTTTAATATGCTCTTTTTGAATAAGATCATGTTCCTTTTCAATTAATTTCCGATTATACTCAATACAGTTATTTTGAGTATTTTTACCTTGAGTTATGGCTAAAGCCATATCATGGCAAGTTTCATAACCGCAGGCAGAGCAGTTTAGTTCTCTTTCTCTAGTAGTTGTTTTTAGTAAAGCTTGATAGCCTTCCTCTAAGACTTTATCTGTAGTATTTAACACCGTAGACCTATCTTTATAGGAAACAATAAAATCATTCATATTAAGTGTTTTCTTAAAATGATTGATAATATTTTTAGGAGACTTCTTTTTTAAAGGAGTCGTTTTACTGGAGGCAAGAGACTGGGTTCTTTTAAATAATAGATGCTCCATTTCATCAGGTGTCATACTGCTCTGAGTTGCAGTACCTAAAGCACACCCATCACTACAATTGAGGATATCAATAACGAGAGGAAGTGGGGTACCTTCTTGGCTTATTTCTTTTAAGTACTTCTGAGTAAGTCTAGGACCTTCTATTTTTTTTATATGAATACCTTTACCAAAAACTTGTTCTATACTTTCTTTTAGGCCACCGGGGGTAGGATACCAAAAACCTACTAGACTTTCTGGAGAATCAAAATTGGCAGAGTTAGTATTACTTTTAGCTTCTTGATTATAGATTTTCATAAGTTCTGAAAATGTAACGTTATAGTCTATAGCTTGTGTTCTTGCAAACTCATCTGCTTTAGCAAAGCAAGGTGAAATAGCTGCTATTTTGCCATTAAAGTGCTCGTATTTTTTTAAGTAAATAGCAGTACAATGCATAGGGGATCCTATAGGTGATAAATAGGGGATGAGGTTCGGAAAATATTTTTCAATACTATTTACAATAACAGGGCAAGGTTGTGCGATAACAGAGGTTAGATGTAGTTCGTCAATAGCTTGTACATAAAGGAAGGTGGTAATATCCGCTCCAAAACTAACATCATAAATGAGTTGTACACCTTTAGCTTTTAGCCAACCAAATACTTTTTTATATTCTTTTGGATAGTTAAGTAAAAAAGCAGGAGCAACAATGATAGCTATTTTATGCCCCGCATTTAAATCTGACAAGAAGGCAGTTGTGTCATCATTAAAAAAACGTGCGTGATGAGAGCAATTAGTAATACATTTACCACAACCTGTACAGAAATTGTCATCAATACTAATACGATTATCAGTATCAATAACTTGATTAGCAAGAATTTGAGGACAAGAGCGAATACATTTATTGCACCCTTCACATTTGGATAAGTCGGTCTTTAATAAGTCTTTTTGTAGCATGCTTTTCACTCCTTGATATATTTTTAAATAATATATAAGCAATAATAACATACAAATGTTAAAAAACAATTAATATTTTTAAAATTATAAATATTTTACAAAAGTGGACAGATAAATATATACTGATACTTATATTATTTTAAGAAACATTAATAGTAGGTACATAAATATTAAAAAGGATTTTTATATATATTTACATGTATAAAGGATATTGCTATAATTGATTCAAACATATGTTCGATTTGAAGGTGATAAGAATTGGAGAGAATTATTTTTCATGTAGATGTAAATTCTGCATTTTTAAGTTGGGAGTCAACATATAGGAAAAAGGTACTAGGTGAAGAAATTGATTTAAGGGAGATTGCATCGGCTATAGGTGGAGAAATAGAAGAGCGAAAAGGGGTGATTTTAGCAAAGTCTATTTTAGCTAAAAAGTATGGAATTATTACGGGAGAGCCTATTGTAAGTGCTCTTAGGAAATGTCCTAACCTTATAGTAGTAAAGCCTAATTTTAAAGTTTATACAAAATACTCCATAGCACTAATGGACTTATTAAAAGAATATTCTCCAATAGTGGAACAGTATTCTATAGATGAAGCCTATGTGGATATGACAGGGACAGAAGGTTTACATGGCAATCTAGTAGAGTTAGCATATACTATTAAGGAAAGAATTCATAAAGAATTGGGTTTTACTGTTAATATTGGAATCTCCAATAATAAATTATTAGCTAAAATGGCAGGAGAGTTAGAAAAGCCTAATTTGGTGCATACATTATTTCCAGCAGAGATAAAGGACAAAATGTGGCCATTACCTGTTGGGGAACTATTTTTTGTAGGGAAAGCTTCAGAGAAAACATTAAGGTTATTAGGGATTAAAACAATTGGTGAATTAGCAAAAGCTGATGTGAAACTACTAAGGCTCCATTTAAAAAAGCAAGGAGAGATTATTCATCAGTATGCAAATGGTATAGATGCCTCGCTGGTTAAACAAGAACATGAAGCTCACAAAGGATATGGGAATTCTATGACGATTCCTTTTGATATAAGTTCATTAGAAAATGCTTATTTGGTGCTTTTGTCATTATGTGAGACGGTAGGAAGTAGGCTTAGAGATGCACAAGTAGAAGCTAGTTGCTTGTCTGTGAGTATGGTAGATACATACTTTGAAAGAAAGTCTCATCAGATGATTTTACAAAATCCAACGGCGGTAACAAAGGAATTATATGAGTATGCTTGTAGGGTATTTAAAGAAATGTGGGATTATAAAACACCTATTAGGCAATTAGGTGTACATACCACAAAGCTGGAGAATAATAGTATTCATCAGCTTAATTTATTTGAAACACCAAAAACACAAAAAAGTAAGAAATTAGACCAGGCCATTGATGCTATTCGAAATAGGTATGGGGATGATGCAGTGATGAGAGCATCATTTGTAGGCTCTAAGCTAGAACATATGGCAGGAGGAATTTCAAAGGAAAAGAAAACGAGTATTAGTCAAGGCAAACTTTAATATCTAGGAATAAATAAGTGCTGTATGTCTCATAATAACTAGAGTTTTAAATTTCAAATGAAACTTGAGACCACTTGGAATTTAAAACTCACTATCTATGAATGGTATAGCTACAATACTCCCAAATGAAATGGTGAGAATATTGATAGTTAAATATCATAGGAACAAATGAATAAAGATATAAGGAGATGAATAAATGGCTAAGGCTGGTATGAGAAGACCAGGTGTTAATGAACCTCACGGTACGGAGAGTAATAGTAAGGGGCACTATAATAAGAATGTAATGGCGCCTGTTCCAGAGATTCAAGGAAAAGCTAAAACGGGTAATAAGAAAGCCGGAAAGATATATTAAAGCATAGACCATATAGAGTTGGTATGTTTCCAATCTTTATATGGTTTTTATACATTATAATGATATAAAACCTTTAAAGGACATTTGCTTGACATATATTATATAATAAAATAGTATAAAAGAGGCTTAAAATAAATGGTTATTGAATGAAAAAGAAAAAATTACAGATACTAGAAGGAGAGTGAGTATCCGTGGACGTCGGACCGAGTTATAGGCGTTTAGAAGTTCAATTAAATAATGAGAATACTCATCTTGTTTTAATGCAGAGGTAATTTTTTGTGTTGTCACAAAATCACCACTCATAATACAAGGATGAGGGGTGGAGGATGTGAAAAGATGAAGCAAATTTATAAAACATTTGATACAGGACTAAAAGCTATCGAATCCTTCGAAGAAGGAGCATGGATTAATTTAATTAATCCTACACCACAGGAAATCAACGAGGTTTCTGAAGCATTTAATATTGAAGTAAATCATATTTTATCAGCATTGGATGAAGAGGAAAGGGCTCGTATTGAGGTAGATGATAACTGTACAGTTATTATCGTAGACGTTCCTATTAAAGAAACAGAAGAAGGAATGGGGGATTATGTCACTATTCCTATGACGATTATTTTAGGTGATAAGTTCATTATCACAACTTGCTTAAAAAATATTCAGTTACTTGAAGATTTCAGTTCAGGTAAAATTAGAGGTTTCTTTACCTATAAGAAGACAAGATTTATTCTCCAACTTCTTTATAAAAATGCCTCTTATTACTTACAATACTTAAGACATATTGATCGTATGAGTCATAAGATTGAGCAAGAGCTTCATAAATCTATGAAAAATAAGGAACTCATCCAGCTTCTTGACCTAGAGAAGAGTTTAGTATATTTTACAACATCGCTTCGTTCCAATGAAATAGTACTTGAGAAAATGATGCGAATGGAAAATGTAAAACAGTATCCAGAGGATGAAGATTTGCTAGAAGATGTTATTATCGAAAATAAGCAGGCTATTGAGATGGCCAATATTTATAGTAATATTTTAAGTGGAACAATGGATGCATTTGCTTCTGTTATATCTAACAACCTGAATATTGTGATGAAAACACTTACATCCATTACTATTGTTATGTCAATACCAACAATGATTGCAAGTTTTTGGGGAATGAATGTAATTGTGCCATTTCAGGATGGAAGCCCATTGGCCTTTGTAGGAATTGTAGGATTTTCTATTGTTGTAACAGTATTATTAGCTTTATTTATGATTAGAAAAAAATTATTTTAATAGAAAAAATGTAATAGCTATGGTGATAATGAGTTAAAACTTGTTATAGCCATAGCTATTTTGTTTATCATGATGTTAGAGAGAAAATACAACTTATTTATAGATATTATATATAGCTTAGGTAAGAGTTTTTAAGATATTAGGTTATATTTCATGATTAAAAGTTTGATATAAAATAAAAAAAATTATAAAAATACTAAAAATTGAGAATAATACATATCTTTTTAAGCGAAAATGTTTTATTATAGAGTAATTAAAACGCAAAAAGGAGGGAATTATGGGGTATAGAATAGCATCAAATATAGGAATTGCACTAGGAAATATGAAGTTAAACAATGACTATTATATTGAACAAGTAGATGAGATGAATAGAGAACAAATCAGACATTTTCTAAGTGATATTATGGGGAGAAACGTAAGATATATAGCTGATGATACGCAAACAAGTTTATCACTAGCTATTGAAGCTTCAAAAAAAGTTTTAGAAGAAAATAATGTAGACATTACAGAAATCGATATGGTTATTTGTATATCACATACACCAGAATATGTGTCTCCTACTATGGCAAGGATGACTCTTGATGCTCTAGGGGGAGGAAAAGAGACTGTTAACTGTTTAGACATGAATGTGAACTGTACAGGGATGTTGGTGGCTCTTGATATGGTAGATAGATATTTTAAGACAGATGAAAATTTAAATAAAGTCTTAGTTGTACAAGGTGACTGTAACTCTAAATTTAATGTAGTAAAAGATTCACCGTTTTTTGGATGTTTAGGAGATGTTGGATGTGCAGTTATTCTAGAAAGAGATGACAAGAGTGGTATACAATCAAGATATTTCCTTATGGATAAAACAATGGGAATGAATATTGTGTATCCTAAAGAAGGATTTTCAAAACCAAATCCTGTTTTATATACAGACCCTAATTTAGATGCAAGAGTTGATTTAGGGGCAAATCTGATTGCTGAAAAGTATAGTAAAGAGCAAATAGATAGTATGAAACTTATTTGTATGTCTCAATTTGCTTATATTAATTGTAAAAAGTATATAGAAATAAGTCAGGTTAATCCTGATAAAGTACCTTATATAGGAGACCAATATGGTTATACTGGTGCAAGTAGTCCAATACTTGCACTTAGAGCAGGTATTGAGCAAGGTAAGATTAGTAGGGGAGATACCTTTCTTTTGTGGACTTATGGAGCAGGGACTCAACATGTTGTATTAGAAGTCAGATACTAGATAGTAAGATATAAAATACAAACTGGATAGAGGAGGAGATTTATGCTAATAGAAGACACATGGGGGCATTATTTACAAGAGAGCCTCAGAGAAAATAAGGATAGAATAGCTATTATAGATATAAGTGAACATTCTAGATATACTTATAGAGAGTTGCTACATAAAGCAGAAGCAATAGAAAAAGCTTTAATAGGGAGTAATATCACTAGAGGTACTCACGTTGCATTAATATTTCCTAATAGTATTACTTGGATATCTATGTTTTTAGCTCTTATTAATATAGGGGCAGTTCCAGTTTGCTTAAATAGTGAGAGTGTTGAAGAAGAACTTTTATATCAAATACAGTATGCAGATGTAAAGATTATTTTTACTGATGAAGACACGTATAGCAAAATAAAAAACAATGAACAACAAATGAATTTAGAATTGGTAGTTATAGTTGATAGGCAAGATCTGTACTTAGAAAGAGTATATATGAGTTTTATGACATTCATAAAAAATGGAGAGTTGATAGAGGATCAAGAATTAAATGAGGCTAGGGCAAAAGTAAGATATGATGATATTTTAGCTGTGCAGTATACTTCGGGGACAACAGGAAGGCCCAAAGCAGTAATGTCAGTACATTATAAGGTACTTAATAACATAATAAAAGTAGGAGAAATATTTAAATATACAAGTGAGGATAAGTTGTTTTCATCATTGCCAATGTATCATGTAATGGGATGTTTTTTCTCATGTCTTTTAATTTTTATGGTAGGTGGAAGCTTAGTAATCATGAAAAAGTTTAGGACGGAGCAGGCAATAAGTGCACTACAAGAAGAAAAGTGTACATGCATACATGGTGTACCTACTATGTTTAAGTTGATTTTAAGTAAAATGGAGGATAGGAAATTTACAGCACTAGATAAAGGAATGATAGCAGGAGCTTACTGTGATGAGAAAACAATGGATGATATTATTAACAAAATGAACGTTAAAAATATCATGCCTCTTTATGGACAATCAGAAGCTTGTGGATATACTCAAATAAGGATAGGAGACCCTGTGGAAAAGGTAAAAGGGACGGTAGGAAGAGCTATAGAGGGAGTAGAAATAAAAATTGTTGATGATAATCTTGAAGAATTACCAACGGATACACAGGGAGAAATATTAGTAAAATCAAAATACTTTATGCAGGGCTATTATAAAAATCAAGAAGCTACTAATCAGATTATTATAGAGGGGTGGATGCATACAGGAGATTTAGGAGTATTAGATGAAGAAGGGTATTTAAAGATTACCGGAAGAAAAAAAGATATTATTATAAAGGGAGGTGAAAATATTTCTCCAGCTGATATAGAACGAACACTTAGACAATATTCAAGAATTAAAGATGTTGTAGTGGTAGGAATTCCAGATGAAATTATGGGGCAAGAAATAGCAGCATTTATTATCCTTGATTCAACATGTCAACTGGTAAGAGAAGAAGTTATAGAAGAAATAAATGGATATATTGAGAGACACTTGTCAAAGTATAAACGACCTAAGTATATTAGATTTATAGAAAAGTTCCCTGTTACAGGAAGTGGGAAAATACAGAAGTTTAAGTTAGTACAAGCTATTTAATTTTTTGAGAAGAGAGGAAAGTTAATGAGAGAACAGTTTAATACCATAGAGTTTTATAAGCAAAAGGTAGCAAAGTCAATGTATATCATATCTGTTATTGCTATTTTTTCTGTTATCTTAGCTTGTGCAATATGTATGATATTCGGCCTATATAGCATGGTACCTAGAGAGGCATATGTGGTACTTATCATAGTTTGTATTTTTGAAATATTAGGATTTGCTTGGGTATACAAAAGGGTATTTGTTACTAATGAGATTTTAATTATTAAGTATAGAATTTTAAAGTATTCTATTTCTTGTATTTGTATTATTAACTATGCGTTTATTATCAATGTAATGCCTTGTCAGTTAATGTGGGTTATTTTTGTATTTTTCTTAATGATTATTGGCATATTTCAGGATTATAAACTGACTTTAAAGTGTACGATAGTATACTTAGGTATTATTTTAATATTCTTTGTAACCCATTCAAAAGAATCTTTACAAATAGCATCTAATATGGAACAATGGATAGCTACAATATTGGTAATTATATTAGGTGCTTCAGGAGCTGTAATAAGTAATTATTTTTCAGGGCATATACTAGCTAATGTAGGACAAGAATTAATGAATGAGAATACAAAACAACTGACCTTAATTATAAACAAGGTAAATACACTTATGAGTAAGCTTGAAGATGCATCTAATGTTTTGGTATGTATAGCTCAAGAGGAAAATGCTTCTATGGAAGAAATGAGTAGTGTGAGTCAACATATTGTTGGAGATAATGACCAAATATTAAATGAATCTACTCAAAGTAGTCTTAATCTTATACTATTAAAAGATAAGGTTGAAGACATTTCGGATAAAATGAAAGAGACTAGAGGTGTATCAAATAAAGTTGTAGAAAGTTCTGATGAAAATGAAAAAGCCTTAGGTCATGTACTGGATATTAGTGTAAATATAGAGAAAGCTACAGCGCACACATTAGGGGTTATAAAGATTTTAGAT
Organism: Bacillota bacterium; assembly: GCA_023436395.1. GTDB lineage: Bacteria > Bacillota > Clostridia > Lachnospirales > Cellulosilyticaceae > Cellulosilyticum. Next base: position 45,046 of record JAEZJJ010000051.1, on the reverse strand, counting down.
GGTAAGGTGAAGAAAATAGATGAGCTCTTAAGGCTTATAGAAAATATCGCAGAAGAAACCAATCTTTTAGCACTAAATGCTTCTATAGAAGCAGCGAGGGCAGGTGAAGAAGGACGTGGATTTGCGGTTGTAGCAGAACAAGTTAAGAAGCTATCAGAGAATACTACACAATCTCTTCAAAGTGTTAATCAAGTAGTTAAAGAGATAAAACATGATACAACTCTAGTAGAAAATTTAATGTCTCAAAATGTGGAGCAAATACAGGAACAAAATAAGTTGACTTGTGAAACAGCAGAAATGATTAGGTCTATGGTATTAAAACTACAAAATTCAGCAGAGAGAATTGATCACATAGAAGAACTTACTAAGGAACAAGTTACTCATACAAATCAAGTAGTTGAACATAATAATCATGTTATCGATAGTATTAAAGATCAAGTTAATAGAGTAGAAAATATTAATAATCTAATTCAAGAGAATAGAGGAGCTATTGAACAAATTGTTGTTCAGATCGATAAACTTAATGAGATGGTTAGAGAAATAAATAATGTTCTAGAAGCGTAATGTAAAAATAAAGAAGTGAGTGCTATGAACTATTTTTTATAGTTTCGTAACACTCACTTCTTTTTAAGTTAATTTAAAAGTATTAATCTTGCTTGAAAGCTGTTGTATCATATGTTCAAGTTCCTCAGAAGTTTGCTCTAATTCTTCGATAATGACATTGATTTCTTCTGTAGAAGAGGCAACTTCCTCACAAGAGGCGGAAATATTTTGGGCGATACAAGAAGAATTATTGATTTTATTACGAATAGTAGAATTTTGTGTATTAACTGTAGACGTTTCTTCTTTGACATTTTGAATTAATGGAATAATAGAATTAATAGCAGACACAATGCTTTGGAATACATCTATACTATGTCCAATATTTGAAGTTTGTTCATTAAGCGAAGATGTAATCGTAATAGCTTCTGATGCTAAGTTAGTAGTATCATCTGATAATGAATTAATGATTTTAGAAATGTTTTGTGCTGAATTTTGGCTTTGTTCAGCAAGAAGACGAATTTCTTCAGCAACAACAGAAAATCCTTTACCAGCTTCACCAGCACGTGCAGCTTCAATTGCAGCATTAAGAGCTAAGAGATTAGTTTGCTTGGCAATATTTTCAATGGCTTCTGTAATCTGATTAACTTTATTAACACGTTGCTTAAAACCTTGAATTTCTTGGGTATAATTTTGGAAGTTGTTATTAAAAATATGTATAGAATCTGTAACCTTTTCCATCTCAATTTTACTAGCATTTGATATATGACCAATTTCTATAGTGTTATCATTAATATCACTCATAGAATGTACAACATTAGCTAAGCTATTTGAGAGCATTTCTACTGACTGATCAATATCAATTAAGTCCTCAGCTTGGGTTGTTGTACTACTGGTAATTTCTTGGGATGAGGCAACTACTTTTTCAGAATGAATTGCCATATGATGGGCATTAGTAGAAAGTGCTCTAGAGGATTCATTTACTGTATTAGAAAGGTGGGTTACCTCAGTTAAAATGTCAATCATATTATCTTGCATTACTTTCATGCTTCGTGAAAGCATACCTACTTCATCATATCGAGCTAAAAGATTAGAATCTAAAGAGAGAGTAAAGTCTTTTTCACTTAGATGATTAAGTTGCTGAACAGTTTTATTAATAGCCTTACTAATGGAGTTTATAACTAAAGATGTAGCGATGAGTGCAATAGCACATATGGCAAATCCGATTAATATACATTTAATTGTTGTTATTTTTAGTTCATTTAAATGATGTGAGATATCTTGTCCAACAAATAACATTCCTATAATCTCACCATTAGTATTCTTGATAGGCTCATAATGGGTGGCAAAAGGACGGTTATCAATAGTTAATTCTTCTTCAATTGTGTTGCCTTGATTTAATACCTTGTTAATAACAGTAGTGTCAGCTTTAGTACCTATTAAAGAGTTTTTGCTTTCGATAGTAGTTATTAGACGTGCATCTCCGAGAAACAAGGTATATTCAAAATTTGTACTGCTTTTGAGCTTGTTGAGTAATGTAGTTTCTTTTAGATCATCATTTCCCTTATAGAGTGTTTGACCATCAGTATAATAGTCTCCTTCATGCATTACATTAATCATATCATTATAATAATTGATATTTGTGGCCATATTATTATGTATATTACTATCTATATAATAGTTAGCAACAAGAAGTGCAACTATAGTTAGAAGAACATCTAATAATATAAAAGCTGGGATAATAATACTGTAAATCTTTCCACGAATTCTTAGTCGCATAGAAATTTCCTTTCTGAAGATTAAAATAAGTTTTTTAAATATAATACTATAAATGGCATAGTATGTATATATTTATAATGATGAAAAATAAAGAAAATATGAAAAACAGTTAATATTATGTTGAAAAAATAAAAAATAAAGGAAGTACTTTGTTTATATGACAAAATACTTCCTTTATTTTTAGATTATTGATTTATTAAGCTTTTTTAACAGAGAAAGTGACTTCTTCTCCATTAATTTTCCAGTCTTTTGTATAGCCCTCTACAGAGCCTGAAGTTACACTATTAGCAAGTACTTCAGAAGCAATATAGTTAGCATTTTTAGCCATAATAGTAGCTACTTTTTCATTGCCTGTATAGGCTACTTCAATATGATCTTGAACTTCAAAGTCAGCTTCTTTTCTCATTGTTTGAATTTTAGAGATGATTTCACGTACAAACCCTTCTTCAAGAAGTTCTTCTGTAAGATTAGTATCGATAACAACTGTATAGCCATTATCTGTAGCAGCCACATAACCTTCTTTTTGAGCTGTACTGATAAGAAGATCATCTTTAGTAAGCTCAATGTCTTGACCTTCAATTGTTAATTTAAGAATGCCATTTGTATTAAGCTGTGCCATAGCAGCTGTTCCGTCTAATTCTGTTAAAGCAGTTCTGATTGCGTTAAGCATTTTACCATATTTTGGCCCTAATGTACGCATTTGTGGTTTAAAGTTATATGAAATAAATTCAGCTGCTTCAGTAGTGAATTCTACATGTTTAACATTTAATTCTTCTGCAACAATTGAGATAAATTCTTGTGGAAGAACTTCTGTTGCGCCTACATACATTGTTCCAATTGGTTGACGGTTTTTGATATTACTTTCATTACGACAGCTACGTCCAAGAACGACAATATCAAGTACTTCATTCATATGTTTCTCAAGGTTTTTGTCAATCATAGATTCATCAAATGTTGGGAAATCACATAAATGAACACTAAGTGGAGCAGTTTCATCTACAGATTTAACGAGGTTTTGATAAATCTGTTCTGCCATAAATGGAATAAATGGTGCAGAGATTTCAGCAAGTGTAACAAGTACTGTATGAAGTGTCTTGTATGCATTAATCTTATCTTGTGGCATATCACTTTGCCAGAAACGTTCACGTGAACGACGAACATACCAGTTAGATACATCATCAATGAAGTCTTGCATTTCACGAGAGGCTTCAAAGATACGATAGTTTTCAAGATGCTCATCTACATTTTTAACAAGTGTGTGAAGTCTTGAAAGAATCCATTTATCCATCATATTTAAAGTATCGTATTTAAGCTCATACTTCGTTGGATCAAAGTTATCAATATTAGCATAGAGTACATAGAATGCATAAGTGTTCCAGAAAGTACCCATAAATTTACGTTGTGACTCGCTTACGTTTTCACCAGCGAATCTACTTGGAAGCCATGGTGCAGAAGCAGAGTAGAAGTACCAACGAACAGCATCAGCACCTTGTACATCAAGTACTGACCAAGGATCTACTACATTACCTTTATGCTTACTCATCTTGACACCATCTTTGTCGCCAACGTGTCCAAGAACAATAACATTTTTGTATGGTGCTTTATCAAAGATAAGGGTAGAGATTGCCATTAATGTGTAGAACCATCCACGAGTTTGATCAACAGCTTCTGAGATAAAGTCAGCTGGGAAGTTTTCTTCAAATACTTCTTTGTTTTCAAATGGATAGTGAAGTTGTGCAAATGGCATTGAACCACTATCATACCAACAGTCAATAACATCAGATACACGTTTCATTTGTCCATTACATTTTGGACAGTTAAGGTGTACGTTATCGATATAAGGTTTATGAAGCTCAATGTTATCTGGGCAATCTGAACTCATTGCTTTAAGTTCTTCAATGCTTCCGATAAGATGTTTATGTCCACATTTACATTCCCAAATTGGAAGTGGTGTACCCCAGTATCTTGAACGAGAAAGACCCCAGTCAATAACACCTTCAAGGAAGTTACCAAAACGACCTTCGCCAATTGATTCTGGCATCCAGTTTACTGTTTTGTTATTAGCAACAAGACGGTCACGTACTTTAGTCATTTCAATGAACCATGTATCTGTTGCATAATAAAGAAGTGGTGTATCACATCTCCAACAATGTGGATAGCTGTGTGTATGAGGAATTGCTTTAAATAAAGTATCTTGTGCTTTTAAATATTTAAGGATTTCTGGGTCAGTATTTTTAACAAACACATCTTTTAATTGTGGGAAATCATTAATGAACTCTTCTGTAAAGTAACCTTGTTCATTAACAAGTTGAACAAATGGAAGCCCATTTGCACGGCCTACTCTCGCATCATCTTCACCAAACGCAGGAGCAATGTGTACAATACCTGTACCATCTGTAAGTGTTACATAGTTATCAGCTACTACGAAGAAAGCTTTTTTATCTAATTTTGCAGAAGTAAAGAGTGGTTCATATTCGATGCCGCATAATTCCTTGCCAGCAAATTTTGAAACGATTTCTACTCCTTCTGTGCCAAGAACAGCTTCTACTAATGCTTCGGCTAAGATGTAAGTTACTCCATCTAAAGTTGCTTTTACATAAGTGTGTTCAGGATTTACACATAGTCCGACGTTTGATGGAAGTGTCCACGGTGTTGTTGTCCAAGCTAAAAGATAAGTATTATCTTCGCCTTTTACTTTAAATTTACATGTAGCAGTTTGATCCTTAATATCTTTATAACCTTGAGCAACTTCGTGTGAAGAAAGGGATGTTCCACAACGTGGGCAGTAAGGTACAATCTTGTGACCTTTGTAAATAAGGTCTTTATCCCAAATTTGGCGAAGAGACCACCATACAGATTCAATATAATTATTGTCATAAGTTACATATGGGTTTTCCATGTCTACCCAGTAACCTACACGGTCAGACATCTTTTCCCATTCACTTTGGTATTTCCAAACACTTTCTTTACATTTTTCAATGAAAGGCTCAATACCATAATCTTCAATTTGTGGTTTACCACTAATACCTAGTAACTTCTCTACTTCAAGCTCTACTGGAAGACCATGAGTATCCCAACCAGCTTTACGAAGTACCTTATAACCTTTCATAGTTTTATAACGTGGCATAATATCTTTCATAGTACGAGTTAAGATATGGCCAATGTGAGGTTTACCATTAGCAGTTGGAGGGCCATCATAAAATGTAAATACAGGGCCACCTTCTCTAGATTTGATTGATTCTTCGAATACATTGTGTTGTTTCCAAAACTCTAAGACTTCAAGTTCTCTGTCTACAAAGTTAAGGGTAGTATCAACTTTTTTGTACATAGTCATCCTCCTAATAAAATGTATCAATATATAATAAAAGCTTTGGATTTAAGGCATCAAAAAAGCGCCCCATCCATCAACAGGACGAAAGAGCGCTATAAGTCATCTTCCGCGGTACCACCTGATTTGCCTAAGTTATACTAAGGCCGCTCGTTATACCTTTCCTTACGGTAACGGTAGGAAACCGTCAGAGCCTACTTTATAATAGAAAAAGGTTACTATCATGTTTCAGTCTGCCACTCCAAGGTGATTTTTCCTATTTTCTATCGTATGGGCTTTCACCAACCCCACTCGCTAAGACGCTTCAAAAATAGTACTTGTCCTTTTCATTGTGTTTATTTCATATAAAAATTAATAGTAATATTATAAATTTAAAAAGAAAGTTTGTAAAGGTGAAATTGAAATTTCAATTCAAATGGAGATATCAAGTTGTGCTGTAAACTAATTACAAATGTCGACATATAATATAGTGAGTCATATTGAAATGAGGAAATGATTATGAGTTGTCAAAGTAATACCTACTCTTCTAATAGACGTACTTGTAGCAGAGATGAAGTGCAGGAAAGTACTAGGATTATAAGACCCATAGAAGTGGTAAAAGGATATGGTACATTAGAAAGTATAGGCGTACAAAGTAGTGGCACTACCGCAGTCCCTACAGTAGAACAAGTGGATTTTAAAATTCGCATATATAAAGTACAAGGAAAATATGAGGGAGAAATTTACTTAGTTAACTATGATTCACGTAAAAAGTATAGTTCGAATAAGCTTAAATTTTTTGTGGGAAACGATAATAGTTGCTTATGTGTATTTGGTATGAAAACGGATGATGGAGTTTGCTGTTATGAGATGGTTGTAGAAGCGAGCCCACTTGCTTGTACAAGAGGAACAGGTCCTCTGCTTTATGCATACTCTGCACCTATTAATACATTAGGCATAAATATAGGTGGTGAGGTGGTTAGAGGGGAAATATTATTTTGTGAAGAGCAATGTTGCTGTAAACATTAAAAAGTAAAGATACCTATGTATAGACATAAAGGACTTACATAGGTATTTTATTATTCCTTCTTTTTACTAACAATGATAATCCCTAAGGCTACAAGGAGTAATGCTAGAATATGAATTGGTAAAAGATGTTCTGTAGGAATAAATAAAGCAGTTAGTATCGTTCCTGAAACAGGAACAACAAACTTATATAAAGAGATTTCACCAATTTTTCTATACTGTAAAATAGAGTACCACAGGCAAAAAGCAACACTAGATAGGAATGCAAGATAAAATAAAATAATTATGCTCTTAGGTGTAAAATGAAGGGTACGTATATTACCACCCATGAAGTGACCTACTAGAAAGAGGAGAGCAGAGCCTATAAGCATTTGCCAGGAGGTATAGACTACAGAGGGAAGTTCTTTACCTATTTTTTTGGCTAGAAACATAGAGATAGCACTTACAAGGCCAGAAAGTATCATAAAGCCTTCACCTAATAGGGTAAATTCTAAAAGCCCATCATTTTCTTTGTTAAGATTAATGAGAATAAGTCCTAATAAACCTAAAGTTAGACCTAAGACTTTTCTAAGATTTAAACGATCATCTTTATAAATGAAGTGAGCTAGTATAACAGAGAAAAATATGCCAACTTGCCCCAAAATAGAGGCCTTAATACCAGGAGTATTATTTACACCTATATTGAAGAAAAAATATTGCAATGTTGTATTAAATACACCTAAAATAGTAATAAGAAGTATTTGCCTTATGTTAATCTTGAAAAGAGGTGCACTTGTAAAAATACCAAATATAAATAATATTAAGCCAGCCAAAAAGAAGCGGATACTAATGAAGGTGATGGTGCCAGCTAAATCGTTACTAGCAATACCCATGTCAGCATAAACGATTTTAAGTGCAGGAAAGGCGCTTCCCCATAGGATATTGCAGAATATAGCTATAAGCGAAGTTACCCAAATCAATTGAGAAAGGGATTTGTTTTTTAACATAATAAACTCCTATAAAAATAATAAAATTATACGAAATAAACCATACGATTCAGAAATTATGTTATAATAGATATATAGCTTACTAAAGAATAAAGCACATCATAATGATTGCCTTTAAGTATATTATAGTATTATAAGCAAATGCTACTAGAAAGTCAAAGATAGGAGACTATACAATGGACAAGAGAAATTTAACCTTGCTAACTGATTTATATCAGCTCACTATGATGCAAGGTTACTATAAAAATGATACTAATAATCACGAGGTAGTATTTGACCTCTTCTATAGAACTAATCCATCTAAAAATGGATATGCTATTTGTGCAGGCCTAGAGCAGGCTATTGAATATATTGAAAACCTAAGTTTTAATGATGCAGATATTGCATATCTAGATAGTCTTAATTTATTTCAAAAAGATTTTTTGAAGTATTTAAAAGATTTTAGGTTTACAGGTGATATATACGCCATTCCAGAAGGCACAGTTGTCTTTCCTATGGAACCTCTTCTTAGAGTAAAAGCACATATTTTTGAGGCTCAATTTGTAGAGACAGCACTTTTAAATATTATTAATCACCAAAGTCTTATCGCTACTAAGGCAGCCAGGGTAGTGAGAGCTGCAGAAGGAGACCCAGTTTTAGAATTTGGTCTTCGTAGGGCACAAGGACCTGATGCAGGAATCTATGGTGCAAGAGCTGCTATGATTGGGGGGTGTACAGGCACTTCTAATGTTCTTACAGGACAACTGTTTAATGTACCTGTTTCGGGAACACATGCACATAGTTGGGTAATGAGTTTTGATGAGGAAATTGAAGCTTTTAGAGCCTATGCAAAACTTTTTCCGGAAAAGTGTATTTTACTTGTAGATACCTATGATACATTAGAATCAGGGGTACCAAACGCTATCAAGGTATTTGATGAGATGAAGGAAGCGGGTTTACCCATGACATGCTATGGTATTAGATTAGATAGTGGTGACCTTGCTTATCTTTCTAAAAAAGCTAGAACAATGCTAGATGCAGCGGGATATCAAGATGCTATTATTAGTGCTTCATGTGATCTTGATGAGATGCTTATTGCAGACCTTAAAAGACAAGGGGCTAAGATTACTTTATGGGGCGTAGGTACGAATATGATTACTTCTTCTGATTGCCCATCATTTGGAGGCATCTATAAGCTAGCGGCTGAGCTTCATAAAAATGGAGAAGAAATTCCCAAAATCAAAATTTCTGATAATCCAGAGAAGGTGACTAATCCTGGCATTAAAAAGATCGTTAGAGTTTATGATAAGTCAACTCATAAAATTATTGCAGATATTATTGCCTTAGAGGCTGAAGAATTTGATGAAGATAAAGAACTTATATTATATGCAGCTAATGCAAGATGGAAGAAAATTAAGTTAAAAGCAAGCACTTATGTTTTAAGAGAACTTCTGGTTCCTGTATTTAAGAAAGGGAAGAAGGTATATGAGACGCCTAGTGTTATGGAGATTAAAGCTTATGCTAAAAAAGAATTAGATACATTATGGGAAGAGTATAAACGCCTTGTGAATCCTCAAATTATGCAAGTAGTACTATCAGATAAACTTTATACCTTAAAAGAAAAAATGCTAGAAAACTATAAATAATATGTATAGTTTATATAGTGTCTCAAGACTTTATAAACTATGCAAAACTTTATTTAGAGATGTAATGTCATGAACCTTTAAGTAAAAATGATGTTGTTTGCTAGATAATAAGAATTAAGGAGGAAAGTATGCTAGAGAGTACAAGAGTTGTTGGTGCTATGGTGAAAATGGATATCATTGGAAGAAAAGCACGTAAAGAATATGGTTATGGTAATGAAAAACATGATGTTAGAACAAGTAGAGAGAAAATTTATTGTTTAATGCAACGTTTGACCCATGATATGATTAAAGGGGCAAATATGGAAGTAAGTATTAAAGGAATAGAAAATTTGCCCCAAAAGGGACCAGCATTATATATAGCTAATCATAGCAGCATTTTTGATACAGTTCTTCTTGTAAATACTATAAAGGAACCTTGTATCTTTATAGGTAAAAAGGAAGTGGCCAAGATGCCTCTTATTAATAAGTGGTTTGATGCTTTGGGTTGTATATATATTGATAGAGAAGATAAAAGACAATCACTGGAATGTATATTAAAGGGGATTAATGAATTAAAATCAGGACAGTCTATTATACTCTTTCCGGAGGGGACTAGAACGATGGGAGATGAGATGAAGCCTTTTAAAGAGGGATCGTTTAAATTGGCTACTAAGACAGGAGTTCCTATAGTACCAATTGCATTTCGTCACACTGATAAAGTATTTGAGGAACATAATAGAGTGAAAAAAGCAAAAGTTCAAATGAATATAGGACCTATTATTGAAACTAAGTATTTGAATAAAGATGAACAGCAACAATTACCTAGAAGAGCGGAAGAGGCTGTTAGAGGACTATTACAAGAATTGATAGAAATGGAATATACTAACTAATTATAATAAGAGACCTACTAATCAAAAATATAATGAACAGGGGGAATAGCTTATGTTACAAAATGATAAGATTAATGAACCTATAAATGAAGTCATCCATGTAGAAATGTCTAAGGACAAGATGCTAGGTGTCATTTGGTTTGAAAATGCTCAAAATGGGGGAAGGAACCTAAGTGAAGATAATATTAGATCCATTATTTTAGAAAAAGGAATAAAAGCAGGAATTGATGAGGAATTAATCGCTAATATCTGTAAAGAAAGACAAAGCAACTATAAATATGTGATTGCACAAGGTAAAGCACCTATAGATGGAATTGATGGGAAGATAGAATTCAATTTTGACCCACAGAGCCTAAATACCCTGAAACCACGTTTAAATAGTGATGGAACAGTAGATTTTCGTGATTTAGATGCTGTAAGAAATGTAAAAAAAGGGGATGTTTTAGCTACTAGAATTTTAGCCCAAGAAGGAATAGAAGGATACAATATTACTGGTCAAGTTCTTAAGGCAAGAAGAGGAAAAGAAGCTAGAATTCCTAAGGGGAGAAATACAGCCATATTAGAAGATGGTATTACCTTAGTAGCTGACATAGATGGTAAACTAGAATATGATGACCATAATGTATATATTAATTCAGTATATACACTAAATGGGGATTTAGATAGTGGCATTGGTAATATTGATTTTGTAGGTAGTGTAGTGATTAATGGAAATGTACACAGTGGATTTAGAATTAAAGCAGGAGGCACAGTAGAAGTTAGAGGTTCGGTAGATGATGCTACGATTATAGCTGGAGGAAATGTTATTTTAAGTTATGGTATGCAGGGCATGGAACATAGTAAGATTGTGGCAAGTGGTAATGTTATTGCAAAATTTCTTCAGAATGTAGAGGTAGAGGCTGGAGGAAATGTCATTACAGAAGCTATATTACATTCAAAGGTTACTGCTGGAGATAGTATTAAAGTAGAGAATGGTAAAGGGACTATTGTTGGAGGTAGTGCTTCTGCTACTAATATAATAGTTGCTAGAAGTATTGGTTCTCCTATGGGTACTGTAACAGCTATACAAATTGGCGTTTCACCTATAGTTTATAGAGAACATAAGGAATTAGGAGAAGAGGTAAAGCAGAAAGCAGAGGAACTTAATAAGGTAGACCAAAGTATTAAATTCTTGTTAGATAAGAAAAGAATTGGGCAATTAGACGCCTCAAAGCAACTTATGCTTGAAAAACTTATGGGAACAAGGCAACCTCTCGTGGAAGCGTATGAAGAAGTTAAAGCTAAATATGTAAAACTAGGTGCAAAATTAAGTGAAGTAAAAGAGGGAATTATTAAGGTGAATGATTATATTTATCCAGGTGTTAAAATTGAGATAGGAAGCTTAATCAAATATATAGATGACCGTTATGTAAGATGTGTTATTAGAAGATTAGATGGGGATATTCATATTGGTCTTTAAGTATAAGAAGTAAGCTTAAAAAAAAGTAAGATAAAGATGCATTATTAAAACAATGTCATGTAAGGGCATAAAGGAGTCAGTTCTCACTAAAAGTTGGTGAGGCTGACTCCTTTGTGCATTTATAAAATAGGTGAGATTAATCTGGAGATAGATTCTTTGAATTTAATAGCTAGAGAACGGTTTTTGTATTTCTCTAAGGTTAACTCCTCACAGAGTTTAAGGTCGTGCTTAAAGATTTGTGTAAGTTGTTTAGAAATATGGCTATCATAGATAAAGCCGTTTATTTCGAAATTGAGCTTGAAACTACGAATATCAAAATTAGCTGTACCAATAGAACAGATTTCTTCGTCTATTATAATAGTTTTCGCATGAAGGAAACCATTTTCATAAGTAAAGCAACGTACGCCACTTTCTAAAAGTACACCAATATGAGAATAAGTGGCCCAATAAACGCATAGATGATCAGGTTTATTAGGAATCATAATGCGTACATCTTTACCTGATAAAGCTGCTAATTTTAGGGCTGTCATAATACCGTCATCAGGAATAAAATAAGGCGTTTGGATATAAATAGAACGTTTGGCTGAATGAATCATTTTAATATAGCCATTATGAATACTTGCATATTTGGAGTCAGGACCACTAGATACAATTTGTATACCAACACCACCTGTAACTGTAGAAAGTTCATGGGGTATATAAGACTCTAAAGAGAGATTTTCACCAGTTGCAAAGCGTAAATCTAATAGAAACTGAAGGTTTATAAGATGAACACTACTTCCTGTTAGTTTCATATGTGTATCTCGCCAATGACCAAATTTTTTACTAAGGCCTATATATTCTTTTCCTATATTGAATCCACCGAGATAAGCTACTTTACCATCAATGATACAAAGCTTTCTATGATTTCTATAATTAGTATTTTTCTTTATAAAAGGGATATAAGAACGGAAAAAACAAGTTACTTGTATGCCTGCTTTCCGCATTTGGCTGAAAAATTTATAGGAGTTACCTAGACATCCTATATCATCATATAAAATAAATACTTTAACACCTTGACGGGTTTTTTTGATAAGTAAATTTTTGAGCAGATTCCCAAGTTCATCATCCCTAATAATATAAGATTCTATATGTATATATTTTTTAGCTTTATCAATGGTAGCAAATAAATCCTTAAATAAGGGGACACCATCTGTAAAAAGCTCAATAGTATTATCTTCTGTATAAAGAGCTTCGTGACCATTTAAGTGTAAATGAATTAAATCTTTATAGGGAAAAATAAGAGGGTTAGAGTAAGCATCTAAATGAAAAGTAAGAGCAGCTTGTTGCCTATGAATGAGTGCTGAGAAGTTATCTTCTTCTTCTTTTTTTATAAAGGTTTTTCGTTTGCGTAAATCTTGACCTAAAAAAAGATAAAAAACAAAACCTACAATAGGAATAGAGAGCATAAGGATGATCCATGCCCAAGTCGCACTTGCATTTTTATGTTCAAGAAATATAACAGATAAAACCAGTAATATATTAATAAAAAAGAATATATCAAACCAACTAATGTAGTTAAGTGAAAATGACATATTACACCACCTTAATCAATGTACTTATACATTATAAGCTAAAACAATAAAAATATGATGAAAAAAAGAAAAAATAAGATAAAAATTAATGTTGTTTTTCCATGGGGGTTAGATTGTGTTCTTTCAGGGGATATGATATACTTATTAAAGCTTGGCTAAAACTATAAGGGCCTAAGGGAAATGTACAACAAGGAGGTATTTGTAATGAACTGGACAATCTTTTGGATTGTAATAGCAATATTAGTTGCTATACTAGTTGGTCTCTATTTCTGGGGAAAAAAGATGCAAAAGAAATACGATGAGCAACAACAACTCATAACAGAAAATAAACAATCTATATCTATATTTGTTATTGATAAAAAGAAAGATAACATAAACAATCTTAAACTCCCAAAGCAAGTGAAAGAGCAACTCCCATGGATTTATAAAAAACGTAAAATGCCTGTTGTTATTGCTAAGATTGGACCACAGATTCAAACACTCATGTGTGATCAAAAAGTATTCGATAGTATTCCTACTAAGAAGCAAATTAAAGTAGAACTAGCTGGAATTCTTATTGTCAATGTATTATCAGGAAAATTACCAGATACTAAGAAAAAAGGTTTCTTTTCTAAGAAAAAAGATAAAAATAAACAAGATAAGAAAAAAGAAGTAACTAAGGTAACTAAAAAATAGATTTCACTTAATAGCTCTTACCAAGAAGACAAACTTGGAAGAGCTATTATTATTTTTACGGATACAAAATTAAAATAATGAAATATTAATATATGAGGAAGGCATATACTAATAAGAATGAAAAAATATGGTTAAAGTATGTAATGCTTATAGGCTTAAAAAAGAGGCAGGAGGAAGTCTATGTGGAAGAAAGCTAGAGATAATAAAATGATACAGTTTGTTAGAAAAATGATTAGGCGATATAGTGCACACAATGTTTCTGCGACAAGTGCATATATGGCCTATTACTGGGTACTAGCTTTTTTCCCTTTTATTATTTTTTTAATTAGTTTATTAAGCTATACGAAGATACCTATAGGCGTCTTATTACTTTATATATCAGAAATAGTACCAGATAGTTTAGTGCCTGTTATTGAAGATACCATTAAACAATTTATATTATATAGGAGTACAGCGTTAATATCAGTAGGAGGATTAGTGACGCTGTGGTCAGCAGGAACAGCTGTTAATGCATTAACAAGGGGAATTCACATAGCCTATAATTCTAAATATATTAAGCCATTTTGGCAAGCTAGGGGTATTGCATTAGTATATACAGTTTTACTCGCATTATTACTTATTGTACTGATGGTAGGACTTGTTTTTGGAAATCGATTGGGAGATTATTTGTTTGGAATATTAGATATGAAAAAGGGAATTTTTATGCCTATTTGGAATATAACTAGGCTTATTATGCCTTTTATAGCTTTAATAGTAGTGCTCTATATTATTTATAAGTATATTCCTAGAAAATATTTAAGAGATGCTAGTGTATGGCCAGGTGTTATTTTTACATCATTAGGTTGGTATATATTTTCTTTAATATTCTCTATTTATGTAGATAACTATAGTAAATACAATCAATTATATGGTAGTATAGGAAGTGTATTTATATTACTGATATGGTTATATGGTAGTTGTACATTATTGGTACTTGGTGCAGAGATTAATGCACAACTTCAAGAAATGCGGATTGATAAGATTGTACGTAAGATAGGCCCCGAGCTTTAAAAACATAGGTATGAGGTGAATGATATGATGACATTAGATGAAAAGTTTTATATGCAAGATGCCTTACAAGCAGCTAGAGGTCTATTGGGAAAGTTATTGATAAGAAGAGTAGCAGGGGAAGATTATTGTTTTAAAATAGTTGAAGTTGAAGCGTATATGGGAGAGGAAGATAAGGGAGCACATGCCTTTGGAGGCAAGAGAACACCTCGTACAGCTCCTATGTTTGAACAAGGTGGGATTGCATATATTTACCTCATTTATGGCATGTACCATTGCTTAAATATTGTAGTCAATGAAAAAGAAGTTCCACAGTGTGTACTGATTAGAGCTATAGAACCTATAGATGAAAAGGCGACTAGATTTGCTATGAGTAATAGACATATTAAATCTAAAAAGATTGAGGATTTAACCAATGGACCCGGAAAGCTCTGTAAAGCTTTAAAGATAGACAAAACTTTAAATGCTACTTCTGTAAGAGATGAAGGAGAATTATGGGTAGCAGTGGGCGAGGATAAAAAGTTTGAAATAGTTAGTGCAAAACGTATTAATATTCCCTATGCCCAGGAGTATCAAGATGTACCATGGCGTTTTTATATAAAAGGCAATCCTTTTGTATCAGTAATAGAGAAATAGGGAGAAAGAGGAAATAGAGGAGAGATAAAATGGAAAATATAAAGAAAAAACCAAGTTTTTCATTTGAAATTTTTCCACCTAAGGGAACATCAGATTTAAGTGGTATCTATGCTACCATAGATGGGCTTGCAAGTTTGGCACCCGACCTAATCAGTGTAACCTATGGAGCAGGTGGGACAAGTAGAGAGAATACGGCAGATATTGCATCAGCTATTCAAAATAAATATGATATTTCAGCTCTAGCACACTTGACTTGTGTGGGAACTAGTAAAGAAGAAATGAATGAAATCTTAAGTACCTTAAAGAACAAAGGGATAAAAAATATATTAGCTATGAGGGGAGACTTAGGTGAGCATGCTGTATTAGGAGATTTTAAATATGCTTCTGAACTCGTAGCCTATATTAAAGCAAACTATGATTTTAAGGTGTTTGGAGCATGTTATCCAGAAAAGCATATAGAAGCATATAGCATGGCAGAGGACCTTAAGTACCTTAAGCATAAGGTGGAATGTGGAACAGATGAGCTGATTAGCCAACTTTTTTTTGATAATAATGCTTTCTATGATTTTATGGATAAGGTAAGGGGGATAGGAGTAGATGTACCAGTAGTAGCAGGTATAATGCCTATAACATCAGCAAAACAAATAGAGCGAATGGTATCTATGTGTGGCGCCTCACTTCCAAAAGAAGTACAGCAATTTGTAAAAGCTTATGGACATAATAGTTTGGCGCTTAAAGAAGCAGGTATTGCTTATGCAACGAATCAAATCATTGATTTACTTGCTAATGGCGTTGATGGTATTCATTTATACACCATGAATCAACCAGAAGTCGCTAAGCGAATAGTTGAGAATATACGTGGTATATTATATGCTTTAAAAGTAAAACAGGCCTAGAACTAGAGAGGAAGTAACATATGATAACTAACAATATGTTAAGTGATGCACTTAGATACATAGGAATGCCTAAGGATAGGGCAGATGAAGAAATTAAAGAGCAAGTGATAAAAACATTTGAAGTTTTAGAGGGGATTAGTGCGCCTAAATTTACATATAGAAAACTAACACTTAGCAAAAGTGAGTTATCAGGAGAAGACGTATTTTTTGAAAATACGTCTCTTATTGTAAAGAGCAGAGATTTAGCAAAGTTATTGGAGCATTGTGAGAACTGTTATATATTAGCGGCTACTTTAGGACAAGCAGTAGATAGGCAGATTCACTTGAAACAAAAAATAGATATGTTAGAGGCTGTAGTTTTAGATGCCTGTAGTTCTGTACTTATTGATAAAGTGTGTGATGATATAGAAATAGAATTGATGGAAAAATTAGAGGAGGGCAAGTATTTAACGATGCGTTTTAGTCCTGGATATGGTGATGTACCATTAGATTTTTCGTCAGACATTTTAAGTTTGTTAGATGCATCCAAAAGAATTGGTCTTACCTTAACTAAATCTCATATGTTATTACCTAGCAAATCTGTAACAGCCATTATAGGCATTTCAAATAAAAAGGAAGATAGACAAAAATCATGTGCAAATTGTAATTTAGTAAAACAGTGCATGTATAGAAAGAGAGGAGAACGTTGTGGTGTGTAATCTATTAGGAAAAAAATACTTATATTTTGATGGAGCAATGGGGACAGCCATCCAAAGTAGAGGACTAAAATTAGGGGAAATCCCAGAATTATTTAACATGACTCATCCTGAGATTATAGAACAGATTCATAGAGAATATTTAGAGGCAGGTAGCAACTTTATAACAACAAACACATTTGGTGCCAATAAATATAAATTTGAAGGTAAAGGATATACAGTACAAGAAGTTATTCGTAGTGCAGTAGAAAGAGCTAAGATAGCTAAGGTTGGATTTCCCAATACCTATATAGCTTTAGATATAGGACCTAGTGGTAAAGTATTAAGGCCGGTAGGAGATACTGATTTTGAAGAGGTTTATGAAATATTTAAGGAACAAGCTATAGCAGGGGAACAAGCAGGATGTGATGTTGTTTTATGTGAGACTTTTACAGATTTATATGAGCTGAAGGCCGCCATTTTAGCTATTAAAGAAAATACCTCTTTACCGATATTTTGTACCATGAGTTTTGAAGAAAATGGTAGAACATTTTTTGGGACAAGTATAGAAAGTATGATTCTTACCCTAGAGGCTTTAGGGGTATCAGCTTTAGGGGTAAACTGTTCATTAGGACCAAAACAGTTAAAAGGAATTGTGGAGCGTATTACCAAGTTAAGTCATATTCCAGTAATAGTACAGCCTAATGCAGGCCTTCCTATTATGGAGGAAGGAAATGTTCGTTATGATATTACCGCAAGTGAATTTGCAGACATCATGAAAGAATTTGCCCACATGGGAGTGAGTATTTTAGGTGGATGTTGTGGAACAACAGCTGAGTATATTGCAAGAACTGTAGATAAAACCAAGACATTGGCTTACGAACGCCCTCAAAAGGAAAGAGTAACAGGAATATGTAGTAGTGCAGAAACAGTTTATTTTGAGGATGTTGTCATTATTGGGGAGCGTCTTAATCCAGCAGGAAAGAAAATGCTCCAACAAGCTCTTAGAAATCATGATATGGATTATGTATTAAGGGAAGCTATAAAACAACAAGAACAGGGAGCTCATGTATTAGATATTAATATGGGATTACCTGATATTGATGAAGTGGAGATGTTAAAAGAGGCAGTAATAGAGGTACAAGGTATTGTAAGTTTACCACTACAAATAGACTCTTCTAATATAGAAGCTTTAGAGGCAGCAGTTAGAGTTTATAATGGTAAACCACTTATCAACTCTGTTAATGGCAAGAAGGAGAGCTTAGACGCAATACTCCCTATTGCTAAAAAATATGGAGCATGTGTATTAGGACTTACTTTAGATGAAAGAGGAATTCCTGAAACTGCAGAAGAAAGGTTAGAGGTGGCAAGGCGTATTGTACAAGCAGCACTTAAAATAGGTATCCCTAAGGAAGATGTTTTTATTGACTGCTTAGTAGTTACAGCCTCAGCGCAGCAAACTTTAGTAAAAGAAACATTAAAGGCAGTAAGATTAGTTAAAGAAGAGTTAGGGGTTAAGACAGTTTTGGGGGTAAGTAATGTATCCTTTGGTTTACCACAGCGCCCCATTATTAATAAGACAATGCTAGCTATGGCGCTTACAGAAGGGCTTGATGCCCCTATTATGAATCCTGGTGATGAGGGGATGATGGAAGCTATTTTTGCTTATCGCATGCTTATGGGAAAAGACCAAGATTCTAAAGATTATATTGAAAAGTATTCAAGAGAAGCAGGAAATGATAGTGTAAGTTTAACAGTAGATAGTATAGCTGAAACAGATATGAATACAGTTATTAAAAAGGGGTTAAGAGAAGAGACTAGGGAAATTACTTTAAAACTACTAACAAATCACTTACCTTTAGAAATTATTGAAAAGCATATTGTTCCTGCTCTTGATGAGGTTGGTAAACTTTATGAAACGGGTAAGATCTTCTTGCCGCAACTTATTAAGTCAGCTGAAGCAGCTAAGGTAGCATTTGAAATTCTGCAAACTGAGATGAGCAAGAAAGATGTAGAAGGTACAGTAAATAAAACAAAAGTCGTTTTAGCTACAGTATATGGTGACATTCACGATATTGGAAAGAATATTGTAAAAGTAATTATGGAAAACTATAATTTTGAAGTAATAGACTTGGGTAAAGATGTACCTCATCAAAAGGTAGTTGATGCTATAAAAGAACATAATGTAAAAATTGTGGGATTAAGTGCATTGATGACAACAACAGCAAATAGTATGAAGGATACGATTACTCTTATTCGTAAGGAGTGTGAGAATGTAAAGGTAATAGTAGGTGGAGCAGTGCTTACACCAGAGTTGGCCCAGTATGTGGGTGCAGATTTTTTTGCAAAAGATGCTATGGAAACAGTTCGTATTGCAACTAATCTTTAACAAAAATGGATAAAATCTTATAGAGTATTTGATTTTCACAAAGATATGGTATAAATTAGTATTAGGTAGAAGAGAGTTAATTAGTGTATATTTTATAAATGAAGTTTAACAAGGATTAGGAGTGGTGACAAATATACATTATATTTTTCATATGATGTAAAAGAAGAGGAAGAATGCTTACTTTAATGAGAGATATAAGACCAGAAGTTATTATTAAAGGCGTTAAATGAATTAACCCAGTAGCTTGTGTTATTGGAGGACTGGTTAGGTGGGGATGCTTATTCAACGTATTTAATTTAAAGGGAGGGGGAAACATATGAGTGCTCATTTAATAGAGAATAAGGAAGATAATGTTGAGTACCTTCAAGTGGAATTACAACAGCAAAGGGGAATGCTTTGGTTACTAGGGGAAATTATGAAAGCAGCCATGAATATTACTTCTTTTAAACAACTCATGTCTATCCTGACAGATATGCTTATGGGCGTAATGGGAGTTACCACATGTTATCTTTGGTTAAAAAGAGATACGAGCAAAGTAGAGGATTATAAGGTTTACTTTAGAAGTATAGAACTAAAGAATGAATTTAGAGAAATCAAGCATATTGCAATGCCAGCATCCATATCAGATATAATAGAATCACATTCTTTTACTAAGGATGAAATAGATAGTCCACTTATTGATTGTATTAATATACCATGTTCTAGACTTGCAGTACCTCTTAGGGATTTTAATGATGATAGTATCTTTGGAGCACTAGTACTAGAACATGAGGAAGAAAACTTTTTTACAGCTAATACTATTGCCTTTTTTGAGACGCTAACAGTATTTATTGCTACTAATGCGAGAAATTCAGAGCTTTTACAAAGTGTTTCTAATGAATCTATAACAGATCCTTTAACAGGAACATATAATAGACGACATTTAGAGCATATGTTAAAAGAAATATATATAGATTCAAAAGTAATGACAGTAGCGGTGGTAGATACCGATAATTTTAAATCAATTAATGATCTTTTGGGGCATTTAGAAGGGGATGCGGTTCTAAAAGCAATCTCGCAACTGGCAAAGGGGTGTGTAAAAGAATACGGTGGTGAAGTTGTTAGATATGGAGGGGATGAGTTTGTTATACTTATTCCTAAACCATTAGTAGAAGCTGTACATATATTAGAAGAATTTAGGCAAGCTGTATACTATATTCCTATAACATATGAATTAGCAACGCCAATAACAGTAACCTTGGGGGCGTGTTCTTATCCTGCTATGGCAGCAACACCCCAGCAAGCTATCAAGGCAGCAGATAGTGCGCTTATTAGAGGAAAAGCAAAAGGGAAAAATAGAGTTGTTTTAGCAACAGATGAGGATATTGAGGCAAGTAAAGGTTAATAAGCTATAATGATTCTGAAGAAATAAGGAGTAACTAGAATGAATAAAATTCGTGTAATGAGTGTATTTGGTACAAGACCAGAAGCTGTAAAAATGGCGCCACTTGTAAAAGAATTAGATAAATATGAAGAAATAGAAAGCCTTGTATGTGTCACAGCACAACATAGAGAAATGCTAGATCAAGTATTAGAACTGTTTGATATAAAACCAGACTATGATTTAGATATTATGAAACAAAGGCAAACTTTAACAGGTATTACAAATCGTGTACTAGAAGGATTAGATACAGTGTTTGAAGAAGCAAAACCTGATATTGTTTTGGTGCATGGTGATACAACTACTTCTTTTGTAGCAGCTTTAGCAGCATTTTATAAACAAATTAAAGTAGGACATGTGGAAGCTGGACTTAGAACATTTAATAAATATGAACCATTTCCTGAAGAAATGAATCGTAAACTTACTGGTTCACTTGCAGACTTACATTTTTCACCTACACCACTTGCAAAAGAAAACTTATTAAGAGAAGCTGTAAATGAGGAACATATTTATGTTACAGGGAATACGGTTATTGATGCCCTTAAAACAACTGTGGAAGCAGATTATGAGTTTGCAGTAGAAGAACTTAATGATATTGATTATACCAATAAGCGTGTGATCACAATGACTGCTCATAGAAGAGAGAATCTAGGAGAACCACTGCATAATATTTGTGAGGCTATTAAACAAGTTTTATTAGAAAACGAAGATACAGAATTAGTCTATGCAGTGCATAAAAACCCTGCAGTTAGAGATGTAGCGTTTAGTGTACTAGGGCAAATGCCTAGAGTGCATTTGGTAGAACCTCTTGATTTAAAAGATATGCACAACCTAATGAAACGTTCATATCTGGTATTAACAGATTCTGGAGGACTTCAAGAAGAAGTACCATCATTAGGGAAACCAGTGTTAGTACTTAGAAATGTCACAGAACGTCCTGAAGGAATAGAAGCAGGCACTCTAAAGCTTGCAGGGATAGAGAAAGAGACGATTTATAAGCTTACTACAGAATTATTAAATAACCACGAGCTATATAGTCAGATGGCACAAGCTAAAAATCCATTTGGTGATGGTGAAGCTTCAAGAAGAATTGTAGAAGCTATTTTATATGAATTTAATAAAACAACATCTAGACCAACAGATTACTGTTATAAAAGTTAGAACTAATAAAAGTAATACAACTTACATATGTAAGATGTATTACTTTTATTGTTTATTGAGATAATAGTGAGAGAAATAAACGTATTATGAATGAATTATGGTCTATTAAGGTCATGGTGAGGTAGTAAAATTTAGTAAATATATTATTATAGAATGAGCAGCTAAAAAAGAAAAAGGTTAAGAAAAGAAGAATAAAGAAGAATTTTATCTAAAATCGACAAATGCAGAAGTCCATATAATGGAGAATTAACAAATATCAGGTGTTTATTTGACTTGAAAATTTGTGGATTTTGCTATAAAGTATAATTAATATGTATAAATATAAGAGGGTAGGTGCAAATGATGAAAATGGGTTCATGGGCCAAGGGTCTAAGTTTGATTTCTCAGTTAGGAATAACAATGATCACACCTATTTTGATTTGTACTCTTATTGGCGTATTTCTTGATGAAAAGATACATAGTTCCCCTATTTTTACTATAGTCTTTATTCTAGTAGGAGTAGCAGCAGCTTTTAGGAACTTATTTTATCATACGAATAAGCAGATAAAGAAAGAGGATAAAAATGAATAATGAAGTAATTAAGAAAAATTTCATGTCAATTAGCATGATAATGTTTTCATTAATTGTATATATTATAGGCATACTAATAGTAAACAATAAGTTAAGTTGGACGCTTGGAATTACATTTGGTCTAGTTTTTTCATTACTTAAGCTCAAACTAATGGAAAATACAATTTCAAAGTGCCTTACTATGCCAGAAGGAAAGGCACAAAAATATGCAAATGTACAGTATATGATTAGATACATTCTTACAGGTATCGTATTAGTCATTGCAGCTTTAGAACCAAGCATTAACTTATTAGGTGTATTTTTTGGCTTGATTTCAATGAAAGTTGGTGCGTATGCCCAATTAGCCATTAATAAAAAAGTTGTCAAGCAGAGTAAATGAGGCAAATAGAACCTATAGGTTCTTTGCATATATATTTTAGAGGGAAGGAGCGTGAGTAAGTGGGTGATAATCTAGATTTTGGTGCACAATTGTATTTTAAACTTTTTGAAGTAAACGGCCAACCTGTTTATCTAACTCAAACTATTATTAGTACTTGGTTAGTTATTTTAGGGCTTATCCTTGTGGCGTTTATTATAAGATTTAAAATGAAAAACTTTAAAGAAGTTCCAGAAACTAAATTACAAATAGCCATTGAAATGGTAGTAGATTTGATTAATAATTTTGCTATTTCTAACATGGGATCAGTAGGGAAAAAGTTTGCAGGTTATTATGGACCATTATTAATTTATATTGCAGTATGTAATTTATCTGGGCTTATTGGCATCAGACCACCAACAGCAGATTTTGCAACAACACTTGCCTTTGCACTCATTACATTCTTTATGATTCATGGCTTTGGTATTAAATCCAAAGGAGTAGGGTATTTTAAAGGGTTCTTGGAGCCTTTCCCACTTTTACTACCAATCAATATTATTGGTGAACTTGCAACGCCAGTTTCATTAAGTTTCCGTTTGTTTGGTAATATTCTTGGAGGCTCTATCATTATGGGACTTGTTTATGCAATGTTCCCTAAAATTGTAGTGTTCCTAGGTATACCAGCGGTACTTCATGGATATTTTGACGTTTTTGCAGGTGCACTTCAAGCATTTATTTTTGTAATGCTTAGTATGACATTCGTGTCAAATGCCATGGAATAGGAATGAGGTGAAACAATGTCAGGATTTATGGGCTTTTTGTTTGGATGGATGCAAAATGTAGACCCTAAAGCACTTATTTTAGCCTTTTCAGCAATCGGTGCAGGTTTTGCAATGATTGGAGGTATTGGACCAGGTGTTGGGCAGGGGTATGCAGCAGGTAAAGCAGCAGAAGCAGTAGGTAAAAATCCAGAAGAAGGTGGAAAATCAGCTACACTTGTTATGCTTTTAGGAGCAGCTGTAGCAGAAACCTCAGGGATTTTCTCGTTAGTTGTTGCTATTATTATGTTATTTGCTAATCCATTAGTAAACAAAACAGGAATCGGTTTAGTACTTGCATGTTCAGCAATTGGTGCTGGAATATCAATGATTGCAGGTGTTGGACCAGGTATTGGACAAGGTATTGCAGCAGGTAAAGCAGCAGAAGCAGTAGGTAATAGACCAAAGCTTCAAGCTACAATACTTAGAACTATGTTATTAGGTCAGGCTGTAGCACAAACGACAGGTATTTATGCCCTCATTATTGCTTTATTATTACTCTTTGTAAATATATTCTAGGATTACTTGTTAGAAATAATATATTGTTATAAGACATATAAGACAGCTTAGAATAGGCATAAATTTTAAATCAAATTAATTTAAATTATTTTAAAAGCACTATTTAAGGAGGATTTTTAATATGGAAAATCAACAAATCGATGGAAACGCTTTAATTTTAGCATGCTCAGCAATTGGAGCAGGTCTTGCTATGATCGCAGGTATTGGACCTGGTATTGGACAAGGTTACGCAGCTGGTAAAGGGGCAGAAGCAGTAGGTCGTCAACCAGAAGCTCAATCTACAATCGTAAGTACAATGCTTTTAGGAGCAGCGGTAGCTGAAACAACAGGTATCTACGGTCTTATCATAGCTATTATTCTTTTATTCGCAAACCCACTTATTACAAAATACCAATCTCTATAAGAAGCGAACTAAAATAATAGTAAGATAGACCAGAAAGGAGGGAGCTTCCCTTTGAATACATCATTAATTACTGTATTAGCTGCAACTGAGCAGCCAGGAAGAATCATTGGATTTGATGCTCAGTTACTTACTGATTTAGGGTTACAATTAATTTCAACATTATTTATTGTTGTAGCACTTTATCTAATTCTTCATAAACCAGTGACTGCAATGCTTGAAAAGAGAAAAGCTAGTATCGCAAATGAGATTAATGAAGCTAAGTCTTTTAATCAAACTGCAGCAAAACTTAAGGTAGATTATGAAGAGAGAATCGCGAGTATTAAAGAAGAAGCAGCGCAGATCCTTAAAGAAGCTAGAAGTGCAGCATTAGCTAGACAGGAACAAATTATTGCTGAGGCTAAGAAAGACATCGAGGCTATGAAAGAGAAAGCTGTAAATGATATTCTTCTTGAACAAGAACGTGTTAAAGACGAAATGAAGACACAAATGATAGACGTTTCTACTCTTATGGCTAGTAAGTTTGTTGCTATTTCAATTGATGAAAATAAGCATCAAGAAATCATTAACGATATTATTAAAGAGATGGGGGATGTACAGTGGCTAAGCTAGTTGTTAAAAGATATGCTACTGCCCTATTTGATATCGCTAAGTCTGAAGGGAAAATGGCAACTTACGAAAATGAAGTAAAAGTAATCATTAAGGCACTTCAAGACGAACCAGACTTTATGGCAGTTTTAGGAAATCATAAAGTTACAGTAGAAGAAAAAATTAATATTATCGAAAATATTTTCACAGATAAAATTCAGAATTCTATTTTAGGACTTTTAGTTTTACTTGTGAAAAAAGGTAGGCAAGCAGAAATCATTAATGTACTTGAAGCATTCCTTGAACGTATTAATAAGGAAGCAGGTATTGTTAAGGCAACAGTTACATCAGCTATAGCCCTTAATGAGACGCAAGTTGAAGCAATTAAAGCTAAACTTGAAGCAAGTACTAAAAGTAAAATAGAACTTGAAACAATTGTAGATGAAGGCATTATAGCAGGACTAGTAATTAGAGTTGGTGATAAAGTTGTAGACGCAAGCATCAAGGGCGAAATGCAAACTTTAAAGAAGCAATTATCTGATATTAGACTTGCATAGAAAGGGGTGTATTCAGTTAATGAATCTGAGACCAGAAGAAATCAGCAGTATTATTAAAGACCAGATTAAAAACTATAAAGCACACCTTCAGGCAGAAGAAGTAGGTACAGTTATCACAGTAGGTGATGGTATTGCACGTGTACATGGACTTGAAAAAGCGATGTCAGGTGAGCTTCTTGAGTTCCCAGGTGATGTTTATGGAATGGTACAAAACTTAGAGGAAGACAACATCGGGGTTGTTCTTTTCGGTTCTGACCAAAATATTAAAGAAGGCGACACTGTAAAATCAACAGGACGTGTAGTAGAGGTACCAGTAGGTGATGCTCTTAGTGGACGTGTTGTTAATGCACTTGGTCAACCTATCGATGGAAAAGGGCCAATTAGTACAGATAAATATAGACCGGTAGAACGTGTTGCATCAGGTGTTATCGACAGAAAATCAGTTGAAACACCACTTCAAACAGGTCTTAAGGCTATTGACGCCATGGTACCAATCGGCCGTGGACAACGTGAACTTATCATTGGAGATAGACAAACAGGTAAAACTGCTATTGCTATCGATACAATCATCAACCAAAAAGGTAAAGATTGTTTATGTATTTACGTTGCAATTGGGCAAAAAGCTTCAACTATTGCACAACTTGTGAATTCATTAGAAAAAGCAGATGCGATGAGTTATACAACTATAGTAGTAGCTACAGCTTCAGAAGCAGCACCACTTCAATTCCTTGCGCCATATGCAGGTGTTACAATGGGTGAAGAATGGATGGAACAAGGCAAAGATGTACTTATCGTATATGATGATTTATCAAAGCATGCGGTAGCATATCGTACAATGTCATTACTTCTTCATAGACCACCAGGTCGTGAGGCTTATCCTGGAGATGTATTCTATTTACATTCACGTCTTCTTGAAAGAGCTGCTAAGCTTAATGATGAACTTGGAGGAGGTTCTATTACAGCCCTTCCTATCATCGAAACACAAGCAGGGGATATCTCAGCTTATATTCCAACAAACGTAATTTCTATTACAGATGGACAGATCTTCCTTGAAACAGAGCTTTTCAACGCTGGTGTACGTCCTGCGGTTAACCCAGGTCTTTCAGTATCTCGTGTTGGTGGTGCTGCTCAAATTAAAGCGATGAAACAAGTAGCCGGTCCTATTCGTACAGAACTTGCACAATATAGATCACTTGCAGCCTTTGCACAATTTGGCTCTGATCTTGATGCTGCTACTAAAAATGCGCTTGCGCAAGGGGAACGTATTACAGAGATTCTTAAGCAACCTCAATATTCACCACTTGAGGTAAGCAAACAAGTTGTTATTCTTTATGCAGCAACTAAAAAGTTCCTTATGGATATTCCACTTTTACAAGTAGCTAGATTCCAAGCAGAGTTATTTGACTTTGTAGATACTAGATATCCAGAAGTATGGGCAGAAGTTACAGGTAAAGATGGTCTTACAAAAGAATTAGATGCCAAATTAAATAATGTAATAACAGAATTTAAGCAAGGTTTTAAAGTAGAATAGAAAAGGGGTGAACAAGAATGGCGTCTTTGCAAGATATTAAAGGACGAATCAGAAGTATCGATAGTACAAAGAAGATTACTAGTGCCATGAATCTTGTTGCTACCTCTAAGCTTAATAAAAGTAAAGAGGCGGCACTTAGAACAAGACCCTTTTTCAATAAAATTCTTTCAACGATGCAATCTATAGCAGCTAATGCCAAAGGAAAAGGTTCTCCTTTTCTTAAAGCAAATGATTCAGATATAAAGGCTTATATTACATTAACAGGTGATAAAGGTCTTTGTGGCGGTTATAATGCAAATATTTGTAAACTGACTATGAGTGAGGTAGAAGATAAAACTAAAACTCATATGATAGTTATAGGGAAAAAAGGTATTGACCAGTTTAAAAGCAAAGGTTATGAAATAAGAAAAAGTATGACAGATATTTCAGAAGCGCCAACTTATGCTTCTGCAAAAGAACTTGCTGATTATGTAACAAGCATGTTTCTAAAAGGGGAAATTGGAGAAGTTTATTTATCTTATACAAGCTTTAAATCAACGCTCCAGCAAGAACCTACGATGGTAAAAATATTACCATTAGATATGAATAAGATAGAAAAAACAAAAAGTGAAGCACACGAACCAAGCGATCTTTTAAGTTATGAACCATCACCAGAAGCTGTACTTGGATATCTTATTCCAAGATATGTAGCGGATGTTATTTATGGTGCACTTTGTGAAGCAAGTGCTAGTGAAAATGGTGCAAGAATGACAGCGATGGATTCTGCTACAGAAAATGCACAGGAAATCCAGGATAAGCTAAGTATTCAGTACAATAGAGCTAGACAAGCGGCTATTACACAAGAATTAACGGAAATCGTTGCGGGAGTGGGCGCACTCAAATAAGTAATAAAGGAGTGAACAAATAATGGCACAAAATGTAGGACATATTGTTCAAATCATCGGTCCTGTAATTGACGTTAAGTTTAGCGCAGACCATATGCCAGCAATCTACAACGCGGTTGACATTAAGAAGCAAGATGGTACTTCACTTATTGTAGAAGTTGCGCAACATCTTGGAGACGATATCGTACGTTGTATCGCTATGTCTGCCACAGAAGGATTAGTTCGTGGCATGGAAGCAGTAGATACTGGTGCACCAATTTCAGTTCCAGTAGGTGAACAAACACTTGGCCGTATCTTCAATGTTACAGGTCAGGTTGTAGATGGAAAGCCAGAACCACAAGTGGAAAAATGGCCAATTCATAGAGCAGCTCCATCTTTTGAAGAGCAATCAACATCAGCAGAAATTCTAGAAACAGGTATTAAAGTTGTTGACCTTATCTGTCCTTACCTTAAAGGCGGTAAAATCGGTTTATTCGGTGGTGCCGGTGTAGGTAAAACAGTACTTATTCAAGAGCTTATCCGTAATATTGCCACAGAGCATGGTGGTTTCTCAGTATTTGCTGGCGTAGGGGAACGTACCCGTGAAGGTAATGACCTTTATCATGAAATGACAGAATCTGGCGTTATCGCTAAAACAACAATGGTGTTCGGACAAATGAATGAGCCACCAGGTGCACGTATGCGTGTTGCTTTAACAGGACTCACAATGGCTGAATACTTCCGTGATGAATCAGGCCAAGACGTACTTCTATTCATAGATAACATCTTCCGTTTCACACAAGCAGGTTCAGAAGTATCTGCACTTCTTGGACGTACTCCATCTGCCGTAGGTTACCAACCAACACTTGCTACTGAAATGGGTACTCTTCAAGAGCGTATTACATCAACTAAAAAAGGTTCTATTACATCTGTTCAAGCTGTATACGTTCCTGCCGATGACTTAACTGACCCAGCTCCAGCTACAACATTCGCTCACTTAGATGCGAAAACAGTACTTTCTCGTGCTATCGTAGAACAAGGTATCTACCCAGCGGTAGATCCACTCGATTCTACATCACGTGTACTTGACCCTGCTATTGTAGGGGAAGAACACTATAAGGTGGCACGTGGGGTTCAATCTATTCTTCAACGTTACAAAGAACTTCAAGATATTATTGCTATCTTAGGTATGGATGAACTTAGTGAAGAAGATAAATTAATAGTTAGCCGTGCACGTAAGATTCAAAAATTCCTTTCTCAACCATTCTTCGTTGGAGAGGTCTTTACAGGAACACCAGGACAATATGTACCAGTTAAAGAAACCGTTCGTAGTTTCAAGGAAATTCTTGAAGGTAAACATGATGAGCTTCCAGAAAATGCATTTTATATGGTTGGTACAATTGAAGATGCAGTAGAAAAAGCCAAAACTCTATAATTAGGGGGTTAATGATGGCAAAAAATAAAATGAAACTTCAAATCATCACACCGATGAAAACAATTTTAGATGAAGAAGTAGACTCAGTCATTCTTACAACAACAGAAGGTGAAATGGGAGTATTATACGATCATGAGCCTGCAGTTGTACTTCTTGGCTATAAGACGCTTTCTTATACACAAGAGGAAGTTAAAAAATATGCAACAACTTTAGGTGGTTTCGCAGAAATTACTAAAGATAAGGTTGTAGTTTTAACAGATGCCTCTGAGTTTGCAGATGAAATTGATATAGAAAGAGCTAAAAGAGCAAAAGAACGTGCTGAAAAACGTTTATCTGATAGCACCATGGATCATCTCCGTGCTGAAATAGCCCTTAAAAAAGCTATTGCTAGAATCAATTTAAAAGAAAGTAAGTAATATTAAAAGGTTCGACATACAGGCTTATGATAAGCCTGTATGTCGAACCTTTTTTGATGGAAATAATATTGGTATTACAAATTGAAGTTTGTAGGGGGATGTTTGTAAGGGAGGGTGATGGGTGGAAAGGAGAGGGGAAGGGCTATCTTTCAGTGCTCCGGTCCGTATTTTTCGAAGCACTAAGCTCACTTATTTAGATGAACGCCTGCAAACTCCCGTTGGTCAGACACGCAGGCTAAAACCCATCTAAAACGTTCGCTAAGTGCTTCTAAAAAATACTCCCAAGTCGCTCTTCCAGACAGACCTTCCCCACTCCTTTCCCTCAGCGTTATTGTGCTTACAAACTACCACGACAGGTGAGACTGCGTGTAAAAAGATGATGCTAAACTAAACTTACAAGTGATTTTTCTATGTTATTTCTAAACTGTAAGAATATGCATGAACCCCCTAACATACTGATTATCAAGATGTTATAAGATATTTAGACATTCACTTATTACAGGCATTATAGTCCACTATCTCCCTGTTTCTTTAAACACTGAGAAGCCAGGGCAGGCGCCTAAACAATAACGTGTAGAGCTTCACAACATTTTATTTTTGCCAAGAAGTAGCTGTGTAGGCTGGATAGGGGGCTTACTGGAAGATGCCTTGGAGTGGAGTCTAGAGACTCTTAATGAAGTAATCCTTATGGGTTTTAGGGAGACTGTCTGAGCGTAGCGAGTTTCGACCGTTCATAAGGATTACGAATTTAGAGCCTCTTGACGGAGTGAGACAGCAGCTGGAAGTAAGCTCCCTAGCCAGCTAACATAGCGGCACCTCGCATTACACGTTATTATTCAAATTTCAATTTTCCTAGGAAATACTGTCGCGTTTTCGAATAAATCATAGTAGCTTATCTAAAAATAATGTAGAATATAGGAAAGATGAGATTGAGAGAGGATTTTTAGATGACTTACGCAGATTTAATACTAGAATGGTTTGATGAGAATAAAAGAGATATGCCTTGGAGGAGAACTTCTGATCCCTATTGTATTTGGGTATCAGAAGTGATGTTACAGCAAACTCAAGTGGTAACAGTCATTCCGTATTACTTACGTTTTATAGAGCGTTTTCCAAATGTGAGTGAGTTGGCTGCAGCTAGTCTTGAAGAAGTGCATAGCTATTGGCAGGGACTTGGTTATTATAGGCGAGGGGAGAACCTTTGGAAAGGGGCAAAGCTTATTGTAGAAAGATGGCAAGGAGGATTTCCTAGAGCTCCTAAGCTGATTAAGGAGATTCCAGGGATAGGTCCCTATACTCTAGGTGCTATTTGTAGTATAGCGTTGCACTTGCCACTACCTGCAGTAGATGGAAATGTGATGAGGATATTAGCTCGCCAATTTTGTATAGGTGAAGATATTGCTAATCCTAGAAATAGAAAGCTTTTCGAAGATAAAGTAATGGAGCTTATGCCAAATGACCCAAATCGTTTCAATCAAGCCTTGATGGAACTAGGTGCTTTAGTATGTACCCCAAAAAATCCTAATTGTAGTGAATGTCCAATGAAGCCTATATGTGAAGCCTATCAAAAAAATGTCCAAGAAGAATATCCTGTGAAGCTTAAGAAGGTTAAAACGGTAGAATTAAATTATAAAGTATTACTCATTGAAAAAGGAAGTAAGATAGGAATGATAAAAAGGCCAGAAGAAGGATTACTTGCAAACTTATGGGGGCTTCCTATGATTGAAGAAAAAGAGTGGGAGAGCATAGACCTAGAGACAATAAAACCTGTCTACTTAGAACAAGTAACGCATATCTTTACTCATCGTAAGTGGCAGATGAAGCCGGTTATTTTAAGCTGGTCACAGCCGTTAGAGAAAATATTGGAGTCATTGATTTCAGAACAAGGAGAAATTCAATATATTGAAAAAAGTAAACTTAAGGACTTACCTATAGCTACTGCTTTTAAGAAAGTAATGAAGAAAGAACAAGTGGCGGTTTAGTTCTCTTATGAAGTTCTTTTAAGAAAAACAGTAAGAAATAACGAAAAATAACTTTCCAAGTAGTATATATACGTGGGAAGTTATTTTTTTGCCGCACTCTTTAAATTAGCCTTCGTAATTATCAAAATAAACCTAAATTATGAAATAAGATGATCTCAGTACGTATAGATTATAGCTTAACGCTTTAAAAAAATGAATCAAAACTCTAGAAGATAGCGCTTTCTTTGATTTTAGTGCAGTACAATTCCTTGTGAATGTTCAATAAAGTCTTTAGATGTAAACTAATTGTAATGTGATTATACATAAATATCTCCTAAGATATACTTATGTATGGCCTTAGAATGACCGATAAAATATATGGAGTATTATAATTTTATTTAAAATTTCACATAGATGAACAAGACAGAGAGAGGGGAAAAGGAAGATATGAAAAAAGTTATTTCTAAAATTCTTGTTTTTATAATGGTAATTGCAAGCCTTCAAGGGATTAACCTAAATGAATTAATGGCAGCTGATCCGGATGTATATGCGTTTGAATTGCAGAAGAAGATACTAGCAGAAGGTAGTAAAGAGCTAGAACTAAGTGATAGATTAAATGATGATTACGCCGAAACAGCTGTGGCAAAATGGAATATCAAAAATGCCGGAGATTATGCATTAACTTACTATGTTGAGGCTATGAATAATACTACCCTAAAAGTAAAATTAACGCTTAAAAATGCTGGAGATGACAATGTAAAACTTTTGGGAGAAGTCTATAATGAAGATGGAACTATTAAAGAAATCGATTATGTAGAAAGAAAGCTCGATAATGTGTCAAATAGCTGGGGGAATACAAGTAAGGTCAATAAACAAGTATCGTTCGAAGCTGATTTAAAGAAAGGAAACTATCCAAGTAGCCAGCAACAATATAATGTTAATCTTACTAATGTAAATGATGTAACAGGGAAGAATTTAAATATTCGTTTGAAATTAGATGGAGACTTAGTATATGTACATACTACAGGAATTTGTAAGGGTAATATCAACGAATTTGAATTAAAAGTAGAATCAGGCGGAACTTTACTTCTTCAAGAAAAAAAATCTTTATTTAATGGTCCTAAGGACTTTCAGATTAAACCAGTTCATTTGAAGGATAATACATTAGAATCAGTGGAGGTTATTGAAAACTTAACACAGGAAACCCCAGGTTCAAAGCCAGGTGTAAAAATAAGCTTCGATCAAATTAAGGTTTTAGAGGGCGAAAAATACATCATACCTTCTGATAGTAGTAAGCTAGATAAAGTCATCATTAAATTACAGCCACAATATTCAATAGGTGGTTCAGTCCAAGATGGTGATGATAGTATTCGTCTAGACTTTAAACCCATAGAGAATGAAATAATCAGGATTAATGAAAAGGATAGTAGTTATAAGGTGGGAGCAGTAGACGCTAATGGTAAGATTAATATTTATTTGGCTAGTGGAGCTAATCTAGAGTCAAGTGTAATCAACTGGGATGTGCTTAAGCCTAGTATGGTGGTTGATTCACTTTTTGCTTATGGTAAAGAGGCAGATATCTATAAGCCAGGAAATAAAGGTTATACTTATTTAAATTATAGTTTAAATAAAACAACAAATAATCAAGTACAATTCACAATTAAGCCCTATAATATCAATGCGGCAGCTACTTATACGATTTTAAGTGCTAATAGAGCTGACGGTGAATTTACTACAAGAACTACCTATGAATATGACCCTAATAAAACTAATAATAAAGAAATTACAACTTCTATTACATCTACTAATGTTAATTATTTCAAGGTAAAAATAAAGATAGATAATAATGAATATGAATCACAAGTAGTTAGGTATGATCCAGGAGACTTTAGTCCTGTTCCTACAACTCCTTCCATTAAAAATATAGATAATGTGTATGTAGTTCCAACAAATGAAAATAGCAATACCTCTAGTGCCAAATCTATTGGATTTGATATAGAATGGTTTGCACCTTCTAATTTAAGAACTCTTTTAGAAGGAGGAACTTTATATTATGAGATGCTTATACGTAAAGATAAGGACGATCTTGATCCTTTAAAGTCACCTCATTTAGCAGGAACACTTGGTTATGCTGCATATTCCAAGGTGTTTAAGGTGAGTTTAGATGCTGTAACAAATCAGATTATAGTAGAAACAGATTTAGGAACAGCAGGACAAGAAGATATTACTGAAGAAAATGCTAACAAAGTTATGAGATATAATGAGAGTAAGGGAACTTTCAAAATGGAAAATGTTTCATTAATGAATTTTAGTGAAACAACTAATAACTGGGAGCAAATAGAGGTACCTGTAGGATACGACTATAATACAGCAATAATGTATTTGAAAGAAGCTGGTGCTGAAGCTAAAGATAGTTTAAAAGATATGGTAATACCAAGTAATTACTATGTATCTTTAAGAACAGTATATGTTGCAGCAGATGGTACTAAAACACTAGCCTATAGTAATGAATCTAATCTGGTATCTGTTGCGTTAGATATTACAAAAGAGGTAGTACCAGTACCTACAAAAGTAGAAAGTCAAGATGTAAGCGTTGATAAAACACAAGCTGTAGAAGAAATTACGTACTCCTATGTAGATATTCAAGAATATGTTAAGAAAATGATAGAACCAGCAGGACTTAAATTGTATACAGGAACTAATAAAGAGGAGCGCTTCAGCGGAGAATATGAATTCTATTTATATCAAAATAAAGATGCCCTAAGAAGCAATAACCCCGATGTCCTTGAAGCAATCAGTGTAGGAAGTAATTCTATTTTAGATTTAAATAATACGACCATTAATAGTCAATCAGCTTTAGAAGTACTAAAAGCAGGTGGCGTTGTACCCTTTAAAGTTCATATTAACTCTTTAATAGGAATAGGAGAAGGTAAATTAAAGATTGAAGGACTAGATTCTAATACAGTATATTATCTACAACTTAGAACGAAGTTATCACCAATAAGTGAAACAGGTCCAGTATCACCAAGAGTATCAGAACTATCTAAGGTATTTACCTTTACTACTACTACAGAAGCTATGCCACCAATAGCAGAAGATAAAGTGCCACCAACACCAGAAAAAATCTGGGTAGAAGAACAAATTAATAACAGTTCTGTAACTTTAGGTTGGGCGCCAGCAAAGTTTGAAGAAGATCAAGATATAGATTTAACTTACTATGAATTTATAAGGACAGAAAAGCAGCTTACTTCAGATGATGAGAAGTTAAGTGTTGAAAAACTAGTACAAGGTAATGAGTCAAATGCTGGTTTCCGTTCAGATAAGGACACAACAAGAGCAGAAAATGAACCAGCTTACATGAGTACATATACATATAAGAATCAAACATGGACTAATCTAGAACCACCACAGCTTTCCAGCAAGTTTAGGCTCTATGATGATTCTTTAAATCCTAATAATATTTACTATTATTATGTAAGAACAGTATGTATGATTGATGGTAAAGCTATAAAGTCAAAGTGGATAATGGTGCCTGTAACAACAGCTCCAGTAGAACCTCCTATTAATTTAAAAGTAGAAGCTCCAAAGACCTATTCACATGATACTAAGGAAGAAATTGTTATTAGTTTTGATGCACCTGTACCAGCAGATGCTAAAGTGCCAGATGAATTTGCATTTGATATTGCAGTAAAAAGTGAATTAGATGATACCTATAAGTTAGATTATAGTATAGTGAAGCTTACTTCTACTCAAGATGCAAAGTTAACACCAGAGGGATATACACACTTTGTATATAAAATTACAGGTTTAAAACCTAATAAACGTTATGACATTAAAGTAAGAATAGTGGACAAAACAAAACCACTTTTAGAGGGCGGTAATTATCCTACTTCTTTATATTGCGATAAGGTAAGTACGAGAACAGACTATGATGAAGATGAACAAGAAAAAGATAATAAGTATGAAGAGTATTTGAAAAAGTTTGACTCAGAAGCTGAGAAGTTAAGAAGAAGACCTTATTGGATAGTGGAACAAGGTGAAACCTATAAATATAGAGAAAGTTACTTGCAAACAGAATTAGGATTGCAAAGAGAATATGCTTTAGTGGTAGACGAAAAGGGTAATTCAGTATATTATTACATGCCAGCCTCAGTAATGCTAAATGAAAATGACACTAATATAATGCTTAAGGTAACAATTGGTAGCCAAACACTACATATTAGGCCATATACCTTAACGAGTGAAAACACTGCTATTAAATCAGCTATAGAAAAAATAGCTTCTAATGAAATAGAAGATTATTATGTAGGTATCAAGTTCTATACTCAAAAAACATCAGAGAGTATTAATGGCCAAGGAGCATTATCGCCAAAGCTTAATGTTGATATGGAACTAGTTTATATGAAGCAACGTGATGATCTAATGGAAGACGATATTATGAGTGCTTTAAATGATATTATTAAAGTGGAGCGTAATAGTTTTATTAATAAACTTGAAAAAGAAGTTTATAATGGCGTGATTGAAGATGATGTGCTAAGTGAGCTTATTGAAGATGCCATGGCAGATATCGAAAAAGATCATGCAAAGCAAGTTGATAGATTAATGGATCGTAATACAAGAAAAACAGTGAAGATTACTGAACTAGATAAGCCACTCTTTATTATAAGTGAAATAGATGCGTTTGTAGCAGATGCTTATTACTATAGTAATGGGTGGGTATATGTAGAGAGTTATCAAGTAGGAAAAGGTTTTGGTATTGAAGCAGATAAGTTAGGAACTTACGTCTTTGTAGGTCAAGCAGACCTTGCAAGTAATGTGCCTAGCCTAGGAGCTTATCAAAGCTTTATAGGAAAATATGGCTTAACAGAATTCTTTAAACTAGATTCTTACATGATTAAAACGGCTACTACAAAAGAGCAAGTATATGGTGCTACAGCACGTGTATTAGGGGCTAAAAAAGGAACAGATTATATTGTATTTCTTAAAAATACAGGTATAAAGGGTGTTACAAGCATAGGATTAAGCAAAAATATTAGGCAAGATGAAGCCATTTACATTATGATGCAAGCTTATGAAAAGTTGCACAATAGAAAAGCTAATTCAATAGTCATTAAAAATAAACAAAGCGTACAAAACATAGGTGCTTTCCAAAGTATTTATCGTACATATGTTTATGCAGCAGTAGAACTTAAAATGATAGATAATCCAAATTCAAAAGTTCTTCCAAGCAAAGAAATGACTGCAGAAGAAATTATTAAAATTCTTTATAAGGTGCAGGCACAGTAGGAGGAAGAGAACATGAAAAGACGACAAAGAGTAGCAGCATTATTAGCTATTATAATGATGTTTAGCTATGTTAATGTATTTGCAGATATGCAAGAAAGATTACCAACTCATGGACTAGACTATGTAAAGGTAAGTCATACTTCTAATGATAATAATGAAAGTATTTTTCCAAGTGCGTTGGTAAGCTTTACTAAAGTGGAAAATGTTCATAATCCGTTAATTCCAGGA
This sequence comes from Bacillota bacterium, assembly GCA_023436395.1. GTDB lineage: Bacteria > Bacillota > Clostridia > Lachnospirales > Cellulosilyticaceae > Cellulosilyticum. Next base: position 7,456 of record JAEZJJ010000051.1, on the reverse strand, counting down.
GATAATCATCCAACAGCTTTTTATGACCTTTTATTATTGGATTCTCTGGGGGAAAAGGCTGAAGGTCGTATTAGCGTAGGAGATGCCGATATGACTTCGGGAGATAGAGCAACCATTAACCTTGAAAACTATGTAAATAGAAATGACTTTAAAAATGGTAGAGTTTATGAGCTTAAAGTACAACCTGGACATTACCATAAACTAGATGATGGAAGCCAAGTAAAAGCACCACTTAACGCAGCTACTAAAGATCCAGTTAAATATTTTGTAACAGATTTAAATACAATTGCTAGAGAAACAGAAGATAATATTGAGATAGTCTGGGAGTATATTCCTGGAGCTACCTATAAATTGGTTTATATTGCAAAAGAAGCTAAAAATAAAAATGAGGTAGACGGTATAGAAAATAATGTAGCCGGAGTAGGTTCTAATTCAGTAACACTTAGAGCTAATGATATGAATGTATTTCAAGAAAATGGCATTAAAAAAGTTAAATTTACTATTAGTGACACTATTCCAGGCCAAAAGTATTCAGCTTATGTTATTGTAACAGGCGTTTCAGATACTTTTATAAAAAGTAGCTGGGATGGTGTAGTCGTTAATACAACCGAACCTAAAATTGCACAGGCTACTAAAAGTATTAAATTAAATATTAATAATATAGGAAAAAATAGAATAGAGCTAAACTGGAATGTACGTTCTTGGATGACTAGCCAAATAGAAATGATTAAAATTTGGCGAAAAGTTGAAGGAGAACAGAACTACACACTAATAGGTACTATGAATAATACGGATCTTGTGGCTTCAGACACAGGTAGATTTGAACATGATGAGCCCAAGAAGAATAGTTGGTATTACGTGGAGTTCTTTATCAAGGGTGAAACTAATACAATTAAAACTAATGAAGAGCGTTATGTACCATACGAACTTAGGGAGCAACCTTTAAAGCCTCAGGTGCCAGAACCTTTTAATTCTTCTATTTCTTTAGAGGAGCTAGGGATTACTAAAAATGATTATTTAGTTAAAAATGATGATATTGCCATAGATAAAATGAAAGATAATACTTTCCATACTAAGAGCTTAAATCCATTAGAAGTACAATTTGTCTGGGATGCTCCTATGAAAAAAAATCAAAATGGAAAGACTGTACCTGAGTATGAGATGCTATATGATATTTGGGTTGCAGAAAGCAATGAGCAGCTAAGTGATGTAGCTACAAAGCCTATCTTAGAAAACTTTTCTATAGCAGAAGGCCAAGATGATCATTTAATTAAAACACAAGCTAGTAAAGAAGTAGTTGGTTTTAAGACTACCTTAAATCAGTATGTTAATGAGGCTGGTAGTGTTAAAAATCTACTTACTAATAAAACTTATTATATTAAAATCGTAGCTAAAAGGAACTATAGCGGAACTTATGTGGAGTCTCAGCCAACAGTAGTAGCCATTACAATTGATAAAAAGGGTGATATTTCAGCACCACCAGTACTTGCAAAGCCTCCACTTCGTGTACAAGAAGGGAGTATAGAGCAAAATGCAATTACTATTGAATGGTTAGAAAAATGGTATGAGATTAAAGCAAAAGATCCTTCTAAGTATAGTGCAGATGCTGATGAATATTTCCTTGCAAAAATGTGGAATAGTGTTGTTTATACAGGTGGCATACCAGAAATTAAGTTTAAAGCAGAAGAGAATCTTACTGAGCATCGTCTTATTAATCAAAATGAATTAGTAGCGGTTAAGGCAGTTACATCTGACTATAATGCAAGCTATGAAGATAGAGAAGTAAGCTTAGGTGAAGATGTACAATATGAAGTAAAACCTATATTATATGATAATGTGGTAGCTGCTTTAAAATCTGGTACCACTACTCCAAGTGCTATTAAAATCGAGAAATGGATTGTAGAAAATGAAAGTGACTCAGTAGATGGCTGGACCACAATTACACCAAGTGATATTAATTATAATGATGCACTGCCTTGGAAAGCGTATAAAGTACTAGGGCTCAAAGCAAATACAAGATATGTTATTCTCATTAGAGCTTATCGTACCTTAGAAGATGGAACAAAGCTTATGCAGACTTTCCCAAGCTTTGTTATTGCTACTACAGACTCGGATTTTGATTCTCCAGAAGCAACACCGATGGTACCAGTACTTAATCCAAATGGGGTGACAGACAGTAGTGTATCTGTTTGGTGGCAATACAATCAGGATTTCAACTATGAAATTGTCTATAGCCGTTTAGATGACCCAAAAACAGCTATTAGTTGGCCAGTAGAAATCTCTACGGTGCCAGGAGAAGAAAATTATGTGTCTAACGGAGCAAAGGCTCAAGTGACTATAACGGGACTTATGCCAGATACCCTCTATAATGTGTGGATTAGAGCAAAACAGAAGCAGGGAGATAAGATATCTGCTTGGAGTAATCCAGTTACTCAAACGACCTTATCAATAGAAGTACCAGATGTGCCAAGAGGATTAGGACCTGCGGCTTATCAAAGCATATTAGAGATTGGTAAGGATTTTGCTCCAGTAACAGGAGATTACATTACAGTAGAATGGCTTAAAGATGTGGAGGATATAGAAACCACAGATAAAAGCCTAAAAGCTTATTCTTATGTATTAGAATTCGCTAATAATCCAGAGTTTTTAGATGCCATTGTAGTGAATACCAGTGTTGCTGCAAATGGTAGTTATGAAGTATTAGCTAAAAATATGGTGAAATTCACTGGATTAGATGCGAATAAGCCTTATTATGTAAGAGTTAAAACTGTACTTACTTTTACAGATCCAGAAAGTAAAAGAGAAATTGTTAAAGAATCAAATTTCTGTGCTACTGTTAGAATTATGACTAAGACTTCAAGTGGTGAATATGATGGTGGAGAAAATGACAATATTGTTATTTATCCAGAAGCAATAGTGGATAGTTATACTAATGGTGTGTGGACCAAAGAGATTGTAGACACAGCTAAAATTATTTCTCAGATTCAAAATAATAAGAATTACTTTTTTACAGTAACAATGGAGAACTACAAAAATAAGTATGACGCAGATGTAAGAAGGATAAAGATGCCTAAGAATATAGTAGATGCCCTTATTAATCAAGGTATGGCTCTAAAAGTTATAACTAATGTGGGTATTTATGAGATCCCAGGCAAAACACTAAGATTTTATTCTAATCAATATAGTGCAAGAGATGCAGTGCAATTTAGTTTTACTAAAGCTACAACTACGAATCTTTCGGCTATAGGAAGAAGCTATCCGGAAACTTTTGTTAAAGGAGAACGCTTTGAGGTGATGTTTAAAAGCAATAATAAAAATACAGTTGTACAAAAGCTAGATGATTATATGAAGGTAAAGCTGAAATTAGAATTAGTAGGGCAATATAATTTTGCTAATATTAATACTTATATGTATAGTTATAATACTAATGCTTGGAGCAAGCAAAAACCGGTTATTGAAACACAAACAGATAGTTACTTTGTATATAGTACGCCATATACAGGATTACATGTACTATATGAAAGACAAACTACAACTAATAATTTTGCTTCTACCTATATAATGAATGAACTTAAAGCAGCTTATGATATTATAGGACTTGGGGATATCTATCTTAAAGATGATTATGTTAAGGGGAATGAGTATATTCAGCTACTAATGGGAATTGCACAAAACAAGACGTCTATTGATTTATCAACTAATGTCACTACTGATTTAAGAAATAGAGCTAGAACTTCAGGAATCTATATAAGTCAAAACTTAGGAGTAGTAACGAAGGAACAAGCCATAGCTGGAGTGGTAAAACTCTATGAACTAAAACAAGGTTATCAGATAAAGCCGTCAAAAGTGAGTATTACAGGAGTAAGTAGTACATACAAGGATGCAGTAGGCAAAGCTTATGCATTAGGACTTATTGATGAGAGTATTTATCCATCAGGAAAAGTAACCTATAGTGAACTTTGTGATTGGATTATACAAGTAATTGAATAATAGTTGAATAAAAATCAAAAAAGCACCCCATACTCTAAAAAATACAAGAGGAAGGGTGCTTTTTATATGAACAAAAGAAATATAATATTGATAGCAATAATCATGATTTTATGTACATCCTACATATTTGGATTTGAGTATTATGATAGAGTACCTACTAGAGTACAGCGATTAAGCCAGTTAATAAGTATACCAGATTTAGAAGTAACAGAAGTTGGTGTGAAACTAAACGGTATTTACTATGGAGAAAGGTTAAATTTTAAGGAAGTGCTCATAAGGGAGAATAAACTACTTGGTGAAATGGCCCATGAGATAAACTGCTCTAAGCTTTGTAAATTTTTTCATTATAATCCAGCTAGCACTAGTATAGAGCAACAAGATAATGATATAACGGTGGTTGGAACGAATTGTGATGACGATACACCCTATACCCTAACCATTAAAAATCAAAAAGATAAAAATTATAATACGTATTATAATTTTAATTTTACAGGACTTACGAATTTAAAGAGAATAGATATGAGAAGGGATAGAGCATTGAACTTACTTAAAAAATGGGGAGTTCATCCAAAAGAAAGTATTTATTTTAAAGGAGAGCTTATAGGAGATTTATTAGAAAATCAGCGTCTAGAGATAACTCAAATGATTTTTAGTCACCTTAAGGGAAATATAACTAATATTTATCAAGATGATATGAATACAAAGACTATGGCTTATTATGGTTATACAAAGGAGTTCTCACAGTATATAGAGGATAGTAGTGGGGCTAAAAGCAATGTTCAAGTAAGTTTTACTTATAATGAAAGCACTAATAAGACGGAATGTATCATAGCATTTCCATTTTATAATGAGCCTTTTTAAATCATAAACTTGTCTCACTTTCATATACTTGTATATAAGCAGGTTTTTACCTGAAGGATGAGGGAGGAACTAGTATGAAGGAGTATTTTAAATCAGCAGTGCTTATAGGTGTATGTCTATTTCTAATTCCTTTGTTAGTGGTATATGCTAGTGGACATGATAGTAGTGAACTACTAAAGGTAGTAAAAGGTGGAGTTAAGGAAGAGGAAACACCAAAAGATATTATTAATGAAGAAACCTTAATTGGTATCCTTGCAAAGGAGATTCCTTATAATTATGAAGAAGAAGCTATAAAGGTACAGGTAGTAGTAACTAGAACCTATATGGCTAGGCGAATTTTAGGTATTCAAAGCAAGGGTGCCCTAATAGGCTATTCTGTAGATGAAATGAAAATTTTATGGGATAAGGATTATGAAAAGATTTATGATATTTACAAAAGAGCAGTAGAAAGTACATATTATGAAATGATCTTTTATGATAATAGCCCTATAGAAGCATTGTATCATAGAGCAAGTTCTGGTAAAACACGAGATGCTAAGAGTGTATATAATAAAGATATTCCTTATTTAAAAAGCAAAGATAGTAAATTAGATCTTATTAGTAGACAAATAAAGTTGCCCAAAGAAAAGGTAGTAGAGCTTATTGAGGAAAAGTATCCTGAGCTTATTGTAGATACGCAGATGTTAGAAAATCAAATCCAAATTGTAGAAAGAGATGAAGCTGATTATGTAAAAATGCTTCAAGTTGGTAATCTAACAATAAATGGAGAAACATTTAAAGAAATACTAAGTTTACCTTCTAGTAGTTTCAAAGTATATGCATCTGGGGATGAATTAATTTTTGATGTAAGAGGAATTGGTCAAGGAATAGGATTGAGCCAAAATGGTGCCAATGAATTAGCAAAACAAGGAATGACGTATAAGGATATTATTAAACATTATTATACAGGGGTAACAATAGAAAAATACGACGTTCAAAATTAAGAAATTAATAAAATATTTAAAATGATTGAATAATATTGGGAATCTCTGGTGATAATTAGCTATCGGAGGTGTCAATTATGAAAAATAAAAAAATAGGACAATTTCTTAAAAAGTATGGTTTTTATGTAGCAGTTAGTATTATTTCTGTAGGTGCACTTGTAGCTATTTTTGTATTACCTGGTAAAGAAGGTAATATTAAAAATGAAGCCAATCCTTATGCTAAGAATGAAAAAACTGATGGCATGCTTCAAAATGATCTTCCTAGCCGTGTCATTATTGATGAAGAGGATGAACTTGATCAAACAGATAAGGTAACAGAGAATAAGACTGATACAGTTAAAACTGAGACAGCAACTACGCAGGAAGATAGTAAAAATACAAATAATACTGTTAAAACCACTCAAAAGGATGAGGAAAAACCAGAGGTTAAGACTGAGACTTTTGAATCTACTACAGCTTCAGTAACAGAAGAACCCTTCTTTGCTGATGGAGATACCTTTAGTTGGCCTGTACAAGGTAAGGTGGTTGTACCTTATACAGATGAAAGTACTAAATATTGGTTTAGCGAATCACTTAATCAAACAATGCGTACATTTGGTATCTGTATTTCAGGTGATGAAAACACAGAAGTAAAAGCTGTAGCAAAAGGGACAGTTGTGGAGATTGTAGATGATTCATCTAGTATCTTAGAAGCAGGAATGCCTTATGTAGGAAAAGCAATGGTTATTGACCATGGTAATGGTTATGTAAGCGTATATGGTTTCCAAGGCGGTAGTATTAACGAGGAACTATTAGGTAAGGTTGTAAATGAAGGAGATGTATTAGGTACAATAGGCACACCTAAAGGTGCATTTATTAGCCTAGGTGATAACCTTTACTTACAAGTAAAACATAACGATAAAGTTGTTAATCCTATGGAATTCTTAAAACAAAATGAAGATACAGCAAACGTAAAAACAGACAGTGTAGATGTTGGATTTACTGCAGAAGAATAATTTCAAACAAAACAGGAGATATTTGTATCTTCTGTTTTGTTTTTAGGTAATCTTGTCCTTTAAAAGTAGCTTAGGAAAAAATATAAGCAAAAATATAAACTTCTATAACTTCGTAGCAAAATGCTTCATTTATTTGTAATAAGTAGGAAGGGCCTCGCATAAGATTAAATCAAGAGCCAGAGTTAAGGGGGGCCTTTTCTTGAAAGACTATATAGAAGAAAGAGCCATAGAGTCAGCAAAATTTATCATTAATTCTAATGCTACTGTAAGGGAAACAGCTAAGAAATTTGGGATTAGTAAAAGTACAGTTCATAAAGATGTAACAGAAAGACTCGAGAAGATTAATCCTAAACTTGCCAATGAGGCAAGGAAAGTTTTAGAGCTCAATAAGGCAGAAAGACATCTAAGAGGTGGCTTGGCTACAAAAGAAAAATATTCTAATATAATTAAATAATTTTAATTAATACATAGCATCTCATTTTGAGATGCTATAATTATTTTGTTAGTGTAAAATTATTGTAGGAAAAATTTAAAAAAGAGATTCATCCTTTTGGTATAATGAAATCGCTAAACCACATTAAACAAAAGGAGAATCTCTTATGGAACTTATTATAAAGGATTTTATGA
>JAEZJJ010000029.1 GCA_023436395.1 Bacillota bacterium | reverse complement strand
TAGTCTTAAGGGGAAAGTTGTTTTTTCAGGTGGGAAGCAGTTAGAAACAAAGTTTTGGAAACCCGGATTAATGGGGCCTTTTAAGTTACTTCCTTTTTTGAACTCTTATCATGAAGTTTTATCTCTTTCTCATATCGTAATGGGTGAGCTAACCTTCAATGACCGAATAATGAGCTTTGATGAAGGAAGGGGGGCATTAGATAAAGATTGGGGGAGAAACTTTCCGAATGTATGGATATGGTTACAATGCAATCTTTTTCAAAAGCATGATGCTGCACTTATGACAGGAGTAGCGCGGATGCCTATTTTGGGAAATTATTATACAGCTTTTGCAGTGCCTTTTTATTTTAATGATAAAATTGAGGTATACGCAAATTATACAGGAGCCCATATTACAAAACTATATCGCAATAAAGGCTATATTCACATGGTGATTACAGAAAAATCAAAGGTAATAGATCTTAAAATTTTTGGAGAAGAAGATATACCTCTTACTACATCCCCTATGAGTCAAGTAGTAAAAGATGTCTATGAATCCCTAAATGTAAAAGTTGAAATTAAGGTAACTCAAGGTGGTCGCATAGTTTTTGAGGATATTGGAGAGTGTGCTCATTTAAAAATGGGAGGAAATACGTCTAAACTGAAATGAACTAACATAAGGTAACTATGAAGTGATTAGTATAGAAGGGAGCCTTAACATGTTAGGAATTAAAAAACAATTTATAAAAAATATGATTAAGTTAGAGGTGGTTTCCAATACGCCAGGTCAATTACAAATTTATATTGCTCAAATTAAGAAAATAGAAGATGAATATAAAGCCTATGAACCCTATGCACAAAAAGCCATTAAGTTATTACCAGGTATTCAAAATATTGATGTAGATTATGAGAAAGGAATTCTCACTATTAATTATGATCCTAGTCAGGTGACAGTGCAGAAAGTATATAGTTGGCTACAGGTGATGATAGATGTAGGAATCGATTACTATGATGACATTAAAGCGGGATGGAATATGCAGGGAAGTGAAGCTGAACAAGTAGAGAAGGTATGGCAAAAGATGCAACCTGTTCTTTTGAGCCAGCTAAGTAAAATAAAATAAAATAAAAAGTTGCCAAAGCTTCTTATATAGCTTAAGATTATAACGAAAGAAACGATAAACTTAAATGCATAGAGGCATGATGAGTGGAAGGAGATACAAAGGTTGATAGGAATTATAGGTGCAATGGATGAAGAGATTATATCTCTTAAAAGAAAAATGCAAGTAAAAGAACAAAAAGAAATTGCAGGAATGCTGTTTTATGTAGGAACAGTAGGCGAAAAAGAAGTTGTACTTGTAAGATGTGGCATTGGAAAAGTAAATGCGGCAGTATGTACACAAATTTTAGTAGATTTATTTAAAGCGAAGTACATTATTAATACAGGTGTAGCAGGTGGCCTTTATCCAGAACTTAATATTGGAGATATAGTGATTTCAAGTGATACAGTTGAACATGATATGGATGCATCAGCCGTAGGGAATCCTAGAGGTGAAATTCCACGTATGCAGAAAACATTTTTTGAAGCGGATCAAAAACTTATTGATGCAGCTAAACAAGCAGCAGAAAAGCTTAAAGATGCAGGTAAAGTATATGTAGGAAGAGTAGCGAGTGGAGATCAATTCATTTGCAGTATGAAAGTAAAAGAGGATATCTATACTACATTTACGGCGTACTGTGCAGAAATGGAGGGAGCAGCAATTGCTCATACTTGTTTCCTTAATCAAGTGCCATTTGTTATTATTAGAGCAATATCTGATAAAGCAGACCAAAGTGCAGATGTAAACTTTGAAGAGTTTGTAGATATAGCAGCTAAAAATGCAAGCAAGATGATAGAAGGTATTTTAAAGGTTATGTAATTAGTGGAGAAGGTGTTAGGTGAATTACCTAGCATCTTTTTTTAGTTAAAAACATATATATTTAAATGATATAGGGGAGAGTAATTTGAAATTGTAATAAGTTACAAGGAAAATAGAATTTACATGACGCAGATGGGAAAATCGGGATGTAATTTTGATAGATTAAATTGCAATTTATAGAAAGGAGATGAACAAAAAAGTACACTTTACAAAGGTGATAATATAATGTGGAGCTGATTTTTGAGGTGATTAAGCAATATAGTACATAATTAAAATTTGTAAAAAATTCGGAATTATAATAAAATATAAATTAATATAGACATTTTAATAACATTAAAATACTACGGACATTTGAAGGTTAATAGAGAAATAAAACTAAAAGGAGCGGGGAGTATGAAAAGAGAATTAGTAAGAAAAATTATCGCCTATGTTATGTGTGCAACTATAGCATTTGCATCTGCACCAGTTTTTGCAGAACAGACGACAAACCCATGGAGTTCTATAGATGCAATGTATTTAATTGGTGCAAATGATAATGTGGTTGATATAAGTAGTTATGAGGCTAATACAGGTGGTAAGAAAATTGAAATACCAGAAGGTGTAAATAGTATAACAATTAAAGGGGATGTCAGCAAGGTATATAGTGATTTATCAATTGTAGTACAGGCAAGGACGACAAATTTAACTTTAATTATCGAAGATTTAAAATTAAGTGGGGCAAGTACGGGAATAGATATAACAGGAAATACTGCTATTACAACTTTAATAATAAAAGGTGAAAATAGTATAACAAGTACTGATGGAAATGGAATAGCCGTTTATACAGGTAATACATTGAATATAGAGGCAGATAATGATACTTCTAAATTAAATATACAAGCAGGAAGTAACTCAGCTGGTATAGGGGGGAGATTCTATACAGGTGCTGGGGAAATTAAAAAAGGAAATGGAAAGATAAACATAAACGGGGGAACTATTAATGTAGTAGGAGGAGTGAATGCAGCAGGTATTGGTAGTTCAACAGGTGCACTTACTACACAGGAGGAGATTACTATTTCAGGAGGAGTTATTAATGCCACAGCAGGAACGAAGGCAGCTGGAATAGGTTCTGGAAGCGAAGTTGCAAGTGATGCAACTCAAATTAATATTACTGGTGGAACTATTGTGGCAAATGGTAAAGGAGGAGGTGCTGGTATTGGTATGGGAACTAGTTGCTCAAAGGTACCATTTAATATTAATATTTCGGGAGGAAATATTACGGCAATAGGTGATGGTGGTGGAGCAGGTATAGGTGGTGGATATGAAAGCCATGCTAAGAATATTATAATTACAGGTGGAACCATTGAGAAAGCACAAGGATCCGGAAATTCTGCAGGTATTGGGGCAGGAAAAGATCGTGGTTTTGATTTAATTCAAATTGGTAGTTCTAATGTAAAAAGTGACAATCCTAATATTAAACTTGTAATTGCTGGAGGTAGTGGTGCATCTGCTATAGGAACAGGTAAAGAGGGGAATCTAGGTGGAAATGAGACAATTAAACTATTCTCTGGGGTTATTTCAGAAGCAACAGCTTCTGGTGGTGCAGCTGCTATAGGTGGTGGTTATGGACGTGGTGTTAAAGAAATTATTGTTGGGCAAACAAGGATCTCTAAGGTATATAGTGAAGGCGGAGGTGCTGCCATAGGTGGTGGTAGTTTAGGAAAAAATGGAGAGGGCAGAGTAACTCTTCTCCCAGGTTCTGTAATATATGCAGATACGAATGGTGAAAGTGTTTTAGGTGGAGGAACAGACCGTAGCTTACCGGTAGTGGTTACAGGAGATATATTTTCAGGAAAAAATAATATAGACTATGTAGAAAGTCAGTCTGATGATATAAAAGATTTTGCTTTTGAGTGCTATAAGGTAACAGGAAAAGACTCAGATAATAATAATATACGTATTAAGCTAGTAGAAGGAGATTTTTCAATAAAAAATACTAATGATAGCAATATAGATTTAAAGCCAACAACAAATAGTGATGGAAGAATATATGCAAAGTTAAGTGGTAATTTAGAGAGCAAAGGATATTATTTTATAATAAATGAGGGAGGGAAAACATACTACGCAACTGAATTTGAGAGTAGCATAGAAAAATTTAATCAGAGAATGAAATCTTCAGATGATGTAAAAGAAGTAGAAACTAAACTTACTGTAATTAAAATGGAATTTGTTGAAGTTCAATTTTCACAACCATCATTATCAGTTAGTTCAGTAAGCGGTAGCAAAGTTATACCCTATGCAGTATCAAATATTGATTTTATAAGTAAAATTGTAGAAGATACTAGTATAACAAAAGAGGGAGCAGATGATTTTGAATGGGTAAAAGCGATAATCGATCTTAAGAAATCATCAACAGATATTGCTCCATTTGATTTATCAGATAGTTCAAAAGTAAAAATAGCAGTAAGTAAGCGAGATGGTTCAGATACAGGCGGAAATCCTATATATACATATGATTCCACTTTAACTGCTGCTATGAATGTTGGTGGTGTAGTGGCTTGTGATGATTCAAATAAAATAATTACACTTAATTATCCAAGTAGTATGAAACAGTATGGAGAATTTAAGATAAGTATTTTAGCACCTAATACACTAACCAAGGAGATAGATAAATATATTAGTGAAAATGTAAAATCTGCTATACCAAGTGATCAGATTAAGGAGTATAATGCTAAAATTAGCTTTAGAATTATTACACATATTAAGCTTAATGGCTTAACACTAAATCAACCACGTGAATCATCTAGTAATATTGATTTACAAGCGAGATACTGGTATTTAACAAAAATAAACTAGAGAATCATTGTATCCTATAGGATATAGAAATAAAAGCTGAAGAAGGTGATTTCTGAATAAAAGCGCTATAAAGTCAAAGGTGTAACTTGATTTTATAGTGCTTTTGTAGTTGACAGGTGGGTGAACTATAAAAGATTTTAAAACATAAAAATATGTTTATTATAGTTTGTGATGTTTAATAAGGGAAAACTGAATAAAGTATTGAATGCTATACTATAGGGGGATTCTTTTCTTGCACATGGAATATTATTTGTTTTCTATTGTAATGTTGATAAATGGTAAATTAGTAACACAGAAATTTCATTTAGGAAGTATGATAGTGAATAATAGATAAGTGTAAATATGTAATAGTAAAAATAAGCATAAAATTAATTATTTTTAAAAATGTAATAATATGGTAAAATAGTAAAAAGGAGATGGTAATATGTTAATATTTTTATTAGTATTTGAAGTAATTATTATATCCATTACTGTACTATGCCATATTATGATTGAAAAAAAATATAAGGAAATTGAAAGGGGAGCCTCTATTTATACTGATAAGAGAGCGTATCGTACCCAAAGCAGTGTGGCATTTATGGATCATGTTTTAAAGCGTTATCAGGAGTACACTATTGAAGAGGGTGATGTCCCAGATTTATATAGTATGATTAAAGCTAATTTGTTAAAAGAAAATATAGGTAAGTTTACTTTTATTGGCGTAAATAATGTAGCTAATAAGGCTAAATATATTATGTGGGGGATTGTTGCTTTAGAACTTGTCATTGCTTTATTTAATAATACTACAACTTCTTTAGAAGGAATATTTGTTATTACTTCAAGTATATTATTAGCTATAGGTATAGAAATATATACTATCGTAAAAGCACTAGAAGAAAAGAGGGAAGCAACTATAGTATTAGTAGAAGATTATATTTTAAATACGTATCCTTTACAAATGAATAAGCAAATGAAACTGCATACTAGTAATAAGGAAAAAGAAGCAGTAGAAAAAGCAACCAAAGAAAAAGTTTTTTTAGAGAAAAGCCAAAAAGAAGATAGTTATAAGGAAGTAATAAAGAATAAAAAAAATGAAAAAAAGAAAAAAGAAAAAGGAGAAATGGCGTTAACGGAAAAAGATATTGCTCAATTTATTAACAATCTAAACAAGTCATCCTAGTTATAAAGTAATTAATTATAAAGTAAATTTTTGTTTAAGATGTTCATAAACATAATATTTATTAACTAAAGTGCTTATAATAGTAAGTATGCATGATGGAAATTTTGGCAACTAGAATAATAATAACTATTTCATTAAAAGATAAATTGAATTATAATAAAATAGTTAAAAAATAATTTGACCTGTCGAAAATTAGGAGGTTTAACTCATGAGTAAAATTACTGTTAACTACTCTAAAACTGGAGTACAAGCACACGAAGTAGCATATTTCAAAGAATATATAGAAACTGCACATAAAATGTTACATGATAAAACAGGCGCTGGTAACGACTTTCTTGGTTGGATTGATTTACCTGTAAATTATGATAAAGATGAATTTACACGTATTAAAGAAGCTGCAAAAAAAATTCAAAAGGATTCAGATGTACTTATTGTAATTGGAATTGGTGGTTCATATTTAGGTGCTAGAGCATGTATTGATGCATTAAATCATACATTTTATAATGCTTTAAGTAAAGAGCAAAGAAAAACACCTGAAATTTATTATGTTGGAAATAACATTTCTGGTACTTACTTAAAAGATCTTTTAGATGTATGTGAGGGTAAAGACGTAAGTGTTAATGTTATTTCTAAATCAGGAACAACAACAGAACCAGCAATTGCTTTCCGTGTGATTAAAAAATATATGGAAGATAAATATGGGAAAGAAGCTGCAAAGGAGCGTATCTTTGCCACAACAGACCAATCAAGAGGTGCTCTTTTAACACTTGCTAAAGCAGAGGGATATGAAACATTTGTGATTCCTGATGATGTAGGTGGTCGTTTCTCTGTTTTAACACCAGTAGGACTTTTACCTATAGCAGCAGCTGGTATTGACATTGATGAGTTAATGAAAGGTGCAGCAGATGCTAGAGAAGAGTTCAGTTCACCTAATTTAGAAGATAATGCTTGTTATCAATATGCAGCAGTAAGAAATGCTCTTCTCAGAAAAGGAAAAACCACTGAAATTATTGTTAACTATGAACCTTGCTTACAATACTTTGGTGAATGGTGGAAACAGTTATATGGTGAAAGTGAAGGTAAGGATCAAAAAGGACTTTATCCTTCCTCAGTTAATTTCTCTACAGACTTACACTCTTTAGGACAATATATTCAAGATGGTCAAAGAATGTTATTTGAGACAGTTATTAATGTAGAAAATGCAAGAAAAGATATTACTCTTGAAGAAGAAGCAACCGATTTAGATGGATTAAATTATTTAGCAGGAAAAACAATGGATTTTGTAAATAAGAAAGCATACGAAGGAACGATTCTAGCACATGTGGATGGTGGAGTACCTAATATGGTAGTGAACTTACCTGCAATTGATGCATATCACATGGGGCAACTTATTTATTTCTTCGAAAAAGCTTGTGGCATTAGTGGTTATCTATTAGGTGTAAATCCATTTGATCAACCAGGTGTTGAAGAATATAAGAAAAATATGTTTGCACTTCTAGGTAAAAAAGGATTTGAAACGCTAAGAGAAGCACTTTTAACTAGACTTAATAAATAGTTAGTTCAAAATTAAATGAAGGTTACTACTCCTCTTTTATATGATACACACTTTATAAATAGTGGCGCATATATAAAGGGAGAGTGGTAACCTTTTTGTTTGTAATATGTGATACCTACTATTTTACAGTAGATTAATATATCTGTTATACTAAAAGAAAATACACAATGAGAGAGAAGGTGTAATAGATGGATGGAGAGCAAAGAAGAGAAGAAATATTAAAAGAGTTACAAAAAGAGAGAAGGCCTATAAGTGGGGCATATTTATCTAAATATTTAGATGTAACTAGGCAGGTTATTGTTCAAGATATAGCACTACTTAGAGCAAGTGGATACGATATATTGGCGACTGCAAGAGGATATATTTTTAATCAAGATACAGGGAGTATGATTCAAAGAGTAATATGGGTGAAACATACATCTGATCAGTCTGAAGATGAACTTAATATCATTATTGATAATGGTGGAAGAGTAAGAAATGTCATTATTATGCATCCCATATATGGAGAGTTAGTTGCAGATTTGATGCTTAAAACACGTAGAGAAGTGAAACAGTTTGTAGAGAAACTCGAAGCGACTAAGGCTACCACATTACTAAGTCTAACAGAAGGGATACATATGCATACTATTGAAGCAAGTACAGAAGAAGAATTAGATAGTATAGAAGAAGAGTTGAATGCTAGAGGATATGTGGTAACACATGCTTAAGATTAACTTATCATCACTGTAATGACTAATGGGATTCATATTTGTAGTAACAATGGTAGAGGTTCTTCAGTTTGTATATAATCTTCATTATAATGGATTTCAGGGAAAAGCAACAATAGAAATGAGATTAAAGAAGATGACTGATAGGAATAGTTTAATGCTGGTAATATCTCCAAAGACAATATTTTATACCGGAAGAAATAGTATCAGCCATTTTCATAACTAATGATAACCTAGTATTTTGTAGAATAACCATATTCATTAGGCTACTAAAATTAACAATACCAGTAATATGAAGGTGCCCTACAGAGGGGAGTTCCTTTTTAACACCGGCACCTGGTTTGATAGAACCTTCTCCTAAAGTAAGGCAACCCACATTGTCAGTAGCACCTAAACAGGCATCAATGGCCACTACCAAGGCTTTGGGGTGGTCTTTTATTATGCTCTCTAAGGTTTCTTCTAAGTTTTTAGCGTGAACAGGTTGGTCTAGCGTGCCATAAACAGTAACTTCATCATAATGAAGTTCTTTGAGTTTATAGCCAACGAGAGGGCCTAAGCTATCACCTGTTGCACGGTCAGTACCAATACATACAATCACTAGTTCATTATGATGAAGAGGCAAATAAACTGATAGGTAAGAAGAAAAGTGTTGGCAAAATAAACTTAAGGGATTAACCTCGTTAACATTAATATAGATGGAAGTACGTTTACTCTCTAAATTCATAAATATATCACCACTTTCTCAATCTCTTTATAGTTTTCCAATTTTTTGGTGATTTATTTACCAATTTGCCTGGAATTAATTAACATATAGATTATCTGTTTTAATAAAGAAAATTATACAAGAAGCTTCTTTATTTAATTGAAAAAAAATAAGGAATATTAGTTAAAATATCAAAAGCTAAAATATAAGTGTTATATATGACAATAAAAAAAAAGATATTCTCGACAATAAACATTAAAATAATAATTCCTTGTATAGTATGATATAAGCAAAAATGGATAAAATTGGAAGGTGAGTTAAATGGGAAAGATAAGTTATAGGCCAAAAAAGAACCAAGGAAAATATGAAAATAAACGGAAGGGGAATACACAAAAACCACTAGATTTATTACATGAGAGAGAGGAAATACTAAATCATAGTATGAATCTTGGAGAAACAGAAGAAGTAGGAGATAAGAATAAAATTATTGCTATTAATAGTAATAAAAAGAACTATGAGAAATTGGACAACCTTAAGGTGGTGGGGGAGTTAGAGTGTGAATACCATGTCTTTATAGAAGACTATGTATATACATATATTTATCAATTGGCAAAAGTAGATTTATCTAAGGAAAGTGCAGCTATTTTAATCGGAGAAATATATGGGGATAGTAAAGAAGCTGTGGTTAGAGGGGCTATTCCGGTAAAAATAGAGGAATTGTCAGAAGATAGTGAGTGGATAGATATTAATATTATAGAAGATATTGAAGAGCAGAGAAAACATTATTTTAAAGACCAAGATATTATTGGGTGGATGCATATGCAACCTGGATATGGAACAATGCTAACAATGAAAGAGTTAAGGGAACATAGAGCTGTATTTGAAGGAAGTGGAAGTATATGTCTTCTAGTAGATGCAATTAATAAAATAGAAACTGTATTTGTTTATGAAGATGAAGAGTTAAAAGAACAAACTGGCTACTGTATGTATTATGAAAGAAATGAGGCAATGCAGCAGTATATGTTAGATCACCCATTTAGTAGTAGTGTTAAAGAAGAGATGAAGGATGTGGTGGTCAATCAGTTTAGAGAAATCGGAAAGATAAGAAAGGCTGAGTATACACAGCGGAAAAGTTTAAATTTTACAGTCATGTTAGCAAGTATTATTTTAATTGCCTTAACGGCAGTGATTGTAAAGATGAATGATAGTAAAAACATGGTTAATCCTATAATAGTAAGTGATCAAGCAGCTATGAGTAGTGATGATATTAACTTAGCAATTACACCTGCAACTACTGAGGGGGAAACAGGACTTGTAGAATCAGCTGTAGGGATTAAGGATGAACAAGTAAAAGAAGAGGAGACAACACAAATAGCAGATACAGCAGCAAATGCTAATACAACAGTAGATGATGAAAGTTATGAAGTATATGTGGTACAACCAGGTGATACTTTAGCTGATATTAGTTATAAAAAATACGGAGAAGCTAAAAAATCCATAGATATTGCAAAGCTTAACCATATTACAGATACTAATCAAATCTATGTTGGACAAGAATTAAAATTACCAAAGTACGACAAATAAAATGTCAAAATATCAAAATAATTAAAAAAATATGGGCAAATAAGTAAAATAAGTGTATGATAGTATATATAAATTACTTTTAGAATCGGAGGAACAAAGGTGAAAGAGGCTACACTTAAATGCTTATTTGTATCATCAGAAGTTGCACTTTATGCAAAGACTGGAGGTATGGCAGATGTTATTGGTGCTTTGCCTAAGAAACTTAGAGAACAGGGTGTTGATGCTAGGGTAGTAATGCCATATTATCAGTCAATAAGAGGCAAATTTTTTGAACATGATAAACATTTTTTGACGAGTTATGACGTTTATTTAGGATGGCGTATTCAAGGTGTTGGTGTTTATTATGATGAGCAAATAGTACCTACTTACTTTTTAAAAAGTGATACTTATTTTTCTAGATCTGAATTATATGGTTATCAGGATGATTATGAACGATTTGCTTTTTTTTGCAAAGGGGTATTAGAAATGCTCAGGCATATAGATTTTATTCCTGATATTATTCATTGTAATGATTGGCAAACAGGACCTATTTGTTTGTTATTAAAAGAAACATATGGTAGAGATACATTATTCTCTAAAATAAAGACAGTCTATACGATACATAATATAAAGTATCAAGGAGTATTTGGAAGAGAAGCTCTAGATGTTTTGGAATTAAGCAGTGACTATATGACTCCGGAAAAGATAGAGTTTCAAGGGGGGATAAGTTACATGAAAGCTGGGCTACTATATTCTGATAGGATTACGACAGTCAGTCCTACCTATGCTGAAGAAATTAAGACCAATGAATATGGATGCGGGCTAGATCGTTTACTAGGACAAAAGTTGTACTATAAGATTCAGGGGATTTTAAATGGTATAGATTATGATATATATAATCCAAAGACAGACCCATATATATATGAAAACTATAGTATTGAGACACTATCTAACAAGAAAAAAAATAAAAAAGCTTTTCAAAAAGAATATGGTTTAGAACAAAGTAATGCAATGTTAGTTGGTGTGGTATCAAGGATTACAGAGCAAAAAGGGTTTGAATTAATGAAAGAACAGATCTGCGATATGTGGGTTATGGATAAAATGATGCAACTTAATATACAGTTTGCTATTTTAGGAACAGGAGAAAAAGAGTATGAGGATATGTTTAAATATTTAGCTCAAAAATACCCTGGAAGAGTAAGTGTATCATTGACCTTTAATGAGGTATTAGCACAAAAAATCTATGCATCAAGTGATGTGTTTTTAATGCCATCTTTATTTGAACCATGTGGATTAAGCCAACTGATTGCTATGAGGTATGGGACAGTCCCAATTGTAAGAAAAACAGGAGGACTAAAAGATACCATTATCCATTATGATATGGATAACAAAGAGGGAAATGGATTTGATTTTGAAGAATGCTCTGGATATTGGATGTATAAAAAGATAGAAGAAGCATATTGGTTCTATACTAGTGCTAAAAAGCATTTTAAGCAAATGCAAATAAATGGAATGAGTCAAGACTTTTCGTGGGATGATGCAGCAATGAAATATCAAACACTATACAGGACAATGATTTAATAAAAGGCTATGGTATATACATTATAATAAGGTAGAAGTCAAAATGAAGAAGAATTCTACTTTAATAATGTGTATACAAGCCTTTTATTATGTACTTTTTTAAATCTATCTTTGAAAAAAATGCAAGGTGTTGTATGATAAAGAAAGGAGTTGAATAGAGGAGGAAAGTCGATGGCAGAAGTTATCAAAAAACATCCTTTTAAATTGACAAATATTATTTTGCTAGTAATAGTATTAGGTATTTTAATTTATATAGCAGAATTACAAGGCTGGATTAATTTACATAATGCAGAAGAAGTGACATTAGTAGAAAAGGATGTACTTATAACCTTAGATGCAAAAGCAAAGACATATATAGGGGTTAATAATAAACAAATATATAAAGTAACAACAGATGGAATCACGACCTATGATTTTGATAAGCAAGAAATATGGTCAGATACATTAAGCCTAAACAATATTATAGTTAAACAGAGAACACCATATATAGCTGTTGGAAGCCGAGATGGAAAAAATATATCGATATTTAATGAAAAAGGAAAACAAGCAGAAATAAATACAACCAGTCCTATTATCTATTTTTCTATTAATGAGAAAGGTAACGTGGTTACAATTGAAGAAAATGAAAAATCACATGTAGTAACAGCGCATGATGCTGATGGCAAATTTATTTGTAAAAGAACAAGTTTTATAGAAAATGATGGTTATCCTATAGTGGCAGAAATTTCTCCAGATAACACAATGCTTTTAGTTAGTTATATTAGTATTAATGAACCACAAGTTGTATCTACATTATTAGGCATTGATACTCAAGATAAACAGACAGATCAATTTGATAATATAAAATATGGAATTAAGCAAAAAGGCAATCTTGTTTATGCAATTGAGTTTATTAATAACAACACATGGATAAGTGTAGGAGATAAAGAAACAATTTGGTATGATTTACAAGGTGAACAGCAAGCTAAAAAGGAAGAATTATATGCAGTTTTTTCACCACAGGTAATAGAAAAAAGTAAACATGGACAAGGGTATGTTCCGATGATTGTAAGTCAGAAACCTACACAAAATATTATTCATCGTCAAGATCAATTACTTTATTTTGATGTGAACGGTGAAGAAACATTTAGGTTGGAATTGAGTGAAGGTGCAGAAAGTTTTTACTGGGATGCAAATGGAGTGATTTATAAAAGTAATGGTGAATTTAAAGGATATGATAGATTGGGAAATAGTACATTTACTTATAGACCTACTTTAGATGTAAGTAAGGTGATTTACTTTCCTAATCTAAAGAAAGGAATTGCAGTTAATAAGGAAAAAGTAATTCTATTAAAACCTAAGAAGGAAGAGGTGAAAAATGGTTGATATAATTATTCTTGCAGGATTGGGAGTATCTGGATTAATAGGGTATAAAAAGGGATTAATGAAATCTATTTTAACATTAGGGAGTTCACTTATTGCATTAGTATTATCCTTTATTATATATCCCCTAATGAGAATAGTCCTAAGGGCAACTCCTATATATAATTGGATTTATAAAATGGTTGGTGAGAAGATAGGAAACATGGAGTTTAATGGGGGAGTGCAATCACAAGGAGAAGCGATTGTACAGAATATTACATGGATACCTAAAATACTAGTAGAGCAAATTAAGAATGATAATAATACAGCAATGTATAAGATACTAGGAGCAACCAACATTAAGGAATATATAGTGTTATATATTACACAGATGCTTATTGGGCTATTAGCAATCCTTTTGACCTGGATTATTTTAAAACTAGTATTGGGTATACTGATTGGATTCTTATCCACTATTGTAGAACATTTACCTGTTATTTCTACTTTTAATAAGCAGGGGGGATTATGTATTGGAATCGTAAAGGGTTTATTAATACTATCCATCATTACATTAATTATTCCTGTATTAATGGAAATCCCTGCAATGAGTAATATCCAATCTGCAATACAGGGGAGTTATATAGGAAAATGGTTATATGAAAACAACCTCATCATTATCATATATAACAACCTATTTAATGCATAGTATAAAACAATAGTTTTATCTATAGTGAGTAAATGTAGCTGAAGGTGATGATGATTATTTATATAATAAGGTCACCTCAGTTACTAAAAAATTAATTCAAAAATACAAGGAAAAACTAATGAAAAAGTAGTTGACACTAGTAAAACAACATGATAATATAATATACGTCGCTGAGGACAACAAGTTCAGCGGATGAACTTTGAAAACAAAATAGTAACTATAAACCAGTCGATTCATTACGTCTCTATTATAGAGATGAGAATCAGTACAACAGTACTAAGTAAAATAGTCAGTAACAGAAATGTTACACGGACAAACTTCATTTTATGAGAGTTTGATCCTGGCTCAGGATGAACGCTGGCGGCGTGCTTAACACATGCAAGTCGAACGAAGTGATAGGAGCTTGCTCCTTGAACTTAGTGGCGGACGGGTGAGTAACGCGTGGGTAACCTGCCCTATAGAGGGGGATAACGTTTGGAAACGAACGCTAATACCGCATAAACCATAAGGAGCTGCATGGCTCTGATGGCAAAGATTTATCGCTATAGGATGGACCCGCGTTGGATTAGCTAGTTGGTGAGATAACAGCTCACCAAGGCGACGATCCATAGCCGGCCTGAGAGGGTGACCGGCCAC
>JAEZJJ010000009.1 GCA_023436395.1 Bacillota bacterium | reverse complement strand
TTCTCCTCCCGTGCTCTGTAGTATAATTGTTTACTTGAGTAAAGTATTGCCAAAGGAGTTAGGGGCTTAAACATTTTTCATAAATTTTTGTGCCTTGAGCACAGCGAAAGGAATGATAGTTAAAATGCAGATACTAATGACTGAAAAACTAAAAAAGTACTATGGTGAAGGAGACACAGCTGTACATGCTTTAGATGGGATAGATTTTACCGTGGAAAAAGGAGAGTTTGTATCTATTGTAGGTACTTCAGGAAGTGGCAAGTCTACACTTTTACATATGTTAGGGGGACTTGACCAGCCCACTTCAGGAACCGTTATAGTGGATGGGAAAGACTTATCTAAGATGAAGGAAGAGGAACTAACGATTTTTAGAAGGCGCAAAATTGGTTTTGTATTTCAAAGCTACAATCTAGTGCCTGTACTTAATGTGTATGAAAATATTATTTTGCCCATTCAGTTAGATGGCAATAAGCCTGATCAAGCTTATATAGATCAAATTATACATACTTTAGGATTAGAAAAGAAATTACTAAGCTTACCTAGTCAGCTTTCAGGAGGACAGCAACAAAGAGTAGCTATTGCTAGGGCTATAGCCGCTAAGCCTGCTATTATTTTAGCAGATGAGCCAACGGGAAATTTAGATAGTCGTACCTCTCAAGATGTTATAGGGATGCTGAAGATTACCAGTGACCAATTTGGACAAACCATCGTAATGATTACTCATAATGAAGAGATTGCTCAGCTAGCTGACCGTATTGTGCGCATTGAAGATGGTTTACTGGTTAAGGCAGGTGAGGCCCATGTTTAAGGTGCAAAATACCAAGGCTATTCGTAATCTTGCCAAAAAGAATTATGAGAACAATAAAAAGCGGAACCGAACAGCCATTATTGCCATAGCTCTAACCACTATTTTATTTACTACTTTATTTACTTTAGGGGCAGGGATTATCAAAAGTATAGAATATAACAATATGCGGATGGCAGGAGGTTCAGCTCATGCTTCTTTAAAGTATTTAAGTGAAGAGGAGTATCAGAAGTTATCAAGGCATCCTTTGCTTCAGAAAGTTGGTAAATGTATTTTTGTAGGACAGGTGAAGGACATAACTTTAAGCAAAAGGCCTGTTGAGATTGACTACTGCGATAAAGTGAGTGCCGAGTCAGGCTTTATTGAATTAAAGGAAGGCGCTTTTCCAAAAGACAAAACGCAAATTGTATTAGATGATATAACCCTTAAAAGGCTAGGAGTAACACCTAAAGTAGGAGAGCAGGTGAGTTTAGCCATAGATTTTAATGATCGAGTGGAAAGAATCAACTTCACTTTAAGTGGTTGGTATGAAGGAGAGCCGGCTTTTACTGTTGGGATAGGACTTGTTTCAGAAAGCTTTGTTAAGGCGTATTTACCGGGGAGAGGTCAAAATATTAAAAAGGACCATGATATGAATGGTTCTATTAGAGCAGATCTTTACTTTAGCAATAGCAGAGACATTGAAGGTAATGTGCAGCAGGTGATTACAGAGAGTGGCTATTCTATAGAAGAAAATGCTGATAATCAGATTTTTTATGGTGTTAATTGGTCTTATATGAGTGCTTCCTTAGATAATAACATGGGAAGTATCGTAGCAGTTCTTTTAGGAATAGTTCTGATTATGCTAACGGGCTATTTAATTATTTATAATATTTTTCAAATCTCGGTTATTAAAGAAATACGTTTTTATGGTTTATTAAAAACCATAGGCACTACAGGAAGGCAAATCAAAAGTATCATTAAACAAGAGGCACTTAGAATGTGCTTATGGGGAATTCCTATAGGACTGATACTGGGCTTTGGAATGGGAGCTCTTTTTCTGCCACTTATAACAGCTCATATGGAGGGGGGAAAAAGCAGTTTAAGCTTTAGTCCTATGATTTTTATAGGTTCAGTGCTATTTGCTATGGTCACAGTACTTTTAAGCTGCATGAAGCCTGCTAAAGTAGCAGCTAAGATAACACCAGTAGAAGCCGTTAAATGGAGCGGCGTAGATCGAGGGTACACAAGGAAGCAGAAAAGAACCAATGGGTCTAAGCTTTATCAAATGGCTTTTGCTAACTTAGGCAGAAATCGAAAGCGAACCATTATTGCTGTGATTTCCATGTCACTTAGCTTAGTGCTAATGAATGCTGTATTTTGCATAGCCAATAGCTTCGATATGAATAAATTCATAAGTAAGTTTATAGATTGTGATTTTCAAATAGCTCATGCTAGTTATTTTAGTTATGACTACTATAAGGAAAAAAAGGAGATAGATGACAAGCTCATAGCAGCTCTTGAAGCACAACCTGCTTTTGCAGAAGGTGGGGGTGTTTATACACCTATGGGAGTAGAGATTAGAGCTGAATATGAAGGTGAAGCGAATTATTTGGGTCAGCAAATGCATTTTGATAAAACCCAAGGCATTTCTATACAGATTTACGCTATGGATGACTTTAATCTTAAAAATCTAGATATAGTGAAAGGCGGGTTAGATTTAGAAAAATTGAAGTCGGGTAATTACTTGCTTTTAGGGCTAAGGGCTGATGACTATGGCAATATCCTGTATGATGAAGCCCTTTATGAGATGGGCGAGAGGGTTAAGCTAAAGGTACTTGAAGAAGAGATAACTGACCCTAATATAAGCTATTTTGATCAAAATACAGGAATAGCATATGATGAGCAAGGAAAAGTCATAGAAAAACCAATAACAGAAGTCTATGGCAGAGAAAAAGAATATACCATCATGGGATTTTATCGCCTAACTAATACCAATACCAATAGATGCTATGGAGATTTAGCCACCTTTGCTATGTCAGTAGAAGAGCTTAAAACCTATACACCTGATATAAGCCAAATGACTTATTTATGTGAAGGTACAGACGGAGAAGAAGCTCAAATTGAATTGTTCCTCAAAAATTATACAGAAGCAGTTGATCAGACTATGAGTTATTGTTCACGAGAAAGTTATAAACAAGAGTTTTTCAAATTTAGAAATGTATTAGTATTGGTAGGAGGAGCTTTGTGTTTCATTATTGGTCTAATTGGCATACTTAATTTTATTAATGCCATGAGTACTAGCATTATTGCAAGGCAAAAAGAATTTGCTATGTTAAAAAGCATAGGGATGACCCAAAAGCAACTACTGACCATGCTTACCTTTGAGGGCATCTACTATGCTGTATATACTTCCCTAGCTTCTCTGGGCATCACTTTGCTCGTATCCTATACAGTCTTAAAAAGTTTAACCAAAGGCATGTGGTTTCTAAGCTTCAAGCCTACTTTAGCCCCTTTAGCAGTAGCATGTAGCTTATTATTTATTCTAACAGGTCTCATCCCTCTATGGTCTTATCATACGAATAACAAGCAGTCCATTGTGGAGCAGCTAAAAGATGGAGAATAAATATCACCACCTATAAGAGATCAGGTTAAAAAATGATTTAAGATGATATATAATAAAGAAAAAAGTCGTTGGGAGAGGTAGCATGCAAAACATTCTTATTGTAGAAGATGATTTAGCTTTATCTAGAGGCATTGCTCTAGCCATGCAGCAGCTAGGCTATGAAATATCTGTAGCTTCGGATTTAAAAATGGCTAGGCATAAGCTAAGTCTTAAGCCTTTTGACCTCATCCTCTTAGATATCAATTTGCCAGATGGCAGTGGGCTAGTGCTTTGTAAGGAAATAAGGGAGAAGTTTAGCTCGGCAATCATTTTTATCACAGCAAATGATTTAGAGATGGATGAAGTAGTAGGCCTAGAAGCAGGAGCTGATGATTATATTACAAAACCCTTTAGCTTAGCTGTACTTCGTGCTAGGGTTCAAGCAGTTTTACGAAGACAAGAACAGATAGATAAACAAATCATTTATATAGAGAATTTTAGCTTTGATTTTGATACCATGACCTTTTTAAAAGGAAACATAGCGCTGACACTAAGTAAAACAGAGCAGCGCTTACTGAAATTACTTGTTAGGAATAGGGGGCAAATCCTTTCTAGAGAGCATTTATTGGAGCACATCTGGGATGGAGGAGAATTTGTAGATGAAAATGCCCTTTCTGTAACCGTTCGTAGACTTAGAGAAAAACTAGAGGATGACCCCACAAAGCCACAATATATCAAGACCATTTATGGGATTGGTTATACTTGGGTGATAAGGGGGGAGTCAGAATGAAACTGTTAACTATCATCATGCTCATGGTTTGTCTAGTAGCAGTAGTAGTGATTGTCATAGCCCTTAAAGCTTATAAAGAAGCTAAAAAAGCGATGCAGGATTTAGAAGAGATGCTAGAGCTTGTTAGTAGGGATGAGTTTAAGGAAAGTAGATTTGATGAATCAAGGCTATCAAGATTAGAAGCAAAACTAGCAAAATTTCTCACCAGCAGTCAATTAACCAAGCAAAATATGAAAGAGCAAGATGAGCATATTAAAGGCTTAATCTCTGATATTTCTCATCAAACGAAGACACCTATTGCCAATCTAATTCTTTATAGTGAGCTTTTAAAAGAAAAGGATTTGCCAGAAGAGGCAAGGGAGTTAGTGACTCAAATCAGTTTCCAAAGTGAAAAATTAGATTTTCTGATACGCTCCCTAGTGAAAATCTCTCGCCTTGAAAACGGCATCATTACCGTAATGCCAACCATTAATTCTCTAGCACCCCTTATTAATAAAGTACTAGAGGAAGCAAAAGCAAAGATAGAAGCGAAAAAAATCAATCTTCAGTGGGAGCCTAGTCAAGGAAGCATCACTGCAAGGTTTGATGAGAAATGGACAGAAGAAGTGTTTGCTAATCTACTTGATAACGCCATAAAATATACAGCAAAAGAAGGCAGTATTGCTATTAAGATAAGTGAATATGAGATGTTTTGCAGAGTGGATTTGAGTGATACAGGAATCGGCATGACAGAGGAAGAGCTAGCCTTTATTTTTAAACGCTTTTACAGAAGTCCTAGAGTTGCAAAAGAAGAGGGAGTAGGGATAGGTTTATACTTAGCAAGAGAAATTGTATTAGCAGAAGGAGGCTACATAAAAGTGTCTTCCCAGGTAGGAAAGGGAAGCTGCTTTTCTGTATTTTTACCCAAGGAGTAAATAAGAGAGAACGATCCTACTATAAAAGTGAATTGTTTAAAAGTAGAATATCAGATATATAATGGGAAAATAGTTAAGATTTCTTTAAGATAAAGCCTTCAAGTACATCAAGGCTTTATAATTAATATATCAAAAGATAAAAAGGAGAGTTTTCCAATGAAAATATTAAGAAGAGTAGTCATAGTAGCACTTTTAGCATTTAACCTAAGCCTAGTAGGATGTACAGAGGCTGATAGGGTGTCTCAAAATCTCTCTCAAGAAGCTGACAATTTCAATGTCGTAAGACAATTAACCGTTATTAATTGCCTAGAAGGGGATGTACTATTTCAAATGACTGGGAAAATGTCTATCACTGCAGATACAGAAGATAGACAGCTAGAAATTATTGTGGAAGATGAAGATGGTAGTTACAAAAAACATTTTGTGGGTTTAAGTGATAATGTTACATATGTAGTCGAGCAAGTCAGTGCAAAAAGTGTAGATAAATACAAATACACATTAAATTATAACCCTAAAATGTGGATACCAGTTGGTATCGAAAATGTAGATTAGATAAGCGCAAAAGGCCCACCTTTTTAGAAATAACTAAAAAGGTGGGCTTTTGTGTACCAGCCACTTGATTTTAACTTTTATACTTACATTTTAGCCTCAAAGGCATAGCAACAAGCTCCTCAGCGCAGCTATAGACGAAGAAGACTAAGCAATAAGTATAAAAGCTAAACCAATGAGTGAGGAGCTCCTTAACGTCTTAGCCGGTGCACCCTTTGTGATGAGGAAGCTAAGGCTTTAAGACTCTGGTTTTAACTTTATTTTTTGTAAAGCATTATGTCATAACCTATAAAAGTGCGCCTCCCTTTACGCGAGCAATCAGTGAATATTTTCCTTAAGTCCAGAGGTACCTGTAACGACAGATTGAGACTTGGCTGACCCGGTCAATTCCTCAGAATCTCGGCGTGGTGATTCTGCTACAGAGATTATTGTTTTAGCTTTACAATATATTATATGTGATGAAAAAGACGATTCCCTAAAAAATTTATAAAAACTTTTCGTCGATGTCCAATAATGCAGAAATCCCCAGGAGATCGACGAGAGGTGAGATAACGTATTTACAAGGTTTAGAGGAAAAGGTATAATTAATTGTAGCAAAGTATAAAAATGTGAAAACCCAGTATTATCAATGATTTGAATGGGTTTATTGCTTACCTATAAGGAATTGAAACCTTCTTCTGCCCCTGCTGTGTATTTAGCTTCTAATGTGTTTATAGCTTACCTATAAGGAATTGAAACTTTATATTGTATGCCTTACACATTCTTTTGAAAATAGGTTTATAGCTTACCTATAAGGAATTGAAACACTACATTTTGAAACAGGTCTGTTTTTGTATGATAGTTTATGGCTTACCTATAAGGAATTGAAACTAACAATATAGTCGTCCCGCCGTTAGTATTTTCTACGTTTATAGCTTACCTATAAGGAACTGAAACTTAACCATATTGATAATGTCGTCTGTGAGCATACCGTTTATAACTTACCTATAAGGAATTGAAACTCTTATCGTACTTCTTCTGCTGCTCTGATGTCTCCTGGTTTATAGCTTACCTATAAGGAATTTAAACACAAGAATATCAATCTGCCATTACTTTAGATTTTTTAAGTTTATAGCTTAACTATAGAGTGTTTACAGAAGAGATAGTGACAAGGATATAAACAGAGAATACCAGTAGATAAAAGAAGATTACAAAATGGAAGAATGATTAATTAGATTAAGGCATAGTGAGGATAAATATATAAGAATTTAAATAAATGAAATTCAAATAAGTAAAACACCTTTTTAGAATAATTAAAGAGGTGTTTTTTTATTGTATAAGAAGTATAGCAGATGTAGAATGATAGGCCTGTATATGACAAGCCTTGTAAAGAAATAAAGGCCTATATACAATAACTATCTGCATTGGAAATAAGGAATGTGAACTTAATTTAAAATATATAAAACCACAATACCCATAGCTAAAAGCTTATATACAAATTTATAAGTAAAGTGTAAATTGAAAATATTTTAAAGTTATGAGATAATATTTTTAATATTTTGAATATTTTTGTAGAAGGAGGGCGTAAAGTGAGTGTACTAGTCTTAATGGAGGTTTCTAAGAAGCAAAGTTATATTTTTAAGAGTAATAAGCTAAAAGAGAATATAGGAGCTTCAATGATTATTCGTTATGTTACAGAGGATTTGCCTAAGACTTTTATAGAAGAGTTTCAAGGGAAAAAAATACTAGAAGGTGGGGGCAAGAGTATTTATAAATTTCCTACAGAAGACAAAGGACGTAAGTTTGTAGAGAAACTTTCTTATGAAATCTTAGAACGCTATTCAGAGTTAGAAATGTTTTTTGTAACGGTACCATTTGAGAATCAGAAAGATAATATTGTGCTTAAAATTGATGAAGCTTATAAAAAGTTAGGTCGTAAGAAAAGTAAAAGGTTATCTTGCTATTATCAGATGAGTTTTGGTATGGAGAAAACATGTTATTCAACAGGAATGCCAGCTGTATATTTAGAGCAAGAGGAACGCTATTTATTTGCTGGAGATAGAAAAGAAACCCTGATATCAGAAGAAATTAGAGGAAAGCTTAGAGCAAATGCTGAGATGCAGGATAACTTGGGGGAGTTTACTGCAGATCAAAGAGTTATTAAAGACATAGACAGCATAGTAGATAGTGGGGATAAATCTTATATAGCAATTATTCACATTGATGGAAACAAAATGGGGAAAAAGTTTGATGAAATCAAGGAAAAGTATTTAAAAAGTAACATAATAGATCTTGCAAAGCATAATCAAGCCTATGTTGAAGAAATGGGAAACTTTAGCAGGGCAATAGATGCTGTTTATAAGATAGCCTTTAAAAATATGTGTGAACGTTATAAGGCAGAGAAAGGAGAGACTAGAATTCGTCCCATTATTTTAGCTGGAGATGATGTATGTTTCATTGCTGGAGCAAAGGATAGTATTTGGTTATGTAAAGTGTTTTTAGAAGAATTAGAGAAGCAGCATGTAATGGGATGGAAATTATATGCCTGTGCAGGTATTGCAATAGTGAAGGCAGGATATCCTTTTTCAAGAGCTTATGAACTAGCAGAGGAGCTTTGCCAAAATTGCAAAGATACTATTGTAAAGCAGAATTTAGAAGATACGAATATGATAGATTGGCATATTGTGCAAGGAGAACTTAAAGGAAATCTACATCAGATTAGAGAAGGGTATAAGATTGACAGTAATTGTACCCTCACCTTAAGACCATTATTTGCAGCAGATAATTATAAGGATCGTATCAATCATTATGATAATTTTAAGGAAATCTTAAATAGTATTTCTAAGGGCAAAAACCCAATTCCAAGAAGTAAATTAAAAACTTTAAGGAGTAAGTATAAGGAGGGTATAGAGGCTACAAGGATTTATATGGAGGTCAATGGACTAGAAAAGGAAGGTCAACAATCAGTGACTAATAAATTGGATATGGCAGGTAGCTTTAAATGTGAATATGGTTTTTATAAATTACATGATCAATATAGTGCCACACACTATGATGCCATTGAAATCGTAGACTTAGTAGAAACTTTATAAGGGGGAAGACTATGCAAAATATCTGTTTAAAAATGAAACTTAAAAGTGAAACGATATTTGGTTCAGGTGAATCCGTTATTGGGGGGGGACATCTTGAAATTGTTCATGATGAGTATGGGTTGCCTTTTTTTAAAGGAAAGACGTTGAAAGGGAAGTTAAGAGAAGAAATAGAGAGTATTGGGGAATTAGTAGCTAATAGGGAGGCTTTTAGAAGAGAAGTAAATGTACTTTTTGGAGAATCAGGGGATGAGAAAGAAGGATTGTTAAAGTTTTCTGATTGTAAATTAAATAAAAATATTAAGGCTTATATTTTATACGGGTTAGAACATAATATTTTTACCAGGGAAGAAGTACAACAATCCCTTACCCAGACGAGGAAATTTACAAGTATAGGGAAAAATGGAATTGCTGAAAAAGGGAGCTTAAGAGAAGTTAGAGTAATTAATCCGGGCTTAGAATTGGAAGCTGAAGTATGGACGGAGAGACCTTTAACTACTGTACAATTAGGGGTTTTAGCAGTAGCTGCCCAAGTCTTACGTAAAGTAGGCACATTAGAAAGCCGTGGCAAGGGGCAGGTAGAGATGCGTCTATACCTAAATGATGAAGATGTAACAACACATTATATCGATATACTAATAGGGGAGGCACAGTATATATGAGATATATAACCTTTACAATTAAAGCCCTAGAAAACTTAAAGATTGGTGGTTCGGGTAAGCAAATAGATGATGAGAATAGCTTAGACTACATACCAGGCTCAAGTCTTCGTGGAGCGATTATTAGAAATTATATTAATGCCCATCAAGGCATAGATATTAGTGAAGATGAGGTCAGTAGACAATTATTTTTAGAGGGGGACATTATCTTTTATAATGCCTATATACTAAAAAATAATGAGGAGACAGTTCCTTTTCCATTATGTTTTTATGCACCTAAGGATACTCTGAAACAATATGATGCAACAGCTAACTTAGCACCTATTATTAATGAATTAAAAGATTCGATAGAAGAAGATTATAAAAAAATAAAGTTAGGTACTTTTTGCAAGTGGAATCTGGAAAAAGGAAGTCTAGCTTATACGAATGTAGACAAAGTAGGAAATTTACATATTACAAAAGTTAGGGAGGAGAATAATCTCTTTCGTTATGAGGCGATAAAGGCAGGACAATTTTTTAAGGGGATTTTAGGTATTAAGCAAGAGGATAAAGTAGAGGAAATAAAGAAACTTTTAGAAAATAAGATTCTTTACCTCGGTGGTGCTAAAGGTAGTGGATATGGTAAGTGTGAAATTATGGAGTTAGTGGTGACAGAGGAATACGGTAAGGAGTATGCGTTAGTAGAGGAAAATAGTAAGGAACTTTACTTAATGGTCTTATCAGATACTCTTTATACTAATGAGTATGGACAATCTATGGGAATTATTGAGGCGGATTATATTGAGAGAGTATTAGGGATAGAAAAGGTAGAATTAACGCAGTGTATTACAGAAACAACGATTATATCTGGCTATAATGCCAAATGGGGAACAAAATTACCACAGTACAAAGGCATTAAGGCAGGGAGTGTTTTCAAATATACTGTTCAAACAGGACATTTGGACACAAATAAGGTAAAAGCATTGGTGGAAAAAGGTATTGGGTTACGAACCCAAGAAGGGTTTGGGCGAATAGCCTTATTAAGTGACTTTAATATTGAGCGTATTTGTAAAATAGAAAGTGTTAAAGAAGAGACATATGTTTTGCCTATTCTTAAAAATGAGGAAATACAAACTGTAAAATATATGCTAGAGAATATATATGAGCAAAAGTTTGCTAAGGCTATTGACCATTACTTATTCGAAATGGTTCATCAAATAAAGATGAATAAATCTACCAAGAATAATCAATTAGGCAATTTACTTAATCTAGTAAGAGAACTTAAAGCACTTTCAGCAACAGAAGGAAAAGAACGTTTTAGTAGATATATGGACCATTTAGAAAGAAAGTCAACAGGGGCCAAAAATCAGTTAAAAGATATATTTATTAAAAAGGAAAGGTTTATAGATTATATTAAAGAACTAATGAATCATAGTGATGATTTAAAGTTTTTTAATGAGCAAGTTTTTGAACTGCCACAACTTGTTATAGGAGAGATTGGTATCACATTAGATAGAGAAAAAGTATATCAGCATACTCTTCTATTTATGGAGAGATTATTAAGGTATGTCATTAGAATCAGAGGGTATAGGGAGGGATAAGGATGGCGCTAAAAGGAAGTGAAGCCGTTGCATATTTATATCTTCAAGTAGAAAATAAGGGGCCGCTACATATTGGTAATGGAGAACAAGAGATTATTATTGATGAATATTACAACAAACCCTATATTCCAGCCACAGGAATAGCAGGTGCCATCAAGGCCTATTTTAAAGAAACTGGAAAAGCTAACCAAGCCTTAGCGTATTTTGGGAGTGAGAAGCGTACCCAGGATAGAAATTCAAGTAAGGTGAATTTTTATGATAGCTATGTAGAAGAGACTGTGATTGAATTAAGACCAGGATTAAAGATCAATCAATGTACAGGGAGCAATGAAGAGGGACATTATTTTAATACAGAATATTTAAGTAGTGGTTGTCATTTTGAGCTAAAATTAGAAGCCTTTATTAAAGAAGAAGAAATACAAGTGATTGAGGAGTTATATGTAGAAATAGTACAAGCATTATCAGAAGGGGCATTAAGAATAGGTGGCAAGAAAACATCTGGTGGTGGAATCCTAGAAATAAAAAGTGCCCAAAAAGCTATTTTAAATCTAAGGCAGAGAGAGCATCTCATCAGCTACGTAAAAAAAGATATTAATAAGCATTTACAGCCCATCCAAATAGAAAAAACATCTGGAAAGAGGAACTGGATTAGCTTTGAATTAGATTGTGAAACAAATACTAGTATTTTGATTAAAGGACAGGCTACACAAAATAATTTAGAAGCAGATGGAAAACCTATTCAAAATGGCAAGCTAGAGTATATTATTCCAGGTACCAGTTTAAAGGGAGCTATGCGAGGTCATGCTAGGAAGGTGACTAATTTCTTAAATAAAGAGCTACTTCTAAAAGAATTATTTGGACATGAAACCACTGAGAAACAAGAGACAGAGCAGTGCATAGGTTCTGTCTACTTTGAAGATATAGTGATTCAAAATCATAAAGTGACAAATAGCAATCGTATTAAAATAGATCGTTTCAGAGGTGGAGTAGTATCAAAAGCCTTAATGTATGAACAAGCAGTAGAAGGAACACTAAAGGTAAGGCTCATTTACAAAGTAGGAAGCCGAGAGCAATTAGATGAGACAGAAAAAAAGAGTATTGCACTCATTGCCTTTTTATTAAGAGACTTAGGTGATGGAACCTTGAAGCTTGGAAGTGGACAAGGAATCGGAAGAGGCATGGTAATCAATAGCACTTTAAAGATTCAAGGTTTGTCTGAGGAGATTGTATTAGACTTAGTCAATCCAAGTCAAAGTAAGCAACTAGGCCTATTAAATGAGTATGCAAAAGTATTAAATGCATAGGGGGAACATAATGAACGTTAAAAGAATTGAAGAGCCAAAGGGAGTAATCCAGCAGCTAGATGCATTAAAGGAGCAAGGAATCAACTATGCAGTGACCTATCATTACGATGGAATGAGATATTCAACGATTGAAGAAGTAGATATTAATTGGGAAACACTTATAGAAGCTAGATTATTTGGGGAATGCACAGAAATATATATTTTTAAGCAAGAAGGGCAATTAAAAGCAGTGCAACGTATAGAGGATACAGATCAGTACTTAACTACAACCTATTTATTAAATCCACATAGTGGGTTTAAACGTTTAGCAGTTAAAAAATATATCCAATACGATAAAGAGGATGGTCAAGCGTATATTGCTTATGTTAGACCATATTATCTCATATAGGAGGGAAATGGATGGAGACAGTAAATAAAGCATATGCACCTTATAACTTTATACCCTTGGCAGCAAAGGTATTTCAAAGATATGAAAGTAATAAGGAACTTCCAAGGCATGATATCTTTGTAGAAGGAACTTTAGAAGGATACATTGACTATGATATAGAGTGTGTAACACCTACTATTGTATCTGCTAGTACAGGGATAAGTGGAAAGAGTAGAGATACAGTTCAACAAATTCATTTTACTAAAGAGGTTAAAGGACGATATTGTATTCCAGGTTCTACTCTAAAAGGATTAATAAGAACCAATGCGATGGTACTTGGATGTGGCATAACAGGGGATTATATAGAAGAGCAGACTTTCTTGTACCGTGCAATGGCAGATAATAATAAACGACTAAGAGAAGATTATAATACACGATTAGGGTTTAAGAGTAAGCTAGATGAAAAGGGCAATAGTTATTCGATTGTAGAGAATGTGCAAGCAGGGTATATATATAAGGTAAGAGATGAGGAGTATTATATAATACCTGCTAAACAGATTAAAGGGAAGTCCTATTTAAGAGTTAGTGAAAAAGTGATTGCAGAGAAGAAAATGTATATTCGAGGTATGAGTTTATTATCTAAAGGGAGAAGTGAATATAGACCATATTGTACACCTGTAAAATATGATGTGAATGAAGAACAAGTACTTGTAAAATGGATAGAAAGTCAAAATAGTAATAAGCAGTGTAAGTACAAAGGCTATATGTTAGGTTCAGGGTATATGAGTTCAAGGGGGAAAAATGGAGAAGATAAACCCAAGAACACACATTATATTATTAATGAAGTAGATTTTTCAGCAGAGGAAATCCCTATTCGAAAAGAAGATATCAGAGCTTATAGAGGCGACTTAGAGAAAAATAAAAACGTTAAAAAGGATTCCTTTTATCTGTTGCCAAAAGAAAAAGGGAAGGAAAATATGAAGCCTATTTTTTATGTACAGCATCATGGAAAGCTTTACTTTGGTTATACCCCTTATTTAAGGCTGTTTTATGACCATTCCATCTATGAAGGCATAGCAGAAGTACAAAAAGATGCGCATTTAATGGACTATACAAGGTCTATGTTTGGATTTGCTAATTTAGGAGATGAGAAGAATAAAATCTCCTATAAAGGGAGAATACAGATTGAACCAGCAATAGTTACCAAGGCTATTGAAAGTAAACCTTATACAGTGGTTTTAGGGGAACCTAAAGCTACCTGCCTACCTCATTATTTACAACAAAGTAGTTTTGATAAGGAAGGGCTATTCAGCTACAATGACAGTGATTTTTCTATTCGGGGAATGAAAGTATATTGGCTCAAAGATAAGGTACAGGCTGAAGCTACAGCTACAGGAAAGCCTAGTCAGGATAGAGAGATTTATCCTTTAGATAAAGGTTCTGTGTTTAAGGGACGTATTCATTTTAATAATTTATATCCAGATGAGTTAGGTTTGCTACTATGGAGTCTTTCCTTAGACTTTAATAAAAAATCTTATCAGAATATAGGTTTAGCAAAACCTTATGGATTTGGACAAGTCATCATGAAAGATATTCAGCTATATACCTATGATGTGTCACAGAAGTACAGTAGTTTTACTGTTAATTATGAAAGGTTAGAGGACTACCAAAAGTATATTCAGTGTTATAAACACTATGTAAAAGAACATTTTCAGACTGATATTGATACCGTAAAGGCAGTAAGAGAGTATGAGATTATTAAAACCGAACGTGTAAGTGGCGAGCAGGCAGAATTTAGATATATGGGGCTTAAGCAGTTTTCACAAAGACAAGTGCTTCCTACTATAAGTGCTATTAAACAAGATAATTTTAAATATGCCACAGTTTTGTCCCAACAAAATCCAAAATACAATAATAGTAATACTTATAATAAAAAGCCTTATAATAGAAATGCGGGCAATGCTAAGGGGAGTAGGAGCAGTAGTCAGTCGGGAGATTGGAAACCAGACAGCCCCTCTGCAAAATTAAAGGATATCATGCAATAACTAGAGTGATGACAGAAAGGTAGGGGATAGAATATGGCAAATGTATTTTTAACTGTACTAGGTACTCGTTTTTATAGTGAATGTGATTACTTTTATGGCAATCAAACCATACGTACCAAGTATATTCAAGAAGCACTTATAAAAATATTAGGTCAAGGCTGGAAGCAAGAAAATGGGGATAAGGTGGTTGTCCTATTAACTGAAGATGCAAGAGAGAAAAATTACATAACAGTGGATGAGAATGATATTAAGCTAGACCGTTTGCTAAAAGAGTGTGGGTTGAATGTTGAAGAAGTTAAAATAGAGGTGGGTAGAAATGAGGATGAACTAAGACAAATATTTAATCAGATTGTTTTACATACTAATCCAGGAGATCATGTAATTATGGATATTACCCATTCTCTAAGGAATATTCCTATACAAGCTTTAGTTGCTTTGAACTATGCAAAGGTACTAAAAAATGTACAGATTGAGGGCATCTATTACGGTGCTTTTGAAATTGGGGTAGTACAAGAAGAAACAAAAGTTACTAAAACCATTAAATGCAGTTGTGGAAATGGAAATATAGAAAGAATAGAAGGTGTTAAGAGGGTAGAAATATTTAATCTTAATACATATATAGAGCTTTTGGATTGGACACATGCAATTAATACATTTTTACAAACAGGGAGTGCAAACGAGGTAAAAAATCTCTTTGACCAAAAAAGAAATCTTTTAAATAGGCAACAAGATATGAGTATTAATGATCTAAATGGTGTCGTAGGAGCACTATACAATTTTACTACTTGTATAAGTAACAGCAGAGGTATGGAAATTAAAGAAAGAGTAAAGAAAAGAAATCTTCGTTCGATAGGGATAGCAGCAAATAATTTGAATGTAGCAATTAAAGAGCTAAATAGAAATTCTGAAGAAAAGATTCCTATAGCTATTCTATTTGAACGTGTAGCACAGGAGATTGAACCTTTTCTTGATAAAGCTAATCTTGGAGTAGGTTTAGCCACAGTTGAGTGGTGCATACGATATGACATGATTCAGCAAGGTTATACTGCTTTAGAAGAAAGCCTTATAACCTTTGTATGTAGAGAAACAGGATTAGATGACACAGATAAGGAGCTAAGAGAAGAGAAAGCAAATAAAATATTGGCATGTCTAAATCTAGAAAAAAAGGAATGGAAATTGAAAGAGGAAAATAGGGAGTTTGTTGAAAATGGTGTGAATTATTTCACTATACAATATCCAACATTAAAAACCATAGCAAATCAAGTAAAGGAAAAAAGAAATGATATAAACCATTTCGGCTTTCGAAAAAATGCACTGTCTACAGATATTCTAAAAAGTGAATTAGCTAGTTTGTACAATTCGTTTAAGAATGAGGTTATAAATAAATCTGTCGATGTCCAAGTGTACAAATAACTAGGACATCGACTAATAGTAAAATAATGTATTTAAAAGAATTATAGAAAATGCATCATTAGTTGTAGTAAAAGTATAAAGATATGAGCAAGTAATACTATGAAGGCTTTTAAAGGACTAATAGCTTACCTATGAGGAATTGAAATTGATAATAACTCATTTTTTATAGTTCTTTAAGTAGTTAATACTTTATCTATAGGGAGTGAAATTATGAAGTTACAAATCCACTTATTAAGTAAAAATATTATTCATCTACCAGTTCACTACAATCATTTATTACAAGCCATGTTACTAAAAAGTATTGATGATGAACAATATCGAACCTTTATACATGATCAAGGGTATCACTATGAAAAAAGACAATTTAAGCTCTTTACCTTTTCTAAACTAAATGGAAAGTATAAGTTATCTATGGATAGGAAGTTTATTGATTTTGAAAAAGAAATTATGTTAATTGTATCGAGTAGTCAAGAAAGCTTTATTAAGCAGTTAGAACAGGGAATCAAAACAAAAACTATCAGGCTAGGTAGTAATGAACTACAAGTAACAAAACTTATAGTAAAAGAAGAATCACTTATAGTAAAAGAAGAATCATTAGTAGGAGATTACTTAAAGGTAAGGACATTATCTCCTGTAGTTGCTTATAGTACCATAATAGAAGCAGGAAAAAAGAAAACACTTTATTATACGCCTCAAGATGAGCAGTTTAGTAAAGTGCTTAGAGAAAATATAATCAAGAAATACAAATCTATTTACGGTGAAAGGCCATTACAAAATGAGGACTTTGAAGTCCTAGCTATAGCAACGGAAAAGTATCAAAAGAGTGTAGTTTACTATAAAAATTTTATTATTAATGGGTATAGTGGTAATTATGTATTATTAGGAAATCCAGTTCTAATCCAGTTTGCTCTAGAAGCGGGATTGGGAGGAAAAAATGCTCAAGGTTTCGGATGTGTTGAAGCTAAATAAAAAGTTCGTCGATGTCCAATAGTGCAAAAATCCCTAGGAGATCGACGAACAGTAAAATAACGTATTTACAAGGTTTATAGCAAAAGATATAATTAATTGTAATAAAGTATAAAAAAATAGAAAACTAGCATTATCAATGCTTGAAATGGGTTTATAGCTTACCTATAAGGAAT
Source organism: Bacillota bacterium (assembly GCA_023436395.1). GTDB lineage: Bacteria > Bacillota > Clostridia > Lachnospirales > Cellulosilyticaceae > Cellulosilyticum. The sequence goes on along the minus strand of JAEZJJ010000009.1, from coordinate 41,716 downwards.
TGAAACGCAGTCGTTTCTAGGAGGGCCTTTCCAGTCGGGAAAGTTTATAGCTTACCTATAAGGAATTGAAACTATCATTACTAGTTTCAATATATCTGTGTTCTATATTAGTTTATAGCTTACCTATAAGGAATTGAAACTTCATAAAATATTTAATATTTGAGATATTTAGAGACAGTTTATAGCTTACCTATAAGGAATTGAAACATCCCTAATATTTGTTTCTTAACAAGCTTAATGCCGTTTATAGCTTACCTATAAGGAATTGAAACTTTTTAAGGTCATATGCAACGTCAGGGTGAATGATCGCGTTTATAGCTTACCTATAAGGAATTGAAACCCTTCATCATCAACGGATACAAATTTTCTTCCTAACTGTTTATAGCTTACCTATAAGGAATTGAAACTCTTCCCATGTACGAGATGTAAGTTCTCCTACAACTAAAGTTTATAGCTTACCTATAAGGAATTGAAACCCAATCCAGTTGTTTCTACTGACTCGGTAAGGTTACTAGTTTATAGCTTACCTATAAGGAATTGTATATACATCTAAGAATGTAGCCTTCTATACTTCTAAAATGCTTATGACCTATCTATAAAAGAATAGTTTTAAATCATACAAAAATATCTTCCTAAGTGAAGATATTTTTTGTTTACATGAATATAAAAATAAAGCCTTGTAAATACTTATCATTAAGTAATATTTAGGAGGTAAGGTTGTGGAAATAGGAGGAAGTCTATTAGCAAGTTTTCTAGTATGTCAAAGGCAAGCATGGCTTAGTTATCATGGTATTGAAGGAGATCATGATAATGATTTTCTTAGAGAAGGTACATATATTCATGAGGAAGCATATAAACGGAACAAGAATAGTCAGACGATCGGTGGGAGTAATATAGATACTACGAAAACGAAGGAAGGCAAGTTAATTATAGGAGAAGTAAAGAAAAGTTCGCATTGCATAGAAGCAGCAAGAATGCAGCTAGCATATTACCTATATGAATTAAAAGAAGTAGGGGTAGAGGCTACTGGGGTATTACAGTTCCCACAAGAGAAGAAAACAGAAGAGGTAGTTTTGACGAAGGAATTAGAAGAAGAACTAAAGACTTACTTAGAAAAGCTCCAAGAAATGTTTCAAATAGCCTTACCACCTAAAGCAATCTGGAAAAAATATTGTGAAACTTGCTCTTATTGTGAGAGTTGCTGGGCATAGGAGGAACGTATGAAAGAAACAGTCTATATTCTTAATAGTGGAGAATTAAAACGGAAAAATAACACATTGTATTTAGAAGGTAAAGAAGAAAATAATTATATTCCTATTAATGACATTGCAGAGATTTATATATTAGGAGAAGTTAGTGTAACCAAAAAAGCATTTGAACTTTGTACTAAAGAGCATATTATACTTCATTTTTATAACTATCATGAGTATTATGTAGGAAGTTATTATCCTAGGGAACATTACAATTCTGGCTATATGATTCTAAAACAAGCAGAGTATTATATAGATTTGGAGAAAAGAAAGCAATTAGCAATGACCTTTATTAAAGGAAGTGCCAATAATATTTTACAAGTTCTAAAGTATTACGCTTCTAGAGGAAAAAAGGTAACAGAAATAGCATCTCATATTCAAGAATTACTAGACAATCTAGAGTCCATGCAAACTATAGAGCAAATGATGGCGATAGAAGGAAATATAAGAGAAACATATTAAACTGCCTTTGATGAAATTCTAGAGAATGATGCCTTTAAGTTTGATAAAAGAAGTAAGAGATTGCCTCAAAACAAACTTAATAGCTTAATCAGTTTTGGAAATACATTACTATATACTTGTGTGCTTGGTGAAATTTATCATACGCACCTAGATCCTAGAATAGGATATTTGCATAGTACAAACAACAGGCGTTTTACCTTGAATTTAGATGTGGCAGAAATATTTAAACCTATTTTAGTCGACAGGCTTTTTCTCGGACTTATTTCAAAGAAAATGCTAAATAGCAAACATTTTGATGTAAAGCCAGAAGGAGTTTTGCTCAATGAAGAAGGGATGAAAATATTTATAGAAAAATGGAATGACAAACTAAAAACAACTATTAAGCATAAAGCTTTGAAACGTGATGTTTCTTATAAAACATTGATTCGTCTAGAACTTTATAAATTACAAAAACATTGTATGGGTGAACAAGATTATGAACCCTTTAAAAGTAGCTGGTAGGTGATAAGATGTTCGTGATATTAGTATACGATGTAAAGGAAGCAAGAGTAGCAAAAGTCTTAAAAATAGCAAGAGAATACTTACATTGGGTTCAAAACTCAGTTTTAGAAGGGGAATTATCTGACGCAAGCTATAAAATTCTAAAGAGTAAATTAATGAAGAAAATAGATATTAATGAAGACTCTATGATTTTCTATACCTTCCGTACACAAAAATACACAACAAGAGAATTAATAGGTGTAGAAAAAGGAGGTAAAAAGTTATTTCTATAACGTGAAAATTAATTCGTCGATGTCCAATAGTGCAAAAATCCCTAGGACATCGACGAACAGTAAAATAACGTATTTACAAGGTTTATAGGAAAAGGTATAATTAATTATACTGAAGTTTAAAAGTATGAAAACCTAATACCATCAATGCTTTTGATGAGTTTATAGTTTGCCTATGAGGAATTGAAACGTTTCTGTATTACCTGCTACGCTTACATAATCAGTTGGTTTATAGTTTACCTATGAGGAATTGAAATTTGTATTCGTCTACCATGCCTTGAACATATTTTAAAGGTTTATAGTTTACCTATGAGGAATTGAAACGCTAGAGAACAAGATGTACAAGCACCTGTTCTTACTAGGTTTATAGTTTACCTATGAGGAATTGAAACCCTATTCCTATAGATAGATTCAACGAAAGAAAATCAGTTTATAGTTTACCTATGAGGAATTTAAAGCTTAGACATTTTGATATGGCAATATTGTTTATAAAAATTTAAGAAACTAATATAAATACAAACGCAAAAGGCCCACCTTTTTAGAAATAACTAAAAAGGTGGGCCTTTCCTATACCAGCCACTTGATTTCAACTTTTATACTTACACTTTAGCCTCAAAGGTATAGCAACAAGCTCCTCAGCGCAGCTATAGACGCAGAGACTAAGCGTATAAGTATAAAAGCTAAACCAATGAGTGAGGAGCTCCTTAACGTCTTAGCCGGTGCACCCTTTGTGATGAGGAAGCTAAGGCTTTAAGACTCTGGTTTTAACTTTATTTTTTGCAAAGCATTATGCCATAACCTATAAAAGTGCGCCTCCCTTTACGCGAGCAATCAGTGAATATTTTCCTTAAGTCCAGAGGTACCTGTAACGACAGATTGAGACTTGGCTGACCCGGTCAATTCCTCAGAATCTCGACGTGGTGATTCTGCTACAGAGATTATTGTTTTAGCTTTACAATATATTATATGTGATGAAAAAGACGATTCCCTAAAAATTTATAAAATAATCTTTAACCAATTTTTTTAAAAACTAAAAAGTGATATAGCCAAAGCATTGAAGTATTTAGAGGATTAAGGGTTTCCTTTCTAATGCCTTATGCTATAATAGAGAGCGTTAAGACAAGTTTTAAGATAAAAAAGGTCTTAGCTCATGTATATTTAGGAGCATCAATGGAGGTAGTTATGAAAGTCAGTCAATATATACATGTGATCTATTATTTAATCGCATTAGCAGTTTATGGAGATCTTGGATTAGCAGTATTTGCACCTGATCGTCACATGGGAATTATAGGAGTAGGTTGTTTGCTAGGTGCAATAGCAGGTGCCGTATCCACATTTTTTGTGATTAAGAAAAAGTCTTATGCGCAGCTTATCATAAATATAGGGATTCCTATTAGTATTCTCCTTATTATTTTATGTGTGCCAGGACTTTAGTCTATAGAGTAACATAAGTAGAAATATCGAAATAATAAAAGGAGCTACCATTAACTGATAAAAATCAGCTGATGGTAGCTCTTAAGTCTAGCTTGACAGGGCTAGAATAGTGTGACATGATAAAACAGAAATCTATAAAAATAAAGCATAAAGGGTGTTCTAAGGAACTTAATAGGGAAAGTTAAGAGCTGCAGCCCCCGCTACTGTTAATAGGGACGAAGGCATAGACCACTGCAAACCAAGGTTTGTGGGAAGGCGCCGGAGGATGAACTATAAGCCAGGAGACCTGCCCTTTATGTATGAAAAGTATTCTTTCGGAGGGAGAGAATAGTACGTGAAACTATTAAATGTAGTTAATAGTGCTATTTAGGCTGCCAGGGGATAACTCTGGCAGCTATTTTTTTAGTCTTAGAAAGTATTTTGACTGGCTTAGACTAGAAAAAGTATAGAGAGGAATCCCTTGATTGCATGCAGGAGGAGGCAAAAGATGAAAAGTGTAAAAATTTTAAAAGAAAAGGTACTCAGAGTATTATTACTAGTAACAGTAATGAGTATACTCTTAGTAGGATGTAGTACAGAGAAAAACACACAAGTTGCGCCAAGCGCGAGTACCCAGGCAATGGAAGGTAATGGAGAAAGCTTTCATGTCACCATTACAGATACCACAGGGGCAGAAATTGAACTGTTCAAGAAGCCAGAGCGCATTATTTCTTTAGCACCCAATATCACGGAAATTTTAGCGGCGTTAGGTTTAGAGGATAAAATGGTGGGACGTACCACCTATTGTAATTATCCATCAAGTATTACAGCCCTTCCAGAAGTGGGAGATGCTTACACCCCTAATATAGAAATGATTGTGGATTTAAATCCAGACTTAGTGATAGGGGCAACCCATGTCTCAAAAGAAATGATTAATAAACTAAGAGAAGTAGGGCTTAAAGTCGTTTTTCTAGATGAGTCTATAAACTTTGAGGATACTTATTCTTTGATTGAGAAAATAGGTACCCTTACAGGGACTGAAGAAAAAGCAACAGAAGTTGTAAGTGGAATGAAGGAAAAAGTAGCAAGTGTAGAGGCAGAGGTAAAAGCTCTTAATTTAACTCAGCCTCCAAAAGTTTACTTTGCAAATGATATTGGAGAAATAGATTATTGTGCTACTGGAGATACCTTTATTGGCGAGATGCTTCGTTTAGCAGGTGCTACTAACATTGCGGAAGACATGATTCATTGGTGTATTAGCAAAGAGCAGATTGCAGAAGGAGACCCAGATCTCATTATTGTGCCATCAGATAGCAATATCGCTGAGAAAATAGGAAGTATTGCGTTTTATAAAGATTTACGAGCTGTAAAGGAAGGGAAAGTATTTGAAATAGATGGAGATAGTATTTCAAGACAAAGTCCTAGAGTAGCAGATGCCCTAGTAGAGCTAGCACATATCATTCATCCGGAGCTAGGGCAATAAATGAGGGAAACTAAAGGATTCAAAGGGAATATAAGGCCCTTATATATTCTATTAACTTTAGGTCTTATTGTATTTGCGGGTATCTCCATTATCATAGGTGTTGCTGATATCTCAGTAGGTGACATTATGAATATTATAGGTGCAAGATTAGGGCTTACCTCTCTCAAGGAACATATATCCTTTGGTCAAGAAACCATTATATGGAATCTAAGAATGCCTAGAATCCTAATGGCGCTTCTGACAGGGGTTAACTTAGCTATAACAGGAGCTATTTATCAGGCTATTTTTAGAAATGATATGGCAGACCCTTATATGCTAGGAGTTTCTTCAGGGGCTTCCTTAGGTGCAGCTTTAGGTTTTCTAGTAGGTGGCTTTTTGCCCTTGTGGGCATTTGTGGGGGCTCTTCTTGCCAATGCTTTAGTCATCAGTTTATCAGGCATTAAAGGAAAGGTGTCTCCTATTCGCCTATTACTTTCTGGACTAGCAATTAACTATTTCTTCGCAGCCCTTTTATCCTATATACGTCTTCAAGGAGAAGATAGGCAAATCGCTATGTTTGTATGGGGAATGGGAACTTTAAATGTGGCTTCCTATAATAGAGTAGCCATCTTATTTGCCATTACAGTGCCTGTTTTAGGCTTATTTTTGATCTATCGTAAAGAACTTAACTTGCTTCTGATGGGAGAAGAAGCAGCTAAAGCCATGGGGGTAGATGTAAGCAAAGTGAGAAAAAGGCTTCTTGTAGCCAGTAGCATACTCATTGCCACTAACGTAGCCTTTACAGGAACCATTGGCTTTGTAGGGCTCATTATTCCTCATGTCGTCAGACTCTTATTTGGATCTAACTATAAACGCACCCTACCTTTATGTGGCTTTTTGGGAATGTACTTTGTCCTCTTTTGTGATGATTTATCAAGAGCAGTATCTAGCAAGGGAGAAGTGCCCCTAGGGATTGTAACGGCTTTGTTTGGTGCCCCTTATTTTATGTATTTGATTTATAAAGAACGTAGGAGGGAAGGCTAGTGCTTCGTATAGAAAATTTAAGCTATAGTAAAAGAAATAAAGATATATTGAACCATGTTTCCTTCCAATTTGAAAAAGGCAAGACTTATGGAATTATAGGCCCTAATGGGGCAGGGAAAAGCACCTTGCTTGAGCATATGATGAACTTACTGGTACCTCCTAAAAACACAGTGTTTTATGAAGAAAGAGATATTCGAAGTTTTCCTGTCAAGGAATATGCCAAGAAGGTAAGCTTTGTGTTTCAAGAAAATATAAGGAACGTAGATTTTAGTGTGTATGAGATACTCCTCATGGGAAAATATACAGAAATGGACTTGTGGGGGAATCTAAGTGAAAAGGTGGAAGAGGAAGTGGAGGCGCTTCTAGAAGAACTGCAGATTACCCATCTTAAAGACCAACCTATTAATACCTTAAGCGGCGGTGAAGCCCAAAAGGTGTTTATAGGAAGGGCACTGCTTCAAAATACCCCTTTATTATTATTAGATGAACCCACTTCTATGCTAGATATGCATAATAGCGTTGAACTTATGGGATGCATTGAAAGACTCAAACAAAAGCGGAAGCTCACTATTGTTATGGTACTTCACGACTTAAACCTCGCCCTTCAAAGCTGCGAAGAACTTTTGCTCATGGACAAAGGAAAGCTTGTCAAGTCAGGGACTTGTGAAGAGCTATTGGAGGGGGAAGAATTACAGAGGGTTTATGGACAAAAGCTACATGTGATTGAAGAAGAGGGGCAAAAATATATTGTGCCTCGATTATTGAAATAAGAGGTAGACTTATTGACAAAAAAAATAAATGCACTTATAATGTACCTAATTCAGAAGTATTATAAATAAAATACAATTTTGCAATAAATTTGGAATAAATCAAGGAAGGAGATCTATTGATGAGTACTTTAACTAAAAAATTGACAGCACAATTTAACTTTTACTTTTTTAGCTGGGGCTATTTTTATTTTAGCGCTGGTTATTTTTGCTGTAAACAAAATAGGTTAAAGTCTTCTAGCATATTAGTCTAAATCAATATATCTTAAATGCGTATAAAATAAGATATAAGGCCTTATGTTCTTAGGAGCATAGGGCTTTTATTATTTTGAAAATTCATTTATTACTTAAGCAGGCTTGCAAAGAAGAAAGGGCCCAGTATTCTTGCAAGGAAAGCCAAAGGAATAAGTTGTTATAAATACATAGGTGCTTAAAAATAATAGAAATGAGACCTACTAAGATAGGAAAATAGTAGATAAAATAGGGAGGAAATAAAGATGATTATAGTTATGAGAAACAATACGCCAGAAGAAGAAATTACGCGTTTAATGGAGGAGCTTACTGGGAGTTATGATATTAGTATTCAAAAGATTACAGGAAGTCAATGTACAGTACTAGGGGTTGTAGGGGATACGTCTTCTATTGAACTAGATGATATTTCTAGAGACTATAGAGTAGATAAGGCTATGCGTGTGAAAGAACCTTATAAAAAGGCAAATAGAGCTTTTCATCCTGATAATAGTATTTTTGAAGTGGGGGGAAGAAAAATTGGTGGGCAAGACATTGCCATCATTGCAGGACCTTGCTCTGTAGAAAGTGAGGAGCAAATCATAGGCATTGCAGAAGCTGTTAAGGCGTCTGGTGCCACTTTCCTTAGAGGAGGGGCTTACAAACCTCGTACTTCTCCTTATGCTTTCCAAGGCTTAGAAGCAGAAGGCTTGGAACTCCTTAAGATTGCTAGAGCGAAGACCGGGCTTCCTATTGTGACAGAAATCATGGATCCAGCTACTCTAGATCAGTTTGTAGAAGATGTAGATATCATTCAAGTGGGAGCCAGAAATATGCAGAATTTCTCACTACTTAAACAGCTAGGGCAAATTAAAAAGCCGATTTTACTCAAGAGAGGTCTTTCTGCTACAATAGAAGAGTGGATTATGTCAGCAGAGTATATTATGGCTGGAGGAAATGAACAGGTCATCTTTTGCGAGCGAGGAATTAGAACCTTTGAAAATTATACACGTAATACCTTAGATTTATCTTCAATTCCTGCTATTAGAAAGCTAAGCCACCTGCCAATTATCATTGACCCAAGCCATGCCACAGGGCTTCGCTATATGGTAGAGCCTATGTGCGTAGCAGCTATTGCAGCAGGTGCAGATGGTCTTATTATTGAAGTACATAACAATCCAGAGAAAGCACTGTGTGATGGACCACAATCCGTAACACCAGAAGGCTTTAAAGAAGTCGTAGGTAAAATAAAGAAATATGCGGCAGTAGAAGAACGCCGTATCAGTGGGGTGAAATAGGAAAATGGGAGAAACAGACTATAAAGGCATTACAGCAAGGTTGCAATTATCAATTGAAAATTTGTATGAGCATAGTAGTTACATTTTAAATCAGATAGAAGAGGGGATTCATGCCACAGTGAAGCCTTCTCCTAAAGTAGGGTTCCAAGGTGTACCAGGTGCTTATGGAGAGGAAGCCGCCTATGCTTATTTTAGAGGGGCTTGGTCAGAACTTATTGCTCATGACTCCTTTGAGGATGTCATTGAAGCATTGCTTGAAGACCAGATTGACTATGGGGTATTACCTATAGAAAACTCTAGTGCAGGTGAGGTCTTTGATACCTATGATTTAATCAAAGAACATGCCCTTTATATTGTTGGGGAGGAAATCATTAAGATAGAACATAACTTAATCGGGCTTCAAGGGGCAAAGATAGAAGAGATTAAGGAAGTTTATTCTCATCCTCAGGGGCTTTCTCAGTCTAAAGCTTTCTTAAAGAGGCATGGGCATATGGAGCAAGTGCCATATATTAATACAGCTACTGCCTGTCAATTAGTGGCTGAACTCAAGGATCCTACTAAGGCTGCGATTGCGAGCAAGCGTGCTGCAAATCTTTATGGTCTAGATATTCTAGTGCCTAATATTCACTTTAATAGATACAATTCCACACGTTTTATTGTACTCGCCAAGAAAATGCACATTACAGATAACTGTGATAAGATTAGCCTAGTCTTTAATACCTCTCATACCAGTGGCTCACTCTATAATATATTAGGGCATTTTGCGTATAATGGATTAAACCTTTTAAAGATACAATCTAGGCCTTTGTTAGATAAGAAATGGGAGTATTATTTCTTTGCAGATTTAGAAGGGAACTTGCAAGATGTCAATGTACTCATAGCCCTTAGTAAAATTAAAGAACAATGTCCATACTTTAAGATACTGGGGAATTATCAGCAAATGGAATAGGAAGGGAAAGAGTTGCTAAAAGCAACTCTTTTTTAAAACATAATTTTACAGAATATTTTAAATTTATAGTATACATTTGCTAAAAATATGATATATTATAGAATATAATACAAGAATAAGGATGATATAAGTTGAAAAAGCTGAGAGAGACCTGTGTTTTTATTAGTGGTGTATTTATCTTTTTAGCAATAACCTATGGTGTAAATTTTGAAAATAATGATGTAGGTAGGCTCATTTATTTTATGAGTAACGCAGTAAAGGTGTTTTTTTCAGTAGCTGGGTTCATTCTAATTTGGAATAATCTATCTATCAAAATTAACAATAGGGCTAATATGATGGCAATCTGCTATTTGCTCAGTAGTTCTTTGGTTGTAGTGATTATGACATTTTTTATTTACTCAAGCCATACTTTTCCTCATAATCCTACCTATATTAAGGAGAATTTACAGTGCAGTATATATGAAGTCATGTTTTTGGTCATTTGCATCAATTGGATAGATGAAGAATGTGACCTTAAGAAGTGGATTGTACTTGTAGTAAGTATCACAAGTATAAGTGTTGTCTTATGCTTTATATCTTTGCCTATAGATCCATACTTAGTAAAGTATGGCTATACGATGCAAGTGAAAATTGTTACAGCTGTAGTATTAGGGTGTATTATTTTAATCAGTTGGGGAGCAGCAAAAAAGCAGGTTAATTTAATGAGTCTAAAGGAGCGAAAGGTATTTAAAAGAATCTATACCATTAAATTAATTAGTCTTTCACTGGTTATTGTGGCATGTGTATGTGGTTGGGGTGTATTAAATATTATTTATTATATTTTAGAAGCATTAAATTATTTATTTGTTTTTGGTTATGTAGAGGAAAGTACCTTAAGTATTACTGCAAAAAAAATAAATAGAGAGCTATTAGATAAGGAAGAAGAAGCAATACGAATGCAAATGGAGGGGAAAATTTTAGCTGCATCTGCTGCTCAAGTAGAGAACATTATAGAAAGTATGAGTAAGAAAGTAGAAGGATTTTCCGAGAAGATAACCAATAGAGATATAAAACAAGATATAGATTATATAGAGAAGATTGAAAAGAATTGTAATCGATTAATTAAGTTAAGTAATAATATTATGAGCATTAATAATTACGGAAAAGGGGCATTAGACATCCAGTTTGAAAGAATTGATTTAGCAAAGTTGGTAGCAAATATTATGAACTCTATTGAACCCTATATGATGCAAAAACAATTAGATATGCAGTACTTTGGGGGAAATCAAGAGATATGGTGTGATGTAGATATACAAGCTATAGAGAGAATAGTACTTAATCTTATTTCAAACAGTGTCAAGTATACGGAAACTGGTGGAAATATTAGAATCTTTGTTTTTGAGAAGGAAAATAGAGCCCATATCGTTATACAAGATACAGGAATAGGTATTCCTGAGGAGTTACTAGTGGATGTATTCTCTAGGTTTATAAGGGTGGAGTCTAAGCTGATACGTCAACAAGAAGGAAGTGGATTAGGCCTTGCTATTGTTAAGTCATTGGTGGATTTACATAACGGAGAAATACATATCAAGAGTAAATTAAATAAGGGGACCAATATAATGATTAATTTACCACTTAGACAAAGTAGACAGCGAATAGCTAAAGAAGGTACAAAGAAAAACCAGGAATTACTTAAAAAAAGAGTTCAAGTTGAATTTTCAGACATAGGAGTCTAATAAAATGATTTGTAAACGACAAAATTATATGGCGCAGGTAGTTATTTGGATACTAGTAGTAAGTATTGTGTGTGTTCAGATAGAGACTATCGTAAAGCTTGAGGGCGTTATTTTGATATTGGTGCTGGGAAATATATGTCTTGCTATTGGCACTAAGTTGAGTTTAACCAATTATATTTCTAAGACAATGACTAATATAATAAATGCATTAGCACTTTCTTCAATGTGTCTTCATATACTTATTTTATTTTTGCTTTATTTAACAACAATAGGAGAAAAGGAAAGATTTAGTATATACCTTATTTGGAGTAGTAATACTATTTTTAATACGCTTATGTTAGTAATCATCATGGGTTTAATTTTCATGGAGATAAGACCTAGAAGGGTAGACTATATGGTGGGCATAAGTTTTGTAATTAGCGTACTAAGCAGTAACTTGTTAGTAAATAATAAGGAATTAGTACAAGAATTTGGGATGCTTTTCTCAAAAGGGGCTATTTTAGGGTGTTGCATATATGTGTTTATTGGGAAGAAATATAAGAAGGAGCTAGGCAAAGGAATTTATTATTTTAGATATTTTACGTTATGTAACTTTGCCCAATGCCTATGCTATACGTTTAATACAATGGCTTATTTTGCGCCAATATGTCTTACCCTACATTTTTTTCGGAACTATTATCTTTTAAGATGCGCTTTAACAATAGGTATTGAGCAACCTATGTCTAAGAAAATTTTTAAATTAGAAGCTGCTACAAATAAGATTGATGATCATAGTAAGATGAGTATGATGATTGTTAATTTATCTCATGAATTAAAGACTCCTATTAATGTTATAAAAAGTGCCATAGATTTATTAAGTCTAGATTATCGAACAAATCAGCAATTAGACAAGGAAATAAAAGAGCTGAAGGCTCAGTGCAACCAAAGCCTCAACATTGTACAAATGATGATTGATATTCAAAAGATTAAAAGTGGGCAGATTAGTTTTAAGTGTGCCCAATATAATGTGGTTGAACTCATTGAAAATGTGATAGAAGCTTTATCTGAAGAATATAGGGCGTGTAGGTTCATTTTTAATCCTCAAGAAGAGGAAATCAATAGCTTTGTAAGTAAAGAATTATTACAACAAGCTTTTCTGCAACTTTTATATTTGATGCTTCAAATAGATGATGACAAAATCATCTATGTTCACATGAGAAGGAGAGAAGGAAAACCATTAGAGATAGAATTATTTCACTCAAGTATTAATCAAATTGAAGAAACTTTGAGGAAACTTAATGACTTTTATGCAGAAGAAGAAATGATGGATATACTGAGTATACAGTATTTGCAAGAAGTCATAAAATTGCATCAAGGAAGTATTGAGATTCTAAAAAATGAAAAGAGTGGCTATATGCAATTATGCCTACCCATAGAGCAATCAGAAACCAGTGAAATAACTCAGTTAGGGGAGGAGAATATTCTAGAGTTAAGAGAAAATATAAGATGCCATTATTTGATTTAGGGATTCTCTAAAGGGAAAAATATATAAAAGTTTCTCATTTAATTGACATAAAATTGGATATGTATTACAATAAATGTAGTTAATGGAAAACGGATTGTGACTGGTAAAGCAGGCAAGACCATCTTTATTGTGCGTATTTCGCATGTAATAAATGTGGTCTTTTTTAGTGTGGAGGGAAGAGGAGTAGGATGTACCAAATATTAAAAGTGATTAACAATAATATTGTATGTGCTAAAAATACAGAGGGGCAAGAAGTCATTATAAGGGGCTTAGGAATTGGATTTCAGAAGAAGCCTAATGATAGGGTGGAAGAAAAGCAAATTGAAAAGATTTACAAGACTGCTGATGGAACCATGGGCAATAAATTACAAGAGTTATTATCTGATATTCCGCTAGAGTATCTTAGTACTTGTACAGAAGTCATTGAACATGCAAGAGTTTCTTTAAAGAGACAGTTAAATGAAAATATCTATATAACTCTCACAGATCACATTAGTTTTGCTATTAAGCGTTTAAATAAAGGACAGTATTATAAGAATGCACTGCTCACGGAGATTAAACGTTTTTATCCAATGGAGTATCAGATAGGGCTAGAGGCACTTGAGATTATTAAAAATAAGTTGAAGGTAGAACTCCCTATAGATGAGGCTGGTTTTATTGCCCTTCATATTGTCAATGCGGAGCTAGATACGCAGATGTCGGATATGATGCATATTACGCAGCTTATTCAAAATGTACTTCAAATCATTAAGGATTACTACCAAGTAGATTTTGATGAAGAGTCTTTATATTACGATAGATTAGTCACCCATTTAAAATTCTTCGGTCAGCGTCTCTTTAATAATACAGGACCTAGAAGTGAGGACTTAATCTTCCTAGATATGGTGAAAAGACAATATCCTAAGGATTATCGATGTGCGGAACTTGTTCGTCATTATATACACGATGCTTATCATAAAAATGTAGGTGAAGAAGAAATGGCTTTCTTGACTGTACATATGAAAAGAATAACGGATCACTCATAGATTGGGTTGTGACTGGTAAGGCAGGCAAGACCAAGGAGAAGTTTAGGGCTTATTTAGGCTGTAAATTTTTCTTTGGTCTTATTTATTTTATAAATTATATTTTTAACATAATAAGGAGGAAGAAATGAAAGACAAGATTTTTGGTGTTTTACAACGTATTGGAAGATCGTTTATGCTTCCCATTGCATTACTACCAGTAGCTGGACTATTTCTTGGTATTGGTGGTTCATTTACTAACACAACAACCTTAGAAGCTTATGGTCTAATGAAGCTCATGGGACCTGGAACTATTTTAAATGCGATTTTAACTGTTATGAATGCAGCAGGGGATATCGTATTTGCAAACTTACCTATTCTATTTGCAATGGGTGTAGCCATTGGTATGGCTAAGAAAGAGAAAGAAGTTGCAGCCCTTTCTGCAGCAGTTGCTTTCTTCGTTATGCATGCTTCCATTAGTGCCATGATTAATATTAATGGTGGGACAGAAGCTATGCTTGCAGGTGCAACCACAGAAGTTGTTGGGATTACTTCATTCCAAATGGGTGTATTTGGGGGTATTATTGTAGGTCTTGGTGTAGCTGCCTTACACAATCGTTTCTACAAAATTGAATTACCACAAGTATTATCATTCTTTGGTGGAACAAGATTCGTACCGATTATTTCTGCTATCACTTATTTAGCAGTAGGGATTGCCATGTTCTTCCTTTGGCCACCAGTGCAAGAAATGATTTATCACGTAGGTGACTTAGTTGTTAAATCTGGTTATGGTGGAACTTGGTTATACGGTATTATGGAAAGAGCCTTAATTCCATTTGGGCTTCACCATGTATTTTATTTACCATTCTGGCAAACAGCTGTAGGTGGTACAGCCATGGTGGGCGGTCAGCTTATTGAAGGTGCTCAAAATATCTTCTTTGCAGAGCTTGCAACACCAGGTATTACACGTTTTAATGTAGAGGCAACAAGATTTATGGCTGGTAAATTCTCATTTATGATTTTTGGTTTACCAGGTGCAGCCTTTGCGATGTATCAATGTGCTAAAACAAACAAGAAAAAAATTGCAGGTGGATTATTATTATCAGCTGCTTTAACTTCAATGCTTACAGGTATTACAGAACCAATTGAATTTACATTTATTTTCGTAGCTCCAATATTATATGGTATTCACTGTATTTTAGCAGGTCTTAGCTACATGCTTATGCATATCCTAGGAGTAGGTGTAGGAATGACCTTTTCAGGTGGACTTATTGACTTATTCTTATTTGGTATTTTACAAGGCAATGCAAAAACAAATTGGATTTACATTGTACTTGTAGGTCTTGTTTACTTCGTGGTTTATTACTTCTTATTTAGCTTTATGATTAAGAAGTTTAATATGAAAACACCAGGTAGAGAAGAGGATGATGAAGAAGTAAAACTCTACACAAGAGCAGATGTCAATGCTAGAAAAGAAGCACAGGCAAACGGTGAAGGCGGAGACCAAGAAATCTCAGCTCTTATTACTAAAGGTTTAGGTGGAAAAGGCAACATAAGTGACGTAGATTGTTGTGCAACTAGACTGCGTATCACTGTTTATAATGGTGATTTAGTAGATGAAGCAGTGCTTAAAACAACAGGTGCAGCAGGGATTATCAAAAAAGGTAATGGCGTACAAGTGATTTATGGACCAAAAGTAACAGTCATTAAATCTAACTTAGAAGACTACTTACAAAGTAGTGCAAGTGATGTTCCTGTAGAGCCAGTTAAAGAAGAAACTGTAAGTGCTGCAGCAGCTCATCAAGTATATGCACCAATCGAAGGAAAAGCTGTAGCTCTTGAAGAAGTAGGGGATGGGGTATTCTCATCAGGTATGCTTGGTAAAGGAATGGCTATTGAGCCAACAGTAGGAACAGTAGTAGCACCTTTTGATGGGACAGTAAGTGCTGTTTATACAACGAAACATGCTATTGGTCTTACTTCTAATGAAGGAGTAGAAATCTTAATCCACATTGGTATAGATACAGTTAAATTAAATGGACAATACTTTGATATTCAAGTAGAACAAGGTCAAACAGTTAAAAAAGGTGACCTGATTGGACACTTCGATATCCAAGGTATTCAAGAGGCAGGCTATCACATTATTACACCAGTGATTGTTACTAATACAGATCACTATAAAGATGTAGTGAGTGTAGCAAAAGAAAATATTAAATGTGAAGATGCCTTATTAGACATTTTGGCATAATAAAGAGTGCGTTCCTAGAAATAGGAGCGCACTTATTTGTTTTTATGACTAAAAGCTTTTAAATAAAAGTAATGTATGCTATAAAGAGATAAAGACATAGGTTGAATGATAAGAGAGAATAGGGAGATGAGTTATGAATAAGATCAATAGTCCTATGGGGACAGCTACTTTAACTATTTATCCTTGCAAAAAAGCACCAGCAGTTGTGATTTGTCCTGGAGGAGGTTACGGTTTTACTTCTCCAAGAGAAGCAGAACCTGTAGCTCGTGCTTGGAATGAAGCAGGGTTTGCTGCTTTTGTATTAGATTACGATTGCACCAATGATGAGCCATTAGGGACATTACCTCTTAGACAATTAGCTTGGGCAGTAAGTGTAGTGAGGGAAAGGGCAGAGACATTTGACTGTATCCCAAAAGTAGCTGTCTGTGGGTTTTCAGCAGGAGGACATCTAGCAGCGAGTCTAGGTGTGTTTTGGGCAGAAGAAGACCTATTTGAAGGCATGGGGGAAGCTGGTCAAAGAAGACCTGATGCTATGATTCTGGCTTATCCTGTAATCAGTGCAGGGGAGTTTGCTCACCAAGGAAGCTTTATTAAGCTAGCAGGGCAAGAAAAAAGTGACCAAGAGAAATGGTCACTTGAAAAGTTTGTCACAGCAAAGGTTCCTCCTACTTTTATGTGGCATACCATGGATGATGAAACAGTACCTGTTGAGAATACCTTGCTATTTAGTCAGGCTCTTAAAAAACAAGGGGTATCTCAAGAAGTGCATTTATTTCCTCATGGTAAACATGGCTTGTCATTGGCCACAAAGGAGGTCAGTGAAGAAGAGAATGGGAGGCTGGCAGATCCTCATGTAGCACGTTGGTTTGAGCTAGCAGCAGAATGGCTCAAAGAAATCTTAAGTATAAAATAAAAAGAGTTTGAGATATTTTATAAGGCATTCTTTAGAAAAGGCACCTTTTTCTTTAACTGAGTAAGCTCTTTTTCTGTGAGGATATCTATAGAATGAATAGTATGATCTTGATTACGTATCACCTGGAGCTTGACACCATTTTCACGGGCTTCCTTAGAGTTATTAATATAGGTGTGATAGCCTTCATCGTAAAGAAGAGAAATAATCTGACCATTCATTTTCCATGTATCGTTACTTTTGTTATAAGTGACTCCATAAGGAGTATAGGCCTCTTTTGCATTAGGCGTTTCAGAAGGCCTTTCAGAAGGCGCATCTCCTTCTGTGGCAGAGCTTATAGATAGAGGTTCATTTTTGCCAGGGAGTTCACCAAGCTCTTCTGCTTCTGGCGTCAAATCTTCAGGGGATAATGAGGCAATGTCCTCTGATGAACCAGTAAAGAGTGAATCTAACTCATCTGAGGTGACTTGTTTTAGTCCTGTTAATTGGTTTTTCTTATCTCGAATAGCCTTTATGCAGATTGTACCACCTGGGCGTGTAAACATGAAAAGTTTATCAACGAATAATTTTACTTTTTGATTATTATAGTAATAACTATTTTCATCCGCCTTATAGGTTAAACCGTATTTTTCGTAGGCCTTAAATTCTGATGTCATATCAAAACCTACAGAATGTGACCAAGAAAGATTAGAATTAGAACTAGGAGCGGTTTGCTGAGTAGCCTGATTTTTTGTTGGAATATAGGTAGTAGCAGACAAGCAAGTTGCAGTGAGACTTAAGGTAAGTATACTTAGCGTTACTAATAGAGAAGTATTTCTTTTTTTCATAATAGATATAATCCTTTCTTCAATAGCATTTTTTCCAAAGGCACTGGACAGAGTCCAAAAATTCTTTTCTTTTGCGGCAAGATGAAGGAGGCTTAAGGCATAATATTCCTTCTCGTCTTGCCCTACTTGCTTGAGCACTTTTTCGTCACAAGCAAGTTCTATATCTTTATTAATAAAGTGATACATTAACCATACTAAGGGGTTAAACCAATAAATACAGACAAGGAGTAAGGCTGCCTTTTTCCAAAAAACATGATAATACTGAATGTGAATCATTTCATGGGTTAAAACATAATGAAGTTCTTTTGGTGAATGACTCATAGCCTTAGGAAATATAATCTTGGGTTTTAATAACCCATAAGTAATAGGGGTAGAAAGTCTGTCAGATTCTAAAAAGGTAATAGTCCTTTTATTTCTTTGTAGATAAGAAATGGAAGGAGCGAGATTTTTAATAGGTAAAGCTTCCTTAAGAACCCTGTGACTGCGATAAGAAAGAACAATAAACCTACCCATTAAGCCCAACATACCTAAGAGCCAAATAAACGTTAAAAGCTGTGACAAGGTGAGAGGTTGGGCTTGGTTTGGTGAGGGAGAAGGGCTGGGGAGTCCTTCTGAGAGCATTTCTGCGGGAGTAAAGGAAATAGAAGAAGTCACCTCTTGGCTAGTATTTAAGAAAAATAAATCCTTTATTGCACCTACATTGTTTAATGGACTGATTGAAGAAGGAATAGACACAGGTAAGAAAAGCCGAATAAGGACAATTTGCCACAGTAAAAGAATAGCACCGTGGCTAAGCTTTTGCTTATTTAAGCTTCTGATAATAAGTACCATTATAATAAGAAGCGTTCCTATTAAAGAGATTTGACCTAAAGATATCCAGTGCATATTTATTTCATCTCCTCTATTAAATTTTGGAGCCGTTCCACTTCTTCTGCAGATAATTTTTGATGACCTGCAAAAGCGGCGACAAATTTCTCAATAGAACCTTCAAACATTTTGTTGACGAGACTGGAACTTTCTACTTGCTGAATGTACTCTTTGGTAACTAAAGCATGACAGATATAATTAGGTTCAATACGTTCAATAGCCCCTTTTTCAATACACTTTTTAATAATGGTATAAGTTGTATTCCTATTCCAACCAATTTCTCTTTTTAGGAGCTTAGCCATTTCACTTGCAGGAAGATCCCCCTCTTTCCATAAAGTTTCCATTACTTTTAATTCAGAATCAAATAATTTTATTTCCATAGAACAACTTCCTTTCAAAGTGACTATTGCAATAGTTAAACTATGAACTTAGACTATCACAATAGTCAGAAAAAATCAAATAAAATTTTGGAAATTAATAATTTTTAAATTTATATTTGAACAATAACGTGTAATGCGAAATTCCGTTATGTAGATTGGCTAGGGGACTCACTTCCAACTGCTATCTCAAGTCTCCAAGAAGTTCTAAACTCATAATCCTTATGAACGGCTGAGAACTCGCTAACGCTCCTACATAGCTACTGCTTGGTAAGAACAAAATGTTGAGAAGCTCTACACGTTATTATTTGGGCACCTGCCCCTAGTTTTCCAGTGTTTAAAGAATTGTAGAGATAGAAGCTATAATACCTGTTATAAGAGATAAACTATATATCTCAACATCCTGATAGTCAACATATCAGGAGTCTTTATGCATATTTTTATAGTTTGGAAATAACATAGAAAAACCGCTTGTGAGCGTAGTTTGGCATCATCTTTTTACATGCAGTCTCATCCATCGTGGTAGTTTGTAAGCACAAGAACGCTGAGAGAAAGGAGCGGGGAAGGGCTGTCTGGAAGGGTGACTTGGGAGTATTTTTAGAGAAGCACTTAGCAAACGTTTTAGATGGGTTTTAGCCTGCGTGCTGTGTGCCCTGTGGGTATCTGACCAACGGGAGTTTTCAGGCGTTCATCTAAATAAGTGAGCTTAGTGCTTCGAAAAATACGGACCGGAGCACTGGAAGATAGCCCTTCCCCTCTCCTTTCCGCCCATCACCCTTTCTTACAAACACCAAGACACTGACAGAACCCATCTGCTAGCGCATCTGGTCGTAACACTCACGTGTTACTTTTCGTTCTGTCAGTAGTGGGGAGCGAAAAAAGTAAATACCCCCTAGCGTGGGTGCTTCCTTTTATCCTTACCCCACTAAATTTCAATTAAATAGTATTGTGGTTAGTGATAATCGGTTATAATGGTAAAAAGAATCAAAGGAGAAGATGGAGGAGAAACATTATGAAAATTAGTGGAAATACTAAAGTAGCCTGTCTGATAGGACATCCTGTTAATCATAGTTTTTCGCCATATATACATAATTATTTAGCTGGGAAGTGTGGGTTAGATATGAAGTATGTATGTTTTGATGTCAAAGAAGAGGATGTAAAAGCAGCTTTAGATGGGATTAGAGCATTAGGATTAATAGGGTGTAATGTAACAATTCCTCATAAGATAGAGGTAATGAAATATTTAGATGAAGTAGATTCCAATGCAGCACTTATAGGGGCTGTGAACTGTATTAAGAATGAAAGTGGGAAGCTCATTGGCTATAATACTGATGGTGTGGGATTTGTAAAATCAGTCCGTGATGCAGGACATAGCTTAGAAGGGAAAGTCGCTATGGTATTAGGGGCAGGTGGTGCTAGCCGCGCCGTGGCAGTAGAGTTAGCTGCTGCAGGAATTAATGAACTCATTATTCTTAATCATACGGTGGAGAAAGCAGAAGCCTTAGGCGCGCAAATTAAGTCCCGCTTTAAGGAATTATCCATAAAAACAGGTCCTTTAAGTGTGACAGAGGCAAGTCTTGAAGGTGTAGATTTCCTGGTGAATACTACGCCACTAGGAATGAGTAAGCAAAAGGATTTAAGTCCAGTAGATGAAGGAATAAGACCGCCAAAAGATTTAGTCGTATGTGATATTGTTTATACACCTCATACCACCAAACTACTTTCGTGGGCTAAAGCTCATGGTTTAGAAGTAGTACATGGAATAGGGATGCTTATTAATCAAGGTGTTCATGGGTTTTATCTATGGACAGGCAAAGAAGTAGATGCCTATGATGAAATTGTAGATTTATTAAAGGAACAAGGTGTTATATAACGTAATAGAAAAGTAAACTTTATGGTACTGGCTTATCCCTTTGTTGTCATAGTATATGAGGTGGTTTCATATACATAATATAGAATGATTAAATAAGGACAACGGAGGGATAAGAAAATGTATGTAAATAATCTTATTAGCTTGCAAGAAAACATTTCTACATATGGCATAGATGGACATAAGGTAACGGGGCATGTGACACTTTCTTCACCAGGTATGATTAGATGCTATGTACAAAATTTGAAATCATTACCAACAAGTAATGACTATATATTTTGTGTATTTAGTAAATCGCAGAATAGAGGTGTGAAGTTAGGTAAGTTAGGGGCGCAAAAGGAGACAAGATGGTTAGTAGAGGAAAAGAATATTTTAGGAAGTGGTCTAAAACTAGAAGATATTGATGGTGTGGCATTGGTAGTGGACTATGAAATGAGAGGAATAGAAACTGTAGTAGTTGGATTTATGAGGGAAAGGTATATGTTATTCCCTATAATAGATCATCTATTTCCTAAACAAGTAACACCTCCAAAACTTACGCCAATAAATGCACTTCCACAGAAGAAAAATGATGATAAGCCATATGGAGGCCAAGATGGAGGGAAACCTTATGGAGGAAAACCATATGATGGCCAAGATGGAGGAAAGTCATATGGAGGCCAAGATGGAGGAAAGCCATATGGAGACCATGACGGAGGAAAGCCATATGGAAGCCAAGATGGAGGAAAGCCATATGGAGACCATGACGGAGGAAAGCCATATGGAGGCCAAGAAGGAGGAAAGCCATATGGAGACCATGATGGAGGAAAGCCATATGGAGACCATGACGGAGGAGAGCCATATGGAAATCATGATAAAGGAAAGCCATATGGAGATCAAGATGGAGGAAAGCCATATGGAGGGCAAGATGGAGGAAAGCCATATGGAGATCATGATAAAGGAAAATCTTATGATGGTCATGAAGGAGAAAAGTCTCATGGAAGTCATGAACATGTAAGTTTTATATTGCCAGAAGGAGCAGTAGAAGGTGAAGTGGGAGCAGAGACAGTTAGCGAAGAGTTAAGGCGAATCATTAATAGTATTAGCAAAGATAAACGTGTTGAGGAGAAAGCTAGAGAATTAGAAGCACAAATTAGTAAAATGAGTAATATCTCTCAAAGCCAAAAACTGTTTGATAAATCCTATATGCAGAAAAATCTTGAAGCTCGCTATACAGGTCAGAAAATTAATTTTAACGAACTACTTCAGGAAGTAGAGGAAGAAGATGTTTTAGACACCAATCCTAAGAAGGCTGTAGAATGTATTACTCAGATGGAACAAATGGATGAAGAAGATTTAACGCAAGAGGCGACAGAAGAAAGAGATTACTTAAAAGAAATAGATAGAAAACTTCAGGAAATTAGAATGAGAATGAGCGAAGTTATAGATAAGCAAGATATAGAATAATTCATAAAGAAGTGCTTCAAGCTTAAATGGTAGAGCTTGAAGCACTTCTTTATAGTCCAGGGAAATGCGTTTTTTACAGGAAGCTCTTAAGAAAAAGTCGGTTTCTTGCAAAAAATGTAACCAAGCACTTACATTTACTACCAGGTAGGTATATACTTAAATTATAAAATAGTATTATAAACAGAAGATTGAGTAAAGGGGGATTAAGTATGAAGAAAAAACGTTTTCTAGCAGTAATTGGTATGGTGATCACGATAGTAGCTTTTAGTGGAGTAACTATGGCTTCAGTTCTAGAGAAGGAAAATAGTTATAAGTTTGTTACTAATGGCATAGAGCAGAAAGCGTTATTAGTACTTCCTAGTGTAGATGAATGTGATTTGGTTCCTTTAAGGCTAACCTTAGGAGAGATAGGTGCTACGGATATTAAGTGGGAGACTACAACAAGTGAGTGGTTAAAAGGGAAAATAACCTTTACTTTAGAGAATTATTTTACAAATGCGCAGCGACGTAATTTGAAAAGGGCATTACTAACAGAAAATCCTTATTGGAACGGTAAATTACCAGATGCAATAATAACCCTATTAGCTTCTGAAGGGAAAAATAATGAGGAGACTGAAGACTGTAGTTTAAAGCAAAAACTTGGTATTGAAATAGAGGTTATTAGTGATGGGTATAAAACAGGCTCTATTGCTTATAACTATGAAATAAGGGATAATAAACTTTATGTACCTTCTAGTTTCTTCAAAGATATGGGGATAGATGGAGTTACAGTAGATCAAGAAAATAAAAAAGTCAACCTTCATAGCTATTCAAAAGAAGAAATACAAGAAGAAGTGGCTAACATTTGGAATGCTCTTCATACATCAGATAGTGAAGAACTACTAGGACTTTGGATTCGCGGTCAACAACTTCGAAGTGGCGCACTTCAATATGCGACATTATCAGATGCTTTAAAGGAAAAAGTTTTACCAGAGATTAAGGAGAGAGGTTGGGTAACTGGTGGCTCTAGTCCAACCCTTCAAGGTGGAAAAGTAACTATTTTAAAGCAAGAAGAAATATCAGAGCAAGAAGTAAGCTATACCGTTACGTATGAGAGTCTACTTCAAGGCGAAGTATATGAAACATTGGAGCAAACCATTACTATGATAAAACATGAGGAAAATGATAAGTCCTATTGGGAGATTACAAATGTAGAAGGCGATGTAGGGTATTATACCTATGAGCATATTAGTAAGAGTTAAACATCTTATTCATTAATGAATTTAATTGAGATGAATAAATGATAGTTTATACACTATTAAATAGTAAAGTAAATCAAAAGATTTATTGGATAAAAGTGGGTAAAATATAATCTTTTAAAATGGATTAGATTTTACCCCTTTTATTTTTGTTCATAAAAAGTATAAAAATATTTTATAAACTATATAACGTATGCCAGTGACATCATAGATAACATAAGGAGGAAGACATGACAACAACAAAGAATGATTTAGGAAAGGGGTCTATAGGTAAACTACTTTTGAGATTAGCAGTACCAGCTATTTTAGCTCAGATTATTAATGCACTCTATAATATTATAGATCGTATATATATTGGGCGTATTCCAGAAGTAGGAGACTTAGCCTTGACGGGAATAGGGCTTACCTTTCCAGTTTTAATGCTTATTTCAGCTTTTAGTTCTCTTATAGGAATGGGTGGTGCACCTTGTGCAGCCATTAAAATGGGGGAAGAGAAAAAGGAAGAAGCAGAGAAAATATTAGGGAATAGTTTATCAGCCTTACTTGGGCTTTCTGCAATACTTATGGTATTTTTCTATGTATTAAAAGGACCAATGCTCAGGATGTTTGGTGCCAGTGAGAATACATTTGGGTATGCCAATGATTATTTAAGTATTTATTTAATAGGGACTGTTTCTGTACAACTAGCTTTAGGTATGAATCCTTTTATCAATACTCAAGGATTTGCTAGTACAGGGATGGCAACAGTTTTAATAGGTGCTATTTGTAATATTATTTTAGACCCTATTTTTATTTTTGGTTTTGGTATGGGCGTAAAAGGGGCAGCTATTGCCACTGTCATTTCTCAAACCATTTCTGCCATATGGGTAATGTGCTTTTTATTGGGCAAAAAGACAAAGTTGAAGATTAAAAAGTGTCATATGAAAATTGAAAAGAAAATTGTATTACCTATAATTGCTCTGGGAATATCACCATTTGTGATGCAAGCAACAGAAAGCTTAGTTAATATTGTCTTAAACAAGAGTTTGTTTATATATGGTTGTAAAGTAGGTGGCGCAACTTATGGAGATACTGCAGTAGGTGCAATGACGATTATTTCTAGTGTGCTTCAAGTGATGCTTATGCCACTTTCAGGCTTAGGACAAGGCGCTCAACCGATTATTAGTTATAACTATGGGGCTAATAATATGGAAAGGGTGAAGAAGACCTTTAAATTGCTATTTATTACTTCTTTAGGAACAGCTTTAGTTTTATGGGCCCTTGTTATGGTATTCCCAGGTTTCTTTGTGAGCTTATTTAATGACAAACCAGAACTGACAGAGATGACTATATGGGGACTTCGCATTTTCTTAAGTATGATTTGGGTAATGGGTGCCCAGTTTGCATGTCAACAAACTTTCTTAGCACTAGGACAAGCTAAAATTTCATTGTTCCTTGCTCTACTTAGAAAAGTCATTTTATTAGTGCCTTTAGTGCTCATTCTGCCACTAGGCTTTGGGTTTAACGGCATCTTTTATGCAGAGCCTATAGCCGATGCCTTAGCAACAACGACTACAGTGGTATGCTTTACACTTTCTTATAAGAAGATTCTTGGGAAGAAATGAAAGGTAACCTCATAAAAAGTAAATTGATAAGCCATAATAAACCTAATAGCTTAGGAGGCGAGAGATGAGTAGAAAGAAAATGAGGAAAAAAGACAACTTTAACGCCTATGTACCAGGAATCATAGTATGTGTCATAATCGCCTTGTTAAGTAAAGGGTTAGCTATATTTTTACCTGGTTTAGGTGCAGCAACTTTATCGATTTTGATAGGAATTATAGTGGGTAATACTATTGGAAATAAGACATCCTTTCAGAAAGGTTCAAAATTCTGTGAAGGTATTTTATTATCCATTTCAATTGTTTTTTTAGGTGGCACATTAAGTATAGGGACACTCTTAGCATTAGGTTGGGGAGGTATTCTATTTATTATTTTGCAAATGTCCATTACCATTCTAGGAGTTATTTTAATAGGGCGCTATATGGGATTTGAGACGAATTTTATTTATTTAATGGCAAGTGGTAATGCTGTTTGCGGCTCTTCTGCAGTAGCTTCTACAGCCCCTGTTATTAAAGCCCATAGTAAGGAAAAGGGTATTGCCATTACCATGGTGAATGTGACAGGAACAGTATTAATGTTAGTACTTCCCTTTATTGCCAATATAGTATTTGGTAATAATACACTTAAAACTTCAGCATTTATAGGAGGAATTTTGCAGTCTGTAGGACAAGTAGTCGCAAGTGCTTCTATGATTAGTGAAGAAGTAAGAGACTTATCTACGCTTTTTAAAATTGTAAGGATCATTTTTTTAATAGGGGTAGTCTTCTTACTAGCAACACTTAAGGAACGTAGTGTAGAAAAAGCAGCAGTTGATATTGAGGAAGAAATGCATTCCCATACCCATCAAAATACCATTAAAGTACCTTGGTATATTATAGGCTTTTTCGTATTATGTGTTTTATATTCTTTAGGCATTATTCCAAATGTATTATCTAGTATTCTAAAACGTATAAGTAACTTTATGGAGATTGTGGCCTTAGCCGGTATTGGCATGAGGGTATACTTTAAGGACTTAATCAATCAAGGGGTAAAGGTATCCTTGTATTGTGGTGGGATTGCCTTAGTGCAAATCCTATCAGCAATTATATTAATTATATTTTTAGTGAAGTAAAAAAAGAGAACAAACGAAGAATGAGGCAAGCTATTAATGATCTAACGTATTAATAACTTGCCTCATTTTAATTACCAACTACCGGAGGAACCCCCACCATTGGAAGAACCCCCACCAAAGCCACCAAATCCGCCACCACCGCCGCGGGGTCCGCCTCTCTGATTAAAGAAGCTATTCCAAAAGAGCATTTGTAGGATAAAAGAGAAGATACGTCCACGATTAAAGAGGAGGTCAATCACTATAAGGGCAATAATAACAAGGGTGCCAATATAGTTATTGCGATGCTGCATAGGAGCTACGTTGCTTTGGGGCATTGTGACACCTAAGGACTGGGTGAGTGTGGTCTGATATTCTGTAGCAATTATGTCACTAAACTGACTATAAGCCTTGGCAAGTCCTGTGCCATAATTTCCTTGAATAAACTCTGGTTTTGCCAGTTCTAACATGACTTGATTACTAAGAGCATCTGGTATAGCACCTTCTAACCCACGGCCAACTTCTACTCGCCAACTATGTTCATCAAAGGCAAGTAGAATAAGGAGACCATTATCTTTATTTCCCTGACCTATCCCCCAACTGCGAAAGAGATTATTGGCATAAGTTTCAATAGGGACACCCTCTAAATCTGTAACAGTTACAATAATAGCTTGTGCACCTGTTTTTTGTTCTAATTCATAACCTAAATTAATAATTTGCCTTGCAGAGGCTTCATCTATAATACCTGCATAATCATTGACATATTTATTAGGTGTAGGTTCAGGAAAGCGCTGTGCACCACTGACGTGAAGGTTGGTAAAGAGAATAAAAACAAAAAAAACAATTAAAATCAGAGAAGAAAATCGCTTAAATACCCCTTTTGTTTTCATAACTAACGTGTAAAGTCCACAGTAGGAACTTGCTGTGCACCGGGACTTGCTTCAAAGAAGGCCCTTGGTTCAAAACCAAATAAATTAGCAATAATATTAGTAGGAAATCTTCTTCTCTTGGCATTGTAGTTGGTTACAGCAGTATTATAATCTTGCCTTGCAATAGCAATACGATTTTCTGTGCCTTCTAACTGAATAGATAAATTCATAAAGTTTTGATTAGATTTGAGGTCAGGATAATTTTCAACGATGAGAAGTAAACGAGATAAAGCACTAGAAAGTGCAGTATCAGCAGTAGCTTCTTCATTAATATTTCTAGCCCCAGCTAACTGAGCTCTTGCATTAGCAATATCTGTAAAGATTTGTTGCTCTTGGGTGGCATAGCCTTTTACTGTATTGACTAAATTAGGAATTAAATCTGAACGACGTTGAAGCTGCGTATCTATATTGGCTTTAGCAGTATCCACACCTTGTTCTAGTGTTACTAAGCTATTATAAAAGCCTACACCTATAAAAATCACAAGGAGAACAACGATGAGTATACCGATTAACCATTTTATACCTGTTTTCATGATCAATCTCCTTTCGATAGTTTAGAATTAGTATGTATAAAACAAAGGGAGAATATAGGTGGAAATTAATGAGCAAAATGATGTCGAGAAAATGCGATAAAAAAGTATTGAAATTTCAGAAAAAATACTTTATAGTAAATATTAATCAAATAGACCTTAAAAACCTATGAGGGAGAGATAAAACTAATCACGAACTTCCAGAGAGCTAGGGATGGTGAGAACCTAGCAGTAAACGAATTAGACAAATGGACTCCTGAGGGCATAATGAAAAGAGCTTAGCTTTGAGTATCTTATGACGTAGCGCCTGCGTTAGAGGTGAGGAATGTGTTGGCATTCTGCAATAAGTGCGTATGATTTTTTCATACGAAGCAAGGTGGTACCGTGGGCATAGATTATTTATACGCTCATCCTTGATGATTTTTTCATCGAGGGTGGGCGTTTTTTAATTGTCAAAAACGAATCCTCATTCCTAGTCCTATTTGAGCATAGTTATCCCCTATTCAAATGAAATGTACCAATAAGAGCCTTCATTAAATGGAGGAATTTTAAAAGGAGGAGAAGGAATGAAGGAAATCAGCTTAGAAGAGGTAAAGATTTTAGCAAGAACTTATAATAAGATTCCTATTTGCTTAGAAATGTATATGGATTTTCATACGCCTATTGCAGTCTTAAGCAAAATGAAAGAAGCTTATGATCGTTATTTTATGTTAGAAAGCATTGAAGGCGGGGAAAAGATTGCAAGATATACTTTTATAGGAGGGAATCCCAGTGCTCAGTTCTTTGTTAAGGATGGCAAAAGCTATTATGTGACCAGAGAAAAGGTAAGTTGTAGTGAAGAAAATCCTTTTAAAGTACTAGGGGAAATCCTAAAGGGATATAAAGCTCCTAAGCTAGAAGGAATGCCACCTTTCACAGGGGGAGGAGTAGGTTACTTTGGCTACGAAACAGTAAAGTATGTGGAAAGATTAGAGCTTACTAATCAAGATATTTTAAAGGCAGCCGATATGAAACTTATGTTTTTTGATGAAGTCATAGCCTTTGACCATTTTAAGCAAAAGATTATCTTGATTTTCAATATAGATATCAACGCAGATAATATAGAAGAAGCTTACACACAAGGAAGAGAAAAACTACAGGAACTAGCAGAGTTTATTAATAAGCCGACTAAGCGAAGAACGGTGCAGTTTGAAGAAAGTCTGAGTTTTGAAAGCAATACCAGTAAAGAATCCTTTATGGAAAAAGTTGAGGTTGCCAAAGAGTACATTCGAAATGGAGATATTTTTCAAGTCGTTATTTCACAAGTATTTAAGGCAAAGCTAGAAAGCAATTTATTTGATGTATATAGGGTGCTGAGGACACTTAATCCTTCTCCTTATATGTACCTGATGCAATTTGATGATTTACAACTGGCAGGCGCTTCACCAGAAACCTTAGTAAAGGTACAAGAGGGAGTAGTTACGACAATGCCCATTGCAGGCACAAGGCCAAGGGGCAAGACGGCAGAGGAAGATGCAAGGCTAGATAAGGAGCTTTTAGAAGATGCTAAGGAATTGGCTGAGCACAATATGTTAGTAGATTTAGCAAGAAATGATTTAGGACGTATTAGTGAGTTTAATAGTGTAAAGGTAGTGGATTATATGGCGCTCAAGAAGTTTTCTCATGTAACTCATATTACAAGTACAGTAGAAGGAAAACTTAAAAACAATCTCACTAGCTTAGATGCCATTCGTTCTATATTGCCAGCAGGAACCCTATCAGGAGCACCTAAAGTAAGGGCAATGGAGATTATTGAGGAATTAGAAGAAGACAAAAGAGGGATTTATGGGGGAGCCATTGGCTACATTGGCTATGATGATCAGCTTGATACGTGTATTGCCATTCGTACGGTAGTAAAGAAAGATGGCTACGCCTATATTCAAGCAGGTGGAGGAATCGTTCTTGATTCTGCGGGAGAGCTAGAATATGAGGAAAGTGTGAATAAAGCCACAGCCCTATTAGAAGCCATGAAGAAAGTGAGGGAGATTTTATGATTTTAATGATTGATAACTATGACAGCTTTACCTATAATCTCTATCAGCTTATTGGGAGTATTAACGAAGATATAGAGGTTTATAGAAATGATGCCATTACTCTTCAGGAAATCGAAAGGCTGAAACCCAGTCATTTAATCATCTCACCAGGACCTAAATATCCTAAGGATGCAGGGATTTCTCTAGAAGCTATTAAGTACTTTAGTGGCAAATTACCGATCTTAGGGGTATGCCTAGGTCATCAAGCTATCGGAGAAGCTTTTGGGGGAAAGGTAGTACGGGCAAAGGAAATTTTACATGGGAAGACCAGTTATATTGCCATGAATCAAAATAGTAAGCTCTTTAGAGAGTTACCAGAAGAACTTTTAGTTGGCAGATATCACTCCTTGATTGTAGAACGTAAAAGTCTACCTAAGGACTTAGTTGTAACAGCAGAAGATAAAGAAGGAGCCATCATGGCACTTGAGCATAGTAGTCATCCCACTTATGGACTTCAATTCCATCCGGAATCTATTTTGACACCTGAGGGTAAAAAAATCATTGAAAACTTTTTGGAGGTGTAGTATATGAATGAAATCGCAAAAAAAGTATTAGAAGGTAAAAATCTCACTATTGAAGAAGCCACTCGTGTGATGGATTGGATTATGAGTGGGGAAGCTTCAGAAGCACAAATAGGAAGTTACCTGACTGCACTTCGTATGAAAGGGGAAACCATTGAAGAGATTACAGGAAGTGCCAAGGGGATGAGAGAGAAGTGTGTGCAGTTAAAGGGAGAAGGAAATTTAATAGATATTGTAGGAACAGGGGGAGATTGCACCAATACCTTTAATGTTTCTACAGTGGCTTCTCTCATTGTGGCAGCAGCAGGCGTGAAGGTTGCCAAACATGGTAATCGTAGTGTCTCTAGTAAATGTGGGAGTGCGGATGTACTAGAAGCTTTGGGAATTAAACTAGATTTAACCAAGGAGCAAAATGAAACTGTTTTAAAAGAAACGAATATTTGCTTTATGTTTGCCCCAGTTTATCACAGTGCCATGAAGTATGTGGCGAAGACAAGAAGAGACTTAGGTGTTAGAACAATCTTTAATATTTTAGGACCTTTGGCAAATCCAGCCTATGCTAATCTTCAGGTGATGGGGGTATATGATGAAGCTTTAATAGAACCTATGGCGAAGGTGCTTTCTAATCTAGGGGTAAAGCGTGCCATGGTGGTTCATGGAGACGATGGGGTAGATGAAGTCTCCATTAGTGGTCAGACCAAGGTATGTGAGGTTAGAGAGGGAGAGCTAACAACTTATATCATTAACCCAGAAACATTTGGTTTAAGTTTAGCACCTTTAAGTGAAGTCGTAGGTGGTGATGCTGAGGAAAACAAGGCCATTGCCCTAAGTATTTTAAAGGGAGAAAAGGGACCTAAAAGAGATATGGTTGTTTTAAATGCAGGGGTAGCACTTTACACAGCCTTGGAAGATCAATCCCTAAAGGAATGTATAAGTTTAGCGGAAGAAATGATTGATAGTGGTAAGGCACTAGAAAAACTAGAAGCTTTTAGAAATGCAACCCAAAGCTTTACCAAGGAGGCCATATGATACTTGAGCAAATTATGAGGGATAGGAAAAAGGCAGTGGAAGATTTAAAAGAAGCTTATCCTATAGAGAAACTTATGGGAGATATAGAATTTCAAAATTTTAAAGCCATAGATTTTAAAAGGGCTCTTCAAAGGAAAGAGAGAGAGGGAATGCGTATTATTGCAGAGGTAAAAAAGGCCTCTCCTTCCAAGGGGCTTATAGCTCCCGATTTTCAATATTTAGAGATAGCCAAGGAATATGAAAGTGGCGGCGCCTCAGCAATCTCTGTACTGACGGAGCCCAAGTATTTTCAGGGAGATAATCGTTATCTCACTGCTATAAAGCAAAGTGTCAATCTACCAGTTCTAAGAAAAGATTTTATCATTGATGAATGGCAAATATACGAAGCCAAGGCAATTGGGGCAGATGCTATTTTGTTAATAGTAGCTGCCTTGGAGAAAGCACAGCTTAGGAGTTATTTGAAACTAGCAAGGGAACTAGATATGGAAGTCCTAGTGGAGACTCATGATGAAAGGGAAGTAGCATGTGCTTTAGAAGTGGGTGCAGAGGTTATAGGGGTGAACAATAGAAATCTTAAAACCTTTGAAGTAAGCTTAGAAACCTCTGCAAGACTACGCCAATTAGTACCTAAGGAAAAGGTGTTTGTTGCTGAAAGTGGCATCCATACCAAAGAAGATATGAGTTTACTGAAAGAACTAGGTTGTGATGCAGCGTTAATAGGAGAAAGTTTAATGGTAGCACCTAATCGCATAGAAAAATTACGGATGCTAAAAGGTGGCAATGATTAAATCATTGTAACAATGAAATGGAGTAATAAATGTGAATAAGATTAAGATTTGTGGATTAAAGACTGAAAAAGATATAAAAATTGTGAATAAATATACTCCAGATTATGTGGGATTTATATTGGCGCAGAGTAAAAGAAGAATTGACTTTGAAACCGCCGAGCAGCTAAGGCAATTATTAAATCCATCCATTCCTGCAGTAGGTGTTTTTGTCAATGAAAACTGGGAGATCATTAGTGAGTATGTGGAGAAAAAGGTAATTGATATGATTCAGCTTCATGGTGATGAATCCTTAGAGTGGGTGGAAAGGTTAAAGGCAGAAGTCAATGTGCCTATTATTAAAGCCTTAAGGGTAAAGGATGAAACACAACTTATAGGGTTGTTACCTTATATAAAGGAAGTAAAGGCAGATTATTTGTTGTTTGATACCTATCAAGAAGGTCTTTATGGAGGAAGTGGTAAAAGTTTTGACTGGCAACTCCTAAAGGAGATTCAAAGACCCTATTTTCTGGCAGGAGGTATAGGGCTTCACAATATTGAAGAAGCTTGTAAAGTTCAACCTTTTGCCATTGATGTCAGTAGCGGAGTGGAGACTGAAGGTAGTAAAGATGAAAAAAAGGTAGCCCAGCTTATTACAAAGGTAAGGTGTATAGGTCATTAGTAAGAAAAGATTTATCATTTTGAAGGACTATTAAGAAGAGCAATGAATAAGGTGCAACGAATAAGGGAGGAGACTAAAGTGATGAATGAAACAGGCAGATATGGTATTTATGGTGGACAGTATATTCCAGAAACATTAATGAGTGCTGTCAAAGAATTAGAAGAAGCCTATGCCTACTATAAAGAGGATGAGGCATTTAATAAAGAGTTAAAAGAGCTATTTGAAAAATATACAGGCAGACCCTCACTACTTTACTATGCTGAAAAGATGACCAAGGATTTAGGAGGAGCTAAAATTTATTTAAAGAGAGAAGACCTTAATCATACGGGTTCACACAAGATTAATAACGTACTTGGTCAGGTGCTACTGGCTAAACGTATGGGAAAGAAAAGAGTGATTGCAGAGACAGGGGCTGGGCAACATGGGGTGGCAACAGCTACAGCAGCAGCACTTATGGGAATGACATGTGAAGTCTTTATGGGAGAAGAAGATACAATAAGGCAAGCCCTCAATGTTTTTCGTATGGAGCTCTTAGGCGCTAAGGTCACACCTGTACTCACAGGGACGAGAACTTTAAAGGATGCAGTTAATGCAGCACTTCAAGACTGGACTAAGACAGTAGAAGAGACTTTTTATTGTATTGGCTCAGTGATGGGACCACATCCTTATCCAGAGATGGTTAGAGACTTTCAAAGCGTCATTGGCAAAGAGATTAAAAGTCAAGTGCTAGCATTAGAAGGTAAATTGCCTGATGCAGTCATTGCCTGTGTAGGAGGTGGTAGCAATGCTATGGGGGCCTTTTATGATTTTATTCCAAATCCAGAAGTTGCTTTAATAGGGGTAGAAGCAGCAGGACATGGGATTCATACAGCAGATCATGCAGCTACACTAAGTAAGGGAGAGGTAGGCATTTTCCATGGGATGAAATCCTACTTCTTGCAAACAGAAGAAGGAAGTATTGCTCCAGTTTACTCTATTTCAGCAGGTCTTGATTACCCAGGCATTGGACCTGAGCATGCTTATCTTTTTGATACCAAAAGGGCTCATTATGTACCAGCTACAGATGCGGAAGCTGTGGCTGCCTTTGAATATCTTTCACGTACAGAGGGAATTATCCCAGCCATTGAAAGTTCTCATGCCATAGCTTATGCCATGAAAATAGCAGGTGATATGAAAAAGGATGAAATTATTGTCATTAATGTATCAGGTAGAGGAGATAAAGATGTGGCGGCTATTGCCAGATATAAGGGGGTAGAAGTACATGAGTAATATACAAAAGGCATTTGATAAGAAAAGAGCAGAAAGGCATAAGGCATTTATTCCATTTATTACAGCAGGTGATCCACATTTAGAGGCGACAGAACAGTTTATTTATGCTTTAGAGGAAGCAGGGAGTACGATTATTGAATTAGGGATTCCTTTTTCTGATCCAGTGGCAGATGGGCCAGTGATACAAAGGGCTAATCTAAGAGCAGAAGCAAGTGGGTTTAGAATAGAGGGTGTCTTTGAATTAGTAGAGCGGGTAAGAGAGAAAACAGAGATTCCTCTTGTATTTTTAATGTATGCTAATACCATCTATCATTATGGGATTGAGTCATTCTTTGCAAGGTGTAAGGAGGCTGGAGTAGATGGTGTTATTATTCCAGATGTCCCCCTAGAAGAAAAAGAAGAGTTTAATCACTTTGCAAAAGCAAATGAGATTGATTTAATTGGGTTAGTAGCACCTACTTCAGGAGAACGTATAGAGGCAATTTGTGAAACGGCTTCTGGCTTTTTATATTGTGTTTCTTCATTAGGGGTAACAGGTACGAGAACTAGTATTGAAACAGATTTAGGAAGCTTTTTTAAAGAAATCAAGGAGCATTGTCATATACCAACTGCTTTAGGCTTTGGTATTTCTAATAAAGAGCAAGCCGTCCTTTTGAAGGAGTATGCAGATGGCATTATTGTAGGAAGTGCTATTGTGAAAATGATAGAAGCTTATGGTGAATTAGCAGGCCCTTATTTAACTGAATTTACAAGAGAGATGGTAGAGGTATTATAATCTTATATTCGATAAAATAGCAAATGCCTAATAAGCATCAAGGTAATAGAAAGACCTTGATGCTTAATTAATAGAGTTAGTATATATCAGAAGATTTAGAGCTTTATTGCGTAGTTAGTTAAATAGGTGTTACAATAGATAGGACAAGAATGAGTGGGCGTGACAAGTAGGAACTAAATAGTCTAGGTTAAGGGGGAAGAATAATGAAATTAAGAAGGTTGGGGATAGTTGTATTAGGGGCTATGTTACTGCAGGGAACTATTTTAGGTGCAGAAGATAAATCCTATCAATTAAGTGAAGCTATACAAAAAATTATTGCTGGTGAAAAACCAATCGCTTCAGATGCAAGCAAGATGACGTTTCCTGATATGGAATTCTATTTGAATGGGAAAAAAATAGAGTTAAATGCGCCTATTATGAGTGTAAATGGAAAGACTTTCTTACCTGTTAGGGCTTTAGGAAATGCACTAGAGATTAGTGTGTCTTATGCACCACAACATAAGGTGGCCTATATTGATACTGCTACAGTTAAATTAGAACTTCCTTTAAACTATAGCAAGGCAGTAAAAAATGGCAGTGAAGTACTAGTGATAGAAGGGGCAAAAGTAGAATTATATAAGGGATCAGCCTATTTGCCTATTCGTTTTGTAGGAGAAAATTTAGGCTATAAAGTAAGCTTTAAAGATAATAAAATTACTTTTAGCAAATAGAAAGATTTATAAAAGATTTATAATAAAAGAAATAATAGATAATAAGGACATATACAAGTGTTTAGAAAGACACAAGTATATGTCCTTTAGATTGACAGGATTATTCCTCCATTGATTTTATAAGATAGGCTGATTATAATAGTTAAGGATAATGAAATGAGAAATAGGAGAGTAGTACTTTTATATAGAAGAGGAAGGAATTGAATTACTTATGCGATTAAGAAGAGATAGTAGAGCAACGGATTATTTAGCACAAGATGAAAGAGTTGTATCTAGTCCAGAAGCGTTTAGAGGAAAGTGGCATCAGGTTTTTGGGAATAACAATCCTATTCATGTTGAATTTGGATGTGGTAAAGGTGGATTTATTACTGAATTAGCCCTTAGAAATCCTCATATTAATTATATTGCAGCTGAAAGAGCTGAAACAGTTGTATATAAAGCTTGTAAGAAAGCTAACTTAGCAGAAGATAGACCAAGTAACTTAAGATTTTTATATTTTGATGTAAGTAATTGTAAAGAAATCTTTAAGGAAGGAGAAGTAGAGCGTATATACCTTAACTTCTCAGATCCATGGCCAAAAACAAGACATGCCATTAGAAGATTAACTTATAGAGGATTTTTAGAAAAATATGCTTCTATTCTTCAAAAAGAAGGAGAAATTCATTTTAAAACAGATAACAAAGGCCTTTTTGCCTTTTCTATTGAAGAATTTTCAGTAAGTGGTTGGACAATGAAAAATGTGACCTTAGACCTTCATAATAG
This sequence comes from Bacillota bacterium, assembly GCA_023436395.1. Classification (GTDB taxonomy): domain Bacteria; phylum Bacillota; class Clostridia; order Lachnospirales; family Cellulosilyticaceae; genus Cellulosilyticum. The sequence continues at coordinate 5,339 of JAEZJJ010000009.1, read as the reverse complement.
TGGAATGGAAGATAATATTATGACAGAGTATGAAAAGAAATTCTCTGAATTAGGCTATACAATAAACCGCTTAGAAGCCATTAATCCACGTTAATACGAAATCATGTATATCATAGAAGAATGTTCTAGATGTACATGATTTTTTTGTAATATAAAAGAATTTATAACCTTAACACGTATAGAATCTAAAAACTAAGATATACTAACTAAGAATAATTATATGTTGCATTTAGAAACAATATATAATAAACTAACCATATATTGAAGTATAAAAAAATACTACATTTATTATATACATCTATAAGGAGGAAATAAATATGGCATATAAATTTACTGATGATAACTTTAGTACAGATGCACTTGAATCATCAATTCCAGTAGTAGTAGACTTCTACGCTGATTGGTGTGGACCATGTAAAATGATGGCACCAGTTATTGATGAATTAGCAGGTGATTATGAAGGAAAAGCACGTATTGGAAAGCTTAACACTGATGAAAACCGTGGTATTGCTTCTAAATATAATATCATGAGCATCCCAACTATTCTTTTCATTAAAGATGGTCAAGTAGTAGACCAAGTAGTAGGTGCTGTTCCTAAAACTGTGTTAGAGCAAAAAATTAATAGCATGCTTTAATAACAATAAGGAGTTGACATTAGTTTGATTTAATCGGCTAATGGCAACTCCTTTTCTTATTTATTTTTACGTTTTTTAGATGACGGCTCTGATAACTCAATGGGAGAAATAGTTTCGCAGTCAAGCTGAATATTTTTTTGACTTAATACACGATCCATATAGCGATTAAGGTTTTTTAGAATAACAGCGATAATAGGAGAAGCAAAGAACATACCAAGAGGCCCCCAAAGTGCCCCACCTATTAATATACCCGAGATAATCCAAAAAGGACTTAGACCAATAGAGTCTCCTAAGATTTTAGGACCTAATACAAGACCATCAAATTGTTGAAGAATAAAAATAAATATTCCTACTACCACAGCTGGCATAAATCCAGTAAAGAGTGTAATAATAACAGCTGGAATAGCACCAAGTATCGGACCAAAGTAAGGAATCATATTAAATACGCCTACAATAATGGAGAGTAAGATGGCGTAAGGATTACGTAAGATAGATAAACCAATGAAGCAAATGGCCCCAATAATAAAGGAGTCAATGAACTTACCTACGAAGAATTTAATAAAGATTTCATGACCTTCGGAGCAAATAGCAATGAGTTTAGTAGCCTTTTGATGGTCAAGAAGCGTATAGCATATACGTTTGGTACCGTAAGAAAAGCTTTCTTTTTGCATCAGTATATAGAAGGCAATAACTAGTCCCATAATCCAATTAAATAAGGAAGAGACAATCCCCATAGCCTGTGACATGACATTACTAATGATATTACCGATGAAATCCGTATTAAGATACTTTGCAGGATCAATCATAGTAAAAATTTGAGAAGTATCTAATTGATAAGGTAAACCTGAGATGTTTTGATTAATAGAACGTTCAAGCTCATTGATTTTTAGTTCTAATTCCTTAGCATAATCAGGTAAGGCAGTTGAAAGATCCTTAATATTAGCTGTAATCTGTGGTACAAGATAGCGGAACATAATAATAAGTGTTCCAATGATGCAAATGTACACAGCTACAATAGAAAGAGAACGAATGAATCTTTTTTGTTTAGAGCTAGATGGCTTAAACCATTTAACAAAATAATTTTCAAAGAAAATCATAATAGGATTAAATAAATAGGCAATAAGTAATCCGTATAAAATAGGTGAAATAATGCTAATGATTCCTTTAAAAAAAGCTAAAATAGAGGGGGCAATATTATCTGTATTAGAAGAGACACGATAGAATAATATAGATACCACAACAACCATAATAGCGTACAAGGAAACTTTTAAGTATGTGTTGTTTTTTACAAAGTTTTTCATGCTTGTACCTCCGCAATATTAATTCAATTCTATCATACTATCTATTTAAAAAGAACATATAAAGTACTAGAAAATGATAGAAGTTTAAAAGTTTATTAGAAGTTGGGATTAAAAAATAATTAAAAAATAACTTCATAAAAAGAGTTGACATATACAAAGGAATTAGATATAATATGTCTTGCCGTAAGAGATTCGGTAAGCAAAAGATGCGATTGTGGCGGAATTGGCATACGCGCTAGACTAAGGATCTAGTGCCTGTAACGGGCTTGGGGGTTCGAGTCCCCCCAATCGCATTTCTTAAACCTCGTAATGAAGAACTACGAGGTTTTTTTGTGTCAAAAAATGATTTCTTTCATTTTATGACTATAGGGGAAAGGGGAAATTCCTTCTGTCCTACAAATTACACGATGGAGTGGCTCAATAAAACTAGAAATTATTGTATTTAGATGTTGACATATGTAATAAGCTTAGCTATAATAATATCTGTCCTAAGGGATGAATAATAGACAACGCGATTGTGGCGGAATTGGCATACGCGCTAGACTAAGGATCTAGTGCCTGTAACGGGCTTGGGGGTTCGAGTCCCCCCAATCGCATCTGATAAAGAGATTACTAAAGTTTGGTAATCTCTTTTTTTTATATGCGCTCGGCACGGGTACAATCTAATGGGTGAAAGTCCTTTTCATACCCAAAATCATGTTTCATGTCGAAAAAATCATGTTTCATGCAGCCGATGATTTTCGGGTGAAGATTTATGATAGAGTGAATCTATGTCGCTTTTGATGCTTTTACGGCACTCAGAAGTTAGACAGCAGTTAGTAAGTTGGCTAGGTCATGTAAGGTATGGCCATACCTATGCGTTGCAAAAAAAGATACTCAGTCAAGCAGTCTTTAAGAAAGACTGGGAATATCTGAAGGGAGAGGAAAAGTATGAGAAAGAAAATGAGTTTATTACTGGGACTAACGATGATCATGAGTTTACTACCTATGCAGTTGCCAGTGAAAGCAGAAACAACACCAAGTATTAATCTAGAAAGTCCGAGTCAAATCACAACTCCTGCCGCCATTTATTTTGGGCAATATACCAAAGACGATGACTCCAAGGCACCTATCCTATGGCGTGTCATGAGAGTAGAGGAGGGGAAGGCAACCTTATTAAGTGATGAAATACTAGAATATAATCAGTTTGATAATAGGAGTTATGACAACTGGTCAGGCTCAGATATTTGTGAGTATCTTAATAATGCAGATACAGGATTTTTAGGAACAGCCTTTACCACAGCAGAACAAGAGTATATTACACCTTATAGTGAGGTAGATGAACAAGGTTTCGCTGGTAATACATTTAAACCAAATCAGAAAATTGTATTACCCTCTGTAGATGAAGTTAAAGATGATGGAGCTTTTGGATTTAAGGATAATGACAGCAGAAAAGCTGACAATGCAGTGGGCTGCAAAGTAACTGGAAAGAATGTGTATGATGGGGACTGGTGGCTCCGGTCTCCGTGTGCCGAGCTTTTCTATGCGGCCACTGTGGTCTCAGATGGCGGTGTTTTCGGCGGCCCTAGAGCCTTAGGCAGCAGCGTTCCCGACAGCTTAGGTGTTCGTCCCGCTTTAAAACTAGATCTGTCCTCTGTGCTCTTTACATCTGATGCACAAGGAGAGGGGAAGAATTCCGAGACGCCAAATAGCCAATTAGCATCGGTAGAATCTTCTTCAAATAATCAAAAACTAACATGCATAGACAGCTATGATGAAACTAACAATCCATTAGGACAAAACTTAAGTATAGATAAAAAAGCGTTTAAGTACATAAAAGGACAGGAAACAGAAATCGAGATAAGTTACTCAGAGGCTACAACAGGCGAAAATCAATACCTCTCAGCAATGATTACAGATACAAGTGGTGTTCTAAAATATTATGGCGTTATCAAAGCGTTGCCAGAAGGAAGTCCTACAGAAGGTACTGCAAAGGTAACAATCCCATCAAACTTTGAGAGCAATTGGGAGCTGAAGATATTTGCAGAACAAATCAATTCTGATTCTTCAACAGACTATGCAAGTGAGCCAGTATTATTAGAGCTAACAGAAGCTACAGACCTATTACCTGAAGTAGCAAAGGGGGATACACTTTACTTTGGACGGTATACCAAAGACGATGACTCCAAAGCACCTATCCTATGGCGTGTCATGGAAAAGGATTTATTAAGTGATACCATCACCTTATTAAGTGATGAAATACTAGAATATAGACCGTATCATAGTTCGTTTAATACCTACTGGTCAGGCTCAGATATTTGTAGTTATCTTAATTCTGAATTTTTATCGACAGCCTTTACCTTACAAGAACAAGGGTATATTACACCTTATAGCTCGGTAGAGGAAGAAATTAAAATTGTATTACCCTCTGTAAATGAAGTTCAAAATGGTGGAGCTTTTGGATTTAATAATGATGCTAGCAGAATGGCTGACAATGCTGAGGGCTACAAAGGAAATGCAACGTCCAATGAGATCTGGTGGCTCCGGTTTCCGGATGACTACGATATCTATTTGGCTTATGTGGACTCAGATGGCTGTGTTAACCTCCTTGTCTACTTCGTTAACAACAGCTTAGGTGTTCGTCCCGCTTTAAAACTAGATCTGTCCTCTGTGCTCTTTACATCTGTAACAGATATTAAGGTGCCGGAAGAAATAGGTGGGATCACTCATGCCGTAAGTAGTGATGCGTTAAAAGCAGAATTGAAGGAAAAGGTAAAAGCCAAAATAAACAATGAAGAGATTTATTATACAGTAGAGTGGGATGTAGAGAAATCTACTTATGATGCGACTGATAATAAGACTCAAACTTTTGATGTAAAGGGTAAAATACTACCAGAGGGTGTAGTAAAATTAGCAAGTGGTATGAGTCTTGATACAAAAATAAGCGTCACAGTAGATGTAGCAAAATATAGCATAACTTATAATCTAAATGAAGGAACACAAGGAGCAAATGCACCAAGTGGATATACCTATGGAGAAGGGACAATATTACCAATACCAAGCAAGACAGAGCATAGCTTTGAGGGATGGTATACAAATGAAGACTGTACAGGAGATTCAGTAGAAACAATAGAAATAACAGATACAGGTGACAAAATATACTGGGCAAAATGGGAACGAACACCAATAGCCCCCATTATTACAACAACTAGCTTACCAAATGGCACTGTAGGGACAAGTTATAGCCAAACACTTACAGCAACAGGAGATACACCCATTAAATGGTCTGTTGACAGCGGCACATTGCCAGTAGGCTTGAGCCTTAATAGTAGCACCGGAGAAATAAGTGGCACGCCAACAGCAGTAGGCAACGCATCATTTACCATCAAAGCAAGTAACGACGTAGAGCCAGCTGCAACAAGAG